>DASVQS010000043.1:0-35840 GCA_036389015.1 Allosphingosinicella sp. | reverse complement strand
GAACGCCTGTCCCCCGAGGAAAGCCGCGCCGCGGCGCTTGAAGCGGCGCGGGCGCTCCTCATCGAATCGGGTCCGCAGGCGGTGACGCTGAAGGCGGTCGGGGCCCGGATCGGCAAGACTCACGGCAACCTCCTCCACCATTTCGGCTCGGCGGCCGGGCTCCAGGGCGAGCTCGCACGGCTGATCGGCGAGCGGGTGACCGCCGAGATCGCCCGGGTCGTCGAGCGCGAGCGCCAGGGCGACGCGGATCCGCGCGAGATCGTCGACCGGACCTTCGACGCCTTCGACCGCGAGGGCGCGGGGGCGCTCGCCGCCTGGATGATCCTCAGCGGCAATCGCGACGCGCTCGATCCGATCCTCGACGCCATCCACCGCCTCGTCGACCAGCTCGGAGCCGGCCATGAGGACCGTCCGGTGCATGAGACGACTCTCTGGCTGGTGCTCGCCGCCCTGGGCGATTCGCTGATGGGCGGGCCGATGGCGAGCGCGCTCGGCCTTCCGCGCGAGCAGGCCCGGGAGATCGCCACCCGCCACCTCGTCCACCTCGCTGCCGAAAGGAGCCCGACATGATCACCGGCACCCACGTGACGATCTTCTCCCGCGACGCGGCGCGGCATCAGAGCCCTGAGCCTTCCCTACCCCTCTCCCTGTAGGGGAGAGGGAGGGGCCCGCGAAGCGGGAGGGTGAGGGCCTACTGGCTCCACAATAGGGGCCCTCACCTCGCCGCTTCGCGGCTGTGCCCCTCCCCTGCACGGAGAGGAGCTAAGTCCACTCCGCCGACAACGAGCCAGAACCCCACGGCGAGAAGCGGCACCGCCGACATCGCCCCTCCTCCGAGGAGCAGCGACGCCACTCCGCCAAGGAAGAGCAGAATCGTCGGCACCGCTGCGGCGAGGACCAGCAGCCCTTGAAGCCTCCTCTCGCGCCGAGCCCCGACGTTGCGCCACAACGCCGGGAAATCGTCAACCGGCGCCAGCTCGGCCAGGGTGTCGCGCTCCGATCGAAAGGCGCTGATCAGTGGATCGTTCATTCGGTTTCTCCCGTCAGCAGCGCTCGGGCCTTTTCCCTGGCCCGGCTAAGCACGACCTTGACGCTGGCCGCGCCGAGGCCGGTGATCGCGGCGATCTCCTCGTGGGAGAATTCCTCCGCATAAGCGAGCCACAGCAAATGCCGGTCGCGCGGCTTCAGCCGACTCCATACCCGGGCCAGCGGAAAATCGCCGGGGCGCTGCGCCGGATCGGGCGAATCCTCTTCAAGCACCGACTCGCGCCGGCTTCGACGGCGGTGGTCGCTCAGGGCGCGATGGGCGATCGCGTAGAGATAGGCGCGGGCGCGGCGGTCCTCCCATCCGGGCGCCGGGGACAGCGACCAGCGGGCGAAGGACTCCTGGGCGATGTCCTCGGCGGTGGCGGGATCCGAGCCGATCCGCGCGACATAGGCCCACAATTTGCGCCAATGCTCCGCATAAAAAAGGGAGAGCCGCTCGCGCAGCTCGGCGTCGGTCACTTCGGAAGAAGCCCCCAGGAGCGGGCCCGCCGCTCGCCGAACCAATAGGCGATGCCGAGCCCGGCGGCGAGCGCGAGACACATCGTTCCCCAGTAAAGCGCTTCCTCGGCCGCCCTCAGGAGGTTGATGTCCGCGTCGGCCGGCGTGGTCAGCACGGTGACGATGAAGGCGATCCCGAGCGCGGCCAGCAGAACCGCCGCCTGAGCCGTCAGAAGCAGCCGCTTCGCCGTATCCGCGGCGGGGTCGCGTCCGCCGAGCAGAAGCCGGCCTTCGGCGGAGCGGGCGAAGGCGATGAACTCCCCGCTGTCGCCGAACCGGTCGGTCAGCCGGGCGAGCAGGGCGGAGCGCGCTTCCTCGGCCCGGCGGCCGATCTCGGCCTTGCGCCATTGCAGAAGCACGATGGCGGCGAAGGCGACCGCAACGGCGGCGGCGACGATCAGGTTCATTGGACGGATCCTTGGTTCGAGGCGGGCGCCGCCGGAAGCTCGGCGAGAAGCTTTCGCCAATTGTCGGCGAACATGTCCCCGGGCGAGGCGGCAAGCAAGGCGGCCAGCGCCGCCCGCCGCGCCTCCACCAGGGCGTCCGCCGGCGGCGAGGATATATCGGGCACGACCCCGACCCCTTCCCAGCTGCCGCCGGCCGCGGCCGACGTTCGGGTGGTCGGCAGGATCATCCCGTAATGGGGAGTCAGCCGGACCCGGGCCGAGGGATGGCCGCCGCCGCGGGTCTTCGTTCCGACCACGACCGCCTTCGCCTCGCGCTGGATCGTCCAGGCGAACATCTCGGCGGCGGAAAAAGTGTCTGGACCGGTCAGCACGTAGACCGGCTTGCCGAGAAAACGCTCCGCTTCGAGCCGGGCTTCGGTCCGGATCTCGACCGCCTCGCCGCGGTCGCGGCCCTCGAGGCGAAGAAGCAGGCGCTGCGGAGTTTCCGGAAGGAAATAGCTGATCGCGAGCGCCGCGCCCCGGGCATGGCCGCCGCCATTGAAGCGCATGTCGAGGATCATGGCGTCGCAATGGCGCAGGAGCTCCATCGCCGCAGCCAGCGGCCTTCGCATGTCGGCCGGGTCGGTGAACTGATCGAAATCGATCAGCCCGATGTTGCCGGGCAGCCGCTCCGCCTTCAGCACCCCGAAATTGTTGATCCGAGCCGTCCGCACCTTAGCCGCGGCGACCGCGTCCCCCGAGGGCGGATCGAACGCTCCGGCGGGCATCGCGTCCGCGCTGTAGCCGAATTTGAAATGGGCATCGCGCGAAATCTCGCGGAGAAGCCCGGTGACCTCCCCGGCCAGGGCGTCCCCCTGCCTGGGCCTCCGCCCGAGCGTCCTTGCCTCCGCCCGGAGCCGCGCCGCGATGGCCGGCGCCGCGGCGGCGTCGACATAGTCGGCCTCGATCCGGTCGGCGGCGATGCGCATGGCCTGGGCGGCCTCGGCAATCTCTTCGCTTGCCGGCGGCGCCGCCGCGGCAGGCTGCGCCCCGAGCACGGCCGCAGCCGCCGTCCATACCGTCCACTTCATGATCGCCTCCTCGCCAAATCGTCATGACAGGGACGTTCGGCGAGGAGGTCCGGTTAACAGCGCCCCGGCAAGAAAAGCCGGCGGCTAGAAACGGATGCCCAGGCTCCCGACCAATTGGTCGCGGTGGCTGCTTCCGAAATCCTGATAGATGGAACCCCGATATTCGGCACCAAGGAAGGCGCGCTTGCCGAGCAGGAATTGCGCACCCGCGCTCAGGCGGTAGCCGTCCACGGTGAAGCGCCGAACGCCGAAGGTCCCGAACGGCGGCGGAGTCACCTCGGTCTGGACGAATACCCCCTGCTTTAGCCGGGCATAGCCCGCGCCGCCGTAAAGCCGGAACCGGCTCGAAAGGGCGAAGGTGACGCGGCCGCCTACATATATTTCCGAACCGTCCTTAGCGCGAAGCGGCGGCTGGGTCCCGATGTCCAGCGTCCGGTGGGTGTCGACATCGTTTATTTCGCCGTCGAGACCGAGCAGGAAGCGGTCACCGATCTTGAAATCGTAGCCGATCCGGCCGCCGTAGAGCAGGCCGCTGGAGAAGCCGTCGTCGTCATATCCGCCGAGCAACTCCGCCCTGAAGCCGGGCACCGCCGCGGCATCGCGGCCGGGATGCTTCGGCTCGGGCTCCTGGGCGTAGGCAATAGTGGTCGCCATCGCGGCCGCGAGGGCCGCGATCGGAAGTCTTAACTTCATCGTCTTGCTCCTTGTTGGGTTATTTCTTCCCGAGGACGTCAATCGACCAGGACAGCACCACCGGGCCTTGGGATGCGATAGGCGAGCCCGTCGGCGGACGACCCCGGACCAGCCGGGGGACGTTTCGAGCCCATCTCGGCGGGTCGGTCCGCTCGCTCGAGGCGGAGCCGGGCGCCGCCGGCAGGATAAGGCGGGCCGCTCGCGCGGAATCCGTCGTCGACCCGATCGCCACGGGCGAATCCCGGCGCTGCAGCTCCCAGCCGTAATCGCGCAACTGCACCGCCGAGGCCGGCGAGTCTCGCGAGTCCCGGCGGGGCTCTTCGACCGGCGGCTCGATCTCGCGCGAACCGTCGTCGCGACGGGCCGCACGCTCCTGAGCCGCCCCCGCGGCGCGCGATTCCGAAACGGCGTCGCTCTCCCCGACGAAGCGCTCGACGCGGTCCATCGTCCCGCCCGCCGGCCGCCGCGCTGGCGTGGCCCGACGATCTCCCGGGCCCGCCGGGCGCGCGGCGGTGTCGGCCCGTTTCGCGCGCACCGGGCCGAGGGCCGTCGGCGAGGCGCTCACTGGAACTCCGGCGGCTACGACCAGGGTGGCGAGAGCCGCGAACAGCCCGGACGAGGAGAGGAAAGCCGCGCCCGGCCGATTCCGCCGAGCCGGGCTTGTGATAGACACCAGACGGCGCTCCAGCTGGTACAGGCCGCCCATCGCCGCCGCCTGGTCGAACCGCTGTCCCGATCCTATCCCCCTGGCGAGATGGAGGAGGCTGTGGGCGTAGGCCTGGGCCGACCCGCCGGCGATAAGCACGCGATCGTCAGCGGCGTGCTCCTGTTCCATACGCATCCGCCGAGCGGCGAACCACGCTCCGGGATGAAACCAGTAGAGCGCGCAGGCCAGCGAGGCCAGAGAGCGGCTCAAGCTGTCGCGGCGGGCGACGTGCGCCAGTTCGTGGAGCAGAACTAGGCGCCGCCGCTCCGCCGGCCATTCGACGGCATCTGCCGGAAGAAGCACCTTGGGCGCGAGCGTTCCCCACGTCATCGGCACCGCCGGACGCCGCGAGATGCGCAGCTCGACTCGCCGGGACAGCCCCATTTCGCCGGTCAGCTGGGATATCAGCTGCTCCCACTCCTGGCCTCGCGGGGCGCCGGCCTCGCTCCACAGGCGCCGGAGCATCCGGCGCCCGACGACGAGACGGAGCAGCAAACTCGCCGCGCCGACGAGGTAGACGGCGAGCAACGGGCCGGTCCACCCGACGCCGGCCGCCGGCTCGGCGGAGATCGGCCCGGCGAGGACGGAGGGCGTCGTTGCGGCCGACGGCGCGGCGGCGGTCGCCGCTTCGGCCGGGAGAATCGGCAGGCGCAGAGCGGGAAGAAGCCACCATAGGAACGGTAAGGCCAGCAACGCCGCGATGCCGAGCAGCCATGCCAGGTGTCGCGCGGCGGCCGGGGCCCCGGCCCGTCGAAGGGCTGATGCCGCGGCCCAGGCGGCGCCCATCAGCAGGGTCGCTCGCAGCAACAGGGCGAACGGGTCGGCCAGGTCGGGAAGGGTCACGGTTCGCCCTCCCGCGGCGCCTTGTCCAGAAGCTCGGCGAGACGCTCATATTCGTCGTGAGTCAGGGGTTTGGATTCGAGCAGTGCCGCCACTGCGGTGCTTATCGACCCGTCGAAGAACGTCTTGACGAGGTGCGAGAGCGCGGACGTGCTCACTTCGGCCTTCGACGAAGTCGGCGAATAGACGTAGCGCAGGCCATCCCGCTCGTGACGCAGATAGCCCTTGCCCTCGAGGTGCCGAAGCATCCCGCGGACGCTGGAGTAAGTCGGAGCATCGGGTAGGTCGGCGAGGACCTCGGCGGCGGTCGCACGGCCGCGGCGATAGACGATCTCGACGATCTGACGTTCCCGCTTGCCGAGTTCGTTGGTCAGGTCGCGAGCCACGGCCGTCCTCCTCGAGCATCTCATATGCGAATCCATTTGCATGTGTCAATGGGTTTGCATCTCCTGCCCTTCCGGCAAGGGGATTAATCCCCTACATGGCCGCCATGCACTTCCTCGACCAGGCCAAGATCTTCATCAGCTCCGGCGCCGGCGGCCCCGGCGCGGTCGGCTTCCGGCGCGAGAAATATATCGAATATGGCGGTCCCGACGGCGGCGACGGCGGCAAGGGCGGCGACATAATCTTCGAGGCGGTCGACGGCCTCAACACGCTGATCGACTTCCGCTATACCCAGCATTTCCGGGCTCCGCGCGGCAAGGGCGGCGCCGGCCAGAACCGCACCGGCGCCGGCGGCGACGATCTGGTGATCAAGGTCCCCGTCGGCACCCAGATCCTCTCCGAGGACAAGGAGCACGTCCTCGCCGACTTCACCCGGGTGGGCCAGCGCCAGGTCTTCCTCAAGGGCGGCGACGGCGGCCGCGGCAATGCCAGCTACAAGACCTCCACCAACCGGGCGCCGCGCCAACACGGCACCGGCTGGCCCGGCGAGGAAGCCTGGGTCTGGCTTCGCCTCAAGCTGCTCGCCGACGTCGGGCTCGTCGGGCTTCCCAACGCCGGCAAATCGACCTTCCTCAACGCGGTCACCAACGCCCAGGCCAAGGTCGGCGCCTATCCGTTCACCACTCTTCACCCCAAGCTCGGAGTGGTCCGCCACCGCGAGCGCGAGTTCGTCGTCGCCGACATTCCGGGCCTGATCGAGGGCGCCGCCGAGGGCGCGGGGATCGGCGACCGCTTCCTCGGCCATATCGAGCGCTGCCGGGTGCTGCTCCATCTCGTCGATTCCGAGGTGGAGGATGTGGCGGAAACCTACCGGATCGTCCGCGAGGAGCTCGAAGCCTATGGCGCCGGTCTTTCGGAAAAGCCCGAGGTCATCGCGCTCAACAAGTCCGACACGCTCGACGAGGAGCTGATCGCGGCTTTGTCGGACGAGCTCGAGGCCGAAGCGGGCGCGAGGCCCCTCCCCCTCTCCGGAGTCACCGGCGCCGGAATCGAGGCAGTGCTGGACGCGCTTCTCCCCCACATCGCCGCGGTCACCGCCTCGGAAACGGAGGAGACCGAGAAGGACTGGTCCCCCCTCTAGACGCAAGTGCAAGGAATCCGTTCGTGTCGAGCGAAGTCGAGACACCCCGTCGAGCGAAGCCGAGACCTGACACTCAATTCGTCTCGGCTTCGCTCGACCGGGCCCCTCGACTTCGCTCGGGGCGAACGGCATCAGGCTTCAGTGCCTAGACATCAAAAAAAGATCCGAACGCTCGCCGTCACCGGCGGCACCGGCTTCGTCGGCTCGCACCTGCTTCGCCTCGCTCTCGCCGAGGGCTATGACGTTCGCGCCCTCACCCGCGGCTGGAAGCCGCCCGAGGACGAGATCGCCTGGGTCGACGGCGCCCTCGACCGCCCGGAGACCCTAGTCAAATTGTGCGCCGGCGCCGACGCCGTCATCCACCTTGCAGGCCTCATCAACGCCCGCGGCCGGGCCGAATTCGAGGCGGTGAACGCCGGAGGCACCGCCGCCATGATCGACGCCGCGCGCAAGGCCGGAGTTCGGCGCTTCGTCCACATCTCCTCGCTTGCGGCGCGCGAGCCGGGGCTTTCCGATTATGGCTGGTCGAAGGCGAGATCCGAGCGGCTCATCGCAGCCTCGGGCCTCGACTGGACGATCCTGAGGCCGCCGGCCATTTACGGGCCAGGCGATCGCGAGACGTTCGAGCTGTTCAAGATGGCCCGGCGCGGACTCGTCCCTCTGCCGCCCGGGGGCCGCTTCTCGGTCATCCACGTCGAGGATCTGTGCCGGCTGATCCTCGCGACCCTCGACGATGCCGACAGCTGGACCGAGACCTACGAGCCCGACGACGGCCGCGAGGGCGGGTGGCAGCACCGCCACTTCGCCCGGACGCTCGGCCGGATCTACGGCCGCCGGGCGATGACCCTGGCGCTCCCCGGGCCGGTGATCCGCCTCGCCTCCGGCCTCGACCGCCTGGTCCGCCGCCGCAAGGCCAAGCTTACCGCCGACCGGGTCGGCCTCTACTGTCATCCCGACTGGGTGGTCGCGGCGGAGAAGCGTCCGCCCGAGCGCCTCTGGCGGGCGGAGGTGAAGACCCCCACCGGCCTCAAGGCCACCGCCGACTGGTATCGCGAGCAGGGCTGGCTCAAGTAAAGCGGCTGAAAAGGAAACGGCGGACCCGAGGGCCCGCCGCTCCGTCGTCCCGTGAGAGGTCGGGACTGCGAATTATCCCGCGACGGTGACGTCGACCTTGTCGACCCACTCGGGGAAGAAGACCGGCTCGCGGTTCGACCAGCCCGGCGCGGTGGCGGCGGCTTCGCTGATCGACTGGAGAAGCGCCCGGCGCCGCTCCGGATGGAGGTGCGGCAGGGCGGCGGCGGCGCAGAAGGCGCCCGGCAGCCACGGCCGAACCGCGGCGCCGATCAGCCGCTCATAGAGGAAGCGGTAGGATGCGAAATCGGGGAGCCGGTCCTGGCCGAGATCGAAGGCGGTCATCGTGACCAGAGGCCCCATCACCGGCTCCATCTCGTCGAGGCCGCTGTCGTCGGGAACGTTCGAGCGGATGTGGTCGAGGCGCCGGTACATGCGCTCCTGGGCGCGGATCGAAGCGGCTTCACCGACGTCGCGCGACCAGCGCCGGAGCGCGTCGCGGCGGCCAAGGCCGACGTCGAGCGAGCGGCGGATGTAACGCTGGGTCGCCGCCGGAAAACCCGCGAACTCTTTCATCTCGACCAAAGTCAGGGCACCGTCGGCCGGCTTCGTATTCGTCGCCATGATCCCACTCCCACTCATTCACCCGGCGAGGATCATGCGATTCAAACGGTTACCAACCGCTTAACCAAGATCCCGCTCCCCGTTCAGAAATGAATCAGGTTTCGAAGATGGCGGCAATGAGAAAAGTTCACTCAGGCTAGAGGGCTTCGCGACTGTCACCCTTGGGCCACAGGCGGTCGGAACGAAATCCGGCGAATTCAGTGACTTCGCGGAGCCGAAATGAGTTTTCCACAGGTTTCTCGAATTCCGCATTTGGGGGACGGCACGGCGTTCCCGGCGGAAAATCGACGAACGGCCTCCCTTCATCTGCAAACGACACGCGGGCGGGGACACGAATGAGCAAGAGCGGGTAAGAGGGCGGCGGGATGGAGAGCTTCATCGATTATCGCGCGCATCGGCGCCTGCCCGATCTGCCGCTCGCGGCGGCGTCGATCCTCGGCTTCTGGCTGTTCTATTTCGCGACCATCGTCATCCGCACCTGGCTGATCGAGGAAAGGATGGCGGTGTTGGGAGGCCGCGCCCTGGGCTGCGTGATCGGGACTATTCTCACCTTCCTGATCTATTTCGTGTTGAGCCGGGCGGCGCGGGAAAGCGTTCGCATCCAGATTGTCGCGGCCGCCATCGCCTGCGTGCCCGCCGCCGCGATCTTCTCCACTTTCAACCTCGCCTTCGGGGTTCAGCAACCGCTGCCGGAACGCACCATCATCCGCCGGGGACCGGACGGCACCACCATCGTCGGCTCGACGGCGCGCGACGAAGTCTGGATCGGCAAGCAAGGGGTGCAGATCGTCACCCCCTTGCCCGTCGACCCGCAGCTGCGCCGCAAGAAGGCGGTTCGGCTGATCGCCGACGGCCTCGTCACCTGGTATTTCTTCTTCGCGGCCTGGGCGAGCTTCTACATCGCGATCAGCTCGGCCGCGCGCCTTCGAGCGGCCGAACGCCGCGCCGCCGGTGCCGAGCGCGACGCCCAGGAAGCTCAGCTCCGAGCGCTGCGCTACCAGGTCAACCCGCACTTCCTGTTCAATACGTTGAACTCGCTGTCCTCGCTGGTCATGGCCCGGCGCGACGAGGAAGCGGAGGCGATGATCGTCAACCTGTCCGCTTTCTTCCGCTCAAGCCTGGCCCTCGATCCGAGCGAGGACATCACCCTCGCCCAGGAAATCGAATTCCAGAAGCTCTACCTCGACATCGAGAAGTCGCGATTCCCCAAGCGGCTCGACGTTCGAATCGAGATTCCGGCCGACCTTCGCGGCGCCCGGGTGCCGCCGCTCATCCTGCAGCCGCTGGTCGAGAACGCAATCAAGCACGGCGTTGCCCGCACCGCCGAGCCGGTGCGGCTGGCCATCGCCGCGCGCGAGGAGGATGCCCGGCTCATCCTCACGGTCGAGAACGATCGAGGGCCGGCCGACCCGGCGAACAGCGAGCACGGCACCGGAGTCGGCCTGGTCAACGTCTGCGAACGGCTCACCGCCCGCTTCGGCGCCGAAGCCGATTGCGAGCACGGCCCGCTGCCCGGCGGCGGCTGGCGAGTTACCCTCTCCATGCCTGTCCTGAGCGACGTCGAAGGGCCATTTGAAAGCCATGCCTGATCCGATTCGATTCCTCGTCGTCGACGACGAACCGCTCGCCGTCGAGCGCCTTCAGCTGCTGCTCGCTCGAATGGAGGGCGTTACCCTGGCCGGGACCGCGTCCGAAGGGGCGGGAGCCCTCCGCATGGTCGAGGCGGTCCAGCCCGACGCGGTGCTGCTCGACATCGCCATGCCGGGCATGGACGGGATCGACGTCGCCCGGGCGCTTGCCAGGACGCCGAGGCCGCCCGTGGTGATCTTCGTCACCGCCTTCGACATGTTCGCGGTCGCCGCCTTCGATGTCGAGGCGGTCGACTATGTGATGAAGCCGGTCTCTGCGGAACGGCTGGCGCGAGCCGTGGAGCGGGCCCGCGAGCGGCTGGCCGGACGGGTCGAAGCTCCGGCCGGCGAGGGCAAGGGCTCCGTCTTCGTCGAGGAATTCTGGGTCTCGGAGGCGCGGGGCCTGGTGCGCCTTTCGGCGGCCCACGTCGACCGGGTGAGCGCCGAGCGCGATTATATGCGGCTCCACGTCGGCAAGCGAAGCTGGCTGATCAACCACACGATCGGCAAGCTGGAGGCGGAGCTCGACCCGGCCCGGTTCGTCCGGCTTCATCGCTCGGCCATCGTCCGCCGCGATTTCGTCACCGGCCTCAGGCGCGACGAGAGCGGCCGCTGGTGGGCGAGCCTCGCCGACGGCGGCGAGCAGAAGGTCGGGCGGCTCTACCTCGCCAACGCAAAAGGGCTCGCCGGGCGCCGCTAAAGGGGTAGCGGACGCCCGGCGAGCCAGGTTGCTCGATAAGGGTCAGCGGGCGCGCAGGGCGAGCCGGAACGGGGTCGCCTGCCGGGCGGCGGCGAGCCGGACCGCGCTTCGGGCGTCCGCGACGACGGCTTCCTCGCAGGCCGCCGCCTTGGCCCTCATTCCGACCGGCTGGATCAGGTCGGATCCGCAAAGGTTGCGGGCGGCGGTGCGTACCTTGCGGTCGATCTGGGCGACGTCGGCGGGATTGGCCGGGTTCAGCCCCTCGATGCTGATGCTGAGGGCCTCTTCGCGGGGACCGGCATAGGCCGGAGCCGCGAGAGTGAGCGTGCCCGCCGTGACGGCGAGGGCGGCGATGGCGGAAAGCATACGGTTCATGGTCTTCATCCTTGTCCTCGAAACGGGTGCGGCGCGGGACCCCTTCCCGGGGATGAGACGGGTGCCGGGTCCCGCGTCGCTGGATTTGACCTAGCCCGCCTCGTGCCGGCGCGCGCCCGCGCTTCGACACGGCGCCGCAACGGTTCTGCAAAGCGCCAGCTGTTCCGACGAACGGCATTCTGCGGTCGACGAACGAGATTTGCCTCCCCATCGCAGATGGGGAGGGGGACCATGCGCAGCATGGTGGAGGGGTGACCTGGAACAGGCCTGCGCTAGTTCACCCCTCCACCACCTTCGGTGGTCCCCCTCCCCGCGAGCTTCGCTCGCGGGGAGGCAATTTCACGGCCCGATATCGTCGACCTTGACCTTGACCCGCGGCCGGACCGGGCCGCCGAGGCCGAGGGCGGCGGCGACCTTGTCGTCCCAGGCGTACGGGTCGGTCCGGAAGACGACCCGGCCACCGTCGACATAGGCGCTGTGGTAGAGCAGCCGTACCGGGATCTTGTTCGACAGCTCGACGGCAGTCTCCTCCTTGGTCGCCATCGCCTTGTCGAACGCCTCGAGCTTGCCGTCGTCCTGGGCGAGCAGCCGGGCGAACTCGACGGCATTCTCGACCCTCGAGCAGCCGTGGCTGGCGTGGCGCTGGGTCGAGGCGAACAGCGCCTTGGCGGGCGTGTCGTGAAGGTAGATCTGCTGGTTGTTGATCATGTCGAACTTGACCAGGCCCAAAGCGGATTTGGGCCCCGGCTGCTGGACCAGCTTGCCGTTCTTCATGACGATATTCTCTTTGGCCATGTAGGCCGCGCCCTTGGGAAGGATCTCCTCCTTGGCGATCGACTCCGGCACCGTCCAGGGCGGGTTGGCGACGAGGCGGGCGATCGGCGAGCCGAGCTCGGGGGTTTCCCAGTCGGGCTGGCCGACGACGACCCGGCGCCGGTCCTTCTCGGTTCCGTCCTTGTAATAATGGAGCTCGGCGGCGGCGGTGTTGACGTCGATCCGGGTCGGCGGCGGCGCCCGGTCGAGCCAGCGCCTGCGCTCGAGGTTGACTGCGAGGATCCGGGCTCGGTCGCGGGCGCCGGTGTTGAGCGCCTCGATGGTCGAATTGCCGATCACGCCGTCGGCCTCGATTCCATAATCGGACTGCACCTTCTTCACGGCGGCGACCATGTCGGCGCCGTAGACGTCGCCGGCCGCCGCAGGCACCGAAGCCTTGGCCTTGGCGCCCTGGGCCTTCGGATCCCCGGCGGGCGGGGCGGCGGGCCCGGCGGCGAGATAGCCGTTGGCGCGAAGTCCCTCGCGGATCTGGGCGACGCGCGGGTCCTTCTTGCCGGGCTTGATCTGCTCGCCCGCGGCGATCACCGCCTTATGCTCCTGTCCGGCCTTCTGCCGGTAGGCGAGATAGGCGTCGGACAGCGCCTTATATTCCGCGTCCTGCGGAGCGAGGCTTGCCAGCCACTGGCGGACTCCGCCCTGCTCGAGAGCCTTGCCGAGGCCGCCGGCCACTTCGACCCTCGACATCGGCACGCTATAGACCTCGAACAATTTGTGAGGATCGACCGCGCCGGTGGCGAGAGCCTGGCCATATTCGATGGCGGCGAGGGTGAGCCCGGCCTCGCGCTCCGCCGGGCTGGCGCCCTTCGTCGCTTTCTCGGCATAGCCCTTGGCGTCGATAGCGTGGCGGGCGGCGTCCTCGAAGGCCGCATTGAGCTCCTTCGCCCGCTCGCCGGTCCACACCGCCTGCCAGCCCCGCGCCTCGTAGAATTTCTTGACTCGTGGGTCGCTCACCGCGGCCTTGAGATCGGCGGGGGTGACCGCCTTGGGATCGACTTGGACGACCTGGCCGGAGCTCCCGCCGCCCCCGCCGCCGCTCGTGTTCACGAAGTCGCACCCGGAGGCCAGCAGGGCCGCCAGCGAAACGCACGCCAGAATCTTACGCATCTACACACCGCCGCTTAACAGGGATCAGGCCCCTCAAACGTCCCCACCGGCCAATAGGCTCCGAAGAAAAGGAGCGTCCCAGCCGCTTAACCGCCGCCTCCGCTCCGTCCCACGATGGGACAGCGGGAATATGGGGGGCGCACTGGTGCAACATTATTAGCTATCGGAAGCTAGGCGAGCATCTCGAACAGGTGACGAGGATCAGGTTGGCTTTGCGGGATTCCATATATTTCAAGGCGTTGGGAGAGGCGCTTCGATGGCGGGGGCGGGAAATCGCCTGCTGCGCGACCCTGCTCGCCACTGCCTCCTGCCTGCCCCTCCAGGCCGCGCCGGCGCCGGTCGACACCCTCGCCGACGCCAAAGCGCTCGCCCGGGCGCCGCAGCCCGAGCCGATGGTCCTGCGCGACGTCGCGCCGACCGAGGCCCTTCGGATCAACGCCACCATCCCCTTCTCCGCCGAGGCCAACCCCCGGGCGTCCTCGACCGTCTTTCGCGCCGCCGGGCCGGCGGACCAGGTCCGCTCGCTCAACTGCCTCGCCGAGGCGATCTATTACGAGGCCCGCTCCGAGAGCGAGGAGGGCCAGCGCGCCGTCGCCCAGGTGGTGCTCAACCGGGTCCGTCATCCGGCCTATCCGGGCAGCGTCTGCGGGGTGGTCTATCAGGGACCCCTCCGCGCCGGCGGCGGCTGCCAGTTCACCTTCACCTGCGACGGCTCGCTCGTCCGGGTGCCGTTCGGCGAGGACTGGGCCCGGGCGCGCCGGATCGCCGCCGAGGCGCTCGCCGGCTATGTCTTCGCGCCAGTAGGCCTGGCCACCAACTACCATACCCAGCAGGTCCTTCCCGACTGGGCCTTCCGGCTCGCCAAGGCCACAGTCATCGGCAACCACATCTTCTACCGCATGCCGGGCGTCTGGGGCGGACCCGCGGCCTTCAGCCAGGCCTATCGCGGCCACGAGCCCTCGCCGGCGACGGTGATGGCGGCTCGGCTGCCGATCAACCTCGGCCGGCCGGCGCGGGCCACCCTGGCCTCTCCGGTCGATCTCGCGAGCTTCGCCCTGCCGGTGCCCTCGGCGGCCTCGCCGAACCTGGTCACCGAGGCGCCGCCCGCTCCGGTCAACGACCGGTTGCCGCAATCGACCGTCAAGGCGGAGTTCGCCAACAGCGGCCGGTATCTGGACGAGATTCCGGCGGCGGGGGCGGCTTCGCATTGAGAGCATTTCTCCTCTCCCACTTTCCGCGGGCGCATCGCTGCGCGATGGGCCCCTCCTATCCCGCATAATGCGGGAGAGGGGTACATCTACCGCCGCGCCGCCTCGCTCCGCTCCCGGATCGCCCTGAATTCCGATTCCGCCCTCCATTGCGGCCAGTCGCGCCCGAAGGCCAGCTCGCGGCCGATGTCGTAGAACAAGGCGACGTCCTGCGCCGCTCCGCTCAGGTCGAGGTCCGCTCGCCATTCGTCGCAGGTCTGGTGGTAGCAATTGGCGGTGAAGTCGGTGACCCAGCGGTCGCCCGCCTCGCGCCCGCCGTCGACCAGGTCGACTCCGCCGCCCAGCGCCATCAGCAGGAGCACGGGGACTCCGCGCTTGGCGAAGGCGAAATGGTCGGCCCGGTAGAAGAGGCCGCGCTCGGGCCGGGCGTCCGGGGTGATCGTCCGCCCCTGCCGGGCCGCCGCGGCGGCGAGCCGGTTCTCGAGGTCGCTCTGGCCCTTGCCGATCAGGACGACGTCGCGGGCGAGGCCGTTGGGCTGCAGGGTGTCGAGGGTCAGGTTGGCGACCGCCTTGTCCATCGCGAAGAGCGGGTTGGTCGAATAATGCTCGGCGCCGAGCAGGCCCCTTTCCTCCGCCGTCCAGGCGGCGAAGACCAGGGTCCGTTCGGGCCGGGGCCCGGCCCTGAACGCTCGGGCGAGCTCGACCACCCCGGCGATCCCCGAAGCGTCGTCGAGCGCGCCCGGCCGGACCCGCTTGCCGCGGGCGTCGGGCGCTCCCATCCCATAGGCGTCCCAATGGCCGGCGAACCAGATCGTCTCGTCCGGCCGCTTTGAGCCGGCGATCTTGCCGAGCACATTGTGGCTCTCGACCCGGGTCGCCCCGACCCCGAAATCGGCTGAAAAGCGGGCGCCGAGCTCGATCGGACGGAAGGCTGCCGTCCGGGCCAGTCGCTTCGCCGACTCGAAATCGAGGCCGGCGCGGCGGAAGATCTCCTCGGTCGCGCTTCGCTGGATCCAGCCCTGGAGAAGCACCGGCTGAGGCGCTCCCGGCTTCAGCACGATGTTGTAATTCTCGCCGCCGGGCGCCTGCACCGTGTTCCAGCCGTAGCCGGCGCCCGCGGTCTCGTGGACGACGAGCGCCGCGATCGCTCCGCGCCGCGCCGCCTCCTCGAACTTGTAGGTCCAGCGGCCGTAATAGGTCATCGCCTGACCGCCGAAGCGGCCCGCCACCGGATCGCTCGCCGCCGCCTCGAAATCGGGATCGTTGACGAGGAAGACCGCGACCTTGCCGTTGAGGTCGGCCCCCTTGAAATCGTCCCACGGCCGCTCAGGCGCGTCGACTCCGTAGCCGACGAAGACCATCGGAGCGCCTTCGATCCGGGCCCGCCGGGTCTCGCGGACGGTCGACAGGTAGACGTCCTCCGGAACCCGCAAGGGGATCGACCGGTCCTTCGTCGTGACGGACACCGAGCCGCCCTTGTCGAGCTGGGTGCGCACCAGCGGCACGCGCTGGGTCCAGCCGCCGTCCTCCCCCGCCGGCTCGAGGCCGGCGAGGCGGAACTGCTCCGCGATATAGGCGATCGTCTTCGCCTCCCCCGCGGTCCCCGGCGCCCGGCCTTCATATTCGTCCGAAGCGAGGGTCCGGATCATGTTCGACATGCGGGCGGGGTCGATTCGCGGAGCGGCGCTCGGCCCGGCGGGCGCCGAGGCGCAGGCGGCGAGGAGGAGCGGAGCGACGAAGGCGAGCAATCTCATGCGGCGGCTCCCGACAGGTCGATCACCCAACCGTTCGGGAGAGGTTCGGTTGCCGGCCGCGCTCGCGGAAGCGTTGTCCGAAATCGGACAAAGTTCGGGAAAGTCAGTCGCCCTCGCGCGCGCGCGCGCGCGCGCGAGGGCGAAGCCGGGCCTGTCGAATTCCCCAAGACGCCATCGAGCAAGCGAATTTTCCACGTGCGAGTTAGAACATAAATAGTACGAAAGGGCAATCGGCAGCAGCCCTCTCCGCCGCTCACCAGATGCCGTCTTCCATCTTCCGGCGACGCTCGAGTTCGGCGGCGCTCGGCTCCTGCGTGGCGAAGCTGCCGGGCTCGACCGCGCCGTCCGGTTCGTAGGCGGCGATGATATTGCCGCGCGGCGTGACCCGATGCTCCACCATCCGCATCGCGGCCGGGGCGGTACCGTCGCCGAACACGCGCTTGCCGGAGCCGAGGATGACCGGAAAGGTCATCAGGATCAGCCGGTCGATCAGTCCGGCCTCCAGCAATGGCGGATAGAGCGTTCCGCTGCCCTGGATGATCAGGTCCGGCCCCTCCCCTCGCTTCAGCTCCGCGAGGGCGTCGAGGCTTTCGACTCGGTGGCTGTTGCGCCATTCGAGCGGCTGGTCGCCGCGGGTCACGACATATTTCGAGGCGCGATCGAAAAGCTGTCCGATCCCGTCCGGCTCGCTCGCATTATAGGGCCAGAAAGCGGCGAAGATGTCGTAGGTCCGCCGGCCGAGCAGGAGGTCGAAGGGCGGCGTGAAAAGCTTGCCGATCTGCTCGCCGACGGCCTCGTCGAAGAAAGACGCCAGCCAGCCGCCGAGCTCGAAACCGCCGGTCGGGTCCTCGTCGGGGCCGCCGGGTGCCTGCATCACCCCGTCGAGCGAGACGAAGCAGGCTCCGATAATCTTGCGCATTCTTTCCTCCTGCCATTTGCAAAGGGGTCATGCCCTTTTCGGGTCGCTCGGGATCGCCGGAGGCGCCTTATTGTTCACGCGAAGGGCGCGCGAAGAACGCGAAGGGGCCCAGCGAACAGAGATTGCCTTCGCGTTCTTCGCGTCCTTCGCGTGAGACAATCTACGGTCGAGACCCGCTACGCGGGCGGGCATTTGCCCGCCCCCGGACCCTTCACGAAGCGCCCCGGAGTCGCCCCCGTATGCTCGCCGTCCCTCAGCACCTGCACCCCGTTGACGAAAACGTGGCGCATGCCGGTGGCGTATTGCTGCGGCTTCGGGAAGGTGGCGTTGTCGCGGATCGTGGCCGGGTCGAAGATGGCGAGGTCGGCGAAATGGCCGGGCCTGAGCGCGCCGCGGTCCTTGAGGCCGAGATTGCCCGCGGGATAGGAGGTCATCCTCCGGATCGCATCCTGCAAAGTCACCGCTTTCTCGTCGCGGGCGAACTTGCCGAGCACCCGGGCGAAATTGCCGTAGGCGCGCGGGTGGGTGCTCGACTTCAGGAACACGCCCTCGGGCGCCTGCGCCGAGGCGTCGGAGCCGAAGCTCATCCAGGGCAGAGCGACCTCGCGCCGCACATTGTCCTCGCTCATCGAGAAATAGGCGACCTGGATCCGGCTGTTGTCCTCGACGATGAGGTCGGCGACGGTCTCCTCGGGCGTCTTGCCGCGCGCCCTCGCCACCTCCTCCAGGGTCTTGCCGGTGAGCGGCTTCAGAGCCGGGTTCTTGAAGCCGAGGAGAAGCACCTTGGAGGGCTCGTTGACGACCAGCGCGCTGTCCTCAGAAGCGCCCGACCGCATCTCGGCGAGCACCCGGGCGCGCTGCGCCGGATCCTTGAGCCGCGCCACCCACTTCTCGATCCCGCCTTCCTGGATCCAGAGGGGCATCGACGCGTCGAGCCCCGTCGAGCTGGCGGGATAGGTGTACATGTCGGCGGTGATCCTGAGGCCGCGCGCCCGGGCGGCCTCGACCCGGGCGATGGCCGCGTCGATCTTGCCCCAGTTCGGCCGGCCCGATTGCTTGAAATGGTAGATTTCGGCCGGAGCGCCGGAAGCCTCGGAGATCGCCACCAGCTCGTCGATCGCCTCGAGCAATTTAGGCCCTTCGTCGCGTATGTGGCTGATATACATTCCGCCGCACTTGCCGGCCTCGGTCACCAGGGCGATCAGCTCCGGAGTCTCGGCGAAGAAGTCCGGCGCGTAGATGAGCGAGGAGCCGACCCCCATCGCGCCCTCGTTCATCGCCTCGCGCACCAGCGCGCGCATCCGGTCGAGCTGCGCCGGGGTGGGATCGACATCGGCCTCGCCGAGCTCGTGGACCCGCACCGTGCTCGCCCCGACGAAGCTGGCGACGTTGGGCGAGACGCCGGTCTTCTCCAGCTTCGAGAGGTAGCCGCCTAGCGTCGTCCAATCGACGATGTAGCGTATGTCGCCCTGCCGCTGCGTCTGGTCCAATATCATCTGCCGGGACAGCGGCCCCATCGACTCGCCCTCGCCCATCACTTCGAGCGTGACGCCCTGGCGGATGTCGCTCTGGCCCTTCGGGTCGGCGAGCAGCGACTCGTTCGCCCAGCTGAGCATGTTGATGAAGCCTGGGGCGACGGCGAGCCCGGTCGCGTCGATCTCCTTACGGGCAGAGCCGTCGAGGCGGGGGCCGACGAAAGCGATTCGGTCGCCGCGAAGGCCGACGTCGCCCGTGTAGGGCGCGGAGCCGCTGCCGTCGTAGATGGTGCCGCCGCGGATGACGGTGTCGTAGCTCGGGCCGGAGGACGTGGTGGCGCAGGCGGCGAGGAGCAGGGCGAGGGTGGAGGCCAAAATTCCTCCCCCGGATTTCCGGGGGAGGGGGACCGCGCGAAGCGCAGTGGAGGGGTCCTTCGGAGTCCGCAAGAACCCCTCCACCAGGCTTCGCCTGGTCCCCCTCCCCGCGAAACCGCGGGGAGGATTCAAGGTGCTCGCTGTCTTCATTTGCATTTCCCCCAACCCGGCCCGTGGACGAACCGCCCCGGCTTCGCGCCGGTATGCTCGCCGTCCTTCAGAACCGCCACCCCGTTGACGAAGACGTGGCGCATTCCAACGGCATATTGGTGCGGTTTCTCATAGGTGGCGCGGTCGGCGACCTTCGCCGGATCGAAGATGGCGAGATCGGCGTACAGGCCCCGCTTCAGCCGGCCGCGCCCGGATATCCTCAGATTGTCCGCCGGAAGCGAGGTCAGCCGCCGGACCGCCTCGGCCAGGCCGATCGCTCTCTGCTCGCGGACGTAGCGGCCGAGCAGCCGGGCGAAATTGCCGTAGGTGCGGGGGTGGACTTCCTTGTCGGTGAAGGGCGGCTCGGTCGCGATCGCCGCCGCGTCGGAGCCGAAGCTGACCCAGGGCCGGGCCAGCACCTTGCGCAGATTGTCCTCGGAGATGGAGTGGAAGACGGTTCCGACCGGGCTTCGGTCCTCGGCGATCAGGTCGACCGCGGTCTCCTCGACGCCCTTGCCGCGAAGCGCGGCGATCTCGGGCAGGCGCTTGCCGACGTAGGCGCGAAGCGCCGGGTTGGCGAAGCCGACCGGCTGCACCGTCGTCCAGTCGCGAGACCCGCCTTTCATGTCGGCGACGACCCGGGCCCGCACCGCCGGATCCCTGAGCCGGGCGAGCATCGCCTGAGTCCCGCCCTCGCGCACCCAGAGCGGAAGGGTGGAGTCGAGGCCGGTGCCCGAGGCGCTGTAGAGATACATGTCGGCGGTCACCGTTACCCCCGCGGCCCGGGCCGCCTCGATCCGGGCGAGCGCCGGCTCCATCAGCGGCCAGTTGGAGCGGCCGGCGGCCTTGAGATGATAGATTTCGGCTCGGGCGCCGGAGCGGCGGCTGATCTCGACCAGCTCGTCGATCGCCTCGAGCAGCCGGCTGCTCTCGCTGCGCATGTGGCTGATGTACATTCCGCCGCAGCGGCCCGCCTCGCTCGCCAGGGCGACGAGCTCGTCGGTCTCGGCGTAGACGGCGGGAACGTAGATGAGCGACGAGCCCACTCCCATCGCGCCCTCGTCCATCGCCTGGCGGACCAGGGCCCGCATCCGGGCCAGCTGCTCCGGCGTTGGATCGACGTCGTTGCGGCCGAGCTCGTGGACCCGGACGGTGGAGGCGCCGACCATCGACGCGACGTTGACGCTGACCCCCTTCCTCTCGAGGAAGTCGAGGAACTCGCCGAGGGTCGTCCAGCCGATCTTATAGCGCGGGACGATCGTCTGCTCCGCCTCGGCCTCGGCTTTCTGGGCCGGGCTGAACGGTCCCATCGACCAGCCCTCGCCCATCACCTCGAGGGTGACGCCCTGGCGGATGTCGCTTAGCGCCCGGCCGTCGCGGATCAGCGGCTCGGCGGCCCAGCTCAGCATGTTGATGAAGCCGGGCGCGACGGCGAGGCCGCGAGCGTCGATCTCGGCGCGGCCCTTGCCCGGGATATGCGGAGCGACGGCGGCGATGCGGTCGCCCTTGATGGCGACGTCGCCCGTATAAGGCGCGCCGCCGCCGCCGTCGTAGATGGTGCCGCCGCGGATGACGGTATCGTAGGCGGGCGCAGTTCGCGCCGAGGCGCAGCTCCATAGGGCGAGGGCTATGACGGCGAGGACGCGTGGGTACATTTCCCCACGCTAGCGATGCTGCCTCCCCATCGCAACGCGATGGGGAGGGGGACCACCGAAGGTGGTGGAGGGGTAATTGTCACGGGCCTGCGCGAGCTACCCCTCCACCACCCTTCAGGTGGTCCCCCTCCCCATGCTTCGCATGGAGAGGCAAGATCAGTCGTGCTTGCCCCGCCGCATGTCCTCGGCGGCTTCGCGCATCTCCTTGGCGCCGTCCCTCATCTCCTTGGCGCCGTCCTCCATCTCGTCGGCGGCCTCGAGCAGCTCCTCGTGAGTGACCCGCTCGCCGCGCGCGGCGTTGCGGCGGATCACGTCCTCCCTATAGGCCTTGCTGCTCCTGAGCCGGGCGGCCTCGGCGCGCATCCGCTCGGCGCCCGCCTCCATGCTTCGCGCCCCGGCCTCCATTCCGACCGCGCCGTGCTTCATCGCCGCGACCACGGCGGCCGCGGCCTCTCCGGCGGCCCGGCTCGAGATGGCGGAGATATCGACCGAACGCATCGCCTCTTCGACCGCGCGCTGGACCTCGGCCTCGATCGCGGCGCCGTCGACATAAGGCGCGCGCGGAGCCCGGGGCGGACGAGGCGGCCGCGCCTGCATCGCGGCCAGGGCGACCGGCGGGAGCGGCACGGCCATCGGCCGGCCCGCCGCCATCGGCGCGAGGGCGGCAAGCGGAGCGAGCGGCGCCGCGGCCGGAGCGGGCGGGACCAGGGGAGCGGGCGCCCGGGGCGCGATTCCCCGTGCCGTGACGGCCGGCGCGGGCATCGGCGCCACGGCGGCCAAGGGCGCCGGCGGCGCCAGCGGAGCGTCGGGCGCCTCGGGGGCCTCGGGGGCCTCCGGAACGAACTCCAGCGCCGCGACCGGGGCCGCGAAGGCGGCGCAGCCGAGCATCGCCGCGACCGCCCAGGCGGAGCCCGAGCGCCGGGCAACCCGGCCGTCGAGGATCGCCCTGACCCGCCGCGACAGTCCCGGCTCGCCGGCGGCGATGGCGTTGGCGGGGAGGGCGGAGCGGCCGCTCAGCCGCGCCCAGTCGAGCAGGGTCTGGGCGTAGCGCGCGGGCTCGACCCTGGCGGCGGCGGCGCTGTCGGCGGCTTCCTCGGCCTGCTGGGCGACCTCGCGGTCGAGCCTCCAGACCAGGGGATTGAACCAGAAGAGCGCGACCGCGAGCCTCGACAGGATCAGCGACGGCCAGTCGCGCCGGGCGATGTGGGCGACCTCGTGGGCGAGGATGGCGTCGGCCTCGTTCGGAGTGCGAAGTGTGTCGCGGTCGAGCAGGATGACCGGGCGGCGCAGACCCCAGCTCAGCGGCGAGCTCGCCTCGTCGCTGGCGAGAAGCCGGATGCCGAGCGAGTCGCCGCCGGCGCGGGCGAGCGCGGCCCGCCATTCCGGCGCCTCGACCTCGGCGGCGGCCCGGGTCCAGCGCCTCAGCGTCCACAGCCCGGCGAGCAGCCGTCCGCCGACCATCAGCACTCCGCCGACATAGAGGAGGAAGAAGAGCAGGCTCGGATCGTCCCAGTCCCCGCCGGCCGGCGACGCCGCCGCGGCTGGAAGTTCGGCCGTCGTCGCCGGAGCCGCCGTGAGCTGCGGCAGCGTCGCGGACGTAAGCGGAGCGCCGGCGACGACCGGCGCCGGAGCGGCGGCGGGGGTCTCGATCCGGAGCGCCGGAGCGAACAAGGCGATGGCGGGGAGCGCGAGCAGCAAAGCGACCGCGATCTTGAGCACCGCGCCTCGGTCCGCCGCCGCCCGCGAGCGAAGCATCGCCGCCAGAAGCAGGGCCGCGCCGGCGATCGCCGCGGATTTCCAGGCCATCTCGATCAGGAAGTCGTAGCTCATTGGTCGCGCTCCTTTGCCTCGTCGATCGCGCGTTGCAGCGCGTCGAGCTCTTCGGGCTTCAGCGATTGGGAAAGGCCGAGAAGGGCCGTCGCGGCGTTCGCTGCCGACCCGTCGAAAAAGGTTTTGACCATCTGGCGGAGCGCCGTCTCGCGGACCTTCGCGGGCTGCGGGACGCTCTTGTAGACATAGGTCTGCTCCTCGGCGCGGTGCCTGACCAGCCCCTTCGCCTCGAGCCGGGCAAGCATCGTCCGGACCGCCGAATGGCTGGGCGGATCGGCCATCGCCCGGCGCACGTCGGCGGCGGTCGCCTCGCCGGCGCTGCACAAAATCTCGAATATCTCGCGCTCGCGGCGCGGCAGGCTTGCGATCATCGACTCGGGCGTCCTTGCTGCTACACCTGTAGCATGCCACAAAGTAGCAGGTTGCAAGCGCCGTTTGTCGAAAAGTCCGGGAACTTGGTCGAGCCGGGCCGCTTGACGCGGGTCGCGGCGGCGGGTTTGATGCCTTCCTTGCAGGGGACGGGCCATGGCGGGGCTTTTCGCGGGGGAACGCGAGCTCGTGGTAGCTGAGGAGCCGGCCGGGGCCTGGGGCGCCGGGGCCCGGGTCGACGAACGCTATCGCTCGCTCGTCGAACGGCTCAGCCGGACCGCGCGAAGCGATCCGGCCGGCTACCGGCGCCGGGTCGTGCTCGCCGCCGCGCTTGGCTATGCGGTGGTCCTCGCCCTCGTCGCGATCTGCGCCGCCACGGTCGCGGGCCTCCTCTACGCGGCCATGTTCGGCCACATGAACCTCCTCTTCGCCAAGCTTGGCGTGGTCGCGGCGGTGATCGGCTGGGCCGTGGTGCGCTCGCTCTGGGTCCCGTTCGAGCCGCCGCAAGGCCGCTCGCTCGCGCTCGACGAAGCGCCGGAGCTGTTCGAGCTGATTGCCCGGCTGCGCTCGAGGATCGGCGGCCCGAGGATTCACGAGGTGCTGGTCACTCGCGACTTCAACGCGGCGATCGTCCAGACCCCGCGGCTGGGCTTCCTCGGCTGGTACCGCAATTATCTGGTTGTGGGCCTCCCCCTGCTCGAGGGGCTGTCGGAGGCGGAGGCGGCCGCCGTCATCGCCCACGAGCTTGGCCATTTCGCCGGCCGGCACGGCCATCTCGCGGCGCTCGTCTACCGAGTCCGAATGGTCTGGGCGCAGCTTTCGGAACGGCTTCAGGCGGGCCATTCGGCCAATCTGCTGCGCCGCTTCTTCGCCTGGTACGGCCCCTGGTTCAATGCCTACAGCTTCGTGCTGGCGCGGTCTCACGAATATGAGGCGGACCGAACCGCGGCCGAGGCGACGTCGCCCGATTCGATCGCCGCGGCGCTGATCCGCCTGGCCGTCCAGACCGAGCGCATGGATGCCGGCTGGAGCGGCTATTGGGAGGAGGTGGTCAAGGCCCCGGCGCCTATCCGGGGCCCGTTCGCGGTCCAGTCCCGCTGGCTTCGCGAGGCCGACGAAACCCGGGCCCGGCGAAGCCTGTCCCGCGGTCTCGCGCGATCGACCGGCCTCGAGGACACGCATCCGAGCCTGGCCGACCGTCTGGCGGCGCTCGGCGCGGCTGCCGATATACCGCCGCCGCCCGTTCGAACGGCGGCGGAGGCCCTGCTCGGAAGCAGGGCGGGCTCGCTCGCCGAGGAGTTCGACCAAAGTTGGTGGGCGGAAGCGGCCGACTGGATCGCGGAGGCAAGGGAGCAGCGCCGGCGAGACGTCGAAGAGCTAGGCTCGCTGCGCGAGCTTGCCGAATCCGGACCGCTCACGCTCGAACAGCGTCATCGGCAAGCCGAGCTCGTTGCAGCGATCGAAGGGGAGCAGGGGGCGTTGACGCTGTACGACTCGATCGCCGCCGATCATCCCGACGACGAGGCGGCGAGATGGTTCGCCGGCCTCTACCGGCTTCGGCTGGGGGATTGCGGCGGAGTAACGCTGGTCGAATCGGCCTCGGCAAAGGACCCTCGACTGCGCCCGGCCGCCTATCAGGCGCTGGAGGCCTTTTACGAAGCCCGGGGCGACTGGGAAGCCGCCGCCGGCGCGCGTTCCAGGCTCGACCAAGCGCTGGAGGCGGCCGCGGCCGCCGAGGCGGAATTCCGAACCCTTCGCCCCGACTCAGCGATCGAGGCGCCGGACCTCAGCGATGAGGAGCGGGCCGAGTTCCGGCGGAGCGTCGACGGGATCCCCGGCGTCCAGGCCGTGCATGTCGGCTGGCGATACCTGGTCAGCGACGGCGCCCGTCAGCAGGTGCTGCTGGTCAAGTTCCGCGGAAATGTGGATTCCGACCCGCAGGACGTGCTGGGCAGCGTCGGGGAACGGCTGCTCGCCTGGGGGGACTATATCGGCTTCACGGTCGCCCACGATACGCGCTGGCTTGACCGCAAGCTGAGGGAGATCGAGGGAACTCAGCTCTATCCCTGAGGAACGCAAGCCTAGCGGGCCGGCTTCCTGAACCTGAACATGAAGCGGTCGGTCCGGCCGCGGATGCCGGGATCGAACACGTTCTTGCTGTGATCCTCCGCGACTTTGAGAATGTCCGACTGGGCCTCCAGGACGAATCCGGCCCGCTCGAAATCGGCGCGAACGGTCGCCGGGTCGATGCGGTGGAGCTTCTCGACCACCTCGCGCGTGTCGCCGCCGGCCGTGGCGACATGGTCGACGACCGCGACGGTGCCGCCGGGCTTCACCGTGTACCACAGCGCCTGGACGACGCTGTTGGGGTCGATCCTCGGCACCTTGTATTGGGCGCTCTCCCAATAGGTGTCGTGGTAGACGAGGTGCAGCATGGCGAAATCGAAGCCGTCCTTGGGGAAAGCGATCGCCGTCGCCGGACTGGTGAAATAACCGAAATTGGCGTTCCGGCTCTTGATGTCGTCGAGAGCCTGCTTGACCTTGTCCGACTGGAAGCTGGACGAGTTCCAGGCGAGGACAAGGCCCTTCGGCCCGACCGCGCGGGCCATGATCTCGGAATAATAGCCGGTGCCGGCGAAGTAATCGAGGACCCGGTCGCCCCGCTTCAGGCCCATGAACCGGAGCACCTCGGCCGGCTTCCTGACCTCGTCGAGATCGACCCGGTCCTTGGGCCTGCCCGGCGCCGCGACCGCTGCCGCGACGTCGGCCGGAGCCCGCGCCGGGGCCTTGGCCGCCGAAGGCATCGCCATCGCCAGGGCCAGAATCGTCAAAGCCGTCTTGCGCATATCCCGCTCCCTTCGATCCTCAGACCGCCGCGCCGCGCTTCGCCGCGCGCTCGGTCAACGCTCGTTCCTGAACCCGCGCCTGAAGCGCCTGCATAGCCGCGTGCGACGAAAGCGCCGCGCCTTCCTGCCAAAACTGGACATAGCTGAGATGCTCGCCGGCGAAGAAGATCGGACCCTCCGGCTTGTAGAGCTCGGCATAGCGTTCCGGCCGCGGCGACTCGAACCAGGCCGGATCGCCGGGTCCCACGCCTTCGGACCAGCGGGTCAGCCCCCAGGCGACCGTCACCGGCCGGGTCAGCTCGCCGGCCTTGCCGGGATGCATCCTCCCGACGACCTCGCGGCAGATCCGGAAGCGCTCCTCGTGGCTCATCGCCGTGAACTCGGCGGGATGGTTCTGCCCGGTCCAGCCCGCGACATAGGCGGCGACCAGCACCCCTTTTTCGCCGTGCCAGCCACCCGAGGGATAGAGCAAATTCTCGGACACGGCGTCGGTCCAGCCGACCCCGCCGTAAATGCCCTCGTCCTCCCAGAAACGCCTCGACTGGAAGGCGACCTTGGTCGCCGGGACATAGGCGATGTCCTTCATCGCCGCCTGCTTGGCCGCCGAGAAATCGTTCGGGATCCGGGCGAGCAGGTTCACCGGTAAGGTGCAGATGCAATAATCGGCCTCGGTCCTGCCGCCGCCATGCTCGATGCGCACCCGGTCGCCGACCCGGCGGATCGCGGTCACCGGAGTGCGGAGGCGCACCGCCGGCCTGACCTCCTCGTAGAGCGCGTGGGCGATCCGGTCCATTCCGCCGACCGGCTGGAACATCGGCGACTGCTGGTCGAATATCTCCTCGAACAGCAAGGGCAGGACCCAGCCCCGCTCCTTCAATATGTCCTCGAGCTTCATCGGCGGAACCGTCGTCCCCGACTCGCCATAGGCTCCCGGAAGCACGGAATAGCCCGAACGGCCGTCGCCCTTATATTCGCCATTGGGGCGCGAAAGGCCGCCATAGGCGCCGAGGAAATTGACCATCACGCTCTTGTCGACGGCGGTCAGCTCCTCGTCGAGCGCGTCCTTCCTGACCGCCTTCACCAGCAATTCTGAGATCCGCCCGCGAACGTCGTTGATCGCCTGGCGGTTGGCGACCTCGCGGCCGCCGAAATCCCATTTCGCGGCGCGGTTGGAATTGACCATGACCTCGATCGGGACTCCGAGCCGCTTCGCATAGCCCAGGATCGTCCGGTGAGCGGTCGGGATCCGGGCCGCGCCGGCGTTGAGATAGAGACCCCTGGAGAAGCCGCAGACCTGGTCCGGCCGGCCCATCTGCTCGATCCGGTCGCCGCCCCGCACGGTCCAGACCCGCCCGCCGATCCGGTCGCGAGCCTCGAGGACGGTGACGTCCCAGCCGGCGCGGCGAAGCTCGTAGGCCGCGACCAGCCCGGCGATCCCGGCGCCCAGCACGACCACGGACCGCTTGGGCCCCCGCGCCGGCGGAAGCTCGAACGTCTCGGCGGCGGCCGGCGGAGCGTTGAGAAGCCCCATCGCCTCCATTCCGAGATAGACCGCGCTGACTCCGCCGGCGAGGCCGAGCCGCTCGAGCAATTGCCGCCTTGTCAGGCCCATTCCATTCTCCCCTCTCCCTGTCCTTCGATACGCGGCTTCGCCAAGCTCAGCCGCTACTCAGGATGAGCGGTAGCTGTCCCGACCGCTCATGCTGAGTAGGCATTGAGCGAAGTCGAAATGCCGTATCGAAGCACGCTCGGCCTCTCATTTTCCCTTGCCGTTCGGTCTGGCTGCGGTGGCCTCGATCTCGACCAGCCAGCCGGGATCGACCAGCCCCGCCGCCTGGAGCGTCGAGCGCGCCGGCTTGTTGGGCTGGGCGGGCGTTCCGAAAGACTCGCGATAGGCGGTCATCATCCCGGCGAAATCCATCCGCGCCTGGCCCGGCGGAGCGATCAGGAAGATTCGCATCATGACGATGTCGCCGAGCCCCATCTCGTGCTGCTTCAGCTGCGCCTCGATCTTCCTGAGGACGCTCCGGGTCTGGGTCGCGGTGTCGCCGTAGCGCTGCACCGACCCCGCCGGCGCCGACGGGTCGGCCGCGTCGGGGACGGTCCCGCTTATGTAGACGATCCGGCTGCCCGCCGGGACCTCGGTCGACGCGGCGATCGGCGCTTCCGCCGGCCCCAGCCTCCGTACCTCCTTCGCCTCTCCCGCCGAGGCGAGGAGCAGGGCCCCCGCAAGGATCGCCAGCCTGTCCATCTCGTCCCCCGTTCAGCTCGGGGCGAAGACTAGCTCAGCCAGCGGCCCGCGTCACGAGTCAGATCGCGAACAGCTCGCGGCCCGCCCGCCAGTGCGGTCCGCCCTCTCCGATCGGTTCCGCGCGGAGGCTGCATACCGTGCGCGAGGCGCAGCGAAGATTGATGTCGAGGGTCGATCCCGGGGTCCCGGCGAAGCTGTAGAGGAGCGCATGCCCCGAGCCGTCGCCGCAACCGCCGAGGCACTCGACTTCGCCGCGATTCGCCCCCGCCATCGTCACTGGAACGCCGTCGACGTAGAGGGAGTAGCGAACTATTCCCGAGCTCGCCCTCACCTCCACCTCGAGGGTCGCCTTCCTCGCTTCCGGACCGCTCGAGCCCCCCCGGCGGGCGGCCGCACCCGGGGCCTGTCGGACCGATGCGGCCATGCTCCGGCTCAAAGCGCCGCCAGGAAGGGCCGGCTCGGGGCGAAGAAATATTCGCCGCCCTTGAGCGTCACCGCCGATTCGAAGTTGAATTGCGTCTTCCCGGCCGCTTCGTGGCCCCATTTCTTCGGCCAGCGCTGCTTTTCGTTGCCACGCTGGCCGATCAGCGGATCGTCGCCCGTGTCCTTGCCGCCCAACAATTGCTTGGGAAAGTTGGGGTTGTCGACCCAGGCGCGCTGGATGAACTCGAATTGCTTCTCGATATTGGCTTGGTGACACTGAAACAGCAGGCCGCGGTCAGCGTGCACGTTGGCGTCGCTCTTGACGGCCGGCGGACAAAGGCCGGGCACCGGCCTTCCGTAGGGGATGGCGCGACGGGCGATCCGCCGGCCCTTTTCCTTCTTCAGCCCCGGCTTTGGGGTCGTTCCGCGTGGGTTGACCTTGCGGGCATGGGCATGCCGAGGGCATTTGAAGCCGTCGTCGTCCAGAACCTTGAAGATGAAGTCGTTCTTGTAGGTGCCGGTCTTCGTGTCCGAGCCGACCACCGGCGTGCCGTCCTTGAACCGACCCACGACCATCGCCCCCGCCAGCTCGGCATCGTGTCCGATGGCGCCGGCGCATACGGCGACCCGGCCGTCGAACTGGCCGACGTCCTGATGGAGCTTGCGATAGACGAAATAGCTTCCGAACGCATCCTCGGCGTCGGTGAACGGATCGTCCACGAGCACGAGATCGAGGCTCGCCGAAGGATCCCAATTGCCGGGGCCCCGAGTTCCTTTCTGCTCGTCATAATATTTGTCGAGATCCTGCTTGGTGAAAAGCGGCTGGCTGATGCCGTCGAAATAGCCGAAATGCTCGATCGGTTCGCCTTCGCGGTCCGGCGGGAGGTCCGGTCGGTGCCGGCGAAGAACCTTGCCCTCGTCGACGAGCAGGATCTCGGCAATGCCGGTCACCTGCGTCTTGAGGAGCTGGACCGAGTTCAGGAGCTCGGTCGCATTGTCCTGGTCGTCGGTCGTGTCGTCGGCGAATGTCACCAAAGCATGGATGTCCTCCCGAAAGCCGGGCTCCCAGGTCGCCGGCTTCGGATCCTTGTTGTCGATCTCGAGCACTTCCTCGACGAGGTCCTTGAAGAAGCCACTCTTCTGGTCCTTCATTCCGTCGCGGAAGGCCTTGCTCTTGAATTTGGTCTTGGGATCGAGCCCGAGGAATCGATAGCCGCCCGCGGAAAGATAGAAGAGGGTTACGACTCCGCCGTCGAAATTGGGATCGAGCGCTCTTTGCCTCGCCTGCTCGAACTGTTCGGCGGCGGTCAGCACCCTCGGCGCGATCTCGTTCCGGATCCAGGCCTTCACCTGGCCGGCAGTCCCGGTGAAGCGTAGGAAGACGTGGCGCGAGGCGTTGCGCCCGTGCGACTTGAGGATGTTGCCCTGGAGGGCCTTGAGCATCGGCTGATAGGCGGGCGCGGTCACATCTACGTCTTCAGCCGGCTTGGTGAGGTCGATGGCCATGGCGGTACCTTTCGCGAAGGAGCGGGACTGACCCGTCTCGGACCAGGCGATATTTCCGGAGCGATGCCGCCGAACGGATCCCGGCCGAACGACCTCAGCTTAGTATTCGGAGAGGGCCCTGCGCGTGACGGGGGTCACGCCGGACGGTGACCGCGCCGCTTAGTGAGGGTGACATGGACAGGCAGCGGCATGCCAGCCCCCGGAGTGCGTTGACCGTTGCTCCGCGGAAGCGCAGTCTGCGCAGTCCTGGGGGGGGGCTGACCATGGTTCGTAAGAAAGGCGGGGGAGCGCGGTCCGAGCGATCGGCCGGCGCGCAGACCGGGGGCGCGCGCGCGCCCGGGGAAGACGCGGGCGCTCACGCGCCCAAATCGATCATCTTGTTTTCCGACGGTACCGGAAACAGCAGCGGCAAGCTGTTCAAGACGAACGTCTGGCGAATGTACGAAGCGGTCGCCCTCGGCCCCAGCCCGGAGCGCAAGCGCGAGCAGATATCCTATTATGACGACGGTGTCGGGACGTCCGGCTTCAAGCCTCTGGCCGCGCTCGGCGGAGCGTTCGGATGGGGCCTCAAGCGCAACGTCCTCGATCTCTACCGCTACGCCAGCCGCAACTATCGCGACGGCGACCATATCTACGGCTTCGGCTTCAGCCGAGGCGCCTTCACCATGCGCCTGGTCATGGCCCTCGTCGCCTCGCAGGGCCTCGTCGCCTCCGACGATGAGACCGAGCTCGCCCGCAAGAGCAAGTGCGCCTACCGCGCCTTCCGAGCCTCGTTCCGGCCCCGCAAGTTCGAGAAGCTCGTCCTGGCCGTGAGGAGCGCCCGCGACAAATGGATCGGGTGGCGCGACCGCGGCAAGAAGATCAAGCCGTACGACCGCACAGCCAATCGGGATCCGGTGATCCGCTTCGTCGGGGTCTGGGACACGGTCGCCGCTTATGGCGGTCCGATCGCCGAGATGACCCGCGCCGTCGACAATTGGCTCTATCCGCTCAGCATGCCGGATTATGAACTCAGCGAGAAGGTCGAGTGCGCGCGCCATGCCCTCGCCCTCGACGACGAGCGCGACGCCTTCCAGCCGCTCCTGTGGGACGAGGTCGCGGAGGAAAGTCGCTGCAACGCGGCGCGCGACGCCCGAGTCGCGCTTCTCGAGCAGGCGGAGGTCGCGCGCAAGGCGCGCAAGATGCGGGAGGTGGCCCGGCTGACCGCGGAGGCCGAGGCGTTCGGCGAACGCGAGCGCCACTTCCGCACTCGCCTCCAGCAGGTCTGGTTCACCGGAATGCACGCCGACGTCGGCGGCGGCTATCCCGACGAGAGCCTCAGCTACGTCTCGCTGCTGTGGATGATGGAGGAAGCCGAAGCGGCGGGGTTGAGAACGATCGACTCGATCAAGGCGCGCTTCTTCGCGCTCGCCAACAGCTACGGGCCGATGCACGACAGCCGCGCCGGCCTCGGCGCTTATTATCGCTACCAGCCGCGCAAGATCGCGGCCTGGATGGAGCCGCCCGACGACCGCTACCTGATGCTTCGCGATCCCGACATCCAGGATTCCTCGCGCGAGCACGGGCTGCTTCGAAGGGTCCTCGTCCATGAGAGCGTGATCGCCCGGATCCACACCGGCACGGTCCGCTACGCGCCCGTCGCCCTGCCCGAACGGTTCGAGGTCATCCCGCCCCAGCGCGAAGGCGAGACGATCGAATTGGCGGAAAGCGACGACGAGCCCGGGGACGCCGGTCCCGCACCGCCGTCCGAGCCGCTGATCAGCCCCGAGCTTAGAGCTCGGCTCGCCGCGTCGGCCGCCGCCCGCTTCGCCTGCCAGGAGAATCTGTGGGACCTCGTGTGGTGGCGGCGGATCGTCTATTTCGCCGCGGTCGCGGTCACCCTGCTGCTCGTCGTCCTTCCGGCCTGGAACCCGCTCCCCTTCGCCGAAATGTCCTGTTCGGACGCGCGCTGCGTCCTCCCCAGCCTGATCCGCTCGGCCAACGTGCTGGTGCCGGGCTTCGCCGAGGGCTGGATCGACGCGATCGCGGAATTCCCGGTGACCGCGCTCATCTATTTCCTCGCGATCATCTTCCTCCTGCGCTGGGGCAAGCGTATCGAATGCCGGCTCGGCGACCGCTCGTGGCGGTTGTGGCGGGCGGCGCTCGACGGAGCCGCCATCCCCGATCAATCCTGCGCCGAGACGAAGCTGCGGCGCTTTCGCGAGGGCCGCTTCTACCAGAAGCTCTTCCGCCGGCTGAAATGGTTCTGGCTGCCCGCCTTCTTCGGCGTCCTGATGCTCGCCGTCCTGCTCTACATCCCGCTCGTCCTCCTGACCCAGGGGTCGCTGGCCTGGAACGAGGCGACCCATTATTACTGCCGCCATGAGGCCGGTGGCCCCGCGCGACAGCTCGGACGCGCTGACTTCATCTTCGACACGAGCCAGCCGTGCGTTTCGCCGGGTCTCGAAGTGAAGAAGGACCAGGTCTACGAGATCGCCTTCCAGCTTCCGCTCGACGATAAGACCGGCGAGCCCGCGCCCTGGTTCGATGCGAGCATTCCGTCGCGGCCGGGGTCGCTGACCCGGATCCGGGCATCGGGCTTCTGGCAGCTGCTCGGAATGCCGATGCGGCGGGTGATCGAGGCGAGCTACCTTCAGCCGCTGGCCCAGATCTCGTCAGACAAGGACGGCAACATCGGCTGGCCGTGGCTGCCCGACTGGCTCGGCAGCCGGCTTCCGGATCTCGACCGCGCCTACGTCACCAGGCTCGCGCTGAAGCCGGACGAGGACTGGCCCGAGCTCTATCGGGTGCGCTTCACGGCCCCGGAGAGCGGCAACCTCCACCTCTTCGCCAACGACGCCCAATTCCCCTTCGGCCGAGGACGGCGCTTCTATCGCAACAATTGCGGGATCGCGCGGGTCACGGTCACCCATATCCTTCCGCGCCGGAAGAATTCCGACTGGCTGGTGACCAATCCCGGGCCCGCCGTCACTCTGCCCGATTGCGCGCGCGAGCGGATCGACGCGCTGGCGAAGGAGGGGCCGAGGCTCGAAGACGCGGCGCCCTGAGGCGGCTGGGATGACCCGCCGCCGGACAAATCTCCTCCCTGCGGCGGGGGTTGATCGTGTAGCTGGTGGGCGATGGAACAACGGACTCACTCGAGCGCGTCCGTGCGAAGCTCGCTGCGCTGGACACCTGAGACCGCACCAGCGCCTTTAAACCACTAGCCGTACCTTGCCTTCGCGCCCTCCCGCACCCATCTCCCCCCTGCCGCGTTGACCGCCCACGCGTCCTCTTCTAACCACAGAACAGATCTGGAACACGACCGGCCATGCTGACTCACCTTTCCGTCCGCGGCGCGCGCGAGCATAATCTCAAGAATATCGACGTCGACATCCCGCGCGAGACTCTGACGGTGATCACCGGGCTCAGCGGCTCCGGCAAATCCTCGCTCGCCTTCGACACCATCTACGCCGAGGGCCAGCGCCGCTACGTCGAGTCGCTCTCCGCCTACGCGCGCCAGTTCCTCGAGATGATGCAGAAGCCCGACGTCGACCATATCGAGGGCCTCTCCCCCGCAATCTCGATCGAGCAGAAGACGACGTCGAGGAACCCGCGCTCGACGGTCGCCACCGTCACCGAGATCTACGATTACATGCGCCTGCTCTGGGCCCGCGTCGGAGTGCCCTACAGCCCCGCCACCGGCCTTCCGATCAGCGCCCAGACCGTGTCGCAGATGGTCGACCGGGTGATGGCTCTGCCCGAAGGCACCCGCCTCTACCTCCTCGCGCCCGTCGTCCGCGGCCGCAAGGGCGAGTATCGCAAGGAGCTGGCCGAATGGCAGAAGGCCGGCTTCACCCGGGTGAGGATCGACGGCCAGTTCCACGACATCGAGGACGCGCCGGCGCTCGACAAGAAATACAAGCACGACATCGAGGTGGTGGTCGACCGGCTGGTGGTCCGCGAGGGCATCGAGACGAGGCTGGCCGACAGCCTGGAGCAGGCGCTCAAGCTGGCCGAAGGGCTCGTCTATCTGGACCCCGCGGACGCCCCGAAGGCCGGTGATGCGTCGTCCAATGGTAAGTTAGACGACACTGGAAACACCGTTCGCCCTGAGCCTGTCGAAGGGCCTTCCTTCTCTTCTCCCGAGTCAGAAAAGGAAAGGGCTTCGACAAGCTCAGCCCGAACGGTTTTGGGTGATAATGCGCCCGAAGGCCGGATCGTCTTCTCCGAGAAATTCGCCTGCCCCGTCTCCGGCTTCACCATCGCCGAGATCGAGCCGCGCCTGTTCAGCTTCAACGCCCCCCAGGGCGCCTGCCCCGCCTGCGACGGCCTCGGCGAGAAGCTCCTCTTCGACCCCGAGCTGGTCGTCCCCAACGAGAATCTCTCGATCAAGCGCGGCGCCGTCGTCCCCTGGGCCAAGTCCAACCCGCCGAGCCCTTATTACATGCAGGTCCTGGGCTCCCTCGCCCGCGAGTTCGGCTTCAGCCTCGAGACCCCGTGGAACGACCTCCCCGAGGATGTCCGGCGGACGATCCTGTTCGGAACCGAGGGCAAACCCGTCACCCTGCGCTTCATCGACGGCAAGCGAAGCTACGACGTGCGCAAGTCGTTCGAGGGCGTGATCGGCAACCTCAACCGCCGGATGCTCCAGACCGAGAGCGCCTGGATGCGCGAGGAGCTAGCCAAATACCAGTCCGCCGCCCCGTGCGAGACCTGCCACGGCGCCCGCCTCCGCCCCGAGCCGCTCGCGGTCAAGATCGCCGGCGAGGACATAAGCATGTCCACCCGCCGCTCGGTCCGCCACGCCTTGGCCTGGTTCTCGACCCTCGAGGACAAGCTGAACCCGCAGCAGCGGGAGATCGCCCGCGCGATCCTCAAGGAGATCAACGAGCGCCTGGGCTTCCTCAACAACGTCGGCCTCGATTACCTGAACCTCGACCGGACCTCCGGCACTCTCTCCGGCGGCGAGAGCCAGCGGATCCGCCTCGCCAGCCAGATCGGCTCCGGCCTGTCGGGAGTCCTCTACGTCCTCGACGAGCCGAGCATCGGCCTCCACCAGCGCGACAACGACCGGCTGCTGATCACCCTCAAGCGCCTCCGCGACCTCGGCAACACCGTCATCGTCGTCGAGCATGACGAGGACGCCATCCGGACCGCCGACTATGTCATCGACATGGGCCCCGGCGCCGGCGCCCACGGCGGCGAGGTCGTCGCCCGCGGCACCCTCGACGAGGTCCTCGCCAACGAGAAGAGCCTGACCGCGGATTACCTCACCGGCCGCCGCGCCGTCGCCGTCCCCGCGAAACGCCGCAAGGGCAACGGCAAGAAGCTCACCGTCCACGCCGCCCGCGCCAACAACCTCAAGGACGTCACCGCCTCGATCCCGCTCGGCACCTTCACCTGCATCACCGGGGTCTCCGGCTCGGGCAAGTCGAGCTTCACCATCGACACCCTCTACGCCGGCGCCGCCCGCGCCCTGAACGGCGCCCGCGTCGTCTGCGGCCCGTGCGAGAAGATCTCCGGCCTCGACTATCTCGACAAGGTGATCGACATCGACCAGTCGCCGATCGGCCGCACCCCGCGCTCCAACCCCGCCACCTACACCGGCGCCTTTACCCAGATCCGCGACTGGTTCGCCGGCCTCCCCGAAGCCCAGGCCCGCGGCTACAAGCCCGGCCGCTTCTCCTTCAACGTCAAGGGCGGCCGCTGCGAGGCCTGCTCGGGCGACGGCCTGATCAAGATCGAGATGCACTTCCTCCCCGACGTCTACGTCACCTGCGACGTCTGCCACGGCCACCGCTATAATCGCGAGACCCTGGAAGTGAAGTTCAAGGGCAAGAGCATCGCCGACGTGCTCGACATGACGGTCGAGGACGCGGTGGAATTCTTCAAGGCCGTCCCCCCCATCCGCGACAAGATGGCGATGCTCGCCGAAGTGGGCCTCGGCTACATCAAGGTCGGCCAACAGGCGACGA
>DASVQS010000042.1:0-141657 GCA_036389015.1 Allosphingosinicella sp. | reverse complement strand
GTCCTCGCTGTAGAGCACGACCGCCGGCACTTCGCCGAGCCGCTCGTCGGCGATGCCGAACACCGCCGCTTCCGAGACCGCGGGATGGCCGTAGCAGGCAGCTTCTACTTCCTGGCTGCTGATATTCTCGCCGCCGCGGATGATGATGTCCTTCTTGCGGTCGACGATGAACAGATATCCGTCCTCGTCGAGATAGCCGACGTCGCCCGTCTTCAGATATCCGTCGGCCGTGAACGCCGCGGCCGTCGACTCGGGATCGTTCCAATAGCCCCGGAAATTGGCCGCGGAGCGGATCGCGATCTCGCCCGTCTCGCCGGCCGGCAGGTGGCGGTCGCCTTCGCCCAATATGGCGAGCTCGACGGTCGGCTTGTGGGCGCGGCCGGTCGAGGCGGGCTTGTCGGCGTAATTCTGCCAGAAATTGCCGCAGCCGACCGCGTTTGTCTCGGTGAGTCCGTAGCCCAAAGCCGGCTGGGCGCCCTTGAAGCTGTCCTGGAGCCTCTTGACGTGGGCGACCGGCCGGGGCGCTCCGCCGGCGGCGATGTCGGTCAGCGACGACAGGTCGAACTTCTCGCGGTCCGGATGCTGCATCAGCTCCAGGCTCATCGTCGGAACCCCGACGAAATAGGTCACCTTCTCGTCCTGGATGAGCCGGAGCGCCTCGCCGGCGTCCCATTTCGACATCAGCACCATGCCCCGGCCGATGACGAAGCTGTTGAGCAGCACCGGCACCTCGCCGGTGACGTGGAACAGCGGCACGTTGACCAGGGTGCGCGGCGGATTGGCGGGGCCTCGTCCCTCGCTTTCCATGATCCCGAGCAAAGCGAGGAGGCTGATCGAATAGGTGTAGATCCCGGTGGTGACGGCGCGGTGGCTGGAGACCGCGCCCTTGGCCACTCCGGTGGAGCCCGAGGTGAAGAGGATCGTGGCGTCGTCCTCGGGGAGGACTTCCGGCAGGTCCGCCTCGCCTCGGCCGAGCAGCGGCGCCAGCGCCTCGGCGATCGGCTTCTCCACCGGCAGCGTCGCGCTCGCGATCTCGAGGCCGGTCGCCTCCAGCCGCTTCGCCCTCGGCGCATCGCACAGGACCAGGCTGGGCTCGGTCAAGGCGAGGCCGTGGCGAAGCTCGTCCGACTGCCACCAGCCGTTGACCAGGGTCGCGACCGCGCCGGCCTTGAGGACGGCCATGTAGGCGACGATCCAGCTCGGGCAGTTGCGCATCGCGATCGCCACCCGGTCGCCCTTGCCCACGCCCCAGCCGCCGACGAGCGCCCGCGCCAGTCTGGTCGCCGCCGAGTTCAGCTCGGCGAAGGTCAGCCGCTCGCCGTCGGCGATGACCGCGGTCGTCGCTCCGTGAAGCATGCAGAAGGCGTCGAACATGCCGGGCAGGGTCGGCGGGAAATTGGCGACGATCTTGCGGCCCTGCGCATCCTCGGCGAGCTGGACTCGGCCGCCGGGTCCAGTGACCTGGGCCAGCACCGCGTCATACTTGCGGTCCAGCTCGCTCGGCATCCGACTCTCCCTTTCCGTTTCCGCTTCCCCCTCCTATTAGGGCCTGGAGCCGGAGGGGGAAGCCTTTGATCGATCCGTTACTGACAAGCCTGTCCACGGCTGCCGGCGATTATGTCCGGTTCACCGACCTCGGGCTGAGCAAGACCCTGTTCGACTGGCCCTTCCCGTTGCGCTGGTATTCGCTCGCCTATCTCGCCGGGATCCTCGTCGGCTGGTGGTATCTGATGAAGCTGATCGCCCGGCCCGGGGCGCCGCTGGCCCGGCGCCATGCCGACGACATGGTCTTCTACGCCACCCTGGGCATCATCCTCGGCGGCCGGCTTGGCTATGTGCTGTTCTACCGTCCCGAAGTCTATCTGCACGACCCGATCCAGATCCTGCGCCTGTGGGACGGCGGCATGTCGTTCCACGGCGGAGTCATCGGGACGTCGCTCGGAATCCTGTGGATGGCGCGCAAGCACAAGCTCGACTGGCTTCGGGTCCACGACTACATTGCCTGCTGCGTGCCGTTCGGGCTGTTCTTCGGACGCCTCGCCAATTTCGTGAATGGGGAATTGTGGGGGCGGCCGACCGACGTCCCCTGGGCGATCATCTTCCCGACCGGAGGCGAAGTGCCGCGTCACCCCAGCCAGCTCTACGAGGCGGGGCTGGAGGGGATTATCCTCTTTCTCGTCCTCTGGTTCCTGTTCTGGAAGACCGACGCCCGCTACCAGCCGGGCAAGCTCGTCGGAGCGTTCCTGCTCGTCTACGGCCTCAGCCGATTCCTCGTGGAGCTGGTCCGCCAGCCCGATGTGGGGCTCGAGCACCTGCCCTGGGGCCTGACCATGGGCCAGACCCTGACCGTGCCGATGGTGCTCGGCGGCGCCTGGCTGATCGCGACCGCGAAGGGACGGAGGCGGAGGGTCGAGCCGATCGCGGGGACGGAGAGCGTTGCCTGACCTCTCCCCGGCCGACCGCCTTCGCCGTCTGATCGCCGCCCAGGGCCCGATCCCGGTCTCGGACTATATGGCTGTCGCCAACGCCCATTATTACGGGACCCGAGACCCGCTCGGCGCCGCCGGCGACTTCACCACGGCGCCCGAGATCAGTCAGATGTTCGGAGAGCTCATCGGCCTCGCCCTGGCCGACGCCTGGGACCGCGCCGGCCGGCCCGCCGGAGCGATCTATGTCGAGCTCGGTCCCGGCCGCGGCACACTCGCCGCCGACGCCCTTCGGGCGATGCGCGCCGCAGGGCTCGGACCCAAGGTCCACTTCGTCGAGACCAGCCCCGTGCTTCGCGCCGCCCAGGGCGAGCGGGTCCCGAACGCCGAGTGGCACGACGATCTCGCCACCCTCCCGGAGGCCGGACCGATCCTCGCCGTCGCCAACGAATTCTTCGACGCCTTGCCCGTCCGCCAGCTCGTCGCGACCGGCGCCGGCTGGCGAGAGCGCCTCGTCACGCTCGACGGCGACCGTTTCGTTCCTGCCGCCGGGCCGCCGGTTCCGGCCGGCGCCATCCCGGACCACCTCCGAGCCGCGCCCCAGGGCACGGTGATCGAAACATCGCCGACGTCGCTCGCTTATGCCCGCTCGCTGGCTCGGCGCATTAATATGCACGGGGGCGCGGCCCTCATCGTCGACTATGGCCATGATCGCCTCTGCGCGGGCGAGACCTTGCAGGCGGTTCGTCTGCATGAATATGCGGATCCCTGGAGAGAGCCCGGCGCCGCGGACCTTACCGCCCATGTCGATTTCGAATCGCTCGGGAGGGCCGCGGCCGAGGCCGGAACCCGAGTCCATGGACCAGTCGCGCAGGGCGACTGGCTGGCCAGGCTCGGAATCGACGCCCGGGCGGCGGCGCTCGCCTCCGCCGCGCCGGGCCGCGGGGACGAAGTGGAAGCGGCGAGGAACCGGCTGGTCTCGCCCGAACAGATGGGCCGGCTGTTCCGGGTCATGGGTCTTTCGGCCGAGGGCTGGCCGGCACCGGAGGGTTTTTCATGATCACTTATCGGGACCTCACCGCCGACGACGCCGCGGCGCTGGCCGACCTCCACCGCCGAAGCTTCGTCGAGACCTTCGCCCATCTCTACCGGCCGGAGGATCTCGACGCGTTCCTCGAGCAGCTGAGCGAGGAGGGCTTTCGAGGCGAGCTGCTCGACGGGCAGCATCAGATCCGCTTCGCCGAAGCCGATGGCGAGCCGGTCGCCTTCGTCAAGCTCGGCCCGATCACCCTGCCGGTGCGGCCGTCGCGTCCGGCGCTCGAGTTCCGGCAGCTCTACGTCCTCAAGCAGTGGCAGGGGGCCGGAGTTGCCCAGGCGCTGTCGGAATGGGCGATCGGGCAGGCGCGAGGGCGCGGCGCCGAGGAGCTGTATCTCTCCGTCTTCACCGGGAATCACCGTGCCAAGGCCTTCTACCGCCGCTACGGCTTCACCTATGTCGGTCCCTACAAGTTCATGGTCGGCGAGCAGGCGGACGAGGACGAGATATGGAAGCTGATCCTGTAGACAGGCTGCAGAGCCGGGCGCTCGACGGAGTCCCGCACGGCTTCCTGGGGCGGCGCGGCGGGGTTTCCAAGGGCATTTGCGCGGGTCTCAACGTCGGCCTCGGCTCGTGCGACGATCGGGATTCGATCCGTGACAACCGGCAGCGCGCGGTGGCCGCCGTCGCGCCCGGCGCGGCGCTGGTCACGCTCCACCAGGTTCACTCGCCCGAGGCGCTCTACGTCATCGCGCCTTATGCCGACGATGCCCGTCCCAGGGCCGACGCGATGATCGCCGACCGGCCGGGCCTCGCCCTCGGGATCCTCACCGCCGATTGCGCCCCGGTCCTGCTCGCCGACCGCGAGGCGGGAGTCGTCGCTGCCGCCCATGCCGGCTGGAAGGGGGCGCTGGGCGGAGTGGTCGAGGCGACCGTCGCGGAGATGGAGCGGCGCGGCGCCGAGCGCGCCCGGATCGCCGCGGCGGTCGGGCCCTGCATCGCCCGCAAATCCTACGAGGTGGACGAGAGCTTCCTGCGCCGTTTCGCGGAGACGGACCCGGAGAATGAGCGCTTCTTCGCCCTCGGCCGGGAAGGCCATCACTGGTTCGACCTTGAAGGCTTCGTCCTTTCCCGCCTCGCCGCGAGCGGCCTCGCCCGCATCGAAGCCCTCGGCGAGGACACCTATTCGCAACCCGGCCGCTTCTTCAGCTACCGCAGGGCGACTCATAAAGGTGAGCCGGATTACGGACGGCAGATCTCGCTGATCGCGCTTTGAACCCCTCTCCCTGCAGGGGAGAGGGACAGCCGCGAAACGGCAGGGTGAGGGCTCCCCCTACTCGCCCTCACCCTCCCACCGCTTCGCGGCGGGCCCCTCCCTCTCCCCTCCAGGGAGAGGGGTTTCGTCGCGAACCCACCCATGCCATCACCCTCCAAAGTCTAGGGGGAATTGATGGCCGGACGCTGGGGCCTCTGGGGCGGGCTCGCCGCCTTCATCGTGATGCTTATGCTGCCCGCCCCGGGGGGCATGTCGCCGGCCGCCTGGCGAACCACCGCGATCATCGTCCTGATGGCCTGCTGGTGGATGACCGAGGCGCTGCCGCTCACCGCCACCGCGCTCGTCCCGTTCCTCGCCTTTCCCCTGCTCGGAATCATGACCGCGACCGACAGCGCGGCGGCTTATTATTCGCCGATCCTGTTCCTGGTCCTCGGCGGCGCAATCGTCGCTTTGGCGATCGAGCGCACCGGGCTCCACCGGCGCCTCGCCCTCGCCATCGTCAGCCGCGGCGGCGGCGGGCCGGCCCAGATGCTATTCGCCTTCATGGCCGCCACCGCCCTGCTCAGCACCATCGTTTCCAACACGGCCACGACTCTCATCATGATGCCGATCGGCCTCGCCGTGCTTCGCGCCGCCAGGGTCGAGCCGGGCCACACCGACGGCTTCGCCGGAGCGCTCGCCATGGGAATCGCCTTCGCCGCGACCATCGGCGGCTTCGGAACGCTGGTCGGCTCGCCGACCAACGCCATCGCCGTCGGCATCATCGAGAAGGCGACCGGCTACCGAATCGATTTCCTCACCTGGGCGCTCTACGGAATCCCCCTCGTCCTGATCAGCGTGCCGCTGTGCTGGGCGATCCTGATGAAGGTCCAGAAGGTTTCCGCGACCGACTTCGATCCCGCAGCCGCCCGGGCCGGGATCGGCGAGACCGGGCGCTGGTCGACCGCCGAGAAGCGCCTCGTCCCGCTCGTCGCGCTGACCGTGGCGGCTTGGATCGCCTTGCCTTTCGTCACCCCCTATCTGCCGAAGGATTCGCTCACCGACGGCACCGTGGCGGTGGTCGCCGCCCTCCTGCTCTTCGTCATCCCCGACGGCACCGGGCGCGCCATCCTCAACTGGGAGGAAGCCAATCGCGCGCCCTGGGGCGTGATCATGATGTTCGGCGGCGGCCTCGCCCTCGCGGCCGGGATCGGAGCCTCGGGCCTCGCCGAATGGATGGGGGTGGCGCTTCAGCCGCTGCGCTCGGTCCATCCTCTGATCGTCGCGGCGGTGCTCGTCGCCATCGTCATCATCGTAACCGAATTCGCCTCGAACGTCGCCACGGCGAGCGGCGCCATCCCGGTCGTCGCCGGGATCATCGCCGCCACCGGGATCGATCCGATCCTGCTCGCCCTCCCCGCCGCCTTCGCCTCGAGCTGGGGCTTCATGCTTCCCTCGGGGACGGGTCCCAACGCCATCGCCTGGGCGACCGGCCACATCGCCCTGCCGCGCCAGCTCAAGGCGGGCCTCCTGCTCGACCTCGCCGGAGTTCCGCTCATGGTCGGGATCGTCTGGGGTATCGGGGCGGCGCTGGGCTAATCCGTCATCCCGGCGAAGGACGGGACCTCAGGTCGAACAGGCTCGGCGGGCCTCCGGGAGGTCCCGGCTTTCGCCGGGATGACGGATCGGGGGGCTAGCCCCCCGCCCGCCTGATGGGTTAGGGAGCGCTCGGGCAACGGACCTCACCCCTCCGGGCCGCTTCCGAGCGGGCGCCGGTGAGCCTCTCACGGGCTCGGTCTCCACGCAGATCTGCGACCTGACAGGAGACATTCCATGGCTGAAGACGAATCCGACCTGACCGGCGCGACGGCGCGCCGCCGCCCCAAGACGAGCGCTCTGGAGATCGGCGGGCGGCGCCTGAAGCCGTCCACGCTGATGATGGGCTACGGCTACGATCCGACGCTATCGGAAGGTTCGCTGAAGCCCCCCATCTTCCTCACCTCGACCTTCGTCTTCGAGAATGCCGCGGCTGGGAAGCGGTTCTTCGAGGGTGTCACCGGCAAGCGCCCGGGCGGCGCCGAAGGGCTGGTCTATTCCCGCTTCAACGGCCCCAACCAGGAGATACTCGAGGACCGGCTGAGCCTTTGGGAGGATGCCGAGGACGCCCTGACCTTCTCCTCGGGAATGTCGGCCATCTCCACCCTGCTCCTCGCCTTCGTCCAGCCCGCCGACGTCGTGGTCCATTCCGGGCCGCTCTACGCCGCGACCGAGACGCTGATCGCCCGGATCCTCGGCCGCTTCGGAGTCAAATGGCTCGACTTCCCGGCCGGCGCCACCCGCGACGAGATCGAATCCGTCCTCGAGCGGGCCAAGGGCATGGGCCGGGTCTCGCTCATCTATCTGGAAAGCCCCGCCAACCCGACCAACGCGCTGGTCGACGTCGAGGCGGTCGCCGCGGCGCGCGAAGCGGTGCTCGGCGAGCAACGGCCGCCGATCGCGATCGACAACACCTTCCTAGGCCCGCTGTGGGCCCAGCCGCTCCGCCAGGGCGCCGATCTCTCCGTCTATTCGCTGACCAAATATGCGGGCGGCCACAGCGATCTCGTCGCCGGCGGGATCACCGGCTCGAAGGAGCTGATCAACACCATCCGAATGCTCCGCAACACGATCGGGACGATCACCGATCCCAACACAGCCTGGATGCTTCTGAGGAGCCTCGAAACCCTCGAGCTCCGGATGACCAGGGCGGGCGAGAATGCCGCCAAGGTCTGCGAGTTCCTTCGCGACCATCCCAAGGTGGAGAGCGTCGGCTATCTCGGCTTCCTGGAGGGCGGCGGCGACGCCCGGCAAGCCGACATCTACCGCCGCCACTGCACCGGCGCCGGCTCGACCTTCTCTCTCTATCTGAAGGGCGGCGAGCGCGAATCCTTTGCCTTTCTCGACGCCCTCAAGATCGCTCATCTCGCGGTCAGCCTGGGCGGCACCGAGACCCTCGCCAGCGCGCCCGCCGCGATGACCCATCTCTCGGTGCCGGACGAGCGCAAGCAGGCGCTCGGAATCACCGACAATCTGGTTCGGATCTCGATCGGGGTCGAGGACGCCGACGACCTCATCGCCGACTTCGACCAGGCGCTGGGAGCGGTCTGACCGCCCGTTGACTCGCCGGCGGCCGAGGAGGATGCTCGGAGGTCTCGGCAAGCCGGCGGGGTGGGGACCATGGCGAACGTGCGCATCGTGCAGCCCGGCGCGGCCAAGCCACGCGGGGTCTGGCCCTACACGGTCTGCATCGTGGCCAATCCCTGGATCGAATCGGCGCGCAACTCCAATCAGTTCGTCGCCGATCCCATCGTCAACAACGAGTCCGCTTTCGAGGAAAAGGTGCGTTACATTCTCGATCTGCTCGGCGGGCGCCTGCCCGGCCAGGCCGAGCAGATGTTCGCGCCGCTTTCCCCGCTCTGGCGGATAATCACCATCTTCGATCCCGGCCGGGAGCGAAAGGGCAGGAACGCGCTCGTCTATCACGACAATACCAACATGGTGGTGCCGCGGCAGAAGGTCTTCGCCGCCTTCCTCAAGACCTTCCGGCTGCCCGGGTTCGGCAAGCTGCGCGCCGATGTCATGTTCGCCGTCTCGGCTTCGGCCACCCATGTCCGGTCGAGCGCCCTTGCCACGCTCGACGACGACGACGTCCCCGGCCGGCCCTTCACCGTCGACGGCGCCCGGATGGTGCACCGCCCGCAAAACAAATTTCCAGGCGCGGTCGCCCTTCATTTCAGGGCGGGGGGCATGGTCGCCCTTCACGAATTCAGCCACGCCGCCTCGAGCTGGACCAACGGGCTGATCGGCGACCTGTATGACGATGAAGGCGAGGCCCTGAACAAGCGTCGAGGCCGCCCAATCCCCGCCGCCTTCTGCACCTATGACGGCCGGAGCTTCGCGGCGGCGCCGACCCGGGGCGGGGGCCTTCCTTATCATCCCGGCTCGGACCTCTTCCATTGCGAGCAGGCCGATCCGGCCTTCCCGGCGCTCATGGACAATTATCTGGAGGCGGCCGGCGGGCGGGCCGAGCGATGCCGCCACGATCGGCTGACCCGCCAGTTCCTGCTCGACCGCATTCAGACGATCATGGCCCGCTGAGGAGCAAAGCGATGGAACCGGTAAGGCCCAGGGACAGGGAGAAGGCGCTCAGCACCGGCGGCACCGAGGCGGAGCTGGCGGAATATCACCGGCTGGTCGCCCGGCGTTTCGCCACCAATCCTTACACCCCCAAGTCGCCGGACGAGATTCGGGCGATCGAGGCGAGGGAGCAGCGCATCGGCGATCTTCACCACAAGCTGTTCAGCGACGTGTGATTGCCTCGCCATCCGAGGACGGCTTGTCGACCGACCAGTCCACCACTTCCCATCCCTCCGCCTTCGCGAGCCTGACCAGCCGCGAGTGAGCGTTGGCCGCCACCGCCTCGTCGGCCCAGCGGTGGACGTGGTGGTCGGAGACATGGTCGGAATAGAAGCGGATGTGGACGGCCTCGCGCTCCAGCCCCTCGCGCTGAAGCCAACCGAGGATCATGTCCTTCTTGGCCGGGCCGTAGCAATTCGCGCCGTCGATCCTCGCCACGATCCGGCCTTTCGCGTCGAGCCCGGTCTCGGTCGCGATGACGTCGTCGAAGCCCAGCCGGCGGGCGATCGCGGCGGCGTAGAGCCGGTAGGAGGCGGTGGCCATGACCAGCCGGCGTCCGGCCGCCCGGTCCTCGGCGATGGCCCGGCGGGCACCAGGCATGATGTTGGTGGCGAGCTGCTTCTCGGCGAAGCTCTCGATCACCGGCTCCAGCCTCTCGGGAGCGATTGAGCGGCCGATGAGCAGGGTGTAGTTGATCTCCTTGAGGCGGCCGCGGTCGATCAGCTTCAGGACGTAGGCGAGCATCGCCAGCAGCACGAAGGGCATCAGCGCCAGCCGCCACGGCGCCAGCTTCACGGCCGAATGGACGAGGAAAGGCGTGTAGGTCGCGCGCCGCGTCACCGTCCGGTCCATGTCGTAAATGGCGAGCCGAGCCTTCATGAGAGGGCTCAAGCATCCGGCATGGCCTTTTGTCCAGAGTTGCCCGCGCTTTGGAATTGAAGCATGAACGCGGCCATGAGCAGCGTGGCCCGCTTTACCGACACTCAGGAAGAAGGCCGCCGCGTGCTCCGCTTCCAGGGCGACCTGACCCTGCCGCGGCTCGGAGTGCTGCCCAACCGCCTCGATCGCCTCAAGGGCCGCGACTTCCTGATCGACCTTTCCGGAGTCGGCCGGATGGACACGATCGGCGCCTGGCTCGTCCACCGGACCGCGCGCGAGCGCGGCGGCGAGATCGTCGGCGCCGATCCCTCGCTGACGACTCTCCTGCAGCAGGTCGAGAAGGCCGACCAGCCGGTCAAGGTCCGACCCGATCCGCCGGCCCCGTTCCAGCGCGTCCTCGACCAGCTCGGCTCGGCGACGGTCGAGGCCGGCCGGACCTTCGTCGGCCTGCTCGGATTCTTCGGGGCGATGCTGATCTCGATCGGCTTCGTCTTCCGCCACCCGCGCCGCTTCAGGATCAACGCCGTCGTCCAGCGCTTCGAGGTGGTCGGAGTCCATGCCTTCGGGATCATCGGACTGATGAGCTTCCTCGTCGGGATCGTCATCGCCCAGCAGGGCGCGGTCCAGCTCCGGCAGTTCGGCGCCGAGGTGTTCACCGTGAACCTGATCGGCCGAAGCTCGATCAAGGAGCTCGGCGTCCTGATGACCGCGATCATGGTCGCCGGCCGTTCGGGCTCCTCCTTCGCGGCGCAGCTCGGCTCGATGAAGCTCGCCGAGGAAGTCGACGCGATGCGCACCATCGGAGTCTCCCCGATGGAAGCGCTCGTCCTTCCAAGGATATTCGCCACCGTGCTGATGATGCCCTTGCTCGGCTTCTACGCTGCAATCGTCGCGATCATCGGCGGCGGCATCTTCTGCTGGATCTCGCTCGACATCCCGCCGGTCACGTTCGTCCAGCGCATGCGCGAGGTCGTGCCTCGGACCGACCTGTGGCAATTGCTGATCAAGGCGCCCGTCTTCGGCCTGATCATCTCGCTGGCCGGGTGCTTCCAGGGCATGCAGGTCAAGTCGGACGCCGAGGAAGTGGGACTGAGGACGACCACGGCGGTCGTCCAGGCGATCTTCCTCGTCATCGTCCTCGACGCCTTCTTCGCCGTCTTCTTCACCGAGATCGGCTGGCTGTGAGCGGGGAGGACGAAATCGTCATCGAGGTCCACGGCCTCAGCAACAGCTTCGGCGAGGCCGTCATCCACGACGGTCTCGATCTGGAGGTGAAGCGGGGCGAGATCCTCGGAGTGGTCGGCGGTTCCGGCACCGGCAAGTCGGTGATGATGCGCTCGATCATCGGCCTGCAGCGGCCCGACGCGGGCGAAGTGAGAGTGTTCGGCGAGCCCATGCTCGACCGCGACGAATCGGAGCTGCAGGGAATCCGCAAGCGGTGGGGGATCCTTTTCCAGGGCGCGGCCCTGTTCTCCACCCTTACCGTCGCGGAGAACGTCCAGGTGCCGCTCCGCGAATTCTATCCGCGGCTGTCGGAGAAGCTGCTCGACGAGATCGCGGCCTACAAGATCGTCATGGTCGGACTCTCGCCAGACGCCGGGCCGAAATTCCCGGCCGAGCTGTCCGGCGGAATGCGCAAGCGCGCCGGAATCGCCCGGGCTCTCGCCCTCGATCCGGAGTTGCTCTTCCTCGACGAGCCCACCGCCGGCCTCGACCCGATCGGCGCCGCCGCCTTCGACCAGCTGATCGTCGATCTTCGCGAGCGGCTCGGACTCACCGTCTTTTTGATAACCCACGACCTCGACACGCTCTACACCATCTGCGACCGAGTCGCGGTGCTGGCGGACAAGAAGGTGATCGCGGTCGGCACGATTCCGGAATTATTGGCCTTGGACCACGAATGGATACAGGAATATTTCAGAGGTCCGCGGGGCCGGGCGGCCGAGGAGGCCATGGAGGCCGAAGCCGAGGCCCGGACGGCCGAAGCGAACGGGGGGACTGAGAGATAATGGAAACCCGCTCGAACCATATCCTGGTAGGCTCCGTCGTTCTCGGAATGCTGGCGGCCCTGGTCCTGTTCGTCGTCTGGCTGAGCCAGGCCGGGGGCGACCAGGACAAGAAATACGACATCTTGTTCAGCCAGGCGGTCGAAGGCCTGGCCAAGGGCAGCGCCGTCACCTTCTCGGGAGTCCCCGTCGGCCAGGTCGAATCGATCAACCTGATGCCGAAGACCCCGCAATTCGTCCGGATCCGGATCTCGGTCGACGAGGAGACCCCGGTCATCGTCGGTACCACCGCGACGATGAAGGCCACCTTCACCGGAATCGCCTCGATCCAGCTCGACCCGCCCGAGCGCGATCCGCGCAAGCGTGCAGGTGAGGGCCGTCCGATCGTCTGCCCCGAGGTGAATCCCGACGCCCAATGTCCGTTCGGGGTGCCGCTCATCCCGACCAAGCCGGGCGCGCTCGGCCAGCTGCTCAACAGCGCGCCGGAGTTGCTCGAGCGGGTTTCGACCTTGACCGCCCGGCTCACCGACCTGCTCGGCGACCGCAACCAGAATTCGATCGCGGCGATCCTCGAGAACGTCCAGGTGATCAGCCGCAACCTTGCCGAGCGCTCGGACGAGATCGCCGCCACCCTCGCCGAGGCGCGAGTCGCCATTCGCCAGACCGGAATAGCCGCTCAGCAGATGGGCGAGCTCGCCGACACCGCCGACCAGTCGCTGTCCCGCGACGTCCGGCCGATGCTCGGCGATCTCAGGCAGACCATCCGGGCCGCGGAGACCAGCATGGGCAATCTCGACGCCGCTATCGGCGACGCAAGGCCGGGCCTCCAGGCCTTCTCCAAGCAGACCATTCCCGAGGTCGGCCAGCTCGTTCGCGACCTGAGGGAAATGTCCGACGCCCTTTCCCAGGTCGCCCAGCGCCTCAATACCCAGGGCGCCGGCGGGATCATCGGCGGCTCGAAGCTGCCCGACTACAAGCCGAGGAAAAAATGAGACAGACCCGCCCCTTCCTCGCCCTCGCCGCGGCCCTCGCCGTCTCCGCCTGCAGCTTCGGGCCCAAGGTGCCGCCCGTCCTGATGCGGCTGACCTCGGAGGCCCAGCTTCCCGCCTCGAGCCGCAGCGGCCCGCAAAGCGGCGCAATCACCGTGGTCCCGCCCACCGCGCCCGCCGAGCTCAACACGCCGCGCGTGCCGGTTCGCACCGGCGCCACCCAGGTCGCCTACGTCAAGGACGCGCAATGGGTTGAGGTGCCGGCCATAATGTTCGCCCGCCTGCTCTCGGAAACGATCGCCGCCAAGACCGGCCGGGTCGTTCTCGACCCCAAGCAATTCACCTTCGATCCCGGCCAGCGCCTGACCGGGACGCTCCAGACCTTCGGCCTCGACGCCGATCGGATGCAGGCTGTCCTAGTCTACGACGCCGCCGTCTCGCGCGGGAAGGATTCGGTGGAAACGAGGCGCTTCGAGGCACGCGTGCCCGTCGCGGCCCTCGACGCGGCGAGCGCGCCAGCGGCGCTCAACCAGGCCGCCAACCAGGTGGCCGCTGAAGTGGCGGCCTGGGTCGGCTGAAGCATTGCCCTCCCTTCCAGGGAGGGGAGTCAGCCGATCGCCTTGCGCTTCAGACGCGCGCGCAGATCCTCCATGCCGATCGCGTCGACCACCGTGGCCTTATCCTCGGAGCGAAGGATGGCGGAGACGTGGCCGAGGATCTGGCCGACCAGGTCAAGGCTCTGCAGCGACTTGCCGTGGCGCTGGATGAGGAGGAGGTCGGCGATCAGCTCGTCGCCGAGGCTCTCGAGCAGGCGCTGGACGTAGCCGAGCTCGTCCGCCAGCCGCTTGTCGAGGTCGGGCGAGAGGGGGGACGGCGGTGCCGCCGGTCCGGTCGAGCGCAGGGCCCGACCCAGGGGCGGGTCGCCCCGGGCCTCGGCCTGGATGGCGTCGACCCGCCGCTGGTCGCGAAGACCGGTGCAGTCGATGGCCCTGGGCTTGCCGCCCGTCCATTCGTTGACCGGGGTCGGACCAGCGAAGCGGACTCCGCGCCGTCCGCCCGCGGCCCAGGCGACGGTTGCCGCGACCTGGAGATCGCCCCGCATCAGGACAAGCGGCATCCCGGCCTCGGGCAGGCCGGCACCCTCGATCAGGGCGCCGGTCTCGGAAAGGTTTCGGATCCGCACCGCGAGGCTGCGGCCGCCGACCTCCGCGGTGGCGGCAAGCAGCAAATTCGTGCGCGGGGCGACCCGGTCCTCGACGGCGCCTTCCGGCTGGATCTCGCCCATTTCACCCACGTCGATGCGGTCTCCATGCGTCCGCGTCCCACCGCGGTCCGGTAAGACCTTAACCTGCAATGGTTAATTCGGCCTTAGGGGCGCCCCGGGCTCCCCCCTGCTTTCCGGGGACCGAGCACTCAGCCGAGCGATTTGCTCGCCTGCTCGAACACGTCCTTGCTGAGGCCGGGAGTCGCGACGATCCGCTCCAGCTCGGCCTTCATCAGATCCTGGCGGGCCGGGTCGAAGCGGCGCCAGCGGCCGAGCGGCGGCACCAGCCGCGCCGCCGTCTGCGGATTCAATCGGTCCACCGCCAGAATCATGTCGGCGAGGAAGCGGTAGCCGCGCCCCGACCTGTCGTGGAAGGCGCGCTGGTTGGCGGCGAAGGCGCCGACCAGGGATCGCATCCGGTTCGGATTGGAAAGCGTGAAGTCCGGATGGCCGGCCAGCGCCTCGACCGCGGCGAGCGTGTCGTCGCGGGTCGACAGCGCCTGCACCGTGAACCATTTGTCGAGCACCAGCGGATCCGATCGATAGCTTTCGTAGAAAGCGGCGAGCGCTCCGTGGCGCTCGGGCGAGTCCGAGCTGACCAGGGCGCCGAGCGCGCCCTGGCGGTCGGTCATGTTGTCGGCTTCGTCATATTGCCGCCGGGCCAGTTCCGGCGCCCCGTCCGCCCCGGCCGCCATCAGATAGTTGAGGGCCACCGTCTTCAAACGTCGGGCACCCTTGGCCGCCGGCGAATATTCGTAGCGGTTGGCGGCGGTCGAGGCGTAGGCCGCCCGCCATTGCGGCTCCAGCGCCCGCCCCAGCGCCTCGCGCAGGGCATCGCGCGCGTCCCGGATCGCCTCAGGGTCCACGGTCGCCATCTGGTCGCCGATGAAGGATTCGCTGGGCGGGAGCACGGCGTCGGCGGTGAAAGCGGCGTCGAGCGTCTCGTCGGCCAGGGTCTGCCGGACGGCGTCGATCACCGCCCGATGGTCCGGCCGGCCCGAGCCGATCGCGGCGAGAAGCGTATTGAGCATCAGCTGCTGCATCGCCTCGTAGCGGGCGAACGGATCGTCGTCGTTCGCCGACAGGAAGGCGAGGTCGGCAGCCGGCCGCTCGGTCTCGACGATCACCGGCGCGGAGAAGCCGCGGTTGACCGACAGCACGACGTCCTCGCCGCCGGCCTCGAACACGGCCTCGTCCCTGGCCTGGTCGAGCAGCACCAGCCGCTCGGCGAGCTTGTTCCCGCCGTCCCGGGCGAACAAGGCGACTCGCAGCGGGATCGGCATCGGCTTCTTGACCGGCTGTCCCGGAGTCGCCGGCACCACCTGCTCGAGCCCGAGACGCGCGGTCCCGCCCTCGCGGCTGAGCTCGGCGCGAACACGCGGGGTTCCCGCCTGCTCGTACCAGAGGCGGAAATTCGACAGATCCTCGCCGCTCGCCTCCTCCATCGCCCGGACGAAATCCTCGCAGGTCACCGCCTGCCCGTCATGGCGGTCGAAATAGAGGTCGCATCCCGCCCGGAACCGTTCGGGGCCGAGCAGGGTGTGAAGCATCCGGATCAGCTCGGCGCCCTTGTTGTACACCGTGGCGGTGTAGAAATTGGCGATCTCCATATAGCTGTCCGGCCGCACCGGGTGGGCCAGAGGGCCGCCGTCCTCGGGGAATTGCGCCGCCCGCAAGAGCCGGACGTCCTCGATCCTCTTGACCGCGGCCGATCCCATGTCGGCGGAGAACATCTGGTCGCGGAAGACGGTGAAGCCTTCCTTGAGCGACAGCTGGAACCAGTCGCGGCAGGTGACCCGGTTGCCCGACCAATTGTGGAAATATTCGTGCGCAACCACGCCCGCGACGGCGTCGAAATCCTGGTCCGTCGCCGTTTCCGGATCGGCGAGGATGAAGCGCGAGTTGAAGATGTTGAGCCCCTTGTTCTCCATCGCCCCGAAATTGAAATCCGAGACGGCGACGATGTTGAACACGGCGAGGTCGTACTCGCGGCCGTAGACCTCCTCGTCCCACTTCATCGCCGCCTTGAGCGAGGCCATGGCATGCTCGGTCTTCGGCAGGTCGAGCTCGCGGACCCAGATCCCGAACTCGACCCTGCGGCCCGAGCGGGTGGTGAAGCTGTCGCGATTGGCGGCGAGGTCGCCGGCGACCAGCGCGAACAGATAGCAGGGCTTGGGGAAGGGATCGTCCCACTCCGCCCAATGGCGTCCGCCCTCCAGCTCGCCCGCGCCGGCCTGGTTGCCGTTGGACAGGAGCACCGGATAGGCGGCTTTGTCAGCGATCATCCTCACCCGGTAGCGCGAGAGCACGTCGGGCCGGTCCGGGAAGGGCGTGATCCGGCGGAACCCTTCCGCCTCGCACTGGGTGCACAAGATGCCGCCCGATTCGTAGAGGCCCATCAGCTGGGTGTTGGCGCGCGGGGCGAGCTCGACGAGGGTCTCGACGATCGCCGACTCACCCTCGATCGCAACGGTCAGCACCTCGCCTTCGAGGCTTGGCTCCGCGGCCGCGCCGTCGACGCTGAGCTCGACCAGCTTCAGCCCCTGCGCGTCCAGTCGAAGCGGACGTCCGTGCGCTCCGTTGCGCTCGACGCTGAGCCGCGACCGCACCCGGGTCCGCTCGGCGCCGAGGTCGAATTCGAGCTCGATCGCCGGCACCCGCCAGTCCGGCGGCCGGTAATCCTCGCGGCGGATCGCGGAAGGCGGGGCGGCGGCGGCGTTCTGGACATCGAGCATGGCGCGGACTTAGGCGCGGGGGCGGATCGGTGCAACTTGGTGAAAATCCTCCCCGGCATTTGCCGGGGAGGATTAGCTCGCCGCAGCCCTCGATCTCAGGGCGATGACAAGTCCCGCCAGCGCCATCGCTCCGCCGGCGAGGGCGAGGGCCGACCAGCGATAGCCTTCGAAGGCGGTCGAAAGCCCCATGGCGAGGATCGGCACCAGGACGCTCGCATAAGCCGCCTTGCCCGGTCCGACCGCGCGCATCACCGCGAAGTAGAGCGGAAAGGCCAGGGCCGAGGCGAAGAGTCCGAGATAGACGAGGCCGAGCCAGTAAACAGGCCTGGCCTCGGCGACGGGCGGTCCGGCGACCGCCCAGGCGAAGAGCGCATTGGCGACGACCCCGTAGACCATGCCCCAGGCGAGCAGGCTGGCGAGCGGCCAGGCTTTGACGCCCCGGCTCGCCTGCAGAATGTTGGCGACCGAGGCGGAGAGCACGCCGAGCACGGTGAGGCCGATCCCGAGCAGCACCTCCGTCGACGAGGCCGGGCTGGCCTGCATCTCCTGGACGAACAGCAGCGAGACTCCGGCGCAGGCGATCGCCGAGCCGGCGACGAAGCCCCGCGTCGTCCGCTGCTTGAGGAAGAGCCAGGCGAGCGCGCTGTTCGGCACCATCAGCAAGGCGAAGACGGTCGCGACCAGGCCGCTGGTTACGTGATGCTCCGCGGCATAGACGAAGTTGAAGTTGAGGCAGAATTGCGGGACCCCGAACAGGGCGGCGAGGAGATGCCCGCGGCGGCCGATGCGCAGGGTCGCTTTGCTCGCCCCGGCCCAGGCGAACATCGCCGCGGCGGCGATGATGAAGCGATAGGTGACCGACCAGGCCGGCGGGACGGTTCCGAGCTGGTCCTTGATGACGATCCAGGTCGAGCTCCAGATCAGGGTGATCAGGAGGAAGGGGATGAGGATTCGCGGCTGGAGCATGCTTGGACCCGTAGCCCCGGCGAAGGCTGGGGCCCCGGCGGGTGAAAAGCTCGGCGCTCGACTCTCGCTGGGGTCCCGGCCTCCGCCGGGACGACGGTCGTCGCTCACAGCGTCCGGATCGCCTTGGCCAGCGCCTCGACGTGCGCCGGATCCGAATCCCAGGCCGTCACGAACCGCGCCTCCCCGGGCCCCCAATCATAAAAGTCGAAGCCCTGTTCGCGAAGATTTTGCGCCTCCGCCGGAGTGGCGCGGATGAAGATCTCGTTGGCTTCGACCGGCAGAAGCAGCCGGTCCGGCCCGGCGGCCTCCGCGAGCCGGGCGGCGGCGGCGTTGGCCGCCGCCGCGTTGCGCAGCCACACGCCGCCTTCGAGCATCGCGAGGATCTGGGCGGCCATGAAGCGGCCCTTGGACAGCAGATGGCCGGCCCGCTTGCGGCGATAAAGGGTCGCCTGGCGATGCTCCTCGCCGAAGAAGATCAGGGCTTCGGACGAAAGCCCGCCATTCTTGACAAAGCCGAAGCTGAGGACGTCGGCGCCCGCCGTCCAAGTCAGCTCGGCGGGGGAGGCGCCGGTGCTGACGACCGCGTTGGCGAAGCGGGCGCCATCGACGTGGAACCCCAGGCCCCGGGAGCGCGCCAGCTCGCCCAGCGCGCCGGTTTCGTCCGGAGAATAGACGAGGCCGTATTCGGTGGCGTTCGTGATCGACAGAGCGGCGGGCTGGACCCGATGAACGTCGTTCGCGACGGTCGCGAGCGCCCCTGTCACCGAGTCGGGCGTCAGCTTGGCTCCAATGCCGTCGGCGAGGAGCAGCTTGGCCCCGTGCGTGTAGAATTCGGGAGCGCCGCACTCGTCGTTCTGGATATGAGCATCGCGGTGGCAGACGATGCTTCCATAAGGCGGGCAGAGCGCCGCCAGCGCCAGCGAATTGGCGGCCGTTCCCGTCGCGACCCACAGCGCGGTCACCCGGGTTTCGAACAGCTCCGAAAAGGCGTCGTCGAGACGGGCGCTCCAGGCATCTCCGTCATAGGCGGTGTCGAGCCGGTTGGCGGCGGCGATCGCGGCGACCGCCTCGGGGCAGGCCGCGGCCGCATTGTCGGAGAAAAAGCGCATGGCGGCGGCCTTAGGGTTCGCGCTCGAAACCGGCAATGGGCTGCGACCAGTCCTGACCCGTCATGCTGAACTTGTTTCAGCATCCAGGGTGGACAGCCTCACGGGCGGAGGACTGGACCCTGAAAACAAGTTCAGGGTGACGGGGCGATGGAGCGAAAATGGCCTCGGCGTTTACTACAATTTAGGTGCCTTGGGCATATCCCTCTCGGCCGAGAGCCACTGAGGAAATGAGGGCATGGGCGTAGAGCAATTTGTTGACGGTCCGGTGGCAGGCAAACGCCGGGCGAAACGGGCGCGAGTCCTGCTCGCCGCGAAGCTGCAATTGGCGAACGGCGGCGAGATCGAAGCCCGCCTGCGCGACCTTTCCCGCAAGGGCGCCCTGGTCGAGTGCCGCGACGTGCCGCCGGTCGGCACCGAGCTCATCTTCGCCCGAGGCTCGACCAGCATCCCCGCCCGGGTCGCCTGGACGGGCTCGGACCGGGTCGGTCTCGAATTCGCCTATATGATCGACGAGCATGAGGTGCTGGTCCAGCTCAAGCGCACGTCGGGCGACCAGAACCAGCCCCGCTTCCGGCGCCCGCGTCTGTTCGGCGAGTCGATGAGCCACCAGGAGAAGCAGCTGGCCCGCCTGTGGGGTGCCTCGGTGGGCATCGCCATTCCGGGGGAGTAGGCCGCGCCGATGAGCTTCACCGCCGAGCTTTCGACACTTTCGGACGAGGACAGCCGCCGCGCCGCCCGGGCCGAAGTCGTGCTCGGCGCCGGCCTGAGGCAGCGCGGCGCCCATGCCGTCACCGTCCAGGTCCTCGACCTCTCGATCACCGGCTTCCGCGCCGCCACCCATCTCGAGCTGATGAACGGCACCGACATCTGGCTAAAGCTGCCCGGCCTGGAATCGCTCCATTCCCGCGTGGTGTGGATGAAAGGGCACCTGCTCGGCTGCGAATTCGTCCGCCCGCTCCACCCCGCCGTCCTCGACATGATCGTCAGGAACGCGCCTCGCTGAGACTGGGTGCACGGTCCTTCGATACGCCGTTTCGCCAGGCTCAACGGCTACTCAGGATGAGCCGCGGAGGACATTCCCGGCCGCTCATCCCGAGTAGGGACTGAGCTTGGCGAAGGCCCGTATCGAAGGACGGTGTTCATGGATCCCGGCCTTCGCCGGGATGACGGGGCTTGGGCGAGTGGTGCTGCCGGTGAGGATTGAACTCACGACCTCAGCCTTACCAAGGATGCGCTCTACCACTGAGCTACGGCAGCATCTCGCTTGTCGCGGGAGGCGGCGCTATGGCCGGGGGGGCTATCTCATGTCAAGGCGAAGCCATGGCCAGGCGGGACGAGGAACGGGAGAAACGGCTCGCCGAGGCGCTGCGCGAGAATCTGCGGCGCCGGAAGGCGCAGGCGCGGGGGGATGAAGCCGTTTCCTCACCCTCCCACCCGGCTGGCGCCGGGCGGGCCCCTCCCTCTTCCCTGCAGGGAGAGGGGGATTAGCGCTCAACCCCTCTCCCTGCAGGGGAGTGGGACAGCCGACGCGGAGCGGCGGCAGGGTGAGGGCACGTCAGAGCGGCGCGCAGCCCGCTTCCAGCCAGGCCTTGGCGTCGCCGTCGAGCTGCGGTCCGACCACTTCCAGCACCCTGGCGTGATAAGCGTTCAGCCAGTCCCGCTCCTCGGGTGACAGCATTCCAACCTCGATCAGATTCCGGTCGATTGGAGCGAAGGTCAGGGTCTCGAAGCCGAGCATCTTCTTCTCGGCGCCCGCGATCTCGCGCGGCTCGACCAGCACCAGATTCTCGACGCGGATGCCGTATTCGCCGGTCTTGTAATAGCCGGGCTCGTTGGAGAGGAACATCCCGGCCCTGAGCGGCTCGTCGCCGCCCGCCTGGGCCGAGCCCACCGGCGAGATCCGCTGCGGCCCCTCGTGGACGGCGAGATAGGCGCCGACCCCGTGGCCGGTGCCGTGGGCATAATCGAGGCCGGCCTGCCAGAGGAACTGGCGGGCGAAGCTGTCGAGCTGGCTTCCGCGGGTCCCCTCCGGGAAGACGGCCCGGGCGACGGCGATATGGCCCTGGAGCACCCGCGTGAAGCGGTCGCGCATCTCGGCGCTGGGAGTGCCGATGACGACGGTCCGGGTGACGTCGGTCGTTCCGTCCGGATACTGGCCGCCCGAATCGACCAGGTAGATGGAATCCATCTCGAGCTTGCGGTTGGTCTCCTCGCTCACCCTGTAGTGGACGATTGCGCCATTGGGCCCGGCGCCTGAGATCGTGTCGAAGCTGGTGTCGCGAAGGTCGCCGCAGGCCTGGCGGAACTGCTGGAGCTTCTCGACCGCGCCGAGCTCGTCGACCGTGCCCTTCGGCGCTTCGACCGACAGCCAGTGGAGGAAGCGGCTGAGGGCGGCGCCGTCGCGGGCCTGGGCCGCGCGATGGCCCTCGATCTCCGCCTGGTTCTTGATCGCCTTGGGCAGGACCGCGGGATCGCGCTTCTGGACGATCTTCGCGCCGGCTTTATCGAGCGCTTCGAATATGGCGTGGACCGCCCGCTCCGGATCCGCGACCACCGTCTTGCCGGCGAGCGAACGCAGATGGGGCTCGAAGGCGTGGCGCTCGTGGACCCTGACTCCGTTGCCGAGATGCTGGCGGACGTCGTCGCCGATCTTCTCCGAGGCGACGAACAGGTCGGCGGTGCCGTCGTCGTTGACCAGGGCGAAGGAGAGGGCGACCGGAGTGTGCTCGACGTCCTGGCCGCGGACGTTGAAGGTCCAGGCGATCGAATCGAGCGCGGAGAGGACGGCCGCGTCGGCCTTCTGCTCGTGGAGCCAGTCGGCCATCTCCTGCCTCTTGGCGGCTGAGGACTTGCCCGTGAAATCGTCGGGGTGGACGGCGAGGCGCGCCTTGGAGGGCTCGGGCTTGTCGGCCCAGACGGCATCGATCGGGTTGCGCTGGACGGGGACGAGCTCGGCCCCCTTCTCCGCCAGCGCCTCCCTGGCCCGCTCCACCCAGTCCTTGGTGTGGAGCCAGGGATCGTAGCCGATCCGGCCGCCGTCGGGCGCGTGGACCTTGAGCCAGTCGGCGACGCTGGTCTCCGGCACCGACTGGTAGGACCAGTGATTGCCGTCGACCTGGTCGCGGACCTGAAGCGTGTAGCGCCCGTCGACGAAGATCGCCGCTTCCTCGGGGAGCACCGCCGCCGAGCCCGCCGAGCCCTGGAAGCCGGTCAGCCAGGCGAGGCGCTGGGCGTAGCTTCCGACATATTCGGACATATGCTCGTCGGTGAGCGGAACGACGAAGCCGTCGAGCCGGTCCGACTTGAGCTGCTCGCGCAGGGCGGCGAGACGGGCTTCGTAGGTCGACATACGCAGGTCTCCGGTTATGCTCCCAACCGTTCGGGCTGAGCTTGTCGAAGCCCTCTCTTTCCCGAGGCCCCGGAGAAGGGCAGGGCTTCGACAAGCTCAGCCCGAACGGGATGGGTCAGCCTTACCTATTCTCTCATGCTCTGCAACTCCGCCACAGGCCGAAAGCCCCATGACCGACGAACTTCCCTCCCCGCCCCGCGCCGAAGCGCGCCCCTTTTCCTACGAACGCCACGGCTACACGATCGAGGACCCCTATGCCTGGCTGAAGGACCCGCTCTATCCGAAGGTCGAGGACGAGCAGGTGCTCGACTATCTCAAGGCCGAGAACGGCTATTTCGAGGCCGCGATGGCGCCGCATTCGGCGCTGGTCGAGACTTTGTTCGAGGAGATGAAGGGCCGGATCAAGGAGGACGAATCCTCGGTCCCCGTGCGCGAGCGCGACTGGCTCTACTGGTGGGCGTTCAGGCCGGGCATGCAATATCGCACCTGGTATCGAAGGCCCGTGGCGGGCGGCGAGCCGCAGGTGATCTTCGACGAGCCGGTCGAGGCGGAGGGCAAGGAGTATTTCCGCGCGGGAGCGCTCGAGATCAGCCCCGACGGCCGGCTCGCCGCCACCCTCGTCGACGACAGCGGCTCCGAGCGGTTCGACCTTCGAATCCGCGACCTCGCCACCGGCGAATATATCGAGACGGTCACCGACGTCGCCATCGGCCATCCCGTCTGGACCGCCGACAGCGGCGGGATCGTGTTCACCGAGGTGAACGAGAATTGGCGAAGCTACCGCGCCCGCTACCACCGCCTCGGCACGCCCGCGGCGGACGACGTCACCCTCTACGAGGAGACCGAGGAGCTCGGCTTCAGCGTCGGGGTCGCGCTGTCGCAGGACGAGAGCCTGATCTTCATCGGCACCGGCGACAACAGCACCAGCGAGGTCCGCTTCGTCCCCGCCGCCGATCCTCTCGCGCCGCTCACCGTCGTCTCGCCGCGCCTCGAGAAAAGGCGCTACTCGGTCGACGCCGCCCACGGCAGGCTGTGGATCCTGACCAACGACGATCATGTGAACTTCCGGATCGCCGAGGCCGACCCGGCCGCTCCGGGCGAATGGAAGACCGTCATCCCCGGCTCGGACCGGGTCTATCTGACCGGACACACCGCCTATCGCGATCATCTCGCCATTTCTGAGCGGGTCGACGGCCTCGACCAGCTCCGCCTGCGCACCTACGAAGGCGAGGAGGAGCGAATTCCGTTCGCAGAGGCGACTTATTCCGCGGGCTTCGGCAACAATCCCGAATTCGCGCCTGAAGCCTATCGGCTGCACTATTCCTCGATGGTCACTCCGACGACCGTCTACGATTATCATCCGGCGGATCGGCGGCTGGAGGTGCTCAAGGTCCAGGAGATCCCCTCCGGCTACGACCCTTCGCGTTATCGAAGCGAGCGGCTTATGCTTCCCGCGCGGGACGGTAAGAAGGTGCCGGTCTCGATCGTCTACCGCGACGACTTCCGCAAGGACGGGGAGGGCAAGCTCTTCCTCTACGCTTACGGGGCCTACGGCTATGCCGTTCCGCCGAGCTTCTCGACCAGCGCGATCAGTCTGGTCGACCGCGGCTACGCCTACGCCATCGCCCATATTCGCGGCGGCGACGACCTCGGCTACGACTGGTTCCTGCAGGGCAAGCTCGAGAACCGGGTCAACACGTTCAACGACTTCGTCGACGCCGCCAAGGGCCTGATCGCCGAAGGTTTCAGCCGTCCCGGCAGGATCGCCATCTCGGGCGGCTCGGCGGGCGGGGAGCTGATGGGGGCGGTGGTCAACAGCGATCCCGGGCTGTGGGGCGCGGTCGTCGCCGACGTCCCCTTCGTCGACGTGCTCAACACCATGCTCGACGAGAGTCTTCCCCTCACCCCAGGCGAATGGACCGAATGGGGCAATCCGATCGAGGACAAGGCCGCGTTCGAGCTGATCCGGAGCTACAGCCCCTACGATCAGGTCAAGCCGCAGGCCTATCCGCCGATGCTCATCACCGGCGGGCTCAACGATCCGCGGGTGACCTATTGGGAGCCGGCCAAATGGGCGGCCAAGCTTCGAGCCACCAAGACCGACGACAATCTCCTGCTCCTCAAGATCAACATGGGCGCGGGCCACGGCGGCAAATCCGGCCGCTGGGAGCATTTGCGCGAGGTGGCGGAGGCTTATGCCTTCGTTCTGACGCAAATCGGATAGGCTGGCGGTGAACCGCGGCCCGTCATGCTGAACTTGTTTCAGCATCGAGTCTGGAGACGGCAGGGAGGCGGAGGCCTGGACCCTGAAACGCGTTCACGCTGACGGCCGCGCCAGCTTCGCCAACGCCTCGCGATAATCGCGAATGCTTCGCTCGACGGAATAATGCTCGAGGCCGATCGCCCGTGCGCGGCGGCGATAATCCTCGCGGTTCGGAAGCACTTCCTCGACCACCCAGCGGGCGGCTTCGGCCGGGCCGCGGCGGTCGTCGAAGAAGACGCCTTCGCGCACCGCGGCCTCGTTGTCGCCGATCGACGCGGTTCCCACCGCGGGCACCCCGCACAGGAGATATTCGCCCGTCTTCACGGGAACGACCGTGCGCGTCGAGAAGGTCTCGGTGATGAACACCGTGCCGACATCGGCCGCGGCGAGGTAGCGGGCGACATCTTGGAACGGAGCCCGAAGCACGGTCGTGAACCGGACGAGATCGGGAAAGTGATCCAGCAGCTCCGACTGGACCTGCTCCGGTGCCAGAGACAGGACGAGCAGCCGTGTATCGGGCCGCCGGGCGTGGAGCGCCATCGCGAGCTCGCCGACGCCTCGGGTCCGGTATTTGGGGCCGAAGGAGCCGACATAGACGATGAGCGGGGCGTCGGCGGCGATTCCGATCTCGGAGCGTACGGCCCGGCGCGCCTGCCCGTCGAAGGGATGGAAGACTCGGCCGTCCCGCCCGTTGGCGACCACCGTATATTTGCCGGGATCGACCGGCGGTCCCGCTCTCGATGTCAGGATTTCCCGGGCGGCGGCGGTGCGTACCAGCACGGCCGTCGCGTCGCGCACCATCCGCGCCTCGATGGCGCTCAGCACTCGATGGACCAGCCCGTTCCTCTTGAGGCCGGCGAATTCGACCCTTTCATCTATCTCGAGGCCGTCCGCGTCCAAGAGGACGGGCCGAAGGCCGGGGCCGCCGCCGGCGAGGACGGCCAGCGAGGGCAGCACGCTCCGGGGCATGATGACGTCGGCGCCGAAGCGGCGGACCGCCCCGCGCATTTTCAGCCCGCCGAGCAAAGCCGTCGCGAAGGCGCCGAGCGCGCCCCGGCGCCAGACCCGGACCGCGCTGTAGCCGCAGCCCGCCTCGGCGCAGGCCGAGCGCACGGCCTCTTCTTCGGCGGCGCTGCCCCAGCGGAACTGCAATATGTCGAACTCATAGCCGTCCGGCCTGAGTCCGGCGAAGATCGGCAGGAACAGGGATTCGAGATAATGGACCTGCGGCCCGTCCCAGGTGACGAACAATATTCTCATCGATGCTGTTCCAGACGAACCTTCCCTCAGGTCGGCGCCTGGTTCCGCTCCTTATAATGCTTGAGCAGGGCCTCGGGATGGCGAACCGCCCTCGCGCCGAGATACTTGATCTTGCGAAGCCGGTTCCAGTCCCCCGGCTCCCGGTAACGATAGGCTCGCGGGTCCCATCCGAGAGTCCGGAAGGTGCGGTGGTACAATATCGACGAGGTCGTGACCCGGCCGACCAGGAAGCTCTCGGCGTCGTTGCGAAGCCAGGCGCCGTCCGGGGTCTCGTAGAGGAAGGGGTGGAAGACCAGGTCGGCCCGGCTCGCCTGGATCATGGCGACGAGCTTCTCGATCCGGTCGGGCAGATGCTCGTCATCATCGTCCAGATGGGTCACGAAATCCCCCGACGCCAGCGACAATGCACGGTTGATGGCGGGCGTGCCGGCGACCATCCACCGCAAATGGGGGTCCTCGGGATAGACGCCCCGCTCGGCGAGATTCTCGAACCTGACCCGTTCGTCCTTCACCTCCGCCATCATCTCGGCGGTCTCGTCGGTGCAGCCGTCGCCAACGACGATGATCTCGATATTTCCGTAGGTCTGGGCGAGAGCGGAGGTCAGCGAGCGCTCCCGAAGCAGCCTGGCCCTGTTGTAGGTGGCGATGCAGATGCTCACCAGGGGCTTGGCCATGTCGTAGGGCCGCTGATATTCGGCCTTTCTCCGAGCGAGCCGAAAGCGCAAGGGCGCGAGCGGGCCCACTTCCCGCACCGAGCGGAGGCGCTCTCTGATCCTGAAGCTCTTTCTCGGCATCGAAGGCCCCGTGCAGCGGCGATTGTCGGTTGGAAGAGGGCGGCGGCTAGACCCTGGCCTCGAGGATCAGGTCGCCGAAATCGGGTCGGCTCTCGAGACCGCGCAGTTCGGGAAATTCGCTTTCGCCCCATTTGACCCTCCGGATGTCACGGAACCCGCACTCGCCGAGCAAGGCGGCGAGCTCGGCCTCGTCGTAAAGGAAGGCATGGCCCCACCGGCGCATCGCCTCGTTGACCATCTGGCACAGGGTCGCCGGATACCATTGGGCATGGTCCATCCGGACCAGCCGGCCGGCTTGATAATCGTCGGCCAGGGTCTTGAGGTCCGGAGTCGAGATCCGGATCGCCGACCCCGGGGCCATGACCCGGCGCGCCTGGCCGAGCAGGCGCTTCGCGTCGGCAGGCTCGATGTGCTCGATGAAATGCTCGGAATAGACGAAGCGCACCTGGCCCGGCGCAAGCGGCAGCGGCTTGGTCAGGTCCCAGACGACGTTGCCGAGGCCGTTGATGTCGACATTGGCCCATCCGTCCAGCAGCCGTCCGCCGCTGCCGAGGTGAAGCCGGTCGTAATCCTTGAGCAATTGGGGCGTTCGCAGCCGCCTCAGGCGGGTCGAGGCGAGTCCGAGCGCCCGCGCCGCTCGGTTCACGGCGCCTCTGACGAGGCGGGATGCGGGCCGTCTGGATCTGGCCGAACTTGCCATGCGGGATCAACTTTCCGTGAGCGCGAACCTGTAAGTTGCCGGTTTTGAGCCGACAACCCCTATGTTCCCTCCCCTCCCGACGGCGCCGGACGGAACCGGGGCAGGGGCAGGAGCGACAGCGCGTCCGTGAACGACGCCGAACGAAGCGCCAGGCCGGTCAGGAGATAGAGCAGGCCGCCGGCCGCCGTGCAGACCGCCAGCATCGGCAGTGGATCAAGATCTACCGTGGCCTTCAGCAGGATGAGGCCCGCCGCCATCGCCAAAGTCGCTAGGAAGAGGCCGGACAGGTCGCGCAGCTGCCTGGTCAGGCCGTAGCCGAGGCTGACGTGCGAGGGCCTGGTATTCACGATCACCGCGAGCAGGCTGTAGGCGATCTGGCTGTAGGCGAGGCCCACGATTCCGAACAGGCTGCCGACCAGCATGCAGCCCACGCCGATCGTCTTCTTGGCGATCTCGTTGCGAAGGAAGATGCGCGTATTCCCCTGCGCAAGCACCATCTGCAGGTTGATGGCATGGAGCGGAAGGAAGATCCCGCTGATCGCCAGGATCGACAGGATCGGCGCCGCCGGCAGCCATTTGGCGCCGAACAGGACGAGGATAACCTCCGGCGAAAGGATGGCGAGCGCCACCATCGCCGGCAGGTTCAGCATCATCGCCAGACCGATCGCCATCCTCAGCCCGCGCCGAAGGGCGTCGGGCTCGGCGGCGCGCGCCGCGAACAGCGGCAGAGCGATCCGGCCGACGATCTGGCCGAGGATGGCGCTGGGCAGCCACTGGGTGCTCGCCGCCCGGTTGTAGAAGCCGAGATCGCGCACGCCGTAGAGCTTGCCGATGAGCAGCGCCGACCCCTGGGTGTAGAGGACCTCCAGCAGATTGCCGAGGCTGACCCAGGTCCCGAACTTGAAGACGCTGCCGCCGGTCCGGAAATGCCAGTGGGCGGAGGGTCGCCACGGGCTCGCCAGCCACATCCCCGCCGATCCGACCGCGGAGGCGGCGACGCTCTGGGCGGCAAGCGCCCAGATGCCGCCGCCCATCACCGCGACTCCGATCCCGGCCCCTCCCGCCAGCACCGACGAGACGATCCCGACCCTGGTGAGCTGATCGAAGCGCAGGTCGCGGGTGAGGAGGGCGGTCTGGACGGCCCCGAGCGCGGAGAGGATGATCTGCGCCGCGGCGATCCACATCAGCGAAGCCAGGATGGGATGACCGTAAAAAGCCGCCAGCGCGGGACCCGCGGCGACCAGGATCGTCGAGAAGATCAGGGCGATGGCGAGGTTCCACCAGAACACCGCGCTCTCCTCCTCGCGACTCGTATCCTGCCGCTGCACCAGGCCCATGGTCAGGCCCGACTGGGCGAAGGCGATCGAGAGGGCGGTGAAGAAGCCCATCAGAGCGATGATTCCGAAATCCTCGGGCGTGAGCAGGCGCGCGAGGACGATGGTGACGACGAACTGCACGCCCTGGCGAAGGACGATGTCGAGCGCGCTCCATAATCCGGCCGCTGCGGCCTTCTGCTTGGTCATCGCAAGCTCTTCTTAGGGCCCGGTGCCGCGGGAGCGCGAACGCAAACTTCTACCCGGCGCCGCGGGCCGAGCGCCGGATCACCGAAAGGACCCGATCCACGTCCGAATCCGAAAGGTCGGGGAAGATCGGCAGGCACAATATCTGTTCGGCGGCCGCGGTCGCGACTGGGAGGTTGGCGGGCGCAGCCGAGGGCAGCCCGCCGTACATGGGCAGCGAGGACAGCAAGGGGTAGAAATAGCGCCGCGCGTAAACGCCCTCCGCCTTCAGGCGTTCGTAGAGTCCGTCGCGGCTGATCGGGAAATCGGGGGTCACGAAGATCGGGAAATAGGAAAAATTGGGCTCGACCCCCTCCGGGATCGCCAGGCATTCGATTCCGCCGATGCCGGCCAGCGCGTCGCGATAGAGGCTGTCGACCCTCCTGCGGGCCCCACGAACCTCCTCGAAATGGCGGAGCTGAAGGACGCCCAGAGCGGCGTTGAATTCACTCATCTTGGCGTTCGTGCCGACGAGCGGGATGCTGACCTCGCCCGCGATCCCGAAGTTGCGGAAGCTGTCGACCGCCCGCTTGCCCGCCTCGCTTGCGGCAACCACCGCCCCGCCTTCGAACGTGTTGAACGACTTGGTGGCGTGGAAGCTCAGCGCCGCGAAATCGCCCTGGGCGCAGACGCAACGGCCGTGACGCCGGACTCCGAAGGCGTGGGCCGCGTCATAGATGACCTTCAGGCCATGTCTGGTCGCGATCGCGTCGATCGCCTCGACGTCGCACGGATTGCCGTAGCAATGGACGGCGACGATCGCCGAGGTCCTCGGCGTGATCGCGGCCTCGATCAGGTCGGGATCGATGTTGAGGTCCGATCGGCGGATGTCGACGAACACCGGTTCGAGCCTGCCCAGCCGGACGGCGTGGGTGGTGGCGACGAACGAATAAGGGGTGGTGATCACCTCGCCGCCGACCCCGGCCGCCTCGATCGCGGCGCTAAGCGCGAGCATGCCGTTGGCGACCAGCGAGACGTTCTCCACTTCGAGCTGCTCGCATAGCTCTCGCTCGAAGCGCTGGTGGAACGGGCCCTGGTTGGTGAGGATGCGCGAGTCCCAGATCTCGCCGAGCAGGGGCATGAGCTCATGGAGAGGCGGCAGATAGGGACGGGTCAGGTAGAGGGCGCCGGGGCTCGCCGGAAAAGTGTCCGCCTGCGCCAGGAAGGGCGCTGCGGAGTCCTTGGCGGAGAGAAGGGGCTCGACGCCCAGCGGCCAATCGATGGCGATCGCGGGGTCGTTCCAGGCGAGCGTCCGTTCGCAATCCGGCGCGTAATAATCCGTCGCCTTGTACAATACGTCGGCGGTTTCGCTGAGCGTCAGGAAGCCGTGGGCGAAGCCGGCGGGGATCCACAGCTGATTGCCTTTCTCCGCCGACAGGACCGTGCCGAACCAGCGGCCGAAGGTGGGCGAGTCCGCGCGCAGGTCCACCGCCACGTCGAATATCTCGCCGGAGACCACTCTCACCAATTTGCCCTGGGCGTGCGGCGGCAGCTGGTAGTGGAGGCCGCGGAGCACGCCCCGGCTCGATCGGCTGTGATTGTCCTGGACGAACTGGACGTCGGCCCCGGTCGCCTCGGCGAAGGCGCGGCTGTTGAAGCTCTCGGTGAAGAAGCCGCGCTCGTCCCGGTGGAATCGCGGCGTCAGCACGAGCAATTGGGCGAGACCTGTTTGCTCGATCAGCACGTTGGGGTCGTTCCTTTAATGTCTGGCTTGCCTGAGCTTCACACGGCCTCGATGTGCCGGAGCGGCTCCGCTTCATCCTCCTCGGCCTTCTCGGACGGGCGTCGGCGCGGCAGGGGCGCGACCATCAGCGCGCACCCCAGGGCGAAGACGGCGACCATCGCCGCCGTGCGGATCGGGTAATCGACGAGCGAATGGGCGAGGATGATTCCGATCATCACCGAGCCGGCGCGGGCGAGCGCGGCGCCCTCGAAGTCGCGGGTCCAGGCCAAATAGGACCGCCGTCCCCACCACAGCAGGAAGCCGAGGATGAGCAGCCCTCCCGCCGCTCCGAGCTCGAGCACCGCTTCCAGATAGTCGTTATGGGCATGATTGGCGAATTGCCGCGTCACCCGCCCCGGATCCTCGTAGCGGCGGTAGACGGTCGAGAAGGTGCCGAGGCCGGTGCCGATCGGGAAGCTGTCCTTGATGATCCCGACGGTGGTCGACGCCAGGACCCGGCGGCTCGACGGCTGCGACGAAGACATATCCGCCTCGAACGCCTCCTTGCCCAAGGGGCCCTGCAGGCCCGCGAAGGCGAATACCAGAGCCAGCGCGGCAAGTGCGCCCCACCAGCCCGCGGCAATCCGCCCGGCGACAGTGCGCCGGTAGATGAGGAAGCTCGCCACCGCCGTGGGCAGAGCAAGACCATAGCCCGCGCTTGAGCCGCTGATGGCGATCCCGGCCAGGATGAAGACCGCGATGGAGGCGCTGACGATCGCTCCTCCGCTTCGCTTCGAACGGGAGCGGCGCGATGCCATCCGGCCCGCAAGCACCGCCGTCAGCGGCAAGGCGCAGAGCAGGAGGGTCGCCTCGTGATTGGCGTTGGCGAAGAAGCCGACCGGCGAGTCGCGGTTGGTGACGGCGTAGAAGCGCAGCGGCGAGTCCGGCCCTCCCATCAGCTGGAAGGCGCCGAGCACCACCGAGATTCCGGCAATGCCCATCACCACCGCCGGAAGCAGCCTCCGCTCGTCGTTGGGCAGTCGAAGCACCAGCAGGAACATCGCCGCCGCGGGGATCAGGTGAAGCAGCGAATTGAGCGTCCAGGACGGTGCAAGCGAGGCCGAAAGCGAAGGAGGGGCCGTTCCGAGCAGCCGGAAGGCCTCGAGCAATTCGGCGCGCAGCGGCTGCCCCGATCCCAGTCCTCCCGGAAGCGGGACGAGGCTGATCAGGCCGACGACGAGCACGCCGAGGCCGATCCAGAGCGGCCCTCGCGCGCCGTCGGCAAGACTGAAGTCCCGCCGCCATAGCAGGATCACGATCAGGACGAGCCCGACAAGCTGGAGGAAGGCGTTCGCAGCGACGCCCGCGGCGCTGGCGCCGCCGAGCAGCAGGCAGGCACCCAGATAGGCCGCCGCGGCCACAGTCCAGAAGCCGCCTTTCACTGGGCAATCTCCATCCGCGCGATTTCGACGTTGATCGGCGTCGCGACGTCGCCCGGCTCGGCGACGAGGGTCAGCGACTGGCCGGGGCAGCCCGAAGGAACGGTGAAGTCCGCGCTGAACCGGCGGTTGTCGGCACCGGCCTGGGCGAGGTCGAGCGCTCCGATCGCGTTGCCGCCCGGCAGGCAGGTCAACCGCCAGAATATCTTGCCCGAACTGATCCCATTGGGGCTTCGGGCGACGACTCGGAGGGTGTGGCGGCCGGGCGGGAGGGCCAGCACCTGCTCCGCCAGGGTGACGTTCTGGCCGCCGAAATAGGCGACGTCGAGATAGGTTCGCTGGCCGTCCTTGGCGGGCTCGGCGCGTCCGGCTTCGACGTCCTTGAAGGTCCAGCCGAAGGGCCCCGGAGCGCGCACGCCCCGGAAGGCGCCGTCGAACATGTAGCGGTTCGACGCCCGCTCCTGCTGGGGAAGGGCCATGAGCCAGGTCTGCCGGGCTCCGACATAATCGCCCGAGCTGGCCTGCGTCTGGAGGATCAGCTGGCGCTCGAGCATCAGATCGTGCCTGGGCTTCAGCGCCCGGATGCGCTCGTAAAGGTCGCGGGCATCGCTGGTGGCGAGCTTGCGGGCACCGGCGGCGGCGAAGAATTCCTCACGCCAGGTCGGTCCGCGGGCCAGGATCGTGGCGAGCGCGGCGCGGCCGCGCGGATCGCTGACCAGCTTGGTCAGCTCGGGCAGCAAGGCAGGCCGCAATTCCTCGTTCCGGCGCAGGACGACGTCGATCTCGGAGAGCGCCTCGGGGTAGCGCTCGGCCTTGATGTAATAGATCATCAGCTGCATTCGCGCGGGCGGATGGGAAGGGCGGCGGTGCCGCACTTCCTCCATCAGCGCGATGGCGCGGCGGAGGTCGCCTTTCTGTTCGGCCGCCCGGGCCGCGACGAAGAAAGGCTCGAAGGCGAGCGGCAGCTCGGCGAGCCCGTCCCGCGATGCCTGCTGCATCTCCGGAGTCACGCGGAGGGTGGGCTGCTGGGCGGAGCTGGCGAGGACCTTGAGTGTCGGCGCGGGATTCTCGGGCGGAAGCGGGGCCAGGGCGACCGCCGTGGCCACCGAGAAGCCGGCGGCCGCCGACTTCACGATCAGCCAGGCGATCAAAGGCGACGCGAGGGTCGTCGCCCAGGCGGCGATGCGCCGCCCGGAACTCCGGTCCGCCCCCTGTTCGCCAGCGGCCACGATCAGCTCTTCAGGAGCTCGATCTGCTTCTTCGGCGAGTCGCCCTCGCGATAGGCGTAGATGTCGTCGCCATAGCCGTAGCCATAGCCGTAACCGTAGCCGACCTTGAGCGCGTTGAACTTGGTGAGGATCGCGCCCATCAGCCGCGCGTCGGACGCCCGCAGCCGGTTGACCGCGTTAAGAGCCGCGGCGCGGCGGATCGCGCCGGCCTCGATCACCATCAGCGTGCCTTCGGTGCTCGACGCGAGCATCGGAGCGTCGGCGAGGCCGAGCACGGGCGGGCTGTCGATGATGATATGGTCGAAGCGCTGGAGCGCCTCATCCAGTATCTCCTTGAAGCGGCCCGAGGCGAGCAGCTCGGCCGGGTTCGGCGGGATCGGGCCGCTCGGCAGGAGGAACAGGCGCTCCATCTGGGTCGGGTGGACGCATTCGGCGACCTTGTCCGATCCGGCGAGGAGGCTGGAAAGGCCTTGGCTGGTGGAGCTCGGACCGCGGAAGGTCGGCTTGCGCAGGTCGGCGTCGATGAGAAGCACCGAGGCACCGAGGCTGGCGAGCGTCTGGGCGAGCGCGAGCGCGGTGCTCGACTTGCCCTCCGACGCCCGCGTGCTCGTCACCAGAAGGCTCCGCGGAACGCCGTGATCGGTCGAGAATTGCAGAGCCGTCCTGACCGACTGATAGGCTTCCGAAACCTGCGAACGGGGATCCTCGAGCTGCTCGCGCACGGCCAGGCCCTTGCCCACCCCGGGGATGACTCCAAGCGAGGCGAGGCCAAGCTTGGTGCCGAGATCGTCCGGAGTCTTGATCGTGTCGTCGATCCACTCGATCGAGAAGGCGGTGCCGAGGCCGAGCAACAGGCCGATGCCCAGGCCGATCATGATGTTGAGCGGAAGGTTCGGCTTGAACGGCCCTCCGGGAACCTGGGCCCGGTCGACCACGGACACGACGTTCGCGCCGACTCCGCCGGCCACGCCCACTTCCTTGAAGCGCTGCAGAAGCGCGTCATAGAGGCTGCGGTTGGTGTCCACCTCGCGCTGAAGGATCGTGTACTGGATGCTGCGCTCGCGAAGCGCCATCAGTCCGGCCTTGCCCTCGTTGACCTTGGCCTGGAGCGCGTTTTCGCGCGCCAGGGCGGCCTGATATTCGGCCTGGAGCGTGCTGGACGTCGAGCCGGAGACGTTGCTCCTCTGCCGGGCGATCTCCTTGTCGAGCGATTCGATCCGGCTGCGAAGCTGGATCATCTCCGGGAACTCCGGCCTGAACAGAGCGAGCTTCTGCGCATATTCCGCCTCGAGCCCCGCCTTCTGCTGCCCCAGCCCCTGAACCGTGGGATCGCTGATCGCGGCGGCGCGCGACTGGGCGCCGGCGGCCTGGCGGAACTTCTGCTCCGCGGAGATGCGGTCGCTCCTCGCCTGGGCGAGCGCGTTGTTGGTCTGGACCAGGGTCGCCGCGTCGATCGACTGCTCCGATCTGACGCTGCCGGTGCCCCCGGTGTCGACGCTCAGGGTGAGGATCCCCTGCTTCTGGGCGTAGGCGACGAGCTGCCGCTCCGACTGCTCGAGCCGGGCCTTCACCGCGGCGATGCGCTGCTGAAGGAAGTTGCGCGCGTAGGAAGTCGCCTCGTAGCGCCGCTCCATGTTCGACTGGATGAAATTGTCGGCATAGGCATTGGCCAGCCTGGCGGCGAGCTCCCGGTCGGGGCTCTCGACGGCGATGCTGATCAGGCTGCTGTCGCGCTGCGGCGCGATCGTGACGCTGCCCTGGACCATTCCCGCGGCGGCGGCTTCGCGCGCGACCCTCGGACTCTCCGGGTCGAACAGCGCCTGGTTGTTGGCGAGGTTGGTGCTTCGCGCGACCCGCTCGGCCAGCGAGCGGCTCTTCAGCAGGCCGACCTGGGTGTTGAGGAAGGCACGGTCGTTGCCCGAGGCGGGCTGGACGTCTTCGATCTGCTTGCCGACGACCTGGACGCCCTCGGGATTGACCTCGATCGTCGCCTGGGCCCGGAAGAGCGGGGTGATCATCAGCGAGATGACGATCGCGGCGAGCAGGCAGGCGACGGCGATGGCGGTGATCAGCCACCACCATTTCGCCACGATCCGCCAGATCTCGTTGATGTCGAACCGGGAGTCGGACTTGACCGGCCGGCCGAAGGCGACGTCGGTGAGGCCGCTATGGGCCGGAAGCCGGCCGCTCGGATCGAAAGGCAGCACTGCGCCGGCGGCCTGGTTCGGGAGATATCCCCCATGATTGTTCATGTCTTCGAATCCTGTCTTTCGATTCCGGACCGCCCTTCGGAAGGACGCAATTTAGAAGGGGCGCAACATGCCGACGAGCGGGAGCGTGCTCAGCAGGTCGCGATACATCTGACGTGCCTTGCTGCCGTCGACGATGACGATGTCGTTGCCGTAGATCACCGGATCCTCGGACTTGGCGCGACGGATGTCCTGGAGATCGAACGCGCCGGCCAGGCGCTCGCCGCGAATGGTGCGGAAGACGACCACTCGCGAGGGATTGGCGTCCTCGGTCGTGCCCTTCGCCATGGCGACGGCCTGGAGAAGCGTGGTCGGACCCTTGACGATGAACTGGCCGGGGTTGCGCACCGAGCCGTCGACGGTGATGGTCTGCTCCGCCCGCTCCTTGATCGCGACCTGGACGTTGGGCGACTGAAGATATTTCTGCGACAAAGCGGTGGCGATATCCTGGCGCAGCTCCTGGGTGGTTCGGCCCTGGGCCTGGACGGAGCCGAGCAGCGGATAATCGATCTTGCCCTGGGCATCGACCTTATAGTCGCCCGACAGCGACGCGACCTGGAAAACCGAGACGGTGATGGTGTCGAGGGCCCCCACCGGAACCATCGCGTTGGCGACCGGCTGCGACTGCGTGTCGGGCGCCTGAAAGCCCACCGGCTCGTAGGGGACGGAGCCGCCGCGCCCGGTGCAGCCCGCCGCCGCCAGGGCGGCGACCACGAGCAGGGCGCGGGCCATCAGCCCTGCGATGGAAAAATTATGCTCTTCATGCCGAAACGCTCGCATGTTCATCTCTCTCCGGTCGGGGGCGACAAGCCCTCTACACAATCCATGGCTTCCGTGGAACAGCCCATACGCCGATTCGGCGCACACCCGCTCCTGCGGAACCGGTGCCGCGCCGCCCCTCAAGGCGAACCGCCTGTATCTCTTTGCGCCGCTTAGCTTATTTCTCCATCGCCGTCCAGAGTCGGGCGTTTTCCGGGGCTAAAAGCTTGCAACTGCGGGAAAACACCAAATATCGGCGCGGCCGAGATCGCCGGAGTTGCAGTCAGTGCTGAGTCGCCTGTTTTCGAAGAGCCGAACGTCCCGGGGCCGAAGCGGTCCCCCCGGCGGCCGGGCCTATGCGATCGGCGACGTCCACGGCCGGCTCGACCTGCTCGTCGACCTGCTCGCCCGAATCGAGGCGGACAATGAACGGCGCGGGCCGGCCAGGACCTGGCTGGTCTTCCTCGGCGACCTCGTCGACCGGGGCCCCGACAGCCGCGGGGTCGTCGACCTGCTGGTCAACCGGCCGCCCGGCTTCGCCCGCAACGTCTTCCTCAAGGGCAATCACGAGGAATTCTTCCTCGGTGTCCTCGGCGGCGACGATTCCAGCGTCCAGCACTGGCTTGCCTATGGCGGCACCGAATGCGCGCAGAGCTACGGCCTCACCACCGGCTGGATGCTCAACGCGACCCCGACGGCGATCATGGAGCGTCTGATCCGCCAGGTGCCCGAAGGCCACGTCCGCTTTCTCGACGAGATGCACGACAGCTTCCGCTTCGGCGACTATCTGTTCGTCCACGCCGGAATCCGCCCGGGCGTCGCGCTCGACAAGCAGGTCGGCCGCGACCTCAGGTGGATCCGCGAAGGCTTTCTCGAGGACCGCAGCGATCATGGCGTCATCGTCGTCCACGGCCACACGATCGTCGATCGCCCCGAGGAGCATCCCAACCGGATCGCCGTCGACACCGGCGCCTATCGCTCCGGCACCCTCACCGCGGTCGGCCTCGAGGGCGAGGAGCGCTGGTTCATCGAGGCGCGCGAGCCCGGCGCCGCCGAGGCGGCGTGATTCTGGCGCCCCGTCGCCGATGGGGAGGGGGGACCACGCGAAGCGCGGTGGAGGGTCCTTCGATACGCCGGTTCGACAGGCTCACCGGCTACTCAGGATGAGCGGAGGTGAAAGATCCCGACCGCTCATCCTGAGTAGGGACTGAGCCTGGCGAAGGCCCGTATCGAAGGACCCGCGTGGTCCGCCTCCCCATGCCCCCGCGGGGGCGGCCAAGTGCCTTGGCAGGGTAGCCCACCGCCGGTAAGGCCCCGGCCATGAAGATCCTCGTCACCGGCGCGGCCGGGTTCATCGGCCATCACGTCAGCGCCCGTCTGCTCGCCCGGGGCGACGCGGTGGTCGGAATCGATAATTTCAACGATTATTACAGTGTCGCCCTGAAGCGCGACCGCGAGGCCAAGCTGCGCCGCGACCATGACGGCTTCGACCTCCTCACGGTGGACTTCGCCGACGATGCGGCGCTGGCGAGGGCGCTCGACGGAATCGACTTCGACCGGATCGTCCACCTCGGGGCCCAGGCCGGAGTGCGCTATTCGATCGAGAATCCGCGCGCCTATGTCCAGGCGAACCTGGTCGGCCACGTCAACATGCTCGAGCTGGCCCGCCACCGCTGCCTCTCGCATCTCGTCTACGCCTCATCCTCCTCGGTCTACGGCGGCAACGACACCCTGCCCTTCCGGGTCGAGGACCGGGTCGACCATCCGCTCTCCCTCTACGCCGCGACCAAGAAAGCGGACGAGTTGATGAGCGAGACCTACGCCCACCTCTACCGCCTTCCGCAAACCGGCCTGCGCTTCTTCACCGTCTACGGCCCGTGGGGGCGGCCCGACATGGCGATGTGGCTGTTCACCAAAGCGATCTTCGCCGGCGAGCCGATCCACGTCTTCGGCGAAGGCAATATGCGGCGCGACTTCACCTATATCGACGACATCGTCACCGGAGTCGTCGCCGCCCTCGACAACCCGCCCCCCGACGACGGGGCGCTCAAGGCCGGCGGAAGCCGGGGGCCGCACCGCCTCTACAATATCGGCAACCACCGCTCCGAGGAGCTGACCCGGATGATCGCGCTGATCGAGCAGGCCTGCGGCCGCGAGGCGGAGAAGGTGCTCATGCCGATGCAGCCCGGCGACGTGCGCGACACCTATGCGGACATCTCGGCGATCCGGAACGACCTCGGTTTCGCCCCGACCACCTCGATCGACGAAGGCGTGCCGCGTTTTGTCGAGTGGTACCGCGATTATCACGGGGTCTGAGCGACATGGCTCCGTAGGAGGTCCGCCGTGGCGAGCAGCCCGTCGAGCGCCCAGGGCCGTGACAGGGCGAAGACCGGAACCTCGCGCGCCAGCCGGGCGCAGAAGGCGAGATCCTCGTCGCCGGCCGGCCTGATCCAGCGGCTTCCGTAGAGATGCTCGGCCAGCGCGCCGATGGCGGAGGGTCCCGACAGTCGCTGCAGCGATTCCTTGCCGCCGATCGCCGGCGGATCGAGGATGTACAGGGACGCGAGCCGTGCCGGCGCGGCGCTCCCGCCCAGTTCGAGGCGGACCTTGCCGTCGCCGGCCGGGCAGGCCGGGGCGCCGCGAAGGTGAGGCTCGAGGTGGCGGAAGGCGTCGCCGAGCAGGTGCAGGGTCGGCGCTCCGGGCTCGGCCAGGAAGCCGCCGGCTCCTCGGCTCAGGGCCAGCAGATCCTCGCTCACCGGCGTCGCTCCGAGGGCGATCAGCGCGCCCGCCAGGGTCGACTTGCCGTGCCCAGACGCGCCGAGGATCGCCGCTCCGCGGTCGCCGAGGCGGAGGCACGCCCCGTGAAGAAGGGTCTCACCCGCGAGCCGGAGCAGCACTCCGAAAACCAGTCCGCTGAGGGGCCCTTCGAATACCTCCCATTCGACGCTTCCCGAGAGCTGCAGGCGGCGATCCGGGGCCGAATAGTCGAAAACCATCCAGCCGCCCTCGACATTGTCGTAGCGCAGAATCCAGCCCGCTTCGGTCACCCTCAGGTCGCGCCGGTCGGGCCCCGACGGCCGCTCGGCCGGAGCCCGGCCCGAATAGACGAAGGTCAGGTCGGGCGACGCTCCGCAGGGGGAGGGGAGGAGCGGGAGTCGGCGCTCGCACTCGATGTCCAGCCCATAGGCCCGGTACAGGCTCACGCCGCGGCTTCGGCGTAGCGGCGGCGCATCGGATCGTCGGCGGCAAGGCCGGCGCGGTCGCAAATCTGGTCCCAGCGATAAGCCATGGCGCCGCCGAGGGCCGCCTCCTCCACGTCGGCGAGTCGGACCAGCCAGGCGAGCGCCGCCTCGATGTCCTCCGGTTCCGTGATCGGCACTTTCTCGGCAATCGCCGCGAGGGCCTGGAACTCCTCCGGCCGCGTTCCGGGGAACAGCCGCATCGCGTGGCGGAAGCGATATTGCCTGAGGTCGCGAAGGAAGAGCTCGACATGCCGGACGTGCGCTTGACCCAAATGGGTGCGATGGCGAAGCACCAGCTCCTGGACGTTGCCGAGCCGCGCGCCCGCGGCGCAGACCCGGGTCTGCCACTCGTAATCCTCGTGCGAGGCGCGTTCGAGATAGGGGTGGGCCCTCATCAGGCCGGCGCGGGCGAGCAGCGTCGGATGAAGGATCCCGACCCGGAAAAGCAATTCGCGCTCGATGCCCTCGTGGCTCTCGGGATACCAGTAGAGCCGGTCCTCGTTCCCGAACGCCTGCGCCTGGCCGCCGCAGCCGTCGAGGCCGCGTTCCTCGAGGAAGGCCAGCTCGAGTTCGAGGCGATGAGGGAGGGCGATGTCGTCGCCGTCCATCCGGGCGACATAGTCTCCCCGGGCCACCGCGATCCCGGCATTGGCGGCGCGGGCGCTGCTGGTGTTGCCGGGCAGCGGATCGAGGAACAGCGTCCTCACCCTATCGTCCCGGGCCGCGGCGGCGGCCGCGACCTCGCGGCTGTCGTCGCTCGAGCCGTCGTCGACGACGATGAGCTCCAGCGCCCGGTGAGTCTGGTCGAGGATCGAGTCGATCGCTTCTCCCAGCCACGGCCCCGCGTCGAGCACCGGCATGACGACCGAGATCAGGCTCACTTCGCTTCCTTGCGCCAGTAGATTCCGGAGACGTCGGCCCACAGGATCGGCTCGCTCACTCCGCGCCGCGCGCGGAATTCGTCGACCGCGTCGCGGCAGCATTGCAGGAAGCCGTAATCGTCGACGATCACGAATCCTCCCTCGACCACCCTGTCGTAAAGCAGCTCGAGGCATTCGAGGGTCGAGCTGTAGAGGTCGACGTCGATGCGCAGCAGGGCGAGCGGCCCGATCTGCGCGCGCGGAAGCGACTCGGCCAGCCAGCCCTTGACGAATTCGACATTGGGATCGAGCAGGTCGTAGCGCGAGAAATTGTCCCGGACGGTCTTCTCGCTGCAGGCCAGCCAGGGGCACATGGCTTCGTCGAAATGGAGGTCGTAGCGCGAATCGCAGATCCTTGCGGATGGCGGCACGCCTTCGAATGAATCGACGACGAAGGTCTTCCTCCCGCTCTCGCCGTGGGCGACCTGCAGCCCGCGCATGAAGATCGTTGCGCCCCCCTTGCACACTCCCGCTTCGAGGAAATCGCCCGCTATGCCTTCGGCGAAGATCCGCTCGGCGCAGCGCTCGATGTTGGAGAGCCGGAAGAGGCCGATCATCGTGTGCGCGAAGCGCAGCGGCCCGGTGCCCTGATGCTTGCCCGCCAGAAGCCTGGTGAAGGCCTCCGGCTGGCGCCCGGCGATGTCCCGCTGGAAGCGCTCGAGCTCGGCGCCGAAGAGTCCCTCGGCGCCCTCCACCAGATGGTCGATCATCAGCTCGAGCTCCGGATAGAGCATGTTGCCGAGGGCCCGCTTGAGCAGAGACAGATAGCGGTCTCGCGAAGCGTCCCGGCTCGCGGCGGGCTCCTCCGCTACCAGTCCGAGGCGCAGAAGGTCGTCGATGGTGGCGGCCGCGGCCGCCTTGATCGTCTCCGGCGGTGCGTCGAACTCGGCGCCGAGCGCTGTCGCCACTTCGTCGACGCTCGCCGGATATTCCAGCCGCTCCCAGATCCGCCGGGCCGTGCCGGCAAGCACGATCCAGTCGCCGGTTTCGGGCGAGAGGAGAGACAGCGACGTGCCCGCCACCGCCGCCTGGACGGCGACGGCCCTGAAGTAGGTCGGTTGGGTCAACGCGCGAGTGGGCTGGCGATGGAGGCCGTCAAGGCTTCCCTGACGCGATTAGGAATAGAATCCGTAATCGACGCCGCCGGGAGGGCCTCCGAAAGCGCTGGCGCCGCGAGCCGGGGCAATCTCGACCAGCGGAGCGGTCCACTCCCGCTTGCCCGAATTGGAAGCCTGGGCGATCCCGCCCTGTACTTTCTCTGTCACAAGCCCTCCTGGGAAATCATGCTAAGCGACTGCCGATAGGGGGTTCGCCGCCGGCAGGCAACCTCGCTGAAATCCGGGCGCGCTAGGCCTCGCCGCCCGCGGCACGGCGCAGGAAATGCCCTGCCGAAACGCCTCTCAGCAGGGCCAGCCGGTAATGCGCATGCGCCTCGTCGGAATCCCAGTCGCTCAGCGCCGGGGCTCGCGCCAAAGCGCTCATCCGGGGGATGTCGAGGAGCCTGGCCGCCGTCGGGACTGCGGCGATTCGGGCGACCTCGCCCCGCAGCGAATCCCAGTCGGCGAGCAGGCCCTCATGCCAGTCGGCGGCCTGAAAGCCCTTGCGGGTTTCGCCGACTACGAGGGACGGCAGCCGGTCGGCGAGCACCCGCCGGGCGAGGCCGCGCGGGACTCCGCCCGCCAGATAGATTTCGGCCGGGATCGACAGGCACAATTCGATCAGCCGGCGGTCGCCGGTCGGATCGCGCACGTCGAGGCCCCAGCCGGCCAGCGCGCCCTGGCGGAAATTGCCGAATTCGCCTCCCGCCAGCGCCGCGAGCCGGATTCCGATCCCCCGGTCCTGTCCCGCCGTCGCCTGCGCCATCCCCTGCCCCAGACGCGCCGCCGCCGTCTCCCGAAGCGCCGGGTTGAGAAGGCTGTTCTCCCCCACTCCCGCACCGACCCGGCGCCCGCGCAGGCGATTGATCAGCCGCCACAGCCCGGGCGGGAGGAACGGCCAAAGCGCGTGCGCCGCGACGCTTTCCAGGCGAGTGCCGCCGCGCCGGAGAGCCACGGCCTGCCTCGCCAGCCGGATCAGCCGCCCGCCGGAGAGGAGCTCGGGGAGAAGATCGAAGCCGGTGTGGCTGAGGGTGAAATTGCCGGCCTGTCCGGTGAGAAGGATCTTGTAGCCGCGCTCGCGCGCCGAGTCGGCGATCGCCTCGCCCCAAGCGAAGTTGCACAGGTTGAGCACCGGCGCCTGGTAGAGCTCGAAATTCCGGTCGAGCGCGGCGATGGGCGAGCGGCCGGCGGTGCGGACGAGGACATGGTCCATGTTCGGATAGAGTTCGGCGACCGCCGCCGCATGATCGCCTTCGTCGGCGAAGCGCCCTCGGCGATCGGCCGCCGCGCGGCCGGGAACCGAGGTGAAGGCGCCGACCTCGCCGTCGGGCAGCAGCCGGGCCGCGGTCGCCGCCACGGCGCCGCTGTCGAGCCCGCCGCTGAGATGGGCGGCGACCCGCCCGCCGCCGCCGCGAAGCCGCGATTCGACGGCCCGGTCGAGCGCCTCGCGCAGCGCCTCGACATACTCTTCGTCCCGCTTCAGCCGGAGCCGCCCGCCGGCGAAGGACCAGTGGCGGCGCGCGCTTTCGCCCGCGGCCGAGACGAGCCGGATCTCGCCGGGCCGGACGCGCTCGACGCCCCCGAAGTAGCTGCCGTTGCCCTCCGGCGGCATCAGCGCCAGGAAAGCGGCGACCGCCGCCTCGTCCGGCGCCGACGGGAGGTCGGCGAGCGCGCGCAGTCCGGACGGCATCGAGGCGAAAGCGAAATAGCCGCCCGACCGGTGGTAATGAAGCGGCCGCTGGCCCAGCAGGTCGCGGGCGAGCAGGAGCCGCTCGCGCTGCCTGTCCCACAGGGCGATGGCGAAGTCGCCGGCGAGCCGGCCTATGGCCTCCTCGCCCCATCGCTCGACGGCGGCCATGACCAGGGCGCTGTCCGAGAGGCCCGGCTCTTCCCGGCTCGCGATGCCCAGCGACGAAGCGAGCCCGCGGCGGTCGTCGAGGCGGAGGTCGGCGACCATCCACCAGCGTCCGCCGCCGCCGATCGTCACTCCCTCGTCGTGTGCGTCTTCGGCCAGGATGGGGTACAGGCTCTTGCCGATCGCGATCGCGCACTCGGCTCGGCAGGCCGCGGAAGCAAGGCCATAGGCCCGCTGCGCGTCCAGCATGCGGCGGCACGCGGCGACAGGCTCCTCGCCGCGGCCGAAAACCCAATAGCCCGCGAGCGCCGTCATGGTCCGGGCCTAGTCCGGCGCCGCCGACTGCTCAACCCGGGCGATTTCACCCCTGCAGGGAGGGGAGTCAGGCCGAGACTCCGGCGCGCAGTTTCCCGCGGCGGACGTGGAGCCACATCATGATGCCGGTGACCGCCAGCAGGGCCGGGATGAGGCCGCCGACGAAGATCAGAATTTGCCACAGCGTGCCCATGCCGGTGCCGTCGTGGATCCGCCGCATCAGCCGCGCGGTCGTCTCCGGCGCAGGCGCCCTGGGCGGGGTCGCCCTTCCGGAGCGGTCGTCGACCGCCACTTCGGCCGTTCCGCCAGGCCGGGCGAAGGTGATCTTCCATTTGCGGTCGGGCTCGCCCGGCCAGGTCAGGCCGACGAGCCCACCGCTCGCCAGCGGCCGCGCCGCAGCGAGCGCGGAATCCGGGTCAAGCCGGGTCTCCGCGGCCGGCGGGGCCGCCATTCGGCGCATCCGCTCGGCCATTGACGGTCCCGTCGGGTCGCCCGAAAAAGCGGCGAAGAAGGCGGGAAATGAGATCCAGGCTCCGGTGAAGGAGAGGACCGCAAGCGGCAGGGCGATCCAGAAGCCGCCCTGGTGGTGGAGGTTGGCGCTGGTCGTCGAGCGCCGGCGCCAGCGCAGCCCACGGGTGAAACGGCCGCTGAGCGGCGACCACAGCCAGAGGCCGGTGAGCGAGGACAGGAGCATCGCGACGCCGATCCAGCCGACGATCTGCCGGCCGGCGCCCGGCACCATCAGCGAGCCGTGGAGGTTGTGTAGGATCCGCACCGCGCCCTCGTCGCTCGCCGCCCGGTCGAGCAGCTCCGCCGAGGCCGGGTGGAGATAGAGCAGGGTCCGAACCGGACGCCCGCCGGCCGGCTGGCCGGTCCGGGCGAGGGTGGCCACCACCGGCCCTTCTTGCCTCGGAAAGGCGAGGCTCGTCAGCCGCTCGCCCGGCCGGGCGAAGCGCCCGGCGGCGGCCGCGTAAGCGGAAGGCGGCAGGCCGGGCGCCGCGGCGACGTCGCGTTCCGGGTTGAGCCGCCCGTCGAGCCAGTCGTGCCAGACCAGCGCGGAGCCGGTCAGCGAGATCGGAACGATCAGCAGCGCGAGCGCGAGGCCGATCCATTTGTGGACCTGGAACCAGAGGCTGCGGAGGGGGAATCGGGTCGGTGCGGGCATGTCCGAGCGCTAAGTCACATGCGAATGATTATCAATAGCAGAGCCTAGAGAGTCCAGCGCTTCACGCCGGGAAGCTCGCGTCCCTTGTAGAGATGCTTGAGATCGGCGAGCAGGCCGCCTTCCGCCACCAGCCCCGCCAGCCTCGAGTCCTCGAGTTCCGCATAAGCGTCGTGAGGCACGGCGACGACCACCAAACCATATTGGCGGTCGAAGGCGTCGGCGGCCAGCTCGACGCCATATTCGTGGCGGGCCTCGCCGGCGTCGGCGAGCGGGTCGTGGATCGTCACCTCATGGCCGAGCTGCTCGAGCCGGCGGACGACGTCGATCACCCGGCTGTTCCGAAGGTCCGGCACATTCTCCTTGAAGGCGAGGCCCATGACCAGGGTGGGGGCCGCGCGGCCGAGGCGGGCATGGAGGCTGTCGGCGATCCAGGCGCCCATGCCGTCGTTGGTCGAGCGGCCGGCGAGGATCACGTCGGGATCGAGGCCGAGCTGCTGGGCACGGAAGCTCAGATAATAAGGATCGACTCCGATGCAGTGGCCCCCGACCAGCCCGGGCTTGAAGGGCAGGAAGTTCCACTTGGTGCCGGCCGCGGCGAGCACGTCCCAGATCGAAATGTCGAGCTTCGCGAAGATCTTGGTGATCTCGTTCATGAAGGCGATGTTGATGTCGCGCTGGGCGTTCTCGATCACCTTGGCGGCCTCGGCGGTCTTGATCGACGCGGCGCGGAACACTCCGGCGCTGGTCACCGCGCCGTACATCGCCGCCAGCCGGTCGGTCACCGCCTCGTTCTCGCCGGCGACCACCTTGACGATACGCTCGACCGTATGCTCCCGGTCCCCCGGGTTGATCCGCTCGGGCGAGTAGCCGAGGAAGAAGTCGCGGCCGCGGTGAAGTCCGGAGACCTCCTCGATCAGCGGCCCGCAAACCTCCTCGGTCACTCCCGGGTAGACGGTGCTCTCGTAGACGACGATCGGCTTGCGCCCGGGATCGAGCAGGGTGGCGACGCTTCGCGTGGCGCTGATCACCGGGCCGAGATCCGGGCTGTTGTCGCCGTCGACCGGAGTCGGCACGGTGACGATATAGATGTCGGCTCCGGCGGCGTCGGCGGCGCGGCTGGTCAGCCGGAGCGGCGAGGCGGCCAGCGCCTCGCTGCCGACCTCGCGGGTCCGGTCGATCCCCAGCCTCAGCTCCTCGACCCGGCGTTCGTCGATGTCGAGGCCGGTCACCGCGAAGCTTCGCGCCAGGGCGACCGCGAGCGGGAGGCCGACATAGCCGAGGCCGACGACCACGATCTGCTCTGAGCGGGAAGCGTTCATTTTGGCGATCACTCGGGAAAGAATGGCGGCGGGATCGCCGGGGTTGCGCGCGCTAGCATCGGGCGGCCGCCCAATGTCAAGTTCCGGGGACCTTCAAGGGTGCCGGCCGGGCCGGCCGCGCGGGCTGCGCCGAGCGGGGAGCGAGGCGATGGAGAATCGCGTTGCGGCCGGTCAGCCAGGCGCGGTTCCGGGCGACCAGGGCTTCGAGGAAGGAGCGCGGCTTCTTCATCAGCTTGCTGGTGTCGGGGGTCATGCCGATGGCAGCGGCGAGATCGGCGACGAAATGCACGCAATTATGCCTGTCAAGATCGTAACTGGGCTGCCTTGCGGCCCGCCAGCGGGCGATCGTCGCCATCACCCTGTCGTATTCGAAATCGGTCAAGGCGACGGTGAAATGGCGGTCGCTGCCCTTGACGTAGCTGACGCTGTGGTCGGTGATCACCTCCCCGGCGACCTTGCCCCACAATATGGCGGGGCTGATCGTCTTGGCGGTGAATCCGTAATCCTCCGCGATTCGCGCTCCGCCGCGGTCGGGCGTGCCTTCGAGAATGACGAAGGCGTGGGGAAAGGAGGCGCCCAGCTCCTTGGAATAGAAGGTGATGGACACTGCCGCCCAGCCCGGCGCGGCGGCCAGGGCGAGCCAGGCCGCGGCCAGAATGGCGATCAGCCGCGGCAGGCGAAAGACAGGGGTCACCGGCTCCTCCCCAAGGTCGGGTTCGCGAACCCTCTGAAACAAAATGCCATTTCGAGCAATCCCAAGCTTGGTGTCGCGCGCGGGCAACACTTTGGCGGGTTTCGCGGCCGGGATCGATCCTTTGCCCCGCCGATAGGGCTTCACGGCGGGTAAGGCGTTGAAGCGCAGGGCGGTTTCGGTCCTGGCGGGCCTGCCTCATTTCGGGATAGACAGGCCGAAGCCGCTCGACTAGATAAAGTCTCGAAATCGAGACGATCAGACTCGGGTACGAAGGGAGAAGCTGACGTGGCTTTCAAGGGACTTATTGCTGCGGCCGCCTCGGTGGCCTTGATGACGACGCCGACCTTGGCGGCGGCGCAGGCGACGAAGAGCGCGGTGGCCTCGGCCACTAACGCCCGTGAAGTCGCTCCGGCGTCGGAAACCGTCGATGGCGACCAGCTGCGCGGCGGCTTCATCATTCCGCTGATCGCGCTCATCGCGATCATCCTCGGCATCTGCGCCGCCACCGAAATCTGCGGCGGCGACGACGACGATCTGCCCACCAGCCCGTAAGCTGGAGCGGCGGTTCACAACGCTTTTTGAAATGAAAATGGCCGGGCGGAGTTTCACTTCGCCCGGCCATTTTCGCGTTCGGCGCGCTGGTCTTTCGGCTTTCGCTTTCGGCTGCCAGGGCCGAGATCGCGGCGGCTCGAAAGTGACTCGAATCGGCCGGGCAGGTCCACGGCCACCGCTCGATCGGCTGCCGGATTGGCGAACCCCCTGAAACATAAGCCATTTCGAGCGTTTCGCTAGCCGCCTGTCGCTTTTGGGCAACAGTCTCGATTCTTCTCTCTGCGGTGATGAACCAAATGCCTGGCCTGGCGTTCGCGTCAGGCTTCGTAAACCTCTCGAGGGCTAGGAAGTGTGATGGGTTTTCAATCGGGTGATCGTTTTCGAGGGTAGACAGCCTCGGAGCCCCCGATTAGGTAGAGCCGAAATCGAGAAGATCGGCTCGAGTTTGAAGGGAGAAGCTGACGTGCGTTTCAAGGGACTTATTGCTGCGACCGCCTCGGTTGCGTTGATCGCTACGCCGACGATGGCGGCGGCGCAGGCCACTTCGGCGGCTGTCCGCTCGGCCGAGGTCGCGCCGGCGACGGAGACTGTCGAGGGCGAGCAGCTGCGCGGCGGTTTCATCATTCCGCTGATCGCGCTCATCGCGATCATCCTCGGCATCTGCGCCGCCACCGAGATTTGTGGCGGCGACGACGACGATCTTCCCACCAGCCCGTAAGGGCCGGCTGGGACGTCAGCCGTCTTGAGTTTTTGGCCGGATGAAGAAACACTTCATCCGGCCATTTTCTTGTCCAGCGCGGGAGGCCGCCGTCGTGCGTGAGTGGCCGGGTCCGATCCGCCGAGCGTTGCGCTCCGTCCTGCTTCCGCTTGCCGCATTCGCTCTCGGCGGCGCCGGCGCGCAGGCTCAGCCCGCGCCTCCCCCGGCCGCCCCGCCCGAGGCAGCCGCCTCCACGACCTTGCGGCAGGACGATCTTCGGGTCGCGGCCGTCGCCTACCGGCTGGCGCTCGCCGGCGCCGCTTTATGTCCCGAGCGTTATCCGCTCACCGGGATGCTCTTCCACCACCTCGCCGAATATGAGCCGCGCGACCGGTCGCTGATGGTCGCCCGCTACGGCCTCGACCGCGGTCCCGGCGTGCTGTCGGTGGTGGCGGGGACGCCGGCGGCGCGCGCCGGCCTGGTCGCGGGCGACGTCCTGCTCGCGGTCAACGGTCGGCCGCTTCCCACCGGGGCCTCGGTCGCCGCCGAGCCCAAGCGGGAGAAATGGCGGCGCCTCGCCGACGAAGCCGAAGCCGAGCTCGAGACGGCGCTCCGCCGGGGCCCCGCCGACCTTCGAGTCCTGCGCGAGGGCCGGGAAATCCCCCTTCGCCTCGGCTCGCTTCCGGCCTGCCTCGGGCGGGTCCGCCTCGCCCGCTCGACCCAGGTCAACGCCTTCGCCACCGGCCGGACCGTCGTGATGACCCTGGCGATGCTCAACTTCCTGAGGAACGACGACGAGCTCGCGGTCGTTCTCGGTCACGAACTCGCCCACAATATCTTCGGCCATCCCGCCATTCGAAGCGAGGAGGGGATATTGCGCGGGCTCGGTATCAAGGCGAGCGCGATGTGGAAGCGCGAGGAGGTCGCGGACCGCTTCGGCCTGAGGCTGATGGCCGCGGCGGATTATGATCTGGACGCCGCAATCCCCTTCTGGCGCCGCTATCTCGGCAAATATGACTGGTTCCCGCAGATTTTCCGGAGCCACCCCAGCCTCGGGGCCCGGGAAAGGATCGCGGCCGAGGAGATCGCCAAGATCAGACGTGAGAAAGCGGGTCTTTAGCTTCTAATTCCTTCCCGGCATTTGTCGGGGAGGGGACCGCGCGAAGCGCGGTGGAGCGGTCTTCGGAGTCAGCAAGGCCCCTCCACCATGCTTCGCATGGTCCCCCTCCCCATCTCCGATGGGGCGGATTTCAGACCTGCGTCCGCAGCGACCAAAGCTCCGGGAAAGCCCGCTTGCCGAGCGTCGACTGGAGATAGGCCACGCCCGCCGTGCCACCGGTCCCCCGCTTCAGCCCGATGATGCGCTCGACCGTCACCACATGCTTGTGGCGCCAGATGGCGAGCGAATCGTCGATGTCGACCAGTTTCTCGGCGAGCTGGTACAGCGGCCAATTCGCCTCCGGATCCCGATAGACCCGAGCCCAGGCGGACTCGACCTTTTCGCTCGGCGAATAGGGCTGGCTCCAGTCGCGCTCGAGGGTGTCCGCGGGAATATCGAGCCCGGCCCGCGCGGCGGCGGCATTGGCTTCGTCCCACAGGCTCGGCTGGTGGAGGGCGTCGAGAAGGGCCGCATAGGGACCGCTGCCTTCCTCCTGGAACCGGAGATGCCCGCCGTCCTTGAGGCCGAGCCTGTATTCGAACTCGCGGAACTGGGCCGACTGGAACCCCGAGCTGGAGCCGAGCACGGCCCGAAAGCTGGTATAATCGGACGGCGTCATCGTCGCCAGCACGTCCCAGCTCAGGGTCATCACCGCCTGGATCCGCGAAACCCGGGACAGCGCCTTGTGGACCTCGATGAGCCGGTCCCGGCGGATCATGTCGCGCGACAGCTTAAGCTCGTGGACGATCTGCTTGAGCCACAATTCCTTGGTCTGGTGGATGATGACGAACAGCATCTCGTCATGATGGTTCGAGACCGGATGCTGGGCGGAGAGGAGCTGGTCCAGCGAGAGATAGCCGCCATAGGTCATCGAGGCGGGCGTATCGGTCATCGCGTCAGCCGTGGGTGGCGAAAACGGAGCTGCGTCCCGCCGAGTCGAAGGCGAACACCTTGTAGGGCTGGCGAATATCGTGACCGACGTCCATTCCGGGCGAGCCGGCCGGCATGCCCGGCACCGCCAGGCCTTTGACGCCCTTGCGCCCGGAGGCGATCAGCCGCTTGACGGCCTCCGGCGGGACATGGCCCTCGACCACCACGCCCTGGATGAGAGCGGTATGGCACGACTGGAGCGCGGCCGGAACGCCCTGCGCCTTCTTGACCGCCGCCATGTTCGGAGCGTCGACGACCGGAAGCTTCCTGCCGAACGCCGCCTCCACCCTTTTGGCCCATTCGAGGCAGCAGCCGCACCCGGGATCCCGCCACATGACATAGCCGCCGGGGGCGGCCGCGACCGCCGGACCGGACAGGAAGGGCAGCGCCGCCGCGCCGCCGATCAGGCCGATCGCGGTCCGCCGGTCGATAGTCTTTTCCATCTTCATAAACGCTCCGCGCTCGACACCACGTCGGCGGCCCGAAGCGCCGCCAGGATCCGCATCAGATGCTGCACGTCGTGCACTTCGATGTCGAGATGGAAGGTGTGGAAGCTGCCGTCGCGGCTGGCCTGCTCCATCGACACGATGTTGGCGCCGTGGCGGCCGAGGATTCCGGCGATCACCGCGAGCGAGCCGGGCTCGTTCTTGATGACGACGCACAGCCGCGCAGTGCCGCCGTCGGATTCGTCGCCCCAGGCGAGGTCGAGCCAGTCGGCGTCGACTCCGTCGGCGAGGCTGTCGCAGCCGATGACGTGGACCTCGATCTCGGTGCCCTCGCGCCTGAGGCCGACGATCCGGTCGCCGGGGATGGGATGACAGCATTCGGCGAGCTGGAACGCGACTCCGGGGGTCAGGCCCTTGATCGAGATGGCGGTGCGCTGAGGCGGCGGCTTCACCCCCTCCTTTCCGGTCGAGCCGGGGATCAGGGCCTCCATCACGGCGACGTCGCTGACCCGCTTGAGTGCGATCGCCTCCATCAGCGCCGCGTCGTCGTGGAAATGGAGCCGCTTCAGGGCCTCGGTGATCGCTTCCCAGCCGAGCGGCTGCGGCAGGCGCTGGACGATCTCGTCGAAGATCTTGCGGCCGAGCTGGACGGTTTCCTCGCGCTCCTTCGACTTGACGAACCGGCGGATCTTGGCGCGCGCCTTGCCGGTGACGACGAAGCTCAGCCAGCCCGGCTGCGGATGCTGGGCCTTGGAGACCAGGATCTCGACCTGGTCGCCATTCTCGAGCGGGGTCCTGAGCGGCATCACCCGGCCGTTGATCTTGGCCCCGACCGTCTGGTCGCCCAGATCGGTATGGACCGCGTAGGCGAAATCGACCGGAGTCGCGCCCTTGGGCAGCTGGATCAGCTCGCCCTTCGGCGTGAAGGCGAAGATCCGGTCCTGGTACATCGCCATTCTTGTATGTTCGAGCAGCTCCTCCGCGGTCGCCGCATGCTCGAGGATCTCGAGCAGATCGTCGATCCAGGGATGCTGGGCGGCGGCTTCTTCCGGATCGCCTTCCTTATAGGCCCAGTGGGCGGCGAGGCCGTGCTCGGCCTGGGCGTGCATGTCGCGGGTCCGGATCTGGATCTCGATTCGCATCTGCTCGTCGTGGATGACGGTGGTGTGGAGCGAGCGGTAGCCGTTGCGCTTGGGGGTCGAGATGAAATCCTTGAAGCGGCCGGGAACCACGTGCCAGCGCTGATGGATCAGGCCGAGGGTCCGATAGGCGTCGTCGACATTGTCGACCACGGCCCGGAACGCCATCACGTCGGACAGTTGCTCGAAGCTGACGTGGCGCTCGGCCATCTTGCGCCAGATCGAGAAGGGATGTTTCTCCCGCCCCTGGACCTCGGCCTGGATTCCGTTCGCCTCGAGATGGGCGCGGATGCCCCGGCCGATCCGGGCGATGAGGTCGCCCTCGCCCTTGTGCAGCTGCTCGAGCCGGCGGGAGATGGAGGCGTAGGCGTCCGGCTCGAGCTCGCGGAAGGCGAGCGTCTGCATCTCCTGCATGAACTCGTACATTCCGATCCGCTCGGCGAGCGGCGCGTAGATGTCCATCGTCTCTCGGGCGATCCGCTTCCTCTTCTCCTCGTTGCCGATGAAATGGAGGGTGCGCATGTTGTGGAGCCGGTCGGCGAGCTTGACGAGCAGGACCCTTATGTCGCCGGACATGGCGAGCAGGAACTTGCGGAGGTTCTCGGCGGCGCGCTGGCTCTCGCTCTGGGCCTCGATCTTGCTGAGCTTGGTGACCCCGTCGACGAGCCGGGCGACGTTGGGCCCGAACAATCGCTCGATCTCCTCGGGCGTCGCCACCGTGTCCTCGATCGTGTCGTGGAGGATGGCGGTGACGATCGTCTCGTCGTCGAGATGGAGGTCGGTGAGGATTCCGGCGACCTCGATCGGGTGGCTGTAATAGGGATCGCCCGAGGCGCGCTTCTGGGAGCCGTGGGCTTTCATCGAGAAGACGTAGGCGCGGTTGATCATCGCCTCGTCGGCGTCCGGGTCGTAGGCCCTTACTTTCTCGAGAAGCTCATATTGTCGAAGCACCGTGCCAACATGGGGTTGGGCGGTGCTGCGATGCAACGGTAATCGGGCGGAGAGACTGTTTTTGGGCGAGGAGGCAGATCCCGTCCGTTCGCCCTGAGCCTGTCGAAGGGCCTTCCTTCCTATTCCGGATCGAAGAGGAATTAGTAGGCTTCGACAAGCTCAGCCCGAACGGAGATCGGGGATCGCAACGGCCTATTTGGCGCGCGCGTTGCACTTTCCGAGCGCGGCCGAATCGAGCGGCTGGCCGCCGACGGTGAAGCTGCGCAGGGTGCCGACCTCGCGGGCCAGCGCCGAGCAGTCGATCGTGGCCCGGCTGTTGCCCTGCGGCGCGACGCAGCCGCCGGCGCCGCATTTCCAGACGATCTCCTTGACGATCAGGCGGGTCGCCGCCGGCGGAGTGGCGGGCTCCGCCCGATATTGCGTGCTCTCGGCGAAGGCGGTTCCGCCGAACAGCGAGGCGGTAAGGATGAAGGCCAGCAATGAGGAGGTGAGTTGCCGGTTCATGACAGGCTCCTTTCAGTTGCGATATGCAACCTAGTAAGAAAGTCAGTTTTAGTTTGCAACCGGAAAATTGTGTCTTATGTTACAGCCGTGAAAAAAGCTAAGGTCGCCCGATGAGCCGAGCCGAGCAATTGCGGGAGGTGTTCACCGAATGCGGCATCTCCGCCGCCCTCGAGGTGGTCGGGGAACGCTGGTCGTTCCTCATCCTTCGCGGCGCCTTCAACGGCCTCAGGCATTTCGAGGAGTTTCAGACCAACCTCGGCATCGCCCGCAACATATTGTCCAACCGTCTCGGCCGGCTGGTCGAGCACGGCATCCTGAGGCGCGACCCGGATCCGGCCGACCGCCGGAAGGTCACCTACCGGCTGACCGAGAAAGGGCGGGACCTTCTTCCGGTGCTGCTGTCGCTTCGACAGTGGGGCGAGCGCTGGATTTCGGGAATGCCGAGCAACCCCGTGCTGGTCGACCGCTATACCAGGAAGCCGATCGCTCCGATGATCGTCCAGTCCGCCGACGGCCGCGAGCTCAGCCTGCGCGACATGGAATGGGTCGACCGCGACGACCTCGACCGCGAGACCAGCGCGGCTTGATTGCCTCCCTGTCGCCGGAGGCGACGGGGAGGGGGACCATGCGAAGCATGGTGGAGGGGTAACTGGCGCTGCTGCAGCGATTATGGCGCGAGTTGCGCAAGCTTGCGCCAATTACCCCTCCCCCACCCTTCGGGTGGTCCCCCTCCCCATTCTTCGCATGGGGAGGCAAATCAGGTCGGCTTCACCCGCAGCGGCAGCGATTCGAACAATTCCGGCTCGCCCGCCCGCTTCGCGCCCTCGATCTCGAGGATCCGGAACTTGGTCGCCACCCCGCCCGGCGCGGAGAAGCCGCCGGTCCGGCCGTCGGCGGCGAGGACCCGGTGGCAGGGGATGATGATCGGCGCCGGGTTGCGGCCGAGCGCGAGGCCGACGGCCTGGGCGGCGCCCGGAGCGCCGATCTCGCGGGCGATGTCGCCATAGCTTCGAACCTCGCCGCACGGAATGCGCCGCGCCGCCCGCCAGACATCGCGCTCGAAGGCCGAGCCCTCCGGGTCGACCTTGATGTCGCCGAGGTCGGTTCGGCCCCCGGCAAGCAGGCCGGCCATGCGCTCGATTGCCGAGGCCGCGAACGGCGGCGGCTCGGCTTCCCGGACTCCCGGGAAGCGCCTGGCCAGGGACGCCCGGGCACGCTCGTCCGTCGCCTCGGGAAGGGCGGCGCCAATGACGAGGCCGCCGCGCCACACGAGGGCGCAGCGGCCGATCGCCGTGTCGAAGAGAGCGAAGCCGCTCTCCGGAGGATTATTCGTAGTCGCCGCCCGCATTGTTGTTGCGCGGCGGGGCGGCGGCGGTGAGGCGAAGCGCCTCCGCGGAAGCGGAGAGCGAGCCGACCTCGTCCGGAGCCTCGTCGTCGTCGACCTGGACCCGCTGAAGGCCGGAGATCAGCGCCTCCTCGAGCTGCCTGGGCTTCACCGTCTCCTCGGCGATCTCGCGAAGGGCAACGACCGGATTCTTGTCGCGGTCGCGGTCGATGGTGAGCTCGGCGCCCCCCGAAACCTGCCGGGCCCGCTGGGCCGCGAGCAGAACCAGATCGAACCGGTTGGGAATCTTGTCGACACAATCTTCGACGGTAACGCGCGCCATGAACAGCTGCTCCGCTTCAACACCATAAGGGGGAAAGCGGGGAGATACGGACGGGGGGGCGGAAAGTCAATGATTGGGGGCCCCTGCTCCCCGGCGAAGGCCGGGGCCAAGTGGCGGCCGGCCTGGATCCCGGCCTTCGCCGGGGAACAGCAAGGCGAAGGGCTTGCTCTCCCTGCCGGAGGCTCGCATGCATCCGTTCATGGTGGAGGAAGAAGCGCAGCGTCCGTGTCTTTCGCTCGAGGTGGCGGGCAACCGCCTGACCCTCCTCGCCGACGGCCCCGAGCGGCTCGAAGCCCTGATCGAGCTGATCGGCTCGGCGAAGGAGAGCCTTCGCTTCCTCTATTACATGTTCATGGACGACGTTTCGGGGACGAAGGTGCGCGACGCCCTGATCGCCGCCGCCGGGCGAGGCGTGAGCGTGTGGCTGCTGGTCGACGGATTCGGGTCGACCGCCAATCGCGACTTCTTCCGCCCGCTGCAGACCGCGGGCGTCGCCTTCTGCCAGTTCAGCCCGAAATACGGGCGCCGCTATCTTCTTCGCAATCACCAGAAGCTCGCCCTGGCGGACGGACGGCGGGTGATCATCGGCGGCTTCAACGTTTCGGACGATTATTTCGGGACGGTCGAATCCGGGGCCTGGCGGGATATCGGACTTCGGGTCGAAGGCGCTTCGGTGGGCTGCCTCGCGGGCTATTTCGACAGCCTTTTCGAGTGGGCCCGGACGCCCGAGGCCCGGGTCCGGGACATCCGCCGCCTGCTCCAGAAAAGCAGCGTCACCAGCGGCAAGCTCCACTGGCTGTTCGGCGGGCCCTCGCGCCGGCTCAGCCCCTGGGCGCGCGCCGTCCGCCGCGACATGAGGAGCGCCCGCCGGCTGGACCTCATCGCCGCCTATTTCGCGCCGAGCCTGGGAATGCTCCGGCGGCTGTCGGGCATTTGCCGCCGCGGCGGCCGGGTGCGCCTGGTGACCGCGTCCAGATCCGACAACAACGCGACGATCGCCGCGGCGCGAAGCACCTACTGGTGGCTTTTGAAGCGCGGCATCCAGATTTTCGAATATTCGCCGACCAAGCTCCACACCAAGCTCTTCGTCGTCGGCGACGTCGTGCATATCGGCTCGGCCAATTTCGACATGCGCAGCCTTTTCCTCAACCTCGAGATGATGCTTCGGATCGACGATCCCGCCTTCGCTTCGGCCATGCACCGCTTCGTCGACGGCGAGGTGGCGAGGTCCGAGCCGATCACGCTCGAAAGCCACGCCCGAAACCGCACCCCGCTCAACCGCCTGCGCTGGGCGATCGGCTATTTCATCGTCGCCATCGCCGATTACAGGATCGCGAAACGGCTGAACTTCAGGGATGTCGGGCTGCCGAGGCCGTAGTTTGCCTCCCCGCCTCGAAGCGGTGGGGAGGGGGACCACCCGAAGGGCGGTGGAGGGGTAATTGGAGCTGAATCGAGGAGGATCACTGGTGAACCGCAAGGTGCGGCGCCCCCTACCCCTCCACCATGCTTCGCATGGTCCCCCTCCCCACCTGGCGATGGGGAGGCAAAGCGTTAGTCCCGCCAGGCCCAGAAGAGGGTGGCCGGGGGGACGTTGACCCATTCGAAGCCGCGGTCGATGCGGTCGAAATAGGGGGCGATGAAGTCGCGCACCTTGGGCGAGAATTGATAGACCAGGAAGGCCCCGCCCGGACGAAGCGCCTCGGCGGTCTCCTCGGCGATCTTCGGGCCGATCCCGGGCGGAAGGGTCGAGAAGGGCAGGCCGGAGAGGATGTAGTCGGCATGGTCGAAGCCGAAATTGGCCATGATCTCGCGGACGTCGGCGGCCGATCCGGTCACCGCGCGAAGCCGCGAATCGCGGATCTTCGAGGTCAGGTAGGAGGTGAAATCGGGATTGGTGTCGATGGTGAGCAGGATGGCGTCGGGCGCCAGCTTCTCGAGCACCTTCTCGGTGAAGGTGCCGACCCCGGGGCCGTATTCGACGAACAATTTGCAATTCGCCCAGTCGACCGGGGCAAGCATCTTGTCGATCAGCATCTTCGACGAGGGGATGACGGAGCCCACCATCACCGGATGCTTGACGAACCCCTTGAGGAACATCAGCCACGGGCCGCCCTTGGCGCCGTGGCGGGCATAAGCGCGGGATCGTTGAGCCTGTTCGCCGGGAAAGGTCATGAGGGGTTTCCGTAATGAGGTCAGTCAGGTGCGTTGGCAAATCAACGCACCGATGGCAAGGGCGAGGCGGCCCGCGGCCCGATTTGGGGCGAATCCGGGACGAAATGCTACATTTCCGGGATTTGCCCCCAGATGACCCCTGCCGCCAGCCTCTCACGGGAGCGATTCGCCCTGCTGTTCGCGGTGATGCTGGTCGCCGCGTCGGGCAATACCGCGATGCAGTCGCTGATGCCGGCGATCGGGCGCGAGCTTCACGTCGCCGACCTGTGGGTGGCGGTGGCCTTCTCCTTGTCGGCGGTGATCTGGGTGCTGATGGCGCCGCACTGGGCGCGGCGCGCCGACCACCGCGGGCGGCGGGCGCTGATGAGGCTCGGTCTTTACGGCTTCGTCGCCTCGTCGCTGATCTGCGGCGGGATCCTCGCCGCCGGGCTCCACGGCCTGATCGCGCCGACCCTGGTCTTCGTCATCTTCGTCTTCGGCCGGGGCATTTACGGCGGCTGGGGCTCGGCCTCGCCGCCCGCCGTCCAGGCCTATATCGCCGCCCGGACCGAGGGCGAGCAGCGCACCGCCTATCTCGCCGCCTTGGCCTCCTCCTTCGGGCTCGGGACGATCATCGGCCCGGCGATCGCGCCTCTCTTCATCTTCGAGCCGCTCGGCCTCAGCGGGCCGCTGATCGTCTTCGCCGCGATCGGGGTCGCCGTGCTCCTCCTGGTCGCTCTTCGCCTGCCCGACGACACACCCGGCTCGGCGGCGCGCGGCGAGGTAATGGACTATCCGTCGATGGGCGGAGTCTTCGCCGGCGGCCGCGAGCGCGGCGGCGACGGTCCGCCCGATAACTCCGGACGCCTGCGCTGGCGCGACCCGCGAGTCCTGCCCTGGCACATCATCGGAGTCGTCGGCGGCCACGGCAACGCCGCGTTGCTGGGCGTGATCGGCTTCCTCGTCATCGACCGCTCGGGAGTCCCGCTCGCCGAGGCGCAGCAGTCGATCGCCATCGTCCTCATGGCCGGAGCCGGAGCGACCCTTCTCGCCCAATGGGGCCTCATCCCCTTCCTGTCGCTCAGCCCGCGCCAGCTCGTCTTCTGGGGGCTGCTGATCGCGAGCGCGGGCACGATGGTCACCGGCCTCGCCGGCTCGATGTACGGAATCACCCTCGGCTTCGCCTTCTCGTCCGTGGGCTTCGGCCTGTTCCGCCCCGGCTTCACCAGCGGCGCCTCGCTGGCGGTCGAGCCGGAAGAGCAGAATGCGGTGGCCGGCATGGTCACCTCGGTCAACGGGGTCGCCTACATCGCCGCTCCGGCGGCGGGGGTGCTGCTCTACGGGCTGTGGATGCCGCTGCCCTTCCTGGCGGTGGCGGCGGTGCTGTTGCTTCTGGCGGTCTGGGTCTGGGTACGGGTGAAGGGCTGATTCTCCGGGAAGCTGGGAAGCGGAGCGTGCGTGAAGTTCATGAAATGCCGGGCAGGATTTCATTGTGACCTTTCGCGCTTCCGGCTGCCGCCAGGCCGAACCCGGAGCCGGCATCCGCAACGCCTCGCGCTCCGCCGGAGTGGCGTCCTCGATCCGGACCGCGCTCCGCCCGCCCGCCTTTTTGACGAGCCGGTGCCAGACCAGCGCCGGGCTGGACGTCCCGCGCGGCCGCGCGGCGAGGATCGAATCCCAGGCGGCGGCGAAGCTCCCGGCGCCCTGGCGCCGCCTGAGCCGGTGAGCGCCCTCCCGGCTCATCCCAGCCGCCCGCGCCGCCCGGCCGACGCAGCCGGTTCGCGCGAGCTCCGCGATGAACGCGCGCTGCCGCTCCTCCGTCCAGCCGTCGCGGCGGACGCGCGCCGGAACCGGCTCGAAAGCGGGGGCCGGCGTCACCGCAATGGGCGAAGATGGGATTTCGCTCATGCTGGAATGAGAACACAAAAAGAACAAATGGTCAAGTGCGAGCGCTAGGGAAGAGGGCCGCATCCGCTTCAAGCCCTGAGACTATTGAAGGAGAACGCGCGCATCGTCCGGCAGATGCAGATAGTCGCTCGTGAAATCGCCCGCTTCCGCCAGGGCCTTCCAGTTGGTGATGCGTATCGCCCGCTTCGATCGCTTGATCAGGCCCTCTTGGGTGAGGCTCCTGAGCGTCCGGTTGACGTGCACCGCGGTAAGCCCGACGACATCGGCGAGCTGTTCCTGGGTCATCGGCAATTCCCAGCTCCCATGGTCGCCGAGACCCGCCGCCTCGAGCCGAAGCGCGAACTCGCACAGTACATGGGCAAGCCGGGCGCGGGCGTCGCGACGTCCGACGTTGGCGATCCATTCGCGAAAGATCGATCCATCGACCAGCGTATCGTGCCACATCGCCGTGCCGATTGCCGGACGCTCGAAGGCGATCCGCCGGAGCGCTTCGCGGGGAATGCAGGCGACCTCGCAAGCGGTCAGCGCCTGCACATTGTGATCCGCGATCCCGAGGAACGCATTTTGCAGATCGACCAGATCGCCGCGCATGTGGAGCGCGACGATTTGACGCGCGCCGTCAACAATGACCTTGTTCCGGTAGGAGAAGCCCGAGAGCATCACGCAGCCGCGAACGGGCTTGTCGCCCTCCCGAACGATAAAGCTACCGGCCTCGAGCCTCTTCACCTCATGGGGGAGGGCGAGCAGGGCCTCGCGGTCGGACTCATTTAAAGACGCCCAATATTGCAGCTTGCGGAGCAGGGGAGCGAGGCCCGAGGTCGAGACGGGGGACATGAACATTCCGGTGTGGCGGGAGCACGAGTCTCTCAGTCGCGGGCGTGCCGGAAAGAGCCAGCAATAGACGGATCCTAACATATGTGGCGGACCTCTATCCAACCTATTTAATGGAGCGCCACGTCCCGAGAGTGTATCGTTGGGTCACCAAGAGGGCGCGGACTCCTGCCGCGTGGGAGGTCCGATGCCCCGGTATTTCTTCGACACCCGAGACAATGACGACTTCATAGCGGACGACGAGGGCCTGGAATATCCGGACCTCGACGCGGTCAAGATTGCCGCGGCGAAGGCGCTGACCGAGCTCGCGGCCGACGTGGTTCCCGGGAGCGTACGGCGGGAGCTCACCGTCGAGGTGCGCGACGAGCAGGGGCCGGTCCTGATGGCGAGGATGATCTTCGAGGCGTTGATCCTTAGGCCTGCTTAAAGCACTCCGGGGGTGACGACTCCAACCGATCGCTCGACGCTTTAGGATCTATCCTGTTGCTATCGAACCCGCGGTTCCCCGGCGAAGGCCGGGGCCCAGCGGCGCCGCCTGAGCGCCTGGATCCCGGCCTTCGCCGGGAAGCGATTCAGGCTAGGCGACAGTCTCGGCCGGACCTCGGCCCGCCCGGGCTTCTGCGATGGCCGCCGTCAGGCCCAGCGCTCCGAACGGCTTTCTCAGGGCCTTCGCGGTCGGCACGCGCGCCAGGGCGTCCCGGAATGTGTGGCCGGCGAAGATGACCGGGATCGGCTTCGAAGAGCATATCGACTGGACCGCTTCGATTCCGCAGCCCTCCCTGAGGTCGACGTCGGCAACGATGAGGTCCGGACAGCGCGCTTCGGCGGCGTCGATCGCCTCCGCGGCCGTCGCGGCGAACGCGAAGGAATCGAACCCGCTCTCCTCCAGAATATCCTGGACCATGTGAGCGATCAGGCTTTCGGTCTCGACGATCAGGGCGTGCATCGCGGCTCTCCAACAGACGGGAGCACGATGTCTCTCAGCCGCCGGCGTTGAATTCCGACGATGCAGGCGACCTAACAAAAGTAAATCCAATTGTCGCTGGATAAGTTTCTCGCGCGCCTGACCGGAGACGCGGCTCAGGGGCATTGTGGGAACCCAAATTTCTTAACATATGACCTTACATAAGTTGGACTTTGCTCTTTTTATGGCCTAACAGGTTCATATCGCTGGCTCTCCTCGGCCATCAGCGACTGAGAGTTTTGTGCTCCCGCCGCTACGGGAGTCCATCATGTCCAATCCATCCCCGCTGATGCCGATGCTGCGCAAGCTGGAATATTGGGGCGCCTTGAGCCCGGCCGATCGCGGGGCGCTCCTCGCTCTGCCGCACACGCTCCGTACGATCGAGCCGCGCCAGCACATCGTCCGCGAAGGCGACTTGCCGACACAGGTGTGCGTTCTTCGTTCAGGCTTCGCCTTTCGCCACAAGATCGTCGGGACCGGGGGCCGGCAAATACTTGCCATCCATATGACGGGCGACCTGGTCGATCTGCAGAATTCGCTGCTCGGCTTCGCGGACCACAGCGTCCAGGCGCTGACGGCGGTGGAAGTGGCATTGATCCCGCGCGAAGCCATCGTCGAACTCGCGTTCGATCGTCCGGCCATCGGCATCGCCTTTTGGAAGGACACCCTCGTCGACGGCTCCATCTTCCGGGAATGGGTCACGAACGTGGGACGGCGCGATGCCCGGACCCGGCTGGCTCACCTGCTGTGCGAATTCGCCCTCCGGCTGGAAGCGTCGGGCGAAGCCGAGCTGACGAGCTGGGAGCTGCCGATGACTCAGGAGCATCTCGGCGACTGCACCGGCCTGACGTCGGTGCACATCAACCGGACTCTGAAAGGGCTGGAGAAGGACAAGCTCATCAGCCGGTCGAGCCGGTCGGTCACCATCGAAGACTGGAAGCGCCTCGCGGAGGCCGGAGACTTCGAGAGCGGCTACCTTCATCTTTCGGAGCCCCAGCTCACCATCACCCAGTGACGGAGAGCGGCGCTCGGGCACCTTCGATCTTACCGGTCGTGATGGGCCGTCAGGTCCACCGCCTGCTGGATTCCGCCGCTTTGCGGTCGCTGTCGTCATCCCGGCGAAGGCCGGGATCCATGAACAGGGCGGATCCGGCCGGGCGAAGACCGTGTTCATGGATTCCGGCCTTCGCCGGAATGACGGGAAAAGGCGCAGCACCGGCTCAGTCAAAGTCGATCACGGTCTGAGCGCGCGTCCGTCGACCGCATCGCCGCGAGCTCCTGTCAGCCCTTCGGCCCGCGCGGAGTCAGCATTCCCGGCGAGATGAAGCCGATGCCCGCGCCCGAGCTCATCGCGTCCTGCTTGAGGCTCTCCTGGATCTTCTCATATTCCTTTTCCATCTCCGGAGTGACTGAGGCCCTGGTCTCCTCCAGCGCCATCTCGAAGTCGGACCCGGTCACTTCCTTCGCCTCGATCGAGCCGCGCAGGGCGAACATTCCGGCGCGCCTCACCAGATCCTCGAGGTCGGCGCCGGTGAAGCGGCCGGTGCGGGCGGCGAAGCTGTCGAGGTCGACGTCGTCGGCGAGCGGCATCTTCGCGGTCTGGATGGAGAGGATCTTGCGCCGGCCCTCCTCATTGGGGACCGAGACGTAGATGAGCTCGTCGAAGCGGCCGGGGCGGAGCAGGGCCGGGTCGATGAGGTTGGGGCGGTTGGTGGCGCCGATCACGACCACCGAGCCGAGGTCCTCGAGGCCGTCCATCTCGGCGAGGATGGTGTTGACCACCCGCTCGGTGACCTGCGGCTCGCCCAGGCCTCCGCCCCTTGCGGGGACGAGGCTGTCGAGCTCGTCGATGAAGATCACGGTGGGGGCGACCTGGCGGGCCCTCGCGAACAGGCGGGCGATCTGCTGCTCGCTCTCGCCATACCATTTGGAGAGCAGGTCGGACGACTTGGTGGCGATGAAGTTCGCCTCCGCCTCGCGCGCCGTCGCCTTGGCGAGAAGGGTCTTGCCGGTGCCGGGAGGGCCGTAGAGGAGGAAGCCCTTGGCCGGGCGGATGCCCATGCGCTTGAACGCCTCGGGGCTCTTCAGGGGAAGCTCGACCCCCTCGCGGAGGCGCTCGCGGGCCTCGTCGACCCCGCCGATATCCTCCCAGCGGACGGTCGGCGCCTGGACCATGACCTCGCGCATCGCCGAGGGCTGGACGCGCTTCAGCGCTTCCTCGAAGTCGCTGCCCTTGACCGACAGGTTGTCCAGCACCTCGTCGGGGATCTTGCCCTCGTCGAGGTTGATCTGCGGCATGATCCGCCGCACCGCCTCGATCGCCGCCTCGCGGGTCAAGGCTGCGAGGTCGGCGCCGACGAAGCCGAAGGTGCGGCGGGCGAGCTCCTTGATGTCGACGTCCTCGCCCAGTGGCATGCCCCGCGTATGGATGCCGAGGATCTCCCGGCGTCCGCCCTCGTCGGGGACTCCGATGACGATCTCGCGGTCGAAGCGGCCGGGCCGGCGGAGCGCCTCGTCGAGCGCCTCGGGGCGGTTGGTGGCGGCGATGACGACGAGGTTCTGGCGCGGCTCGAGGCCGTCGAGCAAGGTCAGCAGCTGGGCGACGAGGCGCTTCTCGGTCTCGCCCTGGACCTGGCCGCGCTTGGGGGCGATCGAATCGATCTCGTCGATGAAGATGATCGCCGGCGAGGCCTTGGCGGCCTCCTCGAACACCTCGCGGAGCCGCCGCTCGCTCTCGCCGTAAGCCGAGCCCATGATCTCGGGGCCGGCGATGTGGAAGAAGGTGGCGTCGCTCTCGTTGGCGACGGCCCGGGCGAGTCGGGTCTTGCCGGTGCCGGGCGGGCCGTAGAGGAGGACGCCCTTGGGCGGATCGACTCCGAGCCGCTCGAATATCTCGGGATAGCGGAGCGGCAACTCGACCATCTCGCGGAGCTGGTCGATGGTGGTGCCGATGCCGCCGAGATCGTCATAGGTGACGTCCGCGCGCCGGCTCTCGGTCGCCTCGGCATATTCGGGACGGAGCTCGACCTCGGTATTGGCGTCGATATGGACGATGCCCTTGGGGGCGGTCGAGACGACGGTGAGCCGGATCTCCTGGAGGGCGTAGGCGGGCGCGTTGAGCATCTGGCGAAGCTCGGGCGGGATGTCGCCGCGCTGGATCTGCTGCTGGCCGGTGGTGGCGACGACGTCGCCGGCGGTGAGCGGCTTCATCCCGAAGCTGCGCTTCAGGGCCTGGGCCGAGCCGTGGAGGCGCAGGTTCTTCTGGGCCGGGGCGAAGACCACCCGCTGCGCCGGCTTGGATTCGACCTTGCGCAGGGTGACGAAATCGCCCGAGCCGATCTCGGCATTGGCGCGCTGGAGGCCGTCGAGGCGGATGATGTCGAGGCCCTCGTCCTCGCTATAGGGGCCGACGGCGCGGGCCGGCGTGGCGCGCTTGCCGGTCACCTCGATGACGTCGCCCTCGGCGAGCTCGAGCCGGGTCATCAGCCGCCGGGGAAGGCGGGCGAGGCCGCGGCCGCTGTCCTCGGGCCGCATCGTCGCGACCTGCAGCCGGGTGGGCTGCTTTTCCTCGTCCGCCATTCTCGCTTGTCCCTTCGCTGCTCTCGCGAGTGAGATAGGAAGGGACAACGGGCCTGCCACCCCCGGGTTCAAACGGGGCGAAAAAAGCCCGGCCCCCGGCGAAATCCCGGGCGCAACGCCGGCGCTCCAACGGGCTTTCGTTTCAGCCTGGAAGAGCGCATGATCGCGGGAATGGGATGGGAGTTTGACCTCATGACGAAGCTCTTCCTCGCCGCCTTGCTCGCCGCCGCCGCAGGGTCCGTCCAGGCTCAGCCGACCTCGCCGGCGGCGCCGATCAATCCAAGCCTCGATTCCGCCCAGGACCGCAAGGCGTTGCAGAAGATGTCGGCCTGCCTGGCGAAGGCCCGGCCGCGCTGGGCTCGCCAGATGCTCGCCAAGCCCTATCTGAGCGACGGGCAATCCTTTCTCGCCGGGCAGGCGCTGGTCGGAAGGGACGGATGCGTCGTCGGGCCCGAAGCCGAGGTCGTCGTCCGCCCGGCGACCCTGGCCGGAAGCCTCGCCGAACATTTCGTCAGGACCGACATCCAGAAGGCCGGCAGCCAGCGCCTCGCCGGGATGCTGAACCAGATCGCGCCCCTCAACGCGTCGGAGGATTTCGGCTTGTGCGTGGCCTCGCGCGACCTCGCGGCGGCTCGAGAGCTGACCCTCAGCGAGCCCGGAAGCGACTCCGAAGAGAGAGCGGCCAGGCGCCTGGCGGCCTTCGTCGGGCCCTGCACCAACCCTGGCGAATCGCTGACGGTCGACCTTCAGTCGCTGCGCGCTCTTGTCGCCACCGCCCTTTACAGGGGCGTCAGCGCGGTCCTGACGTCCAGGAGCTGATCCCGGCCGGTGCTGCCCTTACCGGGGCGTGCCAGAGCCGTCCGGCATCGACTCGACGGTGGACTCATTGTTGCGCTGATAGTCGAGCAGCCCGGTCTGCGCCTTGTCCTGCATCTCGGCCCATTCCTCCTTGGTCCGGCAGACACGGGTGGAAAAGCGCGAGCCGGTCGGGATCAGGCTCCGGCAGATCTTCCGGCCCTTTGCAGTCTTGTCGGCCTTTTGCTCGCCCGCGGCGGCCGTTCCCGGGATCGCGGCCGCGATCGAAACCAGTCCGATCGCCAGTGCGGCGATCATCTTCATCCGCTTCGCTTGCATCTTCACCTCTCCCGTCCCTCGATTCTCATTAGGGTATAAGGGTTTGGCGAAAGAGTGGAACCGGTAATCTCGGCGGTCCGCGCGAAGTCGGGGCCGCCTCGCTCCGGCCTCGCTCCGCAGCCTGAAAAAAAGGGCCGGTCCCGAAGGACCGACCCTGAAAGTTTTTAGGAGAGGATGCCTGAAAGGCAGGTTCGTAATCGGCTTCGGCGGCTGATTGTGCAAGTGCGAACAAGTATGCTACACATGCAATTATTGCACCCCGATTTGCCTGGTTTCCTGCGATTAGTTACTGTTAGGTCCTAGGTGCGGTGCACAAAAAGGAGCGCTTTTTCAATGCGCAGGCTGCCGCCGCTCACCGCAATCGAGGCCTTCGTCCAAGTGGCTCGCCTGGGTTCGGTCAAGGCCGCCGCCGAAGCGCTGTCGCTGTCCTCGCCGGCCCTGTCGCGCCGGATCCAGGCGCTCGAGCGCTTTACCGGCCATCCCCTGTTCGAGCGGCGGCACCAGGCCGTGCACCTCAACCCCGACGGCGAGCGGCTGATGGCCGAGATCGGCCCGGCGATCGACGCTCTCGCTTTGGCGATGGAGCGGGCGACCGGAAATGCCGAGGTGATGCGCCTGAGGCTCGCCGTGCCCTCGCTGTTCGCCTCGCAGCGGCTGATGCCCAAGCTTCCCGAGCTTCGAGCGCTCCACCCGGATTTCCACATCGACATCGACACCGGCTCGAACCGGCTCGCCCGGCTCGACGAAGGGCTCGACGCGGCGATCGCCATCACCACCGAGATCGACCCCTCGCTCTACTCGCGGCGGATCGACAACAATTGCGTCATCGCCATCGGCTCGCGAGCCCTCAAGGAGTCGATCCGCGAGCCGGCCGAGCTCGCCGGAGCCACCATCTTCCTCCACCGCGACATGCCCGATTCCTTCGCTTACTGGCGCGACTCGCTGGGCCTTCCCGACCTCCAGCCGGCGGCCATCGACCATTTCGATTCAGGCCAGCTGATCCTCGACGCCGCGGCGCAGGGGCTCGGGGTGGCGTTCATGCTCGAGAGCCACCTCTACGGCTCGAGCGACGAGCGGCTGGTGCGCCTGTTCGACCACAAGGTCGAGAGCCCCTACAGCTACTGGTTCGCCTGCCGCCGCTCGGCTTTGAAGCGCCGTCCGGTGAGGATCTTCCACGACTGGCTGTTCGACCGATTGCTCAAGGAATAGGTGAAGGACGTTGACGGACCGGCGAAGGGAAAGAACCGCCACTTCGCCGCCGTTCCGTCGCTCGTTACCCCGCGACCGTCGCGCTAACACGGGGGGCATCCGTAAACGGTGCGCGGGGGACCCAGCCGCTGTTAATGTATCGTCGCTTCCGCCTGTCCAGCGCCGTTTTGGAGAGAGCGAAATAATCTTTCCTGAAGATTAGTTGACTCGCGCGGGCCAAAATGGCCTTCTGCATCCAGGGGGAAACATGCGCGACTTCGGTCATCGAGTCGGCTTTCTGCTGGCAACGTCAGCCATTGCTTGGGCAGGTGCTGCCCGGGCGGGCGAGACGCTTGTCTATACTTATGATGCGCTCGGCCGGCTGACTGCCACGACGACGACCGACGGGGTCAATAACGGGGTCACGACGAGCATCGCCTACGACCCCGCCGGCAACCGCTCGGGCTATACGGTAAGCGGAGTGGGTTCGCCGAGTTCACCGACGGTGGCTGGAGGCGGATTCGAAGCTCCAGACCAAGGCGCTTCCTACCTATACCGACCGACGGGGAGCTTCACCTACAACAGCGGAGTTGCCGGCAACGGCAGCGCCTGGGGGTTCGCGGCGGCGCCGGAGGGCGACCAGGTCGCTTTCATCCAGACGATCGACGCCCCGGCGGTGATCTCACTTCCGGTCTCGGGTCTTACCGTCGGTGCGAGCTATGCGGTCCGTTTCTATATCGCCCTCAGGCCGGGTTATGCCGCCAATCCGATTACGGTAGCCTTCAACGGGGTTACTCTTGGCACGTTCACCCCCGGCTCCACGTCCTTCACCGCGGTGACCAGTGCCGCCTTCACGGCCGGGGCCGCCGCCGGAACGATCACCTTCACCGGCTCCAGCTACGCCGGCGACACCGCCACCGGGCTCGACAATGTCACCGTCGTCGTGGCTTCGGCGCCGCCGCCGACCGTTGGAGGGGGCGGATTCGAGACTCCGGCCCTCGGCGCCTCCTACGCCTACCGGCCGACCGGAACCCCGGCCACCTTCACCTACAATAGCGGCGTCGCCGGCAACGGCAGCGCGTGGGGCTTCGCGGCCGCACCCGAGGGTAATCAGGTCGCCTTCATCCAGACGGCCGACGCCCCGGCAGTGATTTCGCTGCCGGTCTCGGGCCTGGTCACCGGAACGAGCTATGTCGCCACTTTTCAACTCGCCGCGCGGCCCGGTTTCCCGAGCAATCCGGTCACGGTGGCGTTCAACGGCACAACGCTGGGCACCTTTTCGCCGGCCTCCACGAGCTTCGCCAACGTGACCAGCGCCGCGTTCACCGCGAGCGGCAGCTCCGGAACGCTCACCTTCACCGGCGCCAGCTATGCCGGGGATACGAGTAGCGGCCTGGACAAAGTAGCCGTTTCGGTGGCGCCATGACCCTGGCCGAATAGTCTAAGCGCCGTATGCGACTGGAAGATTGAAGCCGTGTAGCGATAGTTCGGAAGGCCAATCGGCGTCAATATTTGCGTTGGTACAGTCTTCACAACTTAAGGGGGGGTGGCAATGTTTCGACCGCACCAAGCGCGAGCCGCCGCCGGCGTGATGGCTGTAGCATGGGCTTTCGCTAGCCCGCCCGTCGCACACTCGCAAACCTTCAACCCGATGCCGCGAACCTCCACTGTCGACGCCAACGGAGTCGACCTGGTAAATTGGTCCTGGTCTCATCAAGTCGGATCCATTTCCCTTGGACCTCCGGGAAAGGGGCTGGTTTCAGTCGTCATCGACCTGCCGTCCGAGCGCGACAGCTTTTCAACCAACATGAGGATTGAAGATCCTACCTGGACCAACTCAACGCGGGTTACTGCCACCTTTGGCTCGAAGACCTGGCTGATCATGGGATGGGGAGTCGAAGGGGATCCGAGCTCCTCGTTTTCGATCGACATCGGCCAGCCGTACCAAACCATCTACGATGGCGATGGTTCAATAATAGAGTTCGAGGACCCGTATCCATACCAGACATCCACAAAGAACCTGTGCGCGGCGAGGATCACTCGTCCGGACGGAGAAGTTCTTACATTCTACAACAAGGCCGGGCTTTTCCCGTGTCGCGCCCAGTCTATCGTATCTAATCGCGGTTATCAGATTAAATACGAGTACCCGAGCGCGAGTGCGTTCAAACGTTCAAAGATCATAATCATTAATAATGCTTATGAGTATTGCAATCCGACCGCAGACACATGCTCTTTGACCATGGACTGGCCGAGCGTAACGCTTTCGACATCAATGCCGACGACCTATGCCACGAACGATGGGCGGACGTGGATCCTGAGTGCCGGCGGACTTCAGTCCCCGGGAGAGACGACTCCCGGCATCCAGTGGACTACGCAGACCTACCTGGCCCCCAACGTGGTCGGCACTTACGACTGGAGGGTTACGAGCGTCACGCGTGACGGCCAGACATGGACATATTCGTATCCCTCGAGCGATTCACTTCTCGGAGGTGGATCGGGATCGCTGATACGGGTGCAGGATCCGCTCGGGAATGCGGCGAGGCACCGCCGGTCTCCAGGTATGTCGGGCGGAGATCCGACCACAGGCGAGTATTCATTGCCGAACCTCCTCGTGAAATCCGCAAACGAATTGGGAAACGTTAGGGAATACACCTATAATTCCACGAATCTTCTGGAAAGTGTGACGCTTCCGGAAGGGAACAAGCACATTGCTACCTACAATTCGCAAGGCAATCTGGCGACACATACGCTGCAGGCGAAGCCTGGTAGCGGTCTCGCGAATATAATTACCAGCGCGAGCTATACGACCAGCGGGAGCTACGTGTACTGCAACCAACCGGCGTCGATCACCGACGCACGCGGCAATACGACCACTTACACCTATCACCCGACTCATTGCGGGGTCCTGACCGAGACGTTGCCGGCAGATGCCAATGGAGTGCAGGCGGTCAATCGATACGCCTATGCGCAGCGCTACGCATGGACAAAGAACAGCAGCGGCGGCTATTCCCAGGCCGCAACGCCCGTCTGGGTGCTGAGCAGCATGAAATCGTGCCGGACGAGCGCGACGGTAGGCAGCGGCTGCGCGGCGGGGGCATCCGACGAAATCACCGTCACCTACGATTACGGTCCCAACTCGGGGCCGAACATCCTCTGGGTGCGCGGCCAGGTCGTAACCGCGGACGGGGTCAGCCTGCGCACCTGCTACGCCTACGACCGCCTTGGAAACAAGATTTCGGAGACCAGCCCGCGCGCCGGTCTGACCAGTTGCCCGTGAGGACCTCCGGGAGAAGGGGGACCGTGATGCGGTTGATCGTGGCGCTTGCGACGGCGACGCTCCTTTGCGCGCCGGCTTTCGCTCAGAGCTCACCGTCCGACTTCACCACCGGCTATCGCTACGACTCGGCGGGTCGGCTCACGGGGGTGATCAATCCCGATCCGGACGGATCGGACCCGCTCAAATACGCGGCTGTCCGTAACAGCTATGATTCCGGCGGCAATCTGACCAAGATCGAAAGGGGCGAGCTGGCGGCCTGGCAGTCTGAAACCCAGGCTCCCTCGAGCTGGCCGCAATTCACGATCTTCAGCACGGTGGACATCTCCTACGACCAATATTCAAGGAAGGTGAAGGAGGTCGGGTCGTCCGGCAGCACGGCGTTGCAGGTGACTCAGTATAGCTATGATGCAGCGGGTCGCCCGGAGTGCACCGCCGTACGCATGAATCCGGCCACGTTCGGCTCCTTACCGGCAGCCTGCACGGTCGGGACTTCCGGGAGCTTCGGCGCCGATCGGATTACGCGCAACGTCTACGATGCGGCGGGTCAGTTGCTGAAGGTGCAACAGGCCTACGGAACCTCGCTGCAGCAGGATTACGTCACCTACACCTATTCGCCCAACGGCCAGCGGACGAGCGTTACTGACGCCAACGGGAACAAGGCGTCCATGACCTACGACGGTCACGACCGCCAAACGGCATGGAATTTCCCTTCGACGACCAGTCCCGGGACAGTTTCGGCGACGGATTACGAGGCTTATGGCAGCGACGCGAACGGCAACCGGACCTCGCTGCGCAAGCGTGACGGGCGCACGATCACTTTCAGCTATGACGCTCTCAACCGGGTCACCTCCAAATTGATCCCCGACGGATCCGGGCTGCCGGCGTCAGCGACGCGCGATGTCTATTACAGCTACGACCTGAGGGGGCTCCAGACCGCGGCGCGCTTCGACAGCGCCAGCGGGACGGACTCGGTCCTGAGCACCTGGGACGGCTTTGGCCGATTGACCTCCACGACCACCAGCATGGGCGGCGTGTCTCGCGGCTTGAGCTTCCTGTACGATCCGTTGGGAAGTTGGAGGCGCGTCACCCATCCGGACGGCAATTACTTCGTTCACGCGGTGGATCAGCTCGACCGGCTCATATCCGTCAACCTGAACGGCTCGGCGGCCGTGGCCACATTCAGTTTCAATCCGGGAGGGTTCCTCGCAAGCAGGACGCTGCCCACCGGAGCAGACACCAACGGCTATGACGGGCTCGGCCGGCTCACCTCGGTGGGCCGTGATCTGTCCGGCACTTCCGCCGACTTCACGGCGACTTTCGAGTACAGCCCGGCCGGCCAGATGGCGTCGCGGAGCCGATCCAACGATGCCTATGCCTATGGCGGGTATCTGAACGTCGGCCGGTCCTATGCCGTGAACGGCCTCAACCAATATTCCAGCGCGGGCCCTGCGACCTTCGGCTATGACGGCAACGGCAATCTCGTCAGCGACGGAACGATCAGCTTTACCTACGATGTCGAGAACCGCCTGCTGACGGCCTCCAACGCGACTTCCCTGACCTACGACCCGCTCGGCCGGCTGTGGCAGGTCGCCGGGACCTTGGGAACGACCCAGTTCCTCTACGACGCGGACCAGCTCACGGCCGAGTATAACGGCTCCGGCACGCTCCTGCGGCGTTACATTCATGGTGCGGGCGACGACGATCCGCTCGCATGGTATGAAGGCGCCGGAGTTGCCCAGAGCAATGCGCGCTATCTGTATGCCGACCATCTGGGATCGATCACGGCCGTGCTTGACGGGTTCGGCGGTCTGGTGGCTATCAACAAATATGACGAGTACGGCATTCCGGCATCGGGCAATCAGGGTCGCTTCCAATATACCGGGCAGGCCTGGATCCCCGAGCTGGGCCTGTATCACTACAAGGCCCGCATCTACTCGCCCACTTTGGGACGGTTCCTGCAGACCGATCCGATCGGCTATGACGATCAGATCAACCTCTACGCCTATGTCGGGAACGATCCGATCATGGGTCGTGACCCAATGGGAACCGATACCTGCGTCAAGGAAAGGAATGCGGGCTGCGATCCATATTATGACCATAAGGACCCCAGCGTTCGCGAAAAGCGACTAGATCCCCAAATATATCTTGCTCAGCTGGTTCGCGGTCCTCGATCGACTCCCCGTGTGCGGACGCCTCGGATCGGCCCGGGCGGGCTCCGGTATCACGAAGGGCAACGCTGGAACGGTCACACGCTTCGATTTCACGTCGGGAGATCCCTCCAGCAACTTCGAACTCGCCTCAGCAGGGATACGTCTCTCCGTCGCGCCTCAACCTTCACCGATGAGCCGACCGCCAACGCAGCCTTGCGGCTCGGCGTTCAAAAACATGAGGCCCGGATAAGGGCCTGGCTGATGTCTGGTCATGGTGACGTATTCATCATCAAGGTTGAAGCCCCCATTCCGCTGGGTAGAGTTCTCGAGCGAGGCGCACGGCGCGAGATGCAGGGCTATAAAGCTACGTTCGTGCTAAACAGAAATTACGACCCGTTCATCCAAGCTGATTTCAATGTCGTCAGCGGCTGGGTAGACAAATGAGATGCGACACATAAAATTCGATTATTTGACATATTTCCTCAACGGCTACTGGAACCAGATGGGAGATGAGGTCCATGGCTCGATCGAGGGAGCCGCGACCGCGTTTTGCTCGGAGTCGACGGCCTATATCCAAGGCCTTCTGGGCGATCTGGAGAGAGCTGAGCAGGATGGGCTATTCGGTGTCGCTTACGGTGACTCAGCGTATGACTCGATCTACTGGAGCCAGTTCGACAGATTCATGAATAAAACCGACGCCGCTGTCGTCCGGCGGATATTGAAGGACTGTGAAGGTCCGGGTCGCAGTTGATACGGATTCCGGTCCCGGGGAGGGTCAAGCGGGCTTAGCCCTTCAGCGCCGCCACCGCCCGCCGCAACACCTTCCGCGGCAGGACCCGGCCCGCCTGGGACGTCATCTTGTTCATGATCCCGGGGACGACGATCGGCTTGTTGCGGGCGAGGCCGGCGAGGCCGGCGGCGACCACGGCCTTCGGGTCGGTGGCCATCTTCGCGAGACGGCCGTTCGGGCTTCCCGCGACCTCGAAGAATTCGGTCGCCGTCGGCCCCGGGCAGAGCGCGGTGACATGGACCCCGCGCCCCTTCGACTCCTCGTGCAGGGCCTCGCTCAGCGACAGGACGTAGGCCTTGGTCGCGTAATAGACCGCGCTCCACGGGCCCGCCTGGAAGGCGGCGGTCGAGGCGACGTTGAGGATGAAGCCCCGGCGCCGCTCGATCATCGCCGGAAGCGCCAGCCGGCACAGCTCGGTCAGCGATTGGACGTTGAGGTCGATCATCTCGAGCAGCCGCTCCGCCGGAGCCTCGACGAAGGCCCCGGCCGCGCCGAAGCCGGCATTGTTGATCAGGGTGTCGACCTCGAGCCCGAGCCCGGCGACCTCGGCGAGCAGCCGGGCCGGAGCGCCCGGTTGGGCAAGGTCGGCGGCGATGACGTTCGAGGAACCGAGCTCGGCCGCCAGCGCCTCGAGGCGGTCCTTGCGCCGGGCGACGAGGACCAGCGAGTCGCCGCGCTCGCGGCATTGCCGGGCGAAATGGACTCCAAGCCCCGCCGAGGCGCCGGTGATGAGCGTGACCCCCCTGGCCACCGTCAGGGCCTCAAGCTGGCTTTGACGATCTTGCCCGGCTCGCGCGGCGGCTCGCCTTTCGGAAGCGCGTCGACATGCTCCATGCCTTCGGTGACCTGGCCCCAGACGGTATACTGGTTGTCGAGGAAGCGGGCGTCGTCGAAGCAGATGAAGAACTGGCTGTTGGCGCTGTTCGGATTCTGCGCGCGCGCCATCGACGCGGTGCCGCGGACATGGGGCTCGGCGCTGAACTCGGCCCTGAGGTCGGGCTTGTTCGAGCCTCCCATTCCGCTCCCGGTCGGGTCGCCGCCCTGCGCCATGAAGCCGGGGATGACCCGGTGGAAGACGACTCCGTCGTAAAAGCCTTCCTCGACCAGCTCCCTGATCCGGGCGACGTGCCCGGGCGCGAGATCGGGCCGAAGCCGGATGACGACGTCGCCGCCGCTGTCGAGGTTGAGGACCAGGGTGTTGAGCTCGTCGGCCATGTTCTTCTCCACTATATCGTCATTCCCGAAAGGACCTCATCAAAGTACTACTTTGATGGGAACCCGAAAGCGGGAATCCATCGGAAGGCGGCGCTGCTTAGACGCAGCATGGATTCCCGCTTTCGCGGGAATGACGGGAGAGGGCAAGCCCGCGCCACCCCGCTCGACACTCCCGCCGCCCCGTCCTAGGAAGCGCTCGGCGATACCACACCGGCGAAAGAGGGGCGGATGAGCGAGAGCGAAATCGATCTGTCCGGCGCTCCGCCCGGCACTCGCCCCGAAGGCCGGCTCGACGAGGACGACCGCCTCAAGCCCGAATATGTCAGCGAGGTGATGGACCGCGTCGAGGCGGGCGATTCCGACGGAGCCCGGGCGCTCGTCGAGCCGCTCCACCCCGCCGATCTGGCCGACCTGTTCGAGCTCGTCGACAGCGACGACCGCCGGGCGCTCGCCGCCGCAATCGCCGACCTGCTCGACGGCGACGTGCTCGCGGAGATGAACGAGCACGTCCGCGAGGAGCTGGTCGACGCGCTCGATCCTCGCCAGGTCGCCGACCTCGCCGGCGAGATGGAGACGGACGACGCCGTCGCAATGATCGAGGATCTCGAGGAGGACGAGCAGCGCGCCGTGCTCCGCGAGCTCGACCCCGACGATCGCGCCGCGATCGAGGAAGCGCTCGCTTATCCGGAGGAATCGGCGGGCCGGCTGATGCAGCGCGACCTGATCGCGGTGCCCGAGCATTGGACGGTCGGCCAGGTCATCGACTATCTGCGCGCCGGAGAGGACCTCACCACCGATTTCTGGGAGGTGTTCGTCGTCGACGAGCGCCACCATCCGGTCGGCACCTGCCTTCTGAGCTGGATCCTCCGAACCCACCGCCACGTCGCCGTCGCCGACGTCATGAAGCGCGAGCAGACCCTCATTCCGGTCGATATGGACCAGGAGGAAGTCGCCCTGCGCTTCCAGAAATACGCTTTGATCTCCGCGGCCGTGATCGACCAGGCGGGCCGGCTGGTCGGGATGATCACCGTCGACGACATCGTCCACATCATCCAGGAGGAGGCGTCGGAGGACGTCCTGCTGCTCTCGGGCGCCGGCGAAGGCGACATCAACCAGCCGCTGATCGAAAGCTATTCGAGCCGGGTGCGCTGGCTGATCGCCAATCTCGGAACCGCGCTCGTCGCCGCGACGATAATCGGCCTGTTCGAAGGGACGATCGCGAAGATGGTCGCGCTCGCCGCGCTTATGCCGATCGTCGCGGGGGTCGGCGGCAATGCCGGCACCCAGACTCTGGCGGTGACGGTCCGGGCCCTCGCCACCAACCAGCTCACCCAGTCCAACACCTGGCGTGCGATCCTTCGCGAGATCCAGGTCGCCTGCCTCAACGGGATCACCGTGGCGGCAGTGATCGGGGTCGGGGTCGGGCTCTTCTTCGGCCATCCCGCGCTCGGCGCGGTGATCGCGGCGGCGATGCTCGCCAACATCATCATCGCCGGCTTCGCCGGGGTGTTCGTTCCGCTGGCGCTGGAAAGGGCCGGAGCGGACCCGGCGGTGGCGTCGAGCGTGTTCGTGACGATGGTCACCGATTCGATGGGTTTCCTGGTCTTCCTGGGACTCGCCTCGGCATCGGGGATCGCCGGTTGAGAAACAGATTTCCCTATTCCCCAATCGCTTACCGAATTAAGAAATTCCGATGCCGCTCAACATCAGCAAGGTCGCCGTCGGCTGCGCCAGCCTCGACTCGCTTCAGGCGCGCCAGCGGCTCCGGCTGGCCGGGGGCATCGTCCCGATCGTCACCCGCTTCCGGCCCAAGCGCGCCGACGAGCTGGTCGGCGGCTCGATCTACTGGATCGTCAAGCACCGGATAGCCGCCCGCCAGACCATCCTCGGGTTCGCCGACCGCGAGGAGGACCGCCGGACGATCATCCGACTCGACCCGCTCCTCGTCCTGGTCCGGGCCCTGCCGAGACGCGCGCACCAGGGCTGGCGCTATCTGGAGGCGGCCGACGCCCCGCTCGACCTCGACGGCGACGACACCGGGCTGGCCGACCTGCCCGCGGAGCTGACCGCGAAGCTGGCGGGGCTGGCGCTGATCTAATGCTTCATTCCTCCCCTGCATTTGCAGGGGAGGGGGACCCTGCGAAGCAGGGTGGAGGGGCCTCGCTGACTCTGAAAGAACCCCTCCACCGCGCTACGCGCGGTCCCCCTCCCCGCGAAATCGCGGGGAGGAATTGGGACGCTATTTCGCCCCGCCGCAGAGCACCTGACCCGAGCCCTTCGCCTCCACAGTGCAGCTCGGGGTTCCGAGGATCTCGACGTCGCCGGGTCCGGTCGACGTCACCTTGGCGGTGCGACCGACGGAGACGACGACGCTTCCCGCGGTTTCCGAAGCGATTTGGGCGTCGTCGGCGGCGAGACCGGCGGCGGCGAGGTCGCCGCTGCCCTGGACGGTCGCCCTGAGCTGCCTGACGCGGCCGGCGAGGGTGATCCGGCCGCCGCCGAGCAGTCCGACCGTGAGGTTGTCCGCCTCCACGGCGCCGACGGCCAGCCGGCCGCTGCCGGAGACGGACAGGCCGACGCGCAGTCCGCGGGCGCGGTCGATTTCGAGGCTGCCCGGGCCGACCACGGCGGCGTTGCGAAGGTCGCGGGTGGTAAGGGTGACCGAGACCGTGCCGACGCCCTGGCCCGGATAGCCGCCCCAGGCGGAACGGTTGCGGCGGACCCGCAGGGTGCCGGCCTGGACCTCGACCGAAATCTGGTCGAGCGCCTCGGCCGAGCCCTCGACCCGGGCGGAGGAGCCGAGGCCGGTGGCCAGGGTCACCCGATAGGGGCCCTCGACCTGGACCCGGTCGAAATCCGTGACGGAATAATTCCGCTCCGCGGCCCCGGCGGGGGCGGCGGCGGCGAAGGCGAGGAGGGCGAGCGGGAGCGTCCTGGTCATGGCCTCGGACCCTGCCGGAAAAGGGTTAACGGCCGATAACCGTCCTCCGATACGGACCTTCCCCCGGATCAAGTCCGGGGTCAGCTCCCTGCTCAGGTGAGCCGTGGCGAGCTTTCCCCGCTCATCCTGAGTAAACGTTGAGCTTGCCGAGACGGCGTATCGAAGGACCCTGTTCATGGATTCCGGCCTTCGCCGGAATGACGCTCGGGAATTCAGCTGCAGCGCGCGTCGCCGGAGCCCATCTTGTCGATGCGGCACTTCGCCCCGCCGGTGATGACGGCGTCGCCCGAGCCCATGATCTCAACGTCCGCCGTTTCGGTGGCCTTGGTCTCGACGTTGCCGGAGCCGGCGATCGACACCTTGGCGCGCTTGACCTGAAGGCCGCCGGCGCGGACGTCGCCGGATCCCGCGATCGAGAAATCGGCGGTGTCCGCCGCGCCCGAGGCGCTGACCGCGCCCGATCCGGCGATCTCGAAGCGCGCCGCTTTGGCGGTGAGGGACGCGATCTCGAGCTCGCCCGAGCCGGCGATCGCGCCGGCGAAGGCCTCGCCCTGGACCTTGTCGATCTTCATGTCGCCGGAGCCGGTCACTTCCGCGCTCTTGAGCGCGGGCGCGCTGACGTGGATCGTGAGCGCCCCATGGTCCTTGCTCCAGCCGAACGACCATTTGCCCTTCTTCTGGCCGATCCGGAGAACGCCGTTCTCGACGCCGACCTCGAGCCGCTCGATCAGGCCGGTGTCGCCCTCGGCATACGCGGAGGGAGCGCCGCCGACGGTGACGATGACGTTGTGCGATCCCGCGAGCTCGACCCGGTCGAAGGCCCCGACCTGGTAATCGCGGCGGCCGTTCTGGCCGCTCGCCCCGCTTTTCTCATGGCCGCTGCCCGATCCGCAGGCGCCCAGAACCAGCAAAGGCACCAGAATCATCGCTCCACGCATGCCAACCTCCCTGACTGTGTTATTCGCCTAATACACATGCTCCGAAGCGGACGCAACAAAAAAGGCGGCCCGTCGCCGGACCGCCCTTTTCGGCAGGGGATGAAAGCTTCCGGCTAGAGGGCCGCCGCTTTCTCCCGGTTGTAGATCGCCGCGGCCTTGTTGAGGATCTCGAGGATTTTCACCAGGGCGGCGGGCTCGTCGACCTGCTCCATCGCGGCCAGCTCGCGGGCGAGCCGGCTCGAGGCGGCCTCGAAGATCTGCCGCTCCGAATAGCTCTGCTCGGGCTGGTCGTCGGCCCGGAACAGGTCGCGGGTCACCTCGGCGATCGACACGAGGTCGCCCGAGTTGATCTTCGCCTCATATTCCTGGGCGCGCCGCGACCACATGGTGCGCTTCACCTTGGGCTTGCCCTTGAGGGTGGCAAGCGCCTCCTGCATCGTCTTGTCCGACGAGAGCTTGCGCATGCCGACGCTTTCCGCCTTGTTGGTCGGAACGCGAAGGGTCATCTTTTCCTTCTCGAAGCGAAGCACGTAGAGCTCGAGCTGCATGCCGGCGATGTCCGTGCTCTGCAGTTCGATCACTCGCCCCACGCCGTGCTTGGGGTAAACAACGTAATCGCCAACGTCGAAGCTCAACGCTTTCGCTGCCATTTAATCGACCTTCCATTGGAAAACAGCCGCATCCGCGCCGGACTCCATCCGCCCCAAGGACGTACCCAAACTGCGATGTGCGGCGATTCTTCTTGTGACCACCGGTTGCGGAATGCGCGTCGCATCCGCTTCGATGGAGCCTTATAACCGAAAAGGTGCCGAAAAGCTACCCTTTTGTCCTTCTCGTCCTTCGAGACGGGCTTCGCCAGGCTCAGTCTCTCCTCGGGATGAGCGGCCCAGAATAGTCCCCACCGCTCATCCTGAGTAGCCGCTGAGCTTGCCGAACCATGAGCAGGTCGGATTGGCCCCCGGACAATCCTGAAACATGCCGGGGGCATGTTTCACCTGCTCGTTATCGAAGGACGGACCTCAATCCCCCTGGCCGGGCTCCGGCGAGAAATATTTGTCGAACTTGCCTTCCTCGCCCTTGTGCTCGTCGGCGTCGGCCGGGCTCTCGCGCTTGCGGGTGAGGTTGGGCCATTCGGCCGAATAAGTGGCGTTGACCTCCAGCCATTGCTCGAGCCCCGCCTCCGTGTCGGGGACGATCGCCTCGGCCGGGCATTCGGGCTCGCAGACTCCGCAGTCGATGCATTCGCTGGGGTTGATGACGAGCATGTTCTCGCCCTCGTAGAAGCAGTCGACCGGGCACACCTCGACGCAATCCATATATTTGCAGCGGATGCAGGCATCGGTGACGACGTAGGTCATTGGCTTCTCCCTGGAACGAATCCCTAGTCGGCGGGGGCGGCGTGCGTCAACGGTCATCCCTCTCCGTGCAGGGCAGAGGGAAAGGGGGGCGCAGCCCCAAGGGTGAGGGCCTGGCTGGACCAGTCCTCCACGCCCTCACCCTGCCGCTTCGCGGCTGTCCCTCTCCCCTCCAGGGAGAGGGATCCGAGCGCCCTCGCTAATCTCCGTATAAAGCGCCCGAGCTTCCGGTGCGGGGCCCCGCCGGGCCGGCAACGCTTCCACCCTAAGCACCCGCACCGTCCCGCGCTGGGCGAAGCTCAGCACGTCGCCTGCGCGCACCGGAGCATGCGCCCGGTCGACCACGCGTCCGCCGATCCGGATCCGCCCCTCCTCCGCCATCGTCTGGGCCAGTGCGCGGGTCTTCACGATCCTCGCGAACCACAGGAACTTGTCGAGCCGGAGGCTGTCAGCCACGCTTCAGCTCCGCCAGCGCCGCGAAGGCGTGTCCCGTTTGCGGCCGCCGCGGCGCCTCGCGGGGCCGCGCCCGGCCGCGCCAGACCCAGGCCTGCTCGCCCTCCGAAGGCCGGAAGCCGAGATCGCGCATCAGCCTCGCCACCGCCTGCGGCTGGAGGCCGAGAGAGGTGGCGAGCGCCTCGTCGACCACCGGCTGCGGCTTGCCCGCGCGCGCCTCGTGGGCATGGCGGGCGAGCCGCTCGACGAGGTCGACCCGGAGCATCTGGGGCCCGAGCGGCCGGAAGCCGAGGCGAGTCAGCCGCTGCCGCTCGCCGTCCGGCGGGCTGGGGAGCAGGACCGCCGATTCCGGCGGCAAGTCCGGCATCGCCTCGCCCGCGGCCGCCGAGCGCAGGGCCGTCCGCCAGCGCCGGGCCTCCGGCTTGAGAACGTCGGGCATGAACAGGTCGAGCGCTCCGATCCTGATCCTGAGACCGGTGATCGACCGTCTCTGCGCCTTGTCGAGCGCGGCCAGAGGCCTGGCGACCGCGTCACGGGCGACGATTCCGCCTTCGTCGACGAGCATCGCGAGGATCGAGCGCACCGCCGCAGGCGCCTCCCGCTCCTGCGCCGCGAGACCGGCCTGGCGCAGCGGGCCGAGCGCGCGCTCGACCTGATGGCGAACCCACAGATCGAGCCGCTCGACGACGACCGCCCGGCCCCGCTCGGACAATCGGTCGAGCCTTCGGTCGACGACCACCCGGGGGCTGAGCAGATTCTTGCCCGGCCCCAGCCGGGCCACCTCGTGCCCGCGCCACAGAACCGCCACCGGCTGGCCCGCGTCGGTGCGAAGCGTGAAATGGTCGTCCGTATCGGCGGCGAGCGCGGCGGCGCGCTTCTCATATTCGCCGCCGAGCCGGCGCTCGGCGGTGGCGAGAAGCATCTTGCGGTCGGAGTGGCGGGCGGTCGGATCGACCTCGAAGGCGAAGCCCTCCATCCGCCCGATCGGGAAGGAGCCGACGGTGACCTCGCCCTGCTCGTCGACGATCACCGGGAACTCGCCTACCCCCTTGCGGCCGATGTCCTTGAGGAGGACCGAGGTGCGCCGGTCGACGAAGCGCTGGGTGAGCCGCTCGTGGAGCGCGTCGGACAGCCTCTCCTCGACCTCGCGGGTGCGTGTCGCCATCGCCGCCGGCTCGGCGAGCCAGTCGGAACGGTGGGCGATATAGGCCCAGGTCCTCACCCCGGCGAGGCGGTCGGCGAGGGTGTCGATATCGCCCTGGACGTTGTCGAGCTGGGCGACCTGCGCCGAATACCAGGCATTCGGGATCCGGCGGTCGCCCTCGCTGAGGTGAAGATAGAGCCGCCCGACCAGGCGCGCGTGATGCTCCGGCCCGGTCTTGCGGAAGTCGGGCAGCCCGCATGCCGCCCAAAGCCGCCGGACCGCTTCCTGGCCGCGGGCGCGGCCGGCGACATCGGGATCCTCGGCAAGCCGTTTCAGGACGGCGAGGTCGATCGCCTCGGGCGCGGCGCGCAGCCCCGCCTCGTTCGGCCTTCGCTCGAGCGAGCGGATCAGGGCTTCGACGCTTCGGAAATCGGGATCGCCCTCGCGCCAGTAGAGATGGTCGAGAGGCGCGAATCGGTGCTCCTCGATCGCTTCGAGCTCCTCCGGCCGGAACTCGGCGGAGAGCTCGCCCTCCAGGGTCAGGACTCCGAACGTCCCGTCGCGCTGGTGGCGGCCCGCGCGGCCCGCGATCTGAGCCATCTCGGCCGGGGTCAGCCGCCGCCGCCGGTGGCCGTCGAACTTGGAGAGGCCGGCGAAGGCGACATGGGCCACATCCATGTTGAGCCCCATCCCGACCGCGTCGGTGGCGACGAGATAATCGACCTCGCCGGCCTGGTACATGGCCACCTGGGCGTTGCGCGTGCGAGGGCTGAGCGCGCCCATCACCACCGCCGCTCCCCCGCGCATCCGGCGAAGCATCTCGGCGACGGCGTAGACCTGTTCGGCCGAGAAGGCGACGATCGCCGAGCGCGGAGGCAGACGCGAGAGCTTCGAGGGCCCGGCATAGGAGAGGGTCGAGAATCGCGGGCGGGTGACGATCTCGGCCTTGGGCAGGAGCGCCCGGACCATCGGCTTCAGAGTCTCCGAGCCGAGGATCATCGTCTCCTCGCGGCCGCGGGCGTGGAGCATTCGGTCGGTGAAGACGTGGCCGCGCTCCGGATCGGCGCCCAATTGCGCCTCGTCGAGGGCGACGAAGGCGAAGTCGCGCTCCATCGGCATCGATTCGGCGGTGCACAGGAACCAGCGCGCGTCCTTCGGGACGATCTTCTCCTCGCCGGTGATGAGGGCGACCCGGTTCGCGCCCTTCATCGCCGCCACCCGGTCGTAGACCTCGCGCGCCAGCAGCCGGAGCGGAAAGCCGATCATCCCGCTCGAATGCGCCGCCATCCGCTCGACCGCGAGGTAGGTCTTGCCGGTGTTGGTGGGCCCAAGGATCGCCGTCAGCGGCGCCCGCGCGAATTCGCTCATAGAAGCCTAGATCGGCATTTCGTGCCCCGGGCGCAATGACTTGGATTGTCTATCGTCGCCCCAGCGAGGGCTGGGGTCCCGGCGGGTGAGGACCGCAGCCGCCTTTCACCCGCCGGGATGCCGGCGTTCGCTGGCATGACCGCCAACCGTAGTTCCCGCAAGCCCTCACGCTTCACCGTCTCCCACGGCACGCTTCACCGCAAGCCTGCGCCGATATCGTCCTGCTTTACTGGACTTTAACCCCGTTTCGCCACAGTCCTCGCCACCTGACCGCGATCCGCGGCCGGGGGGTGTTTCCTGGGATCGCGGGGGCTTTTTCCGCTTTGTATCAGTTCAACCAGATCAGGCCCGGGGCCGGCGGCGGAGCCGCCGCGCTCGCTTTCGAGGCTCCGGTTCGGCCGCGCAGCTTCGGCAGCCGCGCCGCGCCTCCGGCCCGCCGCTTCGATCTCGTCGTCGACCTCGGCTCACGCATCGGCTCGCCCGCCTGGTTCCGCGGGGTCCTGACCTGCACCGGCTTGTGCGGCGCCGCTTTGTGGCTTGCGCCCGGCTTCGACCCGATTCCGGCGGCTTCGGCCAAGCCGCTTTCCGATGCTCATTTCGCCCAGTCGCGAAGCCTGGCCATCTCGCCGCTCGCGCTCGGCGCCGACACCGGCCGCCGGATGGCGCCGACCGACGCGGTCGAGCCTCTGCTCGACCGGCCCGAACGTCCGACCGTCGAGATGGTGGCGACGATCGGCCAGGGCGACGGCTTCGTCCGCGCCCTCGAGCGCGCCGGAGTCGCCCCCAGGGAGGCGGACGAGGTCGCGAGGCTGGTCGCCGGCGCGGTTCCGCTCGACCAGCTCAAGGCCGGAACGTCGATCAACATCGTGCTCGGGCGTCGTGCCGACCGCACCGTCGCCCGCCCGCTCAGCGCCCTCTCGCTTCGCGCCCGCTTCGATCTCAAGCTCTCGCTGAAGCGCTCGGGAAGCAAGCTCGCCCTCACCCGCACCCCCATTTCCGTCGATTCGACCCCGCTCAGGATCCAGGGCTATGTCGGCTCGAGCCTCTACCGCTCGGCCCGGGCCGCCGGAGCTCCGGCCAAGGCGGTCGAAGCCTATATCCGCGCCGTCGCCAGCCAGACCGAAATCTCGAGCCTGACCCCCGACGACCGCTTCGACATCATCCTCGAGCATCGCCGCGCCGCCACCGGCGAGGCCGAGACCGGCCGCCTGCTCTACGCCGGCCTCGACCGAGGCTCGGGCAAGGATCTGAAGCTGATGCAATGGGAGCAGGGCGGCCGCTCCGAATGGTTCGAAGCCTCGGGCGTCGGCCGCGAGAGCGGCATGCTCCAGCGGCCTGTTCCGGGCAACGTCTCGTCCAATTTCGGGCTCAGGCTGCACCCGATCCTCGGCTACACGCGCATGCACAAGGGCGTCGACTTCCGCGCCGGCTACGGCACTCCGATCCTCGCCGCCACGGACGGCAAGGTGATCCTCGCCGGCCGCGCCGGCGGCTATGGCAACCAGGTGCGGCTCGCCCATAGCGGCGGCCTCGTCACCAGCTATTCGCACATGAGCCGGATCGTCGCCCAGCCGGGCGCCAGCGTTCGCCAGGGCCAGGTGATCGGCTATGTCGGCTCGACCGGCCTCGCCACCGGCCCGCACCTCCATTACGAGCTCCTGAAGAACGGAGTCCCGATCAACCCGACCTCGGTCAAGTTCGTCAGCCGAGCCCAGCTCGACGGGACAAGCCTCGCCGCCTTCCGCGCCCGGCTCAAGACGCTGCTGGCGGTGAAGCCGGGCGCGTCGCGAATGGCGGAGACCTCGGGCAAGAAGAGGCCGCGGGCCTAACCTTCGTCGCTTCCGATCGGTCAGCGGCCCGGACGGATTTCACCCAAAGCACCAAAGGACCAAAGGGGCCGAACCGCCGCGGCCGCCGCAAATCACCTGCGGGCGCACGACCCGGATGAGCGACTACGTCGCTCAAGCATTCCTACTGGATTAGCGTCGGCGGAGTCCGGGTCGCGGACTCTTTGGTCCTTTGGTGCTTTGGGTGAAACTGTGGCGCCGGCGCCGCTCGCAAGCCAGCCCCGCGAGCTTTTGCGGGCGCTTACCGGCCCTGGCTCCGCCACCTCTTGACGACCCGCGCGACCATCGCTTCCTCGTCGCCGGTCTGGCGCCACAGCTCGGAGAAGAGCGGGTCGGACGAGGCGGGGCGGCGGTCGCGTTCGAGGTCGTCGAACGAGACCCGGATCGGGATCGAGACGCCCTCGCCGCAGACGATGCATTCGCGGTTGCGAAGCGCCGGGATGACGTCGAGGAAACCGCGCGCGCCTTCCGGCATGGCCGACTTGACGAAATGCTGGTCGCGCTCGTTGTTCAAACGCATCGCGATGATGGTGCCGCACTGGGAGAGCACGCCCTCGGCGAGGTCGGACGGGCGCTGGGTGATGAGGCCGAGCGAGACTCCGTATTTGCGGCCTTCCTTGGCGATCCGCTCGAGGATCTTGCGAACCGCCTGGCCGCCGCCGGTCTTGTCGGACGGGATGTAGCGATGCGCTTCCTCGCAGACGAGCAGCACGGGCCGGGGGACCTCGTTCCTCGACCAGATGGCGTAATCGAAGACGAGTCGGGAGAGCACCGCCACCACCACCGAGACGATGTCGGACGGGACGCCCGAGACGTCGACGATCGAGATCGGCTTGCCCTTGGCAGGGAGCCGGAAGATCTTGCCGATGAAATTGGTCATCGAATCGGCGATCAGCATCCCCGAGAACATGAAATGGTAGCGGGGGTCGGCCTTGAGCTCGTCGATCTTGGTCTTGAGCCGCATGAACGGAGCGGTGTCGGTCGCCTTGTTGAGCAGCCCCATCTCGGCGTTGATCGCCCCGGCGAGGTCGGACAGCGCATAAGGGATCGGCGAATCGACGGTGAGCTTGGTCATGCCCTCCGCGGCGCGGTTCTTGGACCGGGCGAGGAGCAGGCATTTGGCGAGGATGTCCTGGTCGCGCTGCCGCTCGGCGCCCGACGAGGTGATGAAGACCTCGCAATGCTCCTCGAAGTTCATCAGCCAATAGGGCATCGCCAAATTCTCGACGTTGAACAGCTCGCCGACGCTCTTGAACGCCGCCGAATATTCGCCGTGCGGATCGATCATGACGATGTGGCCCTCGGGCGAGAGGTCGCAGATGCGGTGCATGATCAAGGCAGCCGAGGTCGACTTGCCGGTGCCGGTCGAGCCGAGCAGAGCGAAATGCTTGCCGAGCAGGGCGTCGACATAGAGGGCGCCGCGGACGTCCTTGGTCGGGTAGACCGTGCCGATCTCGATATGGGCGCGCTCGTCGGCGGCGAACATCTGGCGCATGTCCTGGCCGGAGACCGGGAAGACCTTGGCGCCGGGAGGCGGATAGCCGGTGATTCCGCGGCGGAAGTTGATCAGCTTGCCGCTCTGCGGGTCCTCCTCGCCCTCGCCGAGAAAGTCGATGTCGGCCGAGATCATCCCGGCCTCGCCGTCCCGAAGGGTGAGGCTGCGCACGTTGGCGAGCAGCCAGCGGTTGCCCGCCTCCAGCTTGACGTGGCCGCCGACCTGGCCGGACAAGGCGATGCTCGGGTCGGGATCGCGGGAGATCTCGGCCACCCGGGAAGCCTGCAGCTCGATCCTGCCGCCGCCGCCGCGAATGTCGACGACCTTGCCGATCGGCTCGTGGCGCACCGGCTGCGGGATGCGCGGCCGGATGGTCGGCGCGAATTCGTCCGCCTCCTCGGGAAGGGTGACGGTCCTGAAGTTCATCATGTCGGTCATGCGAGCGCGCTGCCCCCGGCTGTTTTCCGGCCACCCTCCTAGCAGCGAGGGGTAAACAACTGCTTTTCCTGTTTTTGTCCTCCCTGGCCGCGCAGCGGATGGGGAGGGGGGGGGCAGGCGAAGCCTGGTGGAGGGGTCCTTCGATACGCCGGTTCGACAAGCTCACCGGCTACTCAGGATGAGCGGTGGCACTTCGCTCATCCTGAGTAGGGGCTGAGCTTGGCGAAGACCCGTATCGAAGGACCTCACCCCTTCCTAAACACCAGGCTGCCGCCCCAACCCATGAGCAGCGACAGCGCCACCGCCGCGATCCCGTAGGTGAAGGACCAGCGGTCGGCGGCGGCGGCGACGTCGCGCTCGAAGCCGGTCTTGCCGATCCTGATCTCGCGCACCGCTCCGGCGATGACCCGGCCGTCCTTGATGAGGAAGGTCTCGGCCGTATAGTCGCCCACCGGGACGCGGGCCGGGATGGCGATGCGGCCGCGATAGAGGACGTGGTCGGTGATCCGGACTCCCCTCGGATCCTCGATATAGAGCTGGTTGCGTTGCATCAGCTCGATCAGCCCCGCCTCGAAGCGCCTCTGCACTTCCGGCGACTTGCCCCCGCCCGGCGACAGCGACAGGTTCTGGAGGCCGAGCTCGTAGATCGCCGCGGTCCGCTCGTCGATCAGGCTGGAGAGCGGCCGCGACGACGCGACGGCGTAGAAGGCCGGCGCCGAGCGGAAGCGGGCCGATTCGACGTTCATCCAGATCCCGGCCACCTTCTGCTTCTCGCGGACGACCAGCGGCTGGACTGGTCCCTTCACCACGACGGCGATGTCGGCATGCTCGGTCGGCGTGCGCCCGCCGGGGTAGAGGATGGCCCCGAACAGGAGCAGCTCGGCGCCGTTGAAGCTGTACTGGATCTTGATGTCGCTCTGCGACACGTCGGGGACCAGCCGAGGCTTGGCGGCGCCCAGGGCCAGCGGCGCGGCGAGAAGCAGGAGGAGGGCGCGCCGGGCGCTCACAGCACCTGCAGCGTATAGATTTCCTCCGGCCGCCAGCCGAGGCCGATCGCCATCCGCAAGGCGACCGCGAGGACGATGATGGCGAGAAACATGCGCATCAGCTCGGGCTTGACCTTCTGGGTCAGCCGGGCGCCGAACTGGGCGCCGATCACCGAGCCCAGAAGGAGCAGCCCGGCGAGCACGATATCGACGGACTTGGTGGTGGTGGCGTGGATGAGCGTCGTCGCCGCGGTGACGAACAATATCTGCAGAAGGGAGGTGCCGACGACGACCTGCGCCGACATTCCGAGCAGGTAGATCATCGCCGGGACGACGATGAAGCCGCCGCCGACCCCGAGCAGGACGGTCAGCATTCCCGCTCCGAAGCCGAGCAGGAGCGGCGCCAGCGGCGAGATGTAGAGGCCAGATTGGTAGAAGCGCCAGCGCATCGGCAGGGCCGCGATCAGCGGATTGTGACGCTTGGATTTCTTCGCATTCTGCTTCGGCTTGAGGATGTCGAGCGAGGTCGCCGCCTCCTTGCCCATCAGGATTCCGATCGTCCCCAGGAGGATGACGTAGAGCAGCGAGATGACGGTATCGATCTGGCCCGCGTCCTGGAGCAGCCGGAACAGGCCGCCGCCGGCGAGCGCTCCGAGCAGGCCGCCGGCGATGATCACCGCTCCCATCCGATAATCGACGCCCTTGCGGCGGCGGTGGGCGAGGACTCCCGACACGCTGGTGCCGGTGATCTGGGTGGTCGCCGAGGCGACGGCGACCGGCGGCGGGATTCCGTAGAAGATGAGGATCGGGGTCGTCAGGAAACCTCCGCCCACCCCGACCATCCCGGTCAGGAGGCCGACGACCCCCCCGAGCAGGATGATCGCCAGCGCGTTGACCGACAGGCCGGCGATGGGAAGATAGATGTCCACGCCGCACTGACTAGCCGCTGGCGGCTCGGTGCGGAAGGCGGATCGCACAAAGCCCGCTGCCGTCAAAAGCCGGATGCCTTGCCTTGCGCCGCCCCTAAAAGTCCGTGGCGAGGGTAAGCGTGGGGCCAGAGCCCGGCCGGGCGTTGCCCGCCACGCGCAAGCGCCAGTCGGCGGCGAGGGTGACGGCGCGGCCGGCGACGGGCAGGCGGAGGGCCGCCTGGGGGCCGAGGTCGAAGCGCGACACTCCGGGCTGTCCGCCCGCCCATGCGCCGGCGCCGGCGCGCGCGTTTCGGCCCAGCGGCAGCGAGAGTCGGAGCGAGCCGTCGGCGAACAGGTCGAGCGAGCGGGCTCCGACGACGCCCGCCTGGGCATAGGCGTCGACCCGCAGCGGGCCGAGCGGGGCGTCGTACAGGCCGCCGTAAAGGGTGAGCCCGAAGGCGGAACGGCCCTCGCCGCCGACCGACTGCCGCCGCTCGCCGAGGACATGGACCGGGAGCCGCCCGATCGGCTTCCAGTCGAGGCCGAGGGCGGCGTCGCCGCCCGCCGGCCGGCGCAGCGGTGCGGACAGGCGAGCGGACAGCGCCAACGGCCGCGCCCGATCCCGATTGAGACGGAAGGTCAGCCGGGCGCCGGCCTGGCTTCCGCCGAGCAGGCCGCCCGAAGCGAGCGGCGCGGAGTCGCCCCGCCGAACGAAGGACCAGGCCGAAAACGACCAGCGCCTCGGCGCTCGCGGACCCGCCGCGGGTGGCGGGACGAGGGGAGGCCTCGGCAGCGCCGTGAACGGCACGGCGGCGATCCCGCGGACCCGCCTTTCGGGGCCGGCCCCGGCCGCTGTCGCGAGGCGCGTCGCCGCGTGCCCGCCGGGCAGCGGCGGGGCCGGCCGGATCGGTGTCGCCGCCGCCGCCGCGGCCCCTCCGGACTCCGGAAGCGACTCCGGCCCGGCTTCCTTCGGCGCCACGGCGACGCCGCCGCGCGCGAGGCGTTGGGGGCGGGGAGAAGCGGCGGCGCCGGCCGGCGGCGTCCACCAGGGCGGGGCGATCATCGCCGTCCTCAGCGCCGCCCACCCGCCCAGCACGATCGCCAGGAAGCGCAGGGGCGGAGAGCGCCTCATTCGGCGGCGCGGCGGACAGGGTAGATATGGGCGGTCTTGTCCCAGCGCGGCGGGCCGCCGCGCCTGAGCGCCCGGTAGTGGGAGAAAGCGGACGCCGCGGCGAGCATCGCCACCAGATTGCCGGTCGCAGTCCGAGGCACGGCCCGGAGCCCTTCGCGCCAGCCGTAAGCGGCGGTGGTGAAGGCGGCGCGAACCGCCAGCCGCCAGCCGAGCAGCCCCATGTTCACCGCGACGAGGATCGCGAGCGAAGCGGGAAGCGGCGCCGGGCCGGTGCCGCCGGCCCCCTGCCAGGCCTTCAGCACCAGCCACGCGGCGATCGCCAGATAGCCGGCGCAGAGCAGGATCGCGGCGAGCAGCGACTGGCGGTCCCTGAAGCGCATCCAGCGCTCGGCGAGGCCGCCGCTCCAGCCGAGCCGGTCCCAGCCCGACAGCGCGATTCCGGTCATCCACCGCGCCTTCTGGCGGACCGCCGCAGGCAGCGTGCCGGGGAAATAGGCGCGAGTGGCGACGATATCGCCGCCGGCGTCGGTGACGCGAACGAACGCGCGGCGCCCGCCCGCTTCGGCGAGCCTCAGGCCGAGCTCGTAATCCTCCGTCAGGCTGTCGGCGTCGAACGGCAGGCCACCCCGCTCCGCCGCGAGCCGGCCGAGCGCCTCGCGCGAAAAGGCGCACCCGACGCCGGCCGAGGGGAGGCCGGCGCCGAGCGCGCCACGCACGACCATCTCCTTGCCGTGCGATTCGGCGAACTCGTCGGCATAATGGCCGCCGAGCCAGCGCGAATGGGGGTGGATGAGCGGAAGCACCGGAAGCTGGACGAAATCGAAGCGCTCGATCAGGCCGTCGAACAGCCGGATCTCGTCGGGATGGACGACGTCCTCGGAGTCGTGGAGGATGACCGCCTTGGCCGCGCGCCCCGTCCGGCCTTCGTCGGCGAGCAGGGCCAGCCACAGCCGGTTCAGGCAGTCGGCCTTGGTCGTCGGCCCCGGCCCGCCGCCGCTCACGACCTTCACCCGAGGTTCGTGCAAAGCGACCGCGGCCGCCGCCGCGGTCGTCGCCGGATCGTTGAGGTAGGTACCGACATAGAGGCGCCAGTCGCCGTCCCGCCAGGATCCGGCGGCGGCTCGAAGCATCTCGCCGATCACGGCCGCTTCGTCCCAGGCGGGAACGAAGACCGCGAGCCGGCCCGGGCAGCGCGGCGGCGGCAGCCGGTCGACGCTCGGGGCCGGAATTCCGAGGCGGCGGGCGCGATGCCCTAGCCAGAGCAGATCCACCGCCAGATCGCTGAGGCCCAGCACCAGAAAGCCGGTGGCGGCGAACAACGCCGCCTCGCGCATGAAGAAGTCCACCCCGCCGAACAACGGCCCCGCCACGTCCATCGATCTGCCCCCTGACCGGACGCGACAATCATCTATTTTCGCGGAAAAATAGCAAGCCCTTTTCGAAAACAAGGAAAACTTCCGGCCCAGTCCGTCGATTCACTTCCGGCCGGAGTGCGGGAATCGGCACTTGTTCCGCGAGGCCCGCGATCCTCCCGCGCCCGCCTGGAAAGCGGCGCGGGTTCCTCCTGGACTCAGCCGCACCACGGAACGCGTCTCCTTGTGGCGGACAATGCAAGGGCTCGGAGCAACTGGCTGGCGGCGGAGTTAATCGTCCAGGCGCAGAATGGCGCGCCGACCAGCGACCGGTTTGGAGGTACGATGGACGATTCGGAATCCGCGCAGACCTCGATCGAGGATGTTCGCCACGACATCGTTCTCGAACTCGTCAAAGAGAGCCGAAAGGCGGCCAATGAACTCGCCCGGTGGACGATCGCCTCCCTGCTGCTCGCCAACGGAGGGGCAGTCGTGGCGCTGTTGCGGTCCGACCCTACGAGAGCCGTTCTGTTCGAGGGCGCGGGGTGGGCATTCATCGCCGGGTTTGTTGCGGCGTTGCTGGCTGGGCTGTTCAACTCCTTCTTTGCCGAGCTCTATGCCAATGCGCTCGAGGACGAATTGTGGAGCGGCAAGGCGGCCGCGAAGAGCACGGTGAAGGAAATGCGCGAAGCGGCCACTGGGCATGGCTTAGGAGTCGGTGCAATCAGCTTCCTGCTTATGCTGTTCGCTCTCGGGGCCTTTGTTTGGGGCTGCTGGGAGATCGCGGAAGCCCCTAAAACCGCCGTCAGCGGCGCTCCTGCCGTGGATGGCGCGGATCGGGGATTAGTGGCGGACAAGCGGGGGGAAGGCGGCAACGGCATCTAACGCCGGCGCATGCGGGCATTCCCTCCGTCGTCCGGTCTGGGTAGAGCCGAACCCATGGCGAGGACAAAAAGTGCGAGGTCACGCCCGGCGCTGCGCGAATTCCTTAGGAGCGAGGCCGCCGGCGGAATCGTCCTGATGGGCGCCGCGGCGCTTGCGCTGATCGTCGCGAATTCGCCGCTGGCCGAGGCCTATCGGCATTTCCTGCATTTCGAGACCGGGCCGGCACTGTCGCCGAAGCTGGGGGCGATGACCGTCCATCTGTGGATCAACGACGGGTTGATGGCGGTGTTTTTCCTGCTCGTCGGGCTGGAGATAAAGCGCGAGTTCGTCGACGGGCGGCTGTCGACCTGGGACCGGCGGCGGCTGCCGATGATCGCCGCGGCCGTCGGAATGGCGGTTCCGGCCGCCATCTATCTCGCCCTGACCGCGGGCGCGGCCGGACTCGCCCGCGGCTGGGCGATCCCTGCGGCGACCGACATCGCCTTCGCGATCGGAGTGCTTGCGCTCCTCGGCGGCCGGGCGCCGACGTCGATCAAGCTGTTCCTCACCACCGTCGCGATCGCCGACGATCTCGGAGCGGTCGCGATCATCGCTCTCGCCTACACCGCCTCGCTCGACCTGGTCGCGCTCGGCGCGGCGGCGGCGATCCTCCTCGTCATGCACGGCATGGGCAGGAGCGGCGTCAGGCGGCTGTGGCCCTTCCTGATCGGCGCCGTCCTGCTCTGGTACGCGGTGCTTTTGTCGGGAGTACACGCCACCGTCGCGGGCGTTCTCGCCGCCGCCGTCATCCCCATCACCGTCACTCCGGGCGCTCCCGATTCGGCGGATTCCCCGCTCCATCGTCTGGAGCATGGCCTGGGCCCCTGGGTGGCTTTCCTGATCGTCCCCCTCTTCGGCTTCGCCAATGCCGGGGTGCCGCTGGCCGGGGTTGGGCTGGAAAGGCTGTTCGAGCCGCTTCCGCTCGGCATTGCCGCCGGCCTCTTCCTCGGCAAGCAGCTCGCAATCCTCGGCGCCGTCTGGCTGACCGTCCGCTTCGGCTTCGCCTCCCGGCTTCGCGGCGCCACCTGGCTTCAGGTCTGGGGGGTCGCAATGCTTTGCGGAATCGGCTTCACGATGAGCCTGTTCATCGGCGCTCTCGCCTTCCCGGGCGCCCCCGCCCTGGTCGAGGAAGCCAAGCTCGGAATCCTCGCCGGCTCGATCCTCTCGGCGCTTGCCGGCTATGCCCTGCTAAGGCTTGCGCCCGCGCACCCGCGCCATCAGGAGGAGGAAGCGCGGCTCGATCGGGAGATCGAGCTGGACGGGGACTGCGACGGAATCGAGGAACGGCCATGACGATTCTCCTCCGACTGTTCCTGCCGTTGTTCCTGCTCGCCGGCTGCGTCTCGGCCGGGCCCGCCCGCGAGAGCCTGGACTCGATCGCGCGCGACTATGTGAAGCTCCAGCTCGCCATCGGCGAGAAGGAGGAAGGCTATATCGACGCTTATTACGGGCCGCCCGAATGGCAGGCCGAGGCGAAGCGGACGGCGCAGAGCCTGCCGGGGCTCGCCGCCCGCGCCGCCACGCTCTCCGTCCGGCTGCGCAGCCTTGCCGACTCGCGGCTCGACCCGGTCGAGCGCCGCCGCCGCGATTTCCTGCTCGCCCAGCTCAAGGCCGCCTCGACCCGGCTCAGGATGATCCAGGGCGAGAAGCTCGCCTTCGCGGACGAGGCCGAAGGGCTGTTCGGAGTGCGCCCGGAGCTGAAGCCGCTGACGGACTACGACCCGCTGCTCGCCCGCCTCGAACGGCTGGTGCCGGGGAAGGGGCCGCTCGCCGACCGGGTCGAGGCGTTCACCGAGCGCTTCACCGTAGCCCGCGACCGGCTGGAGCCGGTGATGCGCGCCGCCATCGCCGAATGCCGCCGGCGCACGCTGGAGCATATCGCGCTGCCGGCCGGCGAGCGCTTCACGCTGGAGTTCGTCACCGGCAAGAGCTGGGGCGGCTACAATTGGTACAAGGGCGATTCCAACAGCCTCATCCAGGTCAACACCGACCTTCCGATCCGGATCGGCCGCGCCGTCGACCTCGGCTGCCACGAAGGCTATCCGGGGCACCACGTCTACAACATGCTGCTCGAGCAGAAGCTGGCCAGGGCGCGGGGCTGGATCGAGTTCACCCTCTATCCGCTTTATTCGCCGCAAAGCTTCATCGCCGAAGGATCGGCCAATTACGGGATCGAGCTCGCCTTTCCGGGCGACGAGCAGCTCGCCTTCGAGACCCGCACCCTCTACCCGCTCGCCGGCCTGCCCACCGTCGAAGCGCGGCGGTATCTCGCGCTTCAGCGCTCTGTTCAGGAGCTGGCCGGAGCCCGCTTCACAATCGCCGCCGACTATCTCGACGGCCGGATCGACCGCGCGCGGGCGGTCGAGCTGACCCGCAGATACCAGCTCGTCTCCGCCGCTCGGGCCGACAAATCCGTCGCCTTCATCGATCAATACCGCTCCTACGTGATCAATTACGGGCTCGGGCTGGACATGGTCCGCACCGCCGTGGAGCGCGCCGGCACGGATCCCGCGGCGCGCTGGGCGGCGATGGAGAGGATATTATCCGAACCGACCCTGCCCGAGGATCTGCGTCCGTGACCGAGCGGCGGCTTAAACCCCTCTCCGGTTCTTACGGGAGAGGGTAATCATGCGGGTCTTCTGGGACGATCGGCAGCGGCTTCATGCGCCGGCGCAGGAGCTTCACAACGGCGGGTTCGTGCCGTTCGCCGAGCATTGCGGCCGGATCGATTCGATGCTCGCCGCGCTGGGCGCGACCCACGCCGTCGCGGACCACGGTGACGAGCCCCTCCTGCGGGTCCACCCCCGGCGCTATCTCGACTTCCTCGAATCCGCCTTCGCCGACTGGAAGGCGGCCGGCCGGCCCGGCGATGCCGCCGGCTATGTCTGGCCGGTGGCGGGGCGGCGGCCGCTCGACCTCGACCGGATCGACGCGCGGCTCGGACTCTTCAGCATGGACGCGTCTACCCCCATCGCCCAAGGGACATGGGAGAGCGCCTATTGGGCGGCGCAGACGGCGCTGTCGGCCCTGGAAGCCGTGCTGGCGGGCGACCGCTCGACCTTCGCGCTGTGCCGTCCCCCCGGACACCATGCGGGCGCGGATTACATGGGCGGATATTGCTACCTCAACAACGCGGCGGTCGCCGCGGAGGCCGCGCGCTCCGCCGGAGCGGACCGGGTCGCCATCCTCGACATCGACTATCATCACGGCAACGGGACCCAGGACATTTTTCTCGAACGCAGCGACGTCTTCTTCGCGTCCATCCACGCCGACCCGCGGACCGACTATCCCTTCTTCTGGGGCCATTCGGACGAGCGCGGCACCGGCGAAGGCGAGGGCTCGACCCTGAACCTGCCGCTGCCGCGCGGGACCGCCATCCGGGAATATGAGGGGGCACTGGGCCGGGCGCTGGAGGCGGTGGGCGGCTTCGGGCCGGACCTGCTGATCGTCTCCTTCGGCGCGGATACCTTCACGGCCGATCCGATCTGCGCCTTCGCGCTGGAGACGGCGGACTATGCTCCCGTCGCCCGCCGGATCGCCTCGCTCGGCCTGCCCACCCTGATCGTCATGGAAGGCGGCTATGCGGTGGACGCGCTCGGCGCCAACGTCGCCGCCTTTCTTGGCGGCTTCGACTGAATCGGTTACACTGGCGAAATGAAGACCCGCCTCCTCTTCGCCTGCCTCCTCGCCGTCGCCTGCTCGAAGGGGAGCGACGCCGCCAAGCCGGTCGTCCTCGCCGTCGACCGGCCGGAAACCCGGACTTCCGCCAACTTCTCCCTGACCTCGCGCGATTTCGTCCAGGGCGCGGAGATACCTTTGCGCTTCAGCGACTATGGCGACAGCCTTTCGCCCTCGCTGGCCTGGTCGGGCCTTCCGGAGGGGACGAAGACGCTCGCGATCATGATGGAGGATCCGGACGCCGTTTCGGCCAGGCCTTTCGTCCATTGGCTCGCCTGGAACCTCGATCCGAAAGCGGGCCGGCTCGAGCACGGCTCGGTCACCTTCGGCGCCCGCCTGGGCCGCAACGGCCGCGGCAAGCCGGCCTATTTCGGTCCGCACCCCTCGGGCGGGGGCTCGCACCATTATCATTTCCAGGCCTTCGCCCTGGACTCCGAGCTTCCCCTGAAGGCGGGAGCGAGCCGCGAGCAGCTGCTCGCCGCGATGAAAGGCCATGTCCTGGCGAAGGCGGACCTCGTCGGCCTGTTCGCCAAGCCTTAGATCCTCCCCATCGACAGATGGGGAGGGGGACCACCCGAAGGGTGGTGGAGGGGTAATTGCGCAGGCCTTGTCAGCTACCCCTCCACCAGGCTCCGCCTGGTCCCCCTCCCCATGCTTCGCATGGGGAGGATTCAAAGCTTCTCCGTCAGCTCCGGCACCAGCTTGAACAGGTCGCCGACCAGGCCGAGGTCGGCGACCTGGAAAATCGGCGCTTCCTCGTCCTTGTTGATGGCGACGATCAGCTTGGAATCCTTCATGCCCGCGAGGTGCTGGATCGCTCCGGAGATTCCGACCGCGATATAGACTTCGGGGGCGACGATCTTGCCGGTCTGGCCGACCTGATAGTCGTTGGGCGCGTAGCCGGCGTCGACCGCGGCGCGGCTGGCGCCGACGGCGGCGCCGAGCTTGTCGGCCAGCGGATCTATGTACTGGTGGAACTGCTCCGACGAGCCCAAGGCCCGGCCGCCGGAGACGATGATCTTGGCGCTGGTCAGCTCGGGCCGCTCGCTCGCCGCGATCTCGGCTCCGACGAAGCTCGACAGGCCGGAATCCTCGCCGCCGGACACCGCCTCTATCTGTCCGCTTCCGCCCTCCGCCGCCGCTTTCTCGAAGGCGGTGCCGCGCACCGTCAGCACCTTCTTGGCGTCGGCCGACCTGACCGTGGCGATGGCGTTGCCGGCGTAGATGGGCCGCTGGAAAGTGTCCTCGCCCTCGACCGCGATCACGTCGGAAATCTGCATCACGTCGAGCAGCGCGGCGACCCGCGGGGCGACGTTCTTGCCCGTCGTCGTCGAGGCGGCGACGAACGCGTCGTGGCCCTGCATCAGCCCGGCGGCGAGCGGAGCGACATTCTCGGCCAGCTGGTGGGCGTAGGCCGCCCCGTCGGCGACATGGACCTTGCCGACCCCGGCGATCTTCGCCGCCTGCTCGGCGACTGAGCCGACGCCTTCGCCGGCGACGAGCAAGTGGACCTCGCCCAGCTTAGAGGCGGCGGTGACCGCGGAGAGGGTGGCGTCCTTGAGCTGGCCGCCTTCATGCTCGACGAGAACGAGCGTCTTCATCAAATCACTCCCACGGTCCGGAGGCGGTCGATCAGCTCGTCCACCGATTGCACCTTGATCCCCGCCTCGCGCTTCGACGGCTCGCGAACGCCGAGCGTGGTCAGACGCGGAGTCGTGTCGACGCCGTAATCGGCCGGAGTCTTCTGGGCGAGCGGCTTGGACTTGGCCTTCATGATGTTGGGCAGCGAGGCGTAGCGCGGCTCGTTGAGGCGAAGGTCGGTGGTGACGATCGCCGGAAGCTTCAGCCGTAAGGTCTCGAGCCCGCCGTCGACTTCGCGGGTGACGTTGACGCTTTCCCCGTCGACCTCGACCTTCGAGGCGAAGGTGCCCTGCGCCCAGCCGAGCAAAGCGGCGAGCATCTGGCCGGTCTGGTTCGAATCGTCGTCGATCGCCTGCTTGCCGAGGATGACTAACCCGGGCTGCTCCTCGTCCGCGATCTTCGCGAGCATCTTGGCGACCGCGAGCGGCTCGACCTCGTCGTCGGTCGTCACCAGGATTGCCCTGTCGGCCCCCATCGCGAGCGCCGTGCGGAGAGTCTCCTGAGCCTTGGCCGGCCCGATCGAGACGGCGACGATCTCGGTGGCGACGCCCTTCTCCTTCAGGCGGATCGCCTCCTCGACGGCGATCTCGTCGAACGGGTTCATGCTCATCTTGACGTTGGCGAGATCGACTCCCGTCCCGTCCGCCTTGACCCGCGGCTTGACGTTGTAGTCGATCACCCGCTTGACGGGTACGAGAAGTTTCATCGGATATTCTCCGGGGTTGAACTGAAACCGTTCGGGCTGAGCTTGTCGAAGCCTTTCCCTTCACTCCCTGCCGAAGAAGGAAAGCCCTTCGACAGGCTCAGGGCGAACGGAGTGGGTCTCATGCGGCTTCGCGAACCGCCGCGACGATCTTCTTCGCCGCGTCGCCGAGGTCGTTGGCGGGCGTGATGGCGAGGCCGCTGTCGGCGAGGATTCGCTTGCCCTCCTCGACGTTCGTGCCCTCGAGCCGGACCACCAGAGGCACCTTCAGATCCACCTCCTTCGCCGCGGCGATGATGCCCTCGGCGATGATGTCGCAGCGCATGATCCCGCCGAAGATGTTGACGAGGATGCCCTTCACGGCCGGGTCGGACAGGATGATCTTGAAGGCCGCCGTCACCTTCTCAGTGTTGGCGCCGCCGCCGACGTCGCAGAAATTGGCCGGCTCGGCCCCGTTCAGCTTGATGATGTCCATCGTCGCCATGGCCAGCCCGGCGCCGTTGACCATGCAGCCGATGTTGCCGTCGAGCTTGATGTAGGCGAGGTCGAATTTCGAGGCCTCGACCTCCATCGGATCCTCCTCGGTCTCGTCGCGGAGGGTCTCAAATTCCGGATGGCGGAACTCGGCGTTGGAATCGAAGCTCATCTTGGCGTCGAGGACGAGCATTCGGCCGTCGTCGGTGGCGACCAGCGGGTTGATCTCGAGCATCGCGCAATCGAGCGCGAGGAAGGCGTCGTAGAGCTGCCGCGCCAGCTTCTGGGCCTGCTTGTTGAGCTCGCCGTCGAGCTTGAGCGCAAATGCGAGAGCACGGCCATGATGGGGCATGAAGCCCTGGCCGGGATCGATGGTGATGGTGGTGATCTTCTCGGGCGTGTCGTGGGCGACCGCCTCGATGTCCATTCCACCCTCGGTCGAGGCGACCATCGCCACGCGCCCGCTGCCGCGGTCGACGAGCAGGGCGAGATAATATTCCCTGGCGATGTCGACGCCGTCGGTAACGTAGAGCCGGTTGACCTGCTTGCCCTCCGCCCCGGTCTGGATGGTGACCAGGGTCTTGCCCAGCATCTCCCCGGCGTTGGTCCGCACTTCCTCGATGGAGCGCGCCAGCCGGACTCCGCCCTTGGCGTCGGCGCCGAGCTCCTTGAACCTGCCCTTGCCGCGCCCGCCGGCGTGGATCTGCGCCTTGACGATCCAGAGCGGCCCTGGGAGCTTGCCCGCGGCCTCGACCGCTTCCTCGACGCTGAGGGCGGCGTAGCCGGCGGGGACGGGGATGCCCTGCTTCGCGAGCAGTTCCTTGGCCTGATATTCGTGGACGTTCATGGCGGCGCCTTAAGCACAGGGGAAAGAGGATTGGAAGCTCACTTGCCTCCCCATCGAAGATGGGGAGGGGGACCACACGAAGTGTGGTGGAGGGGTAATTGGCGATGACGCCGAGGTTGATGCGCTCGAGCCGCTGAGGTGGTGGCCTGCTACCCCTCCACCAGGCTCCGCCTGGTCCCCCTCCCCATGCTCCGCATGGGGAGGCAATCACCCCCCCACCGCCGCCAGCACCTTGCGCCGGTCGAACAGCCCCAGCTCCTCGGCGAAGAAGCGTTCGAGCAGCGGTCCGTCGAGGCCGTACAAAGCGGCCAGCGCCGGGGCGCCCCTGTCGAGCAGGAGCCGGTTGACGCTCCGGTGGAATTCGCGGCGCTTCCACGAGGACGCCGCCTCCGCCTCGAACAGGTCGTGCAGGGCCGCTCCGGAAAGGTCGCTCTGCCGGGCCAGGGTGAGGCTGGTGCGAAGCGCGTCGGGCAGCGCGGAGCCGGTGAAGGGATGGGAGAAGCCACCGCGTGCCCCGAGCTTCGCCACTCGGGCGCCGCCGATCCGCCAGAAAGCCGCGAAGTCGCCGCCGAGCGCGATCGGGCGCGAGGAGGATTCCGCCTTGCGCGGCTCGCCGTCGTGCCAGCCTCGGCGGCCGACATAATCCTCGATGCGCTCCGGTCCGTCGGCTCCGCCCTCCGGACTTCGCGAATAATCGATCCGTTCGACCCGCAGCGTCCTCTCGTCGATCGGGATGCATGTGAAATGGCCGCAGCCGCCGGTCTCGAGGGTCATGTCGGCCAGCACCGGCAGGTCGACCCGGTGCGGGTCGGCGAATCGGCAGGTGCGCGCGGTGCGGTGCCGCCAGGCGATCTCCAGGGTCGTCTGCTGGGCCCAGCCGCGGGCGTCGACGGCGCCGGTCCCGGCCATCGATTCGCCGCCCGGAAGAAGCAGGCTGTCGTCGCGAATCGCCACGACCTTGGTGGTCCGGGCGCAGCGGTCGGGCAGTGCGTCGGCGACGGCCTGATGGATCGCCTCGGTGGTGACGAGATGGCTTGCGAGCTTGAGCTTGCGGCTTCGCGAGGGAAGGGCGACGTAGCAGGCCTCCCAGCTCCTGACGATGACGGGCTCGAGCAGGTTGAGCTCCTCGGCGGCGAGGCCGGCGTCGAGCACCAGCATTCCGCTGCCGCCGCCGAATCGGGCCTCCTCGCCGACCAGAACCATCGCCGCCTCGGCCCTCAGCCGCGCCATGGCGAGCGCCGCGAAACACCCGGCGACTCCTCCGCCGGCGATCAGCAGCCCGCAATTTTTGCCCCTGCGCATCGTCACCTGCTTATCGCCCGAGCGCCCGCGAGGCCATGCCCGCTCGCGCCACTCGTCGCGAAAGGCCCAAAACGACACGTTTTTTTCGTAACGCTGCCGAAAGGCATCGGTTAAGGAGAAGACGGATTGCGGGCAAACAGGAGGGACATGAATGACCGCGAAGACTATCTGGCGGGCCGCCATTTTCGCCCTGCCGCTATTGGCCGCCGCTCCGGCGCTGGCGCAGGATGGGGAAGACGAAGGGCGGCCCGACGACCGCAACAGCCTTACCATCGGCGTCGGCGGCGCCTACGTCCCCTCCTATGAGGGGTCCGACGATTATATCCTGACCCCGATCGGGCTCGCCTTCGGCAAGGTCGCCGGCTTCGGCTTCGCCACCCGCGGAACCGCGCTCTACGTCGACCTCATCCCCGACAAGGCCGATGCGCCGGTGTCGTTCAACTTCGGCCCGCTCGCCAACGTCCGGCTCGACCGGACGAACCGGATCAAGGACCCCCGGGTGGGGGCGCTCGGAGAGCTGGACGCGGCGATCGAGCTCGGAGTCTGGGCCGGGGTGACGAAGAACGGGCTTCTCCACCAGTACGACAGCCTCGGAGCCCGGGTCGCCTGGCAGAAGGACGTCTCCGACACTCACGAGAGCAGCATCATCACTCCGGCGATCGAATATTCGTCGCCGCTCGGCACCAGGACGCTCGCCAGCCTGAGCCTCCAGGCCGAGCATGTCGGCGACGGCTATGCGCGCACTTATTATTCGATCAGCCCCGCCGGCTCGGTGGCGAGCGGCCTTTCCGCCTACAATGCCGACGGCGGCTGGAAGAGCTGGCGGGCGACCCTCTTCCTCGGCCAGTCGCTGACCGGCGATCTCAGGCATCCCAAGCTCTCATTGTTCGGCGGAGTCGGCTATTCGCGGCTGCTCGGCGACATCGCCCGAAGCCCGATCGTCAGCGTCGCCGGCGATCGAAGCCAGTATTTCGCGACCCTGGGGCTGGCCTATACCTTCTGATTGCCTCCCCATCGCAGATGGGGAGGGGGACCGCCGAAGGCGGTGGAGGGGTGAGTTGGCAAGGCCTGGACAGGTTACCCCTCCACCATGCTTCGCAGGGTCCCCCTCCCCATGCTTCGCATAGGGAGGCAAACATGTAGTGACACGACCGGAACCACCCGGCATAGTCGCGCGCTATATGGGGCAACAGCGAAAATGGAGCCCGCGATGAGAGGATCTGCAGGGCTCGCCGTAACGGGGATGATGCTTGTCCTCGCGTCGCCTGCGGCGGCGCTGGACCGATCGGTGGAGGGCGGCGAGGCGAAAAGCTTCGGGACCGCGCCGGCGCAGAGCCGGCCCAACGTTCTCGTTTCACAAAATGTCGAGCTCGATTCGAGCGACGTCGTTCCGGCGGAGGATCCGTCCGCGCCGCGCCTGTTCCGAAGCCTTCCGGTTGCGGACAACATGGCGGTCGGGGTCGGTCTCTTCTCCGTCATTGGCACGACCGAGAAGGAGCAGATCCGCCGCCGGCTGGATCCGGCCCGCGAGTTCCTCGGCTCCCCGGCCACGCGAGTCGCCGCGGTGGGGATGAGCCTGCGGTTCTAGAGCGCTCCCCGGCGAAGGCCGGGGCCCAGCAGCGCTGCCGCAAGAACTGGGTCCCGGCCTTCGCCGGGAAGCACCGCATCCGCTACCCCTTTTCCCCGCCCCCCATCCGCGCTAGGAACATGGCGTGAACGACGCGCCGGCCGAGGGAGCGATCCGAAAGATCATCCATGTCGACATGGATGCCTTCTACGCGTCGGTCGAGCAGCGCGACAATCCGGAGCTGAGGGGAAAGCCGCTCGCTGTCGGCGGCGGAGTCCGCGGAGTGGTCGCGGCGGCGAGCTACGAGGCGCGCAAATGGGGAATCCGCTCGGCCATGCCGGCGGTGACCGCCAAAAGGCGCTGCCCCGAGCTGATCTTCGTCAAGCCGCGCTTCGACGCCTATCGCGCGGTCTCGGAGCAGATCAGGGCGATCTTCCTCGACTACACGCCGCACGTCGAACCGCTCTCGCTCGACGAAGCCTATCTCGACGTCACCGAGGATTTGAAGGGGATCGGAATCGCCACCGTCATCGCCGAGGAGATAAGGGCCCGGATCAAGGCCGAGACCGGCCTCACCGCCTCCGCCGGAGTGAGCTACAACAAGTTCCTCGCCAAGCTCGCCTCCGACCAGAACAAGCCCGACGGCCTGTGCGTCGTCACCCCGGCCCGCGGCGCCGCCTTCGTCGAGGCGCTTCCGGTCAAGCGCTTCCACGGAGTCGGCCCCAAGACGGCCGAGAAGATGGCCCGGCTCGGGATCGAGACGGGCGCTGACCTGAGGGCGAGGAGCCTCGACTTCCTCGCCGCCCATTTCGGAAGCAGCGCCCGCTATTATCACGATCTCGCCCGGGGCATCTGCCACCGCCAGGTCAAGGCGGACCGGCCCTACAAGTCGGTCAGCGCCGAGGACACCTTCCTCGCCGACCTCGCGGACGAGGAGGCGCTGCTCGCGGAGCTCGAGCGGATCGGCCGCCACGTCTGGCAGCGGATCGAGAAAAAGGGGCTGTCGGGGCGCACCGTCAACCTCAAGGTCAAATATGGCGATTTCCAGATCGTCACCCGGGCCCGCTCGCTCGACCGCCCGGTCGCCGGCGAGGCCGAGTTCCTGGCGATGGGTGCCCAGCTCCTGCGCGGAATCTTCCCGCCGGTGAAGAGCATCCGGCTGCTGGGGCTCGGCCTGTCCGGCCTTGGCGGGGAGGGGCGCAGGCCGCGCCCGCTCGAGCTGGAGCTGCCGCTGGGCTGAGAAACGACCCTCTCCCTGCAGGGGAGAGGGACAGGCGAGCGAAGCTCGCCAGGGTGAGGGCCTGGCCTCACTGCACTCCCTCACCCTCCCGCCGCCTGCGGCGGCGGGCCCCTCCCTCTCCCCTGCAGGGAGAGGGGAATTTACAGCCCCAGCCCGGCCAGAATCGCCGCGTTGACCTTGTCGACGTCATACTTCTCCCGGACCAGCCGAAGCGACGCTTCGCCCATCGTCCGCGCCAGCTCCGGCTCCTCGACGAAGCGGCGCATCGCCCGGTAGAGCGCATCGGCGTCCGCCACCGGGACCAGCAGGCCGTTCTCCCCCTCGACCACCGTGTTGCGGCAGCCCGGCGCTTCGGTGGTGATCACGGCGCGGCCCATCGCCATCGCCTCCAGCACCGTGCGCGGGGTGCCTTCGCGGTAGGAGGGCAGGACGTAGACGCTCGCCCCGGCAATGGCCGGACGCACGTCCGCGAGCTGGCCGAGATTTTCGACTCCACCGGCCACCATCGAATCCAGCTCCGCCGGAGCGATCGCATCCGGGGCGTCGTCGAGCCAGCCGGCCAGCCTGATCCTCACCTCGGGGAATTCAGCCTTCAGCCGGGCCGCGGCTGCGCCATATTCCCTGATCCCCTTGTCGCGCAGGAAGCGCGCGATCATCAGGAACGAAATCCCGTCGGGTACCGGCTCCGGCGTGAAATGCTCCAGATCGACCCCCGACCCGTTGACGATGAGAGTCGGCTTGTCGGCCGCAAGCAGCCGCAGCCGCCGGAAGTCGCTTCGGTCGTCCTCATTCTGGAAGATGACGAGCTTCGACGCCGCCAGCGCCCTTCGGTACATCAGCATGGCGACGAGCCGGACGGCGAGGCGCTTCGGGTTCAGGCCGCCGAGGAAGGCATAGCCCATGCCGGTGATCATCGCCGCGAAGCAGGGCACCCGCGCCGCCCGGGCCGCCGCCGCTCCGAGCACGACCGGCTTGATCGTGTAGGCGATCATCACGTCGGGCGCGATCCGCCTGACCAGCGCGCCCAGCTGCCGGCCGCTTCGCCAGGTCGCGACCGGGTTGAGGCTGGTCCGCCCGAGCGCCACCGGCACCGGGGTCGCCCCAAGCGCGACGAGCTTGGCGGCGACGTCGGCGTCGATGTCGGGCGCGGCCGCGAATATTTCGTGCCCGCGCTCGACCATCGCCGCGATCAGCGGCCCGCGGAAGTTGATCAGCGAGGGGGCGTAGGAGCCGAGCAGAAGCACCTTCAGTCGCGCCGGGCGGTCCGCCATCAGAGCAATTCGACCTCGCGCGCCCTGACGACGATCTCGTCCTGAGCGAACCGGCGCTCGAGCTCGGTCCGGTAGCCGCGCCACCAGCCGCGGTCGAGCCAGTCGGCCATCACTTCGAGGATGACGATGTCGTCCCGGTCCGGCGCTCCGCCGCCTTCCTTCCAAAGCCCCTCGGCCGGGCTCCGGGTGAAGGCGGTCACTCCGCCGAAATGCTCGACCAGCTCGTCGCGCACAGCCGCGATCATTTCGCCCGCGAAGGGCTTCCCCTCGTTGTCGGCCAGCGGAAGCAGGATCTCGATCAGGTGCATGGTGCCCGGACGATAAGCCGGGCGGCCGCGCCGCTCCAGCGAAAGCTGGATTCGGAGCTTTCGCGGGGAAGACGAAAGGCCTATGCCCTGCCCATCCCCGGGGGACCGCGCGAACGCGGTTGAGAGGCAGCTGACACCGCTGCGACCCGTCGAACCTGATCCGGCTGACACCGGCGTAGGGAGGGAGTTCGGGTCCGCCCGCTCTCCGTCCCGTTTGAGGAGACGAGAGAATGGCCGACGCGCCCGCCCGAACCGAACTGAAAGTCACCACCGGCCCGATCCGCGGCAGCCGCAAGATCCGCGTCGGCCCCCTGGGCGTGGCGATGCGCGAGATCGACCTCGAGCCGAGCTCGGGGGAGCCGCCGCTCCGGGTCTACGACTGCTCCGGCCCCTACACGGACCCCGCCTCGATCATCGACATCATGAGCGGCCTGCCCGAGCTTCGCCGCGACTGGATCCGCGGCCGCGGCGACGTCGAGGAGGTGCTCCAGCGCGAGGTCAGGCCCGAGGATAACGGCCAGCTCGGCCCGGACCGCTCGGGCGGGGTCCAGGCCTTCCCCAACGTCCGAAGGAAGGTCCTCCGGGCGAAGCCGGGCTCGAACGTCAGCCAGATGCATTACGCTCGAAAGGGCATCGTCACGCCCGAAATGGAATATGTCGCCATCCGCGAGAATCTGGGACGCGAGCAACTGGCCGCGCAGCCCCGCGACGGCCAGGATTTCGGCGCCTCCATCCCCGATTACGTCACCCCCGAATTCGTCCGCGACGAGGTGGCGAGGGGCCGCGCCATCATCCCCTCCAACATCAACCATCCGGAGAGCGAGCCGATGGCGATCGGCCGCAACTTCCTGGTCAAGATCAACGCCAATATCGGCAACAGCGCGGTCGCCTCCGACGTCGCCGCCGAGGTCGACAAGATGGTCTGGTCGATCCGGTGGGGCGCCGACACGGTCATGGACCTGTCGACCGGCCGAAACATCCACGACACCCGCGAATGGATCATCCGCAACAGCCCCGTGCCGATCGGCACCGTCCCAATCTACCAGGCGCTGGAGAAGGTCGGCGGGGTCGCCGAGGACCTCAGCTGGGAGATCTACCGCGACACGTTGATCGAGCAGGCCGAGCAGGGCGTCGACTATTTCACCATCCACGCCGGAGTCCGCCTGCCCTACATCCCGATGACGGCGAAGCGGGTGACGGGCATCGTCAGCCGCGGCGGCTCGATCATGGCCAAATGGTGCCTCAGCCACCACAAGGAGAGCTTCCTCTACACGCGGTTCGAGGAAATCTGCGAGATCATGAAGGCCTACGACATCGCCTTCAGCCTCGGCGACGGGCTTCGTCCGGGCTCGATCGCGGACGCCAATGACGAAGCCCAGTTCGCCGAGCTCGCCACTTTGGGCGAGCTGACCCAGATCGCCTGGCGTCATGACGTCCAGGTCATGATCGAGGGCCCCGGCCACGTGCCGATGCACAAGATCAAGGCCAATATGGACAAGCAGCTCGAGGCCTGCGGCGAGGCCCCCTTCTACACGCTGGGGCCGCTGACCACCGACATCGCCCCCGGCTACGACCACATCACCAGCGCGATCGGCGCCGCGATGATCGGCTGGTTCGGAACCGCGATGCTCTGCTACGTCACCCCCAAGGAGCACCTCGGCCTCCCCGACCGCGACGACGTCAAGGTGGGCGTGGTCACCTACAAGCTCGCCGCCCACGCCGCCGACCTCGCCAAGGGCCACCCCGCCGCGAAGATGCGCGACGACGCGCTCAGCCGCGCGCGTTTCGAATTCCGCTGGCGCGACCAGTTCCACCTGTCGCTCGATCCCGACACCGCCGAGCAATATCACGACCAGACCCTCCCCGCGGAGGGCGCCAAGACCGCCCACTTCTGCTCGATGTGCGGCCCCAAATTCTGCTCGATGAAGATCACCCAGGAAGTGAGGGACTTCGCCGCGAAGCAGAACCAGCCGGCGGACGCCTTCCTGGCCGCAAATTCCTCCCCTGCATTCGCAGGGGAGGGGGACCATGCGAAGCATGGTGGGGGGGCCTCTTCGGCCGAAGCCGAAGCCGAACGAGGTATGGCGGAAATGAGCGAGAAATTCCGGGAGAAGGGCGGCGAGATCTACCTCCCGGCGGCGGAATAACGATGCCCGAAGGAGGCTGCCTCTGCGGCGCCGTCCGCTACCGTGTCACCGGCGAAGCCGTCGCCGCGACCCTGTGCCACTGCGTCTCCTGCCGCCGGGCTACCGGCGGCGCCAGCGTCGGCTGGGCGGTGTTCGAGAAGGGGAATTACGCTCTGCTCCAGGGCGAGGTCCGCGAATATTCCTCGTCCCCGGGGATCTACTGGGGCTCGTGCGCCAGGTGCGGGAGCCTGGTCGGCTACCGCCGCGAGTCCCGCCCCGACCATTACGACATCACCACCGCCACGCTCGACGACCCGGACGCCTTCGCGCCCGCGGTGGAGATCTGGGTGGCGGAGAAGATCGGCTGGGAGACGCTGAATCCCGATCTTCCGCACAAGGATCGAAGCACGCTCAACGAATAAGCCCCGGAGATCGGTGACAGTGCAGCAATTCGAATTGAGTGCACTGTCACCCTAATCCTCGGCCTGGCCACGGTCAGTCCGTCCCTTTCGGGTCGATTGCGTCTGCGACCCTAAGCGCATTCGGACCCCGCGGCCGACGGCCGCCGCCGGCTATTTCCAGTGGCCGCTGCCCCCGCCCTGGCCGCCGACCGTGGAGACCGATCCGGCCTGGAAGCTGCCCAGCGCGTTGCCGTGCTCGTCCAGGAAGATGAAGGTCGTATAGGCATAAGCGGCGATCAGCACGAAGTTGGTCGTCTTCGCGTAGAGCGCGTTGACGTCGTCGGTGTAGACGTCGCCGAACAAGGCCCCGCCGCCCGGGAAGGTGACTCCCCAGACGGAGCCGTCGAACGTCTTGCCGCCCTTGATCGAGCATTGGCACTTGGTCCAGATGACCAGCGAAGCGACGCTTCCGGTCGCGGAATAAGCGGTGTTCGCCGCGGCCGCCTGGGGCGCGCTCCTGAGGTGCGCCGTGGCGCTTTCGATCGTCTCCTGCGGCAATTTGTCCTTGAACGTCTCCGCGAAATCGCTGGCCATCTGTTCGCGGTCGACCTCGGCATGGGTATCGGTCATTAGGCTCTCCCTGGCTTGTCCGAGCGCTTCGGCCTTCGCGCCGACGGCGACTCGGCGTCCCGAAATTCCGCCGCCTATCTATCCGGTTCAATTAGATTTTATTCCGTTTCGCGAGTAATCGGGGAGCCCGCGCCGGCAATTCTCCTGCCGCCGCGAGGAGGGGAAAGCGGCGCGAGGCCCGGCCGCTCCGGACCGGGGGGAATCCGGGACAGTATATATTTTGCGCCGCCACCCTCACAGGTGTCGGGCCACGTCGACCGCCTTGTGCAGCACGCGCTGAACCACGGCCCGATCCTCGAAAACATCGTAAAATATGCGATGGCTGCGGTGCGGGAGGCTGCGGATGGGTGGCCGCACCGCCTCGTGAATCGGTCCGGCCAGCGGGTGTCGGGAGATCAGGTCGAACGTGTCGTCGAAGCTCGCCGCATAGGCTTCGGCCTGCGCCTCGCCGAACGCCTCGGTGCCGTAGTTCAGGATCTCAACGAGGTCGGCATCCGCCGCCGCGCTGAGCTCCACCGGGATCATTCAGCGGCGGCGCGGCGCCTGCGCCCGTCGGCGATGATGTCATCGACGGTGCGTTTGCTGATCCCCGAAGCCCGCCCCTCGTCGATCGCCGCCTGGAGGCGCCGCACCTTCTCCTCATTCTCCTGGTCGCGGCGGACGAGGTCGCGGATATAGTCGCTGGTGCTGCTGTAGCGCCCCTCAGCGACGCGCTGCTCCGCCCAGCCCTTGAGCTTGTCGGGGATCGAGACGTTCATTTGGGCCATTCGTCTTTATACGGTTCCGCGCTAAAGCTGACAAGGTTTCAGGCTTCGGCCCGCTCGCCTGCCCGCCGGCGCCGTCCCATACAGGCTGATCCCTACGCCGACCGGTAAGCCGTCCGCGCACTCGAGCGGCGCGACGTTGGGAAGGCCGAATTCACGGTTGCGCCCTCCGCCGCCTCCGCCTTCAATAATGATAACGGCACGACAGAACCTCGAGCGCTTGCGCCTGCGCCTTACCCGTTACCCGATATACCAACCGACGCCAGCCAACATATTTCGTTTAGCGCGGACTCTCGCTGACCCGGGGCGAGGGCGTCCGCGACAGGCTCGCCGGAGGGCCGCGCCTTGCCGCCGCCCGCCCGCCGCTTACTCCCGGCCGATGACCAGGATCGTCCAGACGCTCGCCCTCGCGCTCGTGTCGGCCGCCGCTGCCGCCGCCTCGGCCGAGCCCCAACCCGCCTCGCCGGCCCAGTCGTGGCGAATCTACGGCGGCGATTACGAGACCCTCTCCGCGCTCGACACCCTGTCCGTTCGGCGCGACGGCCGGATGGCCTATGCCAACGAGCTCACCTTCTCGCGCAAGGGCCCGCTGTCCGTGGGCGAGCGCAAGTTCGATTACGTGGTGGTGGAAGTCGCTCACGATTGCGATGCGCATACCTATTGGGGGGTGCGCGCCCACTTCTTCGACCGGCACGGCAAGGCGTTGTGGAGCCACGAGGTCGGCAACCCGCCGAAATCCAGCCGCAACTCCTCGCCGACCTCGCATTACTGGCCTTATTTGTGCGGCGAGAGCGTCGGCAAGGCCGATCCGCGGGGGCTGCCAAGCGTCGAGGCCTTCCTCGCCGGCTGGGCGAAGTGGATGCGTGAGGGCGAGGCGGCGCCCTGAGGCGGAACGCTTGCGACTTCATGGAAGACGCGGCGCTTCCGGCACACGCGTCCGCTTGCGGTCCTCCGTGGCGGCGCCTACCCCTTGGCCATGATCCGGATCGCCCCGCTGCTCGCCCTGGCGCTCCTCGCCGCCGCCCCTGGCGCCGCCGTGGCGGCCGAGCCTCAACCCGCCGCCGCTCGAGCCAAGGCGAACCTCGCCAGCCTCTTCTCGGACCAGGATTATCCCGCCGAGGCCATCCGCAACCATGAGCAGGGTCCGGTGGCCTTCAGCCTCTCCGTTGGCGCCGACGGCGCGCCGACCGCCTGCTCGGTGACCGCCTCGAGCGGCTCCGCCATCCTCGATTCCACCACCTGCAGGCTGCTGATGGAGCGTGCCCGCTTCGAACCCGCCCGCGACTCCAGGGGCAGGCCGACGACCGACACGGTGCACGGCCGGATCGTCTGGCGCCTGCCGGAACAAGAACCGGACGTGCCCGCGGCCCTGATGCTTTGGATGCTCTGCATCGGCGGCGAAGCCGCGAAGCTGGTGCCCGGCGATCTGCCGCCGGCCGAGGTCGCTCGCAGAGCCTTCCCGCCGTGCAAGACGCTGGAAACGATCGTCGCTCCTGATCCCGAACGCGCCCGGGTGCTCGCGGATCGGCACTCCGAGTTCCAGCGCATGATTGAAATCGCGGTCACGGAGGCGAGGGCCGAGCTTGGTGCGGAGCCGGTGCCGCTGGAGATGCTCCGGAGGAAATTTTCCTATTGAGGGCACCTGCCCTTGACTCTACGTTCACTCTATGTTCTCATCCTGCTATGACCGAGTCGACCCACCGTCGCCGGGTTCCCGCGTTCACCCCGGTCCCGCTGCGCTATCGCCGCGACGGCTGGACTCCGGGGCGGCAGTCGGACTTCCTCGGCCACCTCGCCGAGGCCGGAAGCGTCGCCGCCGCGGCCCGCCATGTCGGAATGACCCGCGAGAGCGCCTACCGGCTGCGCGACAAGCCGGGCGCCGGGAGCTTCGCCGCCGCATGGGATTCCATCCTCGCCCAGCGTCCTCCCGCCCCGATGTCCACACAGGCGCTGCTCTGGCACAGGATGCTGTACGGCAGCCTCAAGCCCATCATGCGCGGTGGCAAGCACGTCGCCACCCGCCATTCCCCGGACAACGACGCCGTCCTCAAGCTCTACCGGGCGGAAATGCGCCGCCGCCGCACGCTTCGGGACATGGGCTAAGGTCACAGGTGAAATAATGGCTGAATCGATCGCAAGTCGTGACCTTCCGGAGGGCGCCCGCCGGCCTCCGGCCATCCTCGCCGGGCAGCCCCGGCGCGCGGGGGCGAGCCTGCCGTCTCCCTGAACCTTTGGCCGAGCAATGGGTTGGGCCGGAAAACCCCGGAGATTTTCCAATGACGAAAGCGAGCTCAGGCTGGCGGAGCGGGCCGCGGCCTGCCGTGCGGGGGGCGGTGGCCTTTCGGGCCTTCGCTCTGGCGCTGGCCGCCCTCGCCGGTCTCGCCGGCGGCGGGCCGCTCCCGCCGGCGCCGGCCCTGGCCGCTCCGGCCGCGCAGCGGATCGGCGGGACCTGGGATCTGAGCTGGAGGAACCGGCGGGGCGAGATCCGGCGGGGCTCGATGGTGGTCGAGCAGCGCGGCAGTCAGCTGACCGCGACGGTCTACGACCGCGGCGGGGCCACCGCCACCGGCTCGATCACCGGCTCCGATTTCAGCCTCCAGGGCCGGCGGCTGGCGCTGCCGTTCACCGTCACGGGCCGGGTCAAGGGCCGGAAGATGACCGGCGCCCTTCTCGCGCTCGGGATCGAGCGCCGGTTCACCGGAGTCCGCCGCGGCCGCTAGAGCGGCTCGGCGCAGCCGCTGCGCTTCTCGCCGCCGACGAACAGCTCGGCGGCGAGCGGATAGCTTTTGTCCGACATCCCGTCCGAGCAGCCCCGCTCGGGCCGGATCCTGAGCTCGAAGCGGCGGCCGCCGAGGGCTCCGGACCAGGTGCCGCCGCCCTGGGCGGGGGTGAAGCGGGTCCAGACTCGGGTGCCCTTCTGGTCCTCGGGGTGCGAATAAGTGACGCAGCGACCCTCGATCCGGGCGCCCCAGAAAGGCTCCGTGCCGACCGCCCGGACCGCGGCGACGCTCAGCGGCTTGCCGTCCTGGACCTGGCATGGGCCTGCGGCGGCGGCCGGGCCCGCGGCGGGCGCGGCGGGCGCGGCCGAGCCTTCGCGGCAGGCCGCGACGAAAGCGTCGGCAAGCGCCCGCGGCGGTGCCGGATGGGGCCCGCTGCGCTGGGCGCCGTAGCTCGCCGAGATAGGACCCGCGACCAGCGCCGCGAGATCGGCCGGAACCGCGCCGGCGCCGCTCACGCCTCCGCGCTGCCGGTCGCCGCGGCTGTCCGCGACGAGGGCGGACGCTTCGCCGCCGCCGCCGAACGAAAGCCGCTCCTCGCTTCCGACCGCTTTGAAGCCGGGGACGTTGACCACCAGCCTCTTCCCGCCGGCGGGGCAGAAGAGACGGATCGCCGGCCGATCCGCGCCGGTCATCACCAGAGCGGCGCCTTCGCCGCTCGACTGGAGATCCCAGTGCCCGGCCGGGGCCTTGCCCTCGGCTGGAGCCGGAGCGGCCGGCGCTTCGGTCACGGCCATCGGCCCTTCGCTCTCGTTGCCCGGCCCCGCGGGACCGGACTCGCGGCTCCCGCAGGCGGCGAGCAAGGTCGACGTGGCGACGATCAGGCCCAGGATGCGCATGTCGGTCCTCCCCGCCCCGGCGTCCCACCGTCCCGCCCCGGCGTCAAGGGCGCAGCCAGTCCTCGCGGCGCATTTCCCAGATTTCGCACGGGTCGCGGAACGGCGTGAAGCGCTCGTCGGTGAGCCGCTCGCCGACGCGGGCGGCGACCTTCCGGCTGGGGAGGTTGTCCGGGTGGATGACCGAGACGATCCGGTCGATCGGGAAGGCCGCGAACGACCAGTCGATCGCCGCCCTTGCCGCCTCGGTCGCATAGCCGCGGCCACGCGCGCCCGGGGCGAGCGACCAGGCGATCTCGAAGGCCGGCCAGCCCGGCGGGTCGAGCGGCCCGACCCGGCCGAGGAAGGCTCCGGTCGAGCGCTCCTCGACGACGAACATGCCGTAGCCGAGAAGCTGCCAGTGGCCGACGAGCCACGCCGTCTCGCTCCATGCCTCGGACCGGCTCAGCCCCCGGCCTTTGGCGGTTATGAAGCGCGCCGTCTCGCCGTCGGCAAGCATCGCCGCATAGGGCTCGAAATCCTCGGGCCGCCAGCCGCGCAGGATCAGCCGGTCGGTCTCGAGCGTCGGCGCGGCAACGGTGCCCAGGGTCATCGCGCGGTCCTGGCAGGCGCTTGTGGCGCAATTCGGGCGGCGGCCGGCCGAAGTTCTTGCGGACGGGTGAGCTTTGAGAGGCGCCCGTCAGGGTTTCGCGGCGAATTGAACGAGGTCCCACAGATTGCCGTAGAGATCCTCGAACACCGCGACCTTGCCGTAGGGCGCCTGCTTCGGCTCGCGGACGAAGCGGACGCCTCGGGCGCGGAACGCCTCGTGATCGCGGTCGAAATCGTCGGTCTCGAGGAACAGGAAGACCCGACCGCCCGCCTGACCGCCGATGAACCCTGCCTGCTCCGGAGTCGAGGCTCGGGCGAGCAGGATCGAGGCCGAGCCTTCGGGAGCCCCGGGCGGCGCGACTAGCACCCAGCGTTTGTCCTGTTCGGGCTGAAGCTCGTCGGCGACGAGGACGAAGCCGAGCTTGCCGGTGAACCAGGCGATCGCCTCATCATAATCGCGGACGACGAGGGCGACGTGGGCGAGGGACTGAGTCATGGCTTCCCGTGCCCGGACGCTCAGGGAAGGCGCCGGGCGGAGACGATGCGCACCGGCTTCTCGATCATCTGGCCGCGCATCGGGCCCCGGCCGGCATTGGCGACGGTCGGTTCGGCGAGGATCCGGCGGGCGACGTCCATGCCTTCCTCGACCCGGCCGAAGGCGGCGAAGCCGGGCTCGTCCCCCTTGGCGTCCATCGCCGGCATCGCCCCTCCGACGATGATGAAGAAGTCGCCCATCGCCCCGGCCGGAGCGGCGCGCGCCATCGAGACGGTGCCGTCGACATGCCTGAGGCCGGTCTTCGTGCTGGGCTCGTGAGCGATCGGCGGGAAGGCGCGCCGGGCGCTGTGGCGGATTCCGGCCTGGATGAAGCCGCGCCCGTCGGCGCCCTTGGTCCGGGCCGCGCGATAGAAGAAGGTGCCGTCGAACCGTTTCGCCTCGACGTAGCGGACGAAATTGGCTGTGGTGACGGGTGCGTGCTTGTGGTCGAGCGCGAGCAGGATCGGCCCCGCGTCGGTCTCCAGCCGCACCCGAACGACGTCCTGCAACGGCGCCTGCGCAATGGGGCCCGACTCGTTCGCGGCCTGAGGGGCGGGCGCGGGCGAATCCCCGCATCCGGCCAGCGTCAGGACGAGCAGGGCGAGGATCGCGAACGGCCGGGTCATCGGCCACCTTGTGAACCCGCGGCGGCCCAAAGGAAAGGCGCCCCGGCCGGGTGGCCGGGGCGCCTCTGCAAGCTTCAGGTCAGAGCCGAACCTTACCTGTTCATCGCGTAGACGCGCATCACCGTCTGGGTGCGGGCGTCGATCTGGTAGATCTGGCGGCCGTCCGAACGGTAATAGACGTTGTCGCTGTCGCGATACTGGGTGCGGTAGGCATAAGGCACTCCGCCGAGATCGGCCGAAGCGCGCTGGCCGACGCGAAGGCCGCCGTTGCCGGTGACCCGGTCGAGTATCTGGCCGACGATGCCGCCGTTGTTGGTCTGCTGATAGCCCTGGTCGTTGTCCCAGCGGCCGTCGCGATTGTAGTCGCGGTCGTCATAGCCGTCGCGATTGGCGTCGTAGCGCGAATCGACGTCCCAGCGGCCGTCGCGATTGCCGTCGCGGTCGTCCCAGCCGTCATTGTCGCGGTCGTAGCGGCTGTCGACGTCGCCGCGGCTGTAGCGGTCGTCGTCGCGGTCGTAGCGGCCGTCACGATCGTCGTCGCGGCCATAGCGGCCATCGGGGCCGCGCTCGGCCATTCGGATTCCCTGGCGAAGCGAGTTGATACGGTGCTGGAGGTCGGCGCGCTCGCGGCCGCTGATGCCGTCGCGGGCATAGAGGGTCTCGAGCCGGGTCAGCTGGCGAAGCTGCTCGCGCAGCGGCATGGCCTCGGCGCGGGTGATGGCGCCGCTGCGGATTCCCGCCTGGAGCTGCATCTGCAGCTGGTCGGAGCGGATCTGGGCGTTGCCGTAGCCGTTGCCGTAACCGTTGCCGCCGTAGCCGGACTGGGCCGAGGCCGGCGCCGCGGCAGCGATGGCCGTCGTGGCCGCCAAAGCGATGAAGAGGGTCTTGTACATGTCGATGCTCCTGTTTCGGGCGCTCCCCAACGCTTGCCCGTCACCTGGCGCCTTTCGCTGTGAGGTCAGCCTGAACGGCTTCCACAGCTGAGGTTCATCGGAGGATCGACCTCCTCTCCCGCTAGCGCGGGAGAGGAGCTCAGGGCCGGGTCAGAAGGTTCCCGGCACCTCGTGCTGGACCGCCGTCGGCCGCTTCGGCATGAGCAGCTCCTGCTTGCCCTGCACCGACTGGGCGGTGATCCCGCCGCTTCCGCCGGCGATCGGCGTGCAGGCGCGCCCGGCGAGGAAGTCGAGGGCCGCCCGGGTCGAGGTTTCCTGCGGGTCGCCGAGCTGGTGCGTGAAGTCGTCGCCCGCCTTGCAGCTGGCCTCCACCTTGGTCGCCAGGCCGTTGTAATAATCGCCCTGGCGCGCCGCATTCTCGGTCTTGAAGGCGATGACCCGAAGCCGGTCGTCGCACGACGCCTGGTCGAGCCCGACCTGGCCGACCGGCTTGCCGTAGGTGTTGGTTCCGATCAGCGCCGAGTTGGCGTGGTAATAAGGAGTGAAGGCGTTGATGATCAGCTCGCTGGCCGAGGCCGAGTTGGTCGTGCCGATGAAGGCGATCCGCGTCGGAGCGATCGACTGAGTCTTCGGCTGGAAGAAGCGGGTCGAGTTGTTCGACGATTTCTCCGGCCGGAAGGTGGTGAAGCTGAACACGTCGCTCGGCGAGCGGTTGGCGCCCATCAGGTCGCCGATCAGCTCGGCGATCGAGACGAGGCCGCCGCCGTTGTAGCGCACGTCGACGATGATGTCGGTGACCCCGGCGGCCTTGAAGCTGGCGAAGGCGTTGCGAAGCGCGGGATCGGCGGTGTTGATGAAGGTGCGCAGATTGACGTAGCCGGCCTTGCGGCCGCCGTCGTCGATGATCTTGGCGCCGTAGCGGCTCGAGACCGGAGTCAGCTCGTAATCCGCCTTGGTGACGGTGACCTCACGGGTGCCGGCGGAATCGCGGATACGAAGGACCCGGGTAAGGCCCACGGTGGAGGCTCCGAGCGCGTCGCTGACGGCCTGCGGGCCGCCGGACGCCATGAGCTGGCTGACCAGCTGCATGTTGCTGGAATTGGTGCCGATCGCCAGCAATTCCGTGCCTCGGTCGATTCCGGCCGCGAGCGCCGGCGCGCCCTCGAACGCCTCGATGACGAACACCCGGTTCTGCGCCGTGTCGTAGGAGAAGCGCACACCGAAGCCGGCGCTCGATCCCGAGTTGAAGAAGGCGTTCTCCTCCGCGATCGAGGTCAGATAGGTGAAGAAGCGGTCACGGCCCTGCGCCCGCGCGGTGGCGGTCAGGGAGTCGAGGAAATCCTCGACGGTCGAGAAAGCCGCCGGATTGGGACTGGCCGGCAGGGTCTCGGGGAAGAGATACCATTCGCGCATCTGCGCCAGCACCCAGTTCTGCCGGGCGCTGAGCGAGCAAGCGGACGAGGAGGGCGGAGGGGGCGGGGCCGGAACCGATCCGGTTGGCGGGCTGCCGCCGCCGCCGCCGCCTGCCCCGCTGCCGCCGCCCCCGCAGGACGACAGCATCGCCAGCAGGGCCAACGAAGTTCCAAAACGCCAGCGCTTCATCCCCAATCCCCTAAGCTCTACAGATTCTTCAACTATTTAGCGGACCTAGGGCTTCGAGTCAGCTTTTATTTTGCGGCCGGCCCGCCGGGCGCTAAGGCAGGCGTCGGCCATGACCGAATTGGATGGAATTCCGCTCTTTTCCTACGGCACCTTGCGCCAGGAGAATGTCCAGCTCGCCACGTTCGGCCGCCGCCTCGAGGGGCGGCCCGACGCGCTGCCGGGATTTGCCCTGTCGCCTATGGCCATCACCGATCCGCACGTGGTCGCGACCAGCGGATCCGCGGTCCACACCATCGCCCGCCCCAGCGGGAATCCGGAGGACCGGATCCCGGGCGTCGCCTTCACCCTGACGCCGGCGGAGATCGAGGCTGCGGACCGCTACGAATCCGGGCCGATCGAGCGCATCCGGGTGCGGCTGGAATCCGGCACCGAGGCGTTCGTCTACGTCGCCGCAGAGCCTTAATCCTCCCGCGGATTTCCGGGAAGGGGGACCGCGCGAAGCGCGGTGGAGGGGTTCTTCGGGCTCAGCAAGGCCCCTCACCAGGCTTCGCCTGGTCCCCCTCCCCTGCAAAGGCAGGGCAGGATTTAAGGAATGAGAAAAGGCGCCCCGGCCGGAGCCGGGGCGCCTCGCTCTCGCATCGATGACCGATGGTCAGTCGACGTCGTAGACCCTCAGCACCGTGTTGCTGCGGGCGTCGATCTGATAGATGTTGCGGCCGTCCGACCGGTAATAGACGCCGTTGCCGTCCCTGAACCGGTAGCGATATTGCGACGGCACCGAATAGAGGTTGCCGGTCGCTCGCGACCCGACGCGCAGGGTGCAATTGTAATTGTCGTTGCGGCCGAGGACGCTGTCGATCACGCCGCCGATGACGCCGCGATTGTTGGTGTCGCAATAGGTATCGTAGGACTGCTCGTAGGGGCCGCCGCGGCCGCTATAGACGTCGTTATTGTCGTAGCGGTCGTCCCAGCTGTAGCGGCTGTCGCGATCGTAGCGGCCGTTATCGGCGATCCGGACGTCCTCGCGCAGGTCGCGAATGCGCGTGCGCAGGTCCTGCCGCTCCATCTGGGTGAGGCCGTTATAGCTGTACTGGCGCTCCAGCTGCCTCAGCTGGCGAAGCTCCATGCGCAGGTTCCGAGCTTCGGTGCGGCTGATCTCGCCCGACGAGATTCCGGCGGAAATCCGGGCGTCGAGGCGGGCGATCTGGTTGGAGATGCCCATTGCGCCGCCGGCATTGGCGTTCCAGTCGCTATTGTTGTTCCAGCTCTGCGAGGCGGCTGGGGCCGCGACGGCGATGGCGCCGACGGCGGCCATCGAGAGAAGAAGCTTGTTCATGACACATTACTCCACAAGGCCACCCCGCTTCGCCCGACAGAACGATTGGATCGGGCGGGTGTTGCACTTTTGCGGTAGAGTGATGTTCTGGCGCCACGAACGGCGTGGGGAGGAGAGGGGAAATGACGGTTTTTCCGATTGCCGGCACTGGCACCGCTCCGATTCAAGTCCGCTGCCCGGCCGGGACGCGCTAGACGGTACCGGGTGCGCTTGCTCCTGCTTCTGATTGCCCTGCCTCTTCTGGCGACGTTCGCGCCGCCGGCCCTGCAACGGCGCGACCCGCCGCCGGCCGTCACCCTCGTCCGGTTCACGCCGGTGGCGCTCGACGAGGAGTCGCCGGCGGTCAGGCGGCTTGGGCGGCTCATTTGGCTCGGAGGATGGGCCGTGACGAGCAACGACGCTCGCCTCGGCGGGATCTCGGCCCTTCAAGTCGAGGCCGGGGAGGCGCTGGCTGTGAGCGACGCGGGCTGGCGGATCCGGTTCGCGCTTCCGCCGGGCCGGAACCCCGCAAGGGCCGAGGCCGCCATGATCGCCGAGGGGCCGGGTCCGCCGGGCGACAAGGCCAATCGCGACGTCGAGTCGCTGGTCGTCCATGGCGGCCAGGCCTGGGTCGGCTACGAGCAGTTCAACGCGGTCTGGCGCTACGACGCCCGAAGCTTCGCTCGCCGTGCCTCCGCCGATCCGCCGGCGATGAAAGATTGGAGCGACAATGCCGGCCCCGAGGCGATGGTCCGGCTCGCCGACGGCCGTTTCCTGGTCTTCGCCGAAGGCGAAGGCGGCGACAGCGAAGCCGTGCTGTTCGCCGGCGATCCGGCGACGGCCGGAACGCCCGCGCTTCGGCTGCGCTACCGCCCGCCCGAGGGCTATCGGATCACCGACGCGGCGCCTCTGCCCGACGGTCGGCTGGCCTTGCTCAACCGCAGGGTCAGCCTGTTCCATGGCTTCACCGCCAAGCTCGTTCTGGCGACACTGCCCGGGCTCGTGGAAGGCGCACTGATCCGCGGCGACGTGGCGGCCGCGTTCGAGGGGGCCGCGACCCGCGACAATCTCGAAGCCCTTAGCGTGACGAGGGAGGGCGGCCGAACGATCCTGTGGATCGCGTCGGACGACAATTACAATCCGTTCCAGCGGACCCTGTTGATGAAGTTCGCCCTGGACTGAGGCTCGTCGCCCCGGCGAAGGCCGGGGGCCTCGGGGGGTGAAAAGGCTCGGCGCCTCTGACTCGCTGGGGTCCCAGGCTGCGCCCGGACGAAGTCAGGCGGCGGGAGCCGCTTCGCCCTGCTGCTTCTTGGCGATCTCGCGCTTCAGGCGGCGCGCCTTGAGGCTGAGGCTGTCGTCCTTCGACTTCAGGAGCCAATTGTCGAGGCCGCCGACATGCTCGACGGAGCGCAGGCCGTTCATCGACACGCGAAGCTTGACTCCGCGCCCCAGCGACTCGCTGATCAGGGTCACGTTCTGCAGGTTGGGCAGGAAGGTCCGCTTGGTCTTGTTGTTGGCGTGGGAAACGTTGTGGCCCACCTGCCGGCCCTTGCCGGTCAGCTCGCAAATGCGCGACATAGTGTCTCGTCCTGATTTGAAGCGGGGCCGTAAATACGGTCCCGGAAAGCCGGGGCGGATAGCGGCGCGAGGCGCTTTCGTCAACCTGAAGGTGGATTCCGGAGCGCGAAAGGGTCGTTGCGGAGCGGCAACCGAATCGCGTAGGCCTCGTTGTCGGACTAACGGAGGAAGCTGATCCATGTTACGCGCTTTGCTGCTGCTAGTCGCCCTCGTCATCCTGCTCGTCATCGGAGCCGTCTGGCTCGGCCTGCTCAATCTCAACCAGACGCAGAATGCCCAGGCCCCCAAGTTCGAGGTGAAGGTCAACCCGGTGACGGTCGGAACGACCAACGTCCAGGTCGAGGTGCCCCGGGTCCAGGTCGGCGACGGCAACGTCCAGGCCAACCAGCAATAGGCTTCCCGACCCGGCGTCCCCGCTCTAGGGCGGCGCCGTGACCTCCGCCTTTTCCGAACCGATGCGCCGGGCGCTCGACGAGGCGCGCGCGGCCGCCGTCGCCGGCGAAGTGCCGGTCGGAGCGGTGGTGACTCGCGGCGGGGCGGTGATCGCGGTCGGGCGCAACCGGATGCGCCTCGACAACGATCCCACGGCCCATGCCGAGATCGTCGCGATGCGCGCCGCCGCGGCCGCGCTCGGAAGCCCGAGGCTCGACGGCTGCGACCTTTGGGTGACCCTGGAGCCCTGTGCGATGTGCGCCGGAGCGATGGCCCTGGCCCGGCTGTCCCGCCTCTATTTCGCCGCGCCCGATCCCAAGGGCGGTGCCGTGATCCACGGCCCCCGCCTGTTCGCCCAACCCACCTGCCACCACGGGCCGGAGGTTTACTCCGGCATGGGGGAGGCGGAAGCGGCCGAGCTGTTGAAGGCCTTCTTCAGGGAGCGGCGCCTCTAATCCTCCCCGAGCTTGCTCGGGGAGGGGGACCACCCGAAGGGTGGTGGAGGGGTAGATGGAACAGGCCTAGGCCAGGTACCCCTCCACCCCGCTACGCGGGGTCCCCCTCCCCATCTCCGATGGGGAGGATCACCCCGCTACGCGGGGTCCCCCTCCCCATCTCCGATGGGGAGGATCCACGAACCGCTTGTCCCCTCGAAAGCTTCCCGGCTAAGAGCCATGGGCGCCATGCCGCCCGTTCCCCCCTTGCCGCCATTCCCGTGGTTCGACGTCGTCGTCATCCTGATGCTGATCGCGCTCAACGGCGTGTTCGCGATGGCCGAGATGGCGATCGTCTCGTCGCGCAAGCCGCGCCTCAAGGCGATGGCGAAAGGGGGGCGCTGGGGCGCCCAGACGGCGCTCGATCTCGCCGCCGATCCAGGACGCTTCCTATCGACGGTGCAGATCGGGATCACCCTGATCGGAATCCTCGCCGGCGCCTATTCGGGCGCAAGCCTTGGCGGGCCGGTCGGCGCCCGGCTGGAGCGGCTCGGCCTGGCTCCGGACACGTCGGCGACGGTCGGCTTCGTCATCGTCATCTTCTTCACCACCTACGCCTCGCTCGTGATCGGCGAGCTGGTCCCCAAGCAATTCGCCTTGCGCTCGCCCGAGCCGCTCGCCGCCTTCATGGGGCCGCCGATGCTGTGGACGGCCAAGGCGACCGCGCCGCTGGTCTGGCTGCTCGACCGAACCAGCGCGCTCATCTTCCGGCTGCTGAGGATGCGCCGCGACAATGCCAACAAGGTGACCGCGGAGGAGCTTCACCTGGTGGTCGCCGAGGCGCATCACGCGGGCGTGCTCGAGGAATATGAAAGGGCGATCATCTCCGGGGTCGTCCGCCTCGCCGACCGGCCGGCGCGCGAGGTGATGACCCCGCGCACCGACGTCGACTGGATCGACGCTCTGGCCGGCCCCGAGGAGATCCGGCGGACGCTGATCGAGACCCCGCACAGCCGAATCCCCGTCGCCGAGGGAAGTGTCGACAAGCTGATCGGGATCGTCCGAGCCCGCGATCTCGTCGCCGCGCTGATCGAGGGGCGGCCGCTCGACATGCGGGCGCTCAGCTGCGAGGCGCCGGTCGTCCCGGACCAGATGGACGCGATGGACGCGCTCGCCGTTCTTCGCGGAAGCGAGACGAGGATGGCGTTCGTCCACGACGAATACGGCCATTTCGAGGGGATCGTGACCTCCGCCGACCTGCTCAACGCGATCTCGGGCGTCCTCGCCGGCGGCTTCGAGGGCGGGCCGGAGGCGCCTCTCGTCGAGCGCGAGGACGGCAGCTGGTGGGTGTCGGGCTCGCTGTCCGCCGACGCCCTGTCCGACCGGCTCGGGATCGGCCTGCCGGAGGACCGCGACTATGCGACGACCGCCGGCTTCGCACTGTCGGTCCTCAAGCACATTCCCGAGGTCGGCGAGCGCTTCGCCTTCGGCGGCTGGCAGTTCGAGATCGTCGACATGGACGGCTTCAAGATCGACAAGCTGCTGGCCAGCGAGGTGGTGAGGAAGAGGCGAGGGGGCTGAATTTGCCTCCCCATCGCCAGATGGGGAGGGGGACCATGCGAAGCATGGTGGAGGGGTGATCTGGCGCAAGGCTGTCGCCGTCGCGCGCGTTCAGCTCTGAGGTCGGCGCCTTCCACCCCTCCACCACCTTCGGTGGTCCCCTCCCCATGCTTCGCATGGGGAGGCAGTTCAGCCGCCTAGCTTCCCGAACTTCGCCTCGAAGCCGTCCGTGTCGCCGCGCTCCAGATAGCAGGCCTGCTCGACCAGCCGGTCGCGGGCGATTCGGCCCTCGAACGCGCCCATTCGCTTGTCGAGCAGCGCGACCTCGGTCTCGGTGAGGCCGGCCAGCTGGTCGAAGCGGGTGATCCCGAACTCGTTCAATTGGGCGACCATCTTGGGGCCGACGCCCTTGAGCAGCCGGAGGTTGTCGGGCGGCCCGCTCGGCCCGGGAATATTGGGATGGGCGTCGACCCCGAATATCTCGCCGGCGACGTCCTGGGTGGCGGCGGCGAACTCGTCCTGGAGTCCATTGCCTTCCGGCCCGTCGCTCCGGCGGCCGGGCAAGGATTCCGATCCGGCCCCGCTGCGCCGAAACGCCCAGAGCGCGACCGCGAGGCCGACCAGCAAGGCGATGACGAGGAGGATCAGATTGTCTTGAACGAGCGTCCACATGGTTCGGTCGGGTCCTTCTTCAGGTCAGGCGAAGCCCTCGCGCCGCCGGCGTCCCCACAGGAGCCAGCCGAGCCCGAGGCCGATGAAATAGGCGAGCGCGGCCTGGGCCATCGTCTCGATCAGCAGCGGAAGGATCCTCCGCTTCGAATCCGGTTCGTCCGCCCAGCGCACATCCGAGATTCCGTCGACCGCGCGGACATAGTCGCTGATCCCCATCTGGCTTCCGAGCCCCTCGCGCTGGAGATCGTTGGCCCGCCCGCTCAGCACGGCGACCCGGGCGAGGGGGGCTCGGACGAGGCTGACGGAAATGCCGGGAAGCTCCGTCGCGGCGACGCTCGTCCTGGCCTCGCCTTCGAGCCGATCGATGAGCCGCTCGCCCCGGCCGAGCGGGCCGTGCCAGATCCACGCGACGGCCAGCGCCAGGAGGAGGCCGACGATGGCTTTGTGGACGGGCCGCATGAGCTTCCCCTTTTCCCTAAATCGCGCGCCGCGCAAGTTATTGCGTCGGCGCCGGCGCCGGCTGCTGGGCGGCGGCCAGGCCGACCAGCTTGAGGAATTCCTGGCGCCAATAATCCTGCACCGGCCCGGCCAGCCCGCCTATCTCGTCCCAGCCGAAAGTGCCCAGGCGGGGATCGCCCTTGAGCTTCTGGCCGTAGGCGGCGACCGCGGCGGCAAAGGCGAGATCGCCGGTCGGCGCCCGCGCGGCGGCGATCGCGGACGCGGGGATCGGCTGCTGGATGAGGCGCGAGCTGTCCTCGTTCGGGAGCTTGTAGCGGAGCTGGACGAAGGCGAGCTCGCCGGTCGGTCGCGGCTTGCCCTCGGGCCGGTTCGCCTCGTAGCGGCGCTCGCCGAGCCAGCCCTGGGCGCCGACCGGGACGATCTCGTAAAGCGCCGTCACCATATGGCCGGCCCCGATGTCGCCGGCGTCGACGGCGTCGTTGCTGAAATCCTCTTCGCGCAGAAGCCGGTTCTCATAGCCGATCAGCCGATATTCCGAGACCACCGCCGGGTTGAACTCTACCTGGATCTTGACGTCCTTGGCGATCGTGAAGAGGGTCGAGCTGAGCTCCTGGTCGAGCACCTTCTGGGCTTCCATGGCGCTGTCGATATACGAATAATTGCCGTTCCCGGCGTCGGCGACCTGCTCCATCATCGCTTCGTTGTAATTGCCCTGGCCGAAGCCGAGCGTGGTCAGAGTGATGCCGTCGTCGCGATTGCGGCGGACCATGTCGAGGATCTGGCGGGTGTCGGAGATGCCGACGTTGAAGTCGCCGTCGGTGGCGAGGATGATCCGGTTGATCCCGTCGGCGATCCGGGTCGCCCGAGCGGTGGCGTAGGCGAGCTCGAGGCCCTGGCCGCCGGCGGTCGATCCTCCCGCCTGGAACTGAGCAAGCGCCGCCTTGACCTTTTCCGGGTCCCCGGTGGGGGCGAGAACCAGCCCAGCCGAGCCGGCATAAGCGACGATCGAGACCCGGTCCTGCGGCCGCATCTGGTCGGCGAGCAGCGACAACGCCGCCTTGACCAGGGGCAGCTTGTCGGGCTCGTTCATCGAACCCGACGTGTCGACCAGGAAGACGAGGTTCGCGGCCGGCCGCTCGCGCCGGGCCAGGTCGTAGCCGCGAAGGCCGATCCGAAGCAGCCGGCTGTTCGGATTCCACGGCGTCGTCGCGACGTTCGTCGTCACCGAGAAGGGCCGGCTCCGATCTGTCGGAAGTGGATAATCATAGCGAAAATAGTTCAGCATCTCCTCGACCCGGACCGCGTCTCCGGGCGGCATCCGCCCCTGGGTCAGGAAGCGCCGGACGTTGGCGTAGCTGCCGGTGTCGACGTCGACGGAGAAGGTGCTGACCGGCTCCTCGGCGACCCTTTTCACCGGATTGGCCTGGAGCGCCTGATAGCGTTCCCGCTCCTCGGGGCTCATCGCCGCGAAGCTCTGCTGAGCGGTCATTCCCCCGACCGCCATTCGCTGCATCGGCATCGGCATGGGCACCGGGGGCGGCGGTGGCGGCGGCACCGGCGAGGGTTCGTAAGCGACGGGCTCAGGCGGGGGCGGCGGACTGTGGGTAGCGCAGGCGGCCAGAGCCGTCGCCAGAGCCAAAACCAGGAAATGCCTCATCGCGCCCTCCTCCCATAGAAATATCAGCCTAGCGACTCCGTTGCGGAGGGCAAGCGCCCGGCCGAGACCGAAATGGGTGTCTGGCGTCAATTACAGCAAGGGCGCTTCGAACTGCAGCGATACGCCGGCCGCGGCCGCGACGGCTTCGGCCCAGACCGCCACCTTCTCGATCTCGTCGGCGTGGGTCTCGGCCGCGTCGCGCTGCTCGGCGAGGCGGTCGGCGGCGCTGAACTCCTCGTTGGACTTGGAATGGCTGGTGAAGGCGGGCCCGGCGAGCACGGCCTCGATCGTCGCCCCGTCGAGGCCGAGCCCGAACAGGTCCGAAAGCCGCGTCAGCGTCTCGCCCGGCCGGGCCATCAGGGCGACGCTGTCCAGCCTCCGCACCCGCTCCGGACCGAACCGGCCGATCAGCCGCGCAAATATGTCATGCTGAGCCAGCCAGCCGGCCGCGGCCACCTGGAGGTCGGTGAGGTCGAGATAATTCTGCTCGCCGAGGCCGAGATCGATCAGCCCGTCGCGAAGCTGGCCGATGAACAGCTCGCGCGCCCAGCGCCGGCCCCACAGCCCCTTCCTGGCGATCGAGCGCAGGAAGTCGGGAAGCGGCGCGTGGAGCAGGATCGCCCGGGATTGCGGCCGAAGCCCGAGCATGGCCGGGGCGAGACCGTTGAGGATGTTGGAGGGCTTCACCACCACCGCCTCGCCGGGCGAGAAGGGCCGGGCGAGCAGGGTCAGGACGTCGTCGAGGACCGCGGCCAGCGACCGGGGATCGGCGCCGCGCCGCCGCCACCCGACCATGTCGTTGAGGATCACCGGTTCCTTGAGGCCCATCGAGCGGCCCTCGATGTCGACCGCGCGGGCGAGCACGGTTGAGCAGCAATAAGCCGAGTGGAAGATGAAGTGAAGGGGCGCCGGCGGGCCGGCCGCGGCCACGGCGTCGCCGCGCCTGAGCACCAGCCGCTCCGCGCCGGAATCGATATATTCGTCGGTGATGAAGGTGACGGCGCGATGCTCCTCCCGGCTCAGCTTGAGGAAATGGACCGCATCCAGGGTCTCGTCGTAGCGGTGCGGCAGCCAGCCGGGATCGGCGGCAACGGCCGCGGCACTAAGCGTCGCCGCCATCAGCCGTCCCCGCCGGCCCGGGCGATCTCCCGCCAGCCGATGTCGCTCCGGCAAAAGCCGGACGGGAAATTGATCTTCGCCACCGCCGCATAGGCCCTGTCGCGCGCTTCGGCGACCGATGCGCCGGTCGCGGTGACGTTGAGCACCCGCCCGCCGCGGGCGACCAGCCGCCCCTCATCGAGCGCGGTGCCGGCGTGGAAGATCCTGACGCCCTCGCCGCCGGCGCCGCCGAGTCCGTCGATCGCTCCGCCCGTCTCGGGAGTATCGGGATAGCCCTTGGCCGCCATCACCACGGTCAGGGCCGCCCCCGCCGAGAAAACCGGCGGCTCCGCCTGGGCGAGGCGGCCGCGGGCGACGCAGTAGATCAGCTCGAGCAGGTCGCTGTCGAGCCGCATCATCAGCACCTGGCATTCGGGATCGCCGAAGCGGACATTATACTCGATCAGCTTGGGCCCCTCGGCGGTGAGCATCAGTCCCGCGTAGAGGATTCCGGAATAGGGCGTGCCATTGGCGGCGAGCGCCTCGACGGTCGGGCGGACGATCTCGTCCATCGCCCGCGCCTCGAGCTCCGGGGTGAGCACCGCCGCCGGGCTGTAGGCGCCCATTCCGCCCGTATTGGGTCCGGTATCGCCGTCGCCGACGCGCTTGTGGTCCTGGGCGGAGCCGAACGGCACCACCTCGATGCCGTCGGTGAGGGCGAAGAAGCTCGCTTCCTCCCCTTCGAGAAACTCCTCGATGACGATCGCGCTTCCGGCGCTTCCGAAGCTGCCGTCGAACATGGTGTCGAGCGCCGCCAGGGCTTCCTCCCGGGTGGCGCAGATGATCACGCCCTTGCCCGCGGCCAGGCCGTCGGCCTTGATGACGAGGGGAGCGGTGAAATCCTCGAGCGCGGCCTCGGCGGCGAGCCTGTCCGAGGCGCGGACGTAGCGGGCCGTCGGGATCTTGTGCCGGGCGCACAGATCCTTGGTGAAGCCCTTGGAGCCTTCGAGCTGGGCCGGGATCCGGTTCGGCCCGAACACGCAAAAGCCCATCGTGCGCAGATTGTCGGCCAGTCCGTCGACGAGGGGCGCCTCGGGCCCGATGACGATGAGCTCGACGCTGTTCTTCAGGCAGAAATCGACCGTTGCGCGGTGGTCGGCGGGGTCGATCGTCACTATCTGGGCATGCTCGGCGATGCCCGGGTTGCCGGGTGCCGCGAACAGCTTGCCCAGCCGCGGCGATTGCGCGAGCTTCCAGGCGAGCGCATGTTCGCGGCCGCCGGAGCCTAGCAGCAGGACATTCATGGACAGAGACGACCCTCCACAGGACTCCGCGCTGTTAGCAAGCGAAACGCCCGGCGACAACGCGGCCGCCGTCTCCGTTTCCGAGTTGTCGATGCGGCTGAAGCGCACCGTCGAGGACGCGTTCGGCTTCGTCCGAGTGCGCGGCGAGATCAGCGGCTGGAAGCGCGCCGCCTCCGGCCATTGCTACCTCTGCCTCAAGGACGACAAGGCGGTGATCGACGGGGTCCTGTGGAAAGCGACCGCGGCGGCCCTCGCCTTCCGCCCCGAGGACGGGATCGAGGTCGTCGCCACCGGCAAGCTCACCACCTACCCCGGCCGCTCGCGCTACCAGATCGTCATCGAAAGGCTCGAGCTGGCGGGGCAGGGCGCGCTGATGGCGCTGCTCGACAAGCGCCGCCGGGCGCTGGCTGCGGAGGGTCTGTTCGATCCCGGCCGCAAGCGGAAGCTGCCGTTCCAGCCGCGGGTGATCGGAGTCGTCACCTCGCCGACCGGAGCGGTGATCCGAGACATCCTCCACCGGCTCGCCGACCGCTGCCCCTGCCACGTCATCGTCTGGCCGGTTCCGGTCCAGGGCGAGGGCGCGGCGCCGCAGATCGCCTCGGCGGTGCGCGGGTTCAACGCTTTGGCTCCCGGCGGCCCGATCGCGCGTCCCGACCTCATCATCGTCGCCAGGGGCGGCGGCTCGATCGAGGATCTGTGGGCTTTCAACGAGGAGGAGGTCGTCCGCGCCGTCGCCGAGTCCGACATCCCGACGATCTCGGCGGTCGGCCACGAGACCGACACCTCGCTGTGCGATTTCGCCGCCGACGTGCGCGCTCCGACCCCGACCGCGGCCGCCGAGATGGCTGTGCCCGTTCGCGGCGACCTGCTCGGCCAGCTTCGCGAGCTCGGCTACCGGATCGAGCGGTGCGCCCGCCGGGCCTTGGAGCGGGCCGGGGAGCAGCTCGAGGGGAGCCTTCGCCGCTGGCCCGAGCGCGAGGCCCTGCTCGCGCCGCAGCGCCAGCGGCTCGACGATCTCGCCGACCGGCTTCCGCGCGGCCTTCGCACAGAGCTCAGCAACGCCCGCGCGGCGCTCGGCCAGACCGCCGGCGCGCTTCGCCCCGGCCTTCTGAAGGCAAGCCACGCCCGGGCGAAGGAACGGCTCGAAGCGCTCTGGCGGGTCGCCGAGCTCGCCCATCCCAACCGGCCGCTCGAGCGCGGCTACGCCCGGGTCGAGGACCGGAACGGCAAGACCCTGATCTCGGCCGCCGCGGCGCGGGCGGCGGGTCGGCTGAGGCTGATCTTCGGCGACGGCGACGTCGAGGCGCAGGTCGGCGCCGCCGCACCGGTTGAGAGGCCGCGGCGTCCGTCCTATGTGAAGCCCACAGGCGAGCAGCCCAAGCTGCTCTAGCGAGTGCGAGGCGAAGCGATGCTGATGTCGAACAAGGGCCGCGAAGCGCGGCTCCATTACATGCCCGGGACCTTCCGGATGCTCACCCACGGCGACCATGTCCGCTGCGCCGTCACCGGCCAGCCGATCCCGCTCGACGAGCTTCGCTACTGGAGCGTCGCCCGCCAGGAGGCCTATTCGTCGGCGGAGCTTTCGGTGAAGGCGGAGGGGCGGGGCTGATCCCGGAGCGCGGGCTAGCTGACCCGGCGGCCGCGAATGCCCCTCTGCCCGTTGATGCGCAGGAAATAATTGCCGAGCGTGCCGCGCTTGATGACGATCTTCTGGCCGGGCTTGGGATCGCTGAGGCCGAGCCAGGTTTCGTTCGTGTCCCAGATCGCCCCGTCCTCGAGCCTGATCCGCCATTTGCCCCCGCCGAGCGAGGCGGCGCCGGCGATCGTGGTGTCGAGCTGGCCGTTGTCCCCGCCGCCCTCGCCGCGGAAGAGCGGGATGTTGGGAACGCTGAAGCCGAACAGCGAGCGGCGGGTCTCCTGGATCTCCTGCCGGTCGAGGACCACCAGCTCCTTCTTGTCGACCGCCTCGGCGAGGCGGGCGCTCGCCTGGTCGTAGCAATCGAGCCGGGCCTTCTCGTCGGCGATCGAGCGGCAGGCCGAGAGCGCCTGGATGAGGGCGTTGCTGCGCGCGTCCTGAGCCTTCGGCTTGGCGGGGGCCGCGCTCGGAACGAGCGCCGCCAGGGCTATCACCGCTACGATCCATGTGCCACGCTTCATCGCCATCCTCCGCCGCCCAAATGGTTATGAAGATATGAGAGGCGCGGCAAGACTGTGGCTGAAAAGCTACAGGCCGTACCAAGAATGTCCGTGCGACAGAGGCGCTGCTTGCGTGCCGTTACACCCTCGACATAAACAGGTTTCGAATGGGTGGGGGGCCGAATTGCGCCCTGTGCACCGTCAAGAACACACCAAGGGGACGCAAATGTCGAAAATCAAGTTCAGGGAAACGCTGCTCGCTTCGACGATGATCGCGGGCATGCTGGTCGCCACTCCCGCTTTCGCGCAGGACGCGCCTCCCGAAGGCGCCCCGCCCAGCGACGAGACCCCGCCCGCCGGCCTGCAGACTCAGGAATCCGCCGGCCCGGCCGAGGAGAACAGCCAGGGCGACATCGTCGTCACCGGCACCCTGATCAAGAATCCGAACCTGACCTCGTCCTCGCCGGTGGCGGTGATCGGCCAGGAGGAAATGCAGCTTCGCCAGTCGAACGTCGCCGAAGAGCTTCTCCGCGACCTTCCCGGCGCCGTCCCCAGCATCGGCTCGGCGGTCAACAACGGCAACGGCGGCGCCTCCTTCGCCGATCTTCGCGGCCTCGGCAACTTCCGCAACCTCGTCCTCCTCGACGGCCAGCGCATCACGCCTTCGAGCACCGTCGGCCGAGTCGATCTCAACAACATCCCGCTCGCCCTGGTCGACCGGGTCGACACCCTGACCGGCGGCGCCGCGACGACCTACGGCGCCGACGCCGTTTCGGGCGTCATCAACTTCATCACCCGCCGCGACTTCGCCGGAATGGAGCTCGCCGCCAGTTCGCAGATCACCCAGCGCGGCGACGGCCACATCTTCCGCACCGATCTGACGATGGGCGCGAATTTCGACGACGGCCGCGGCAACGCCGTGCTGTCGCTGGGCTATCAGGAAGCGGACCCCGTCTATCAGGGCGCTCGCCGCTTCTCGCTGAACAACTACACTTCGACGACGGGCGCCGTCGGCGGTTCGGGCACCACGGTGCCGGCACGCTTCTCGCGCCCCGGCTCGACCGGCGGCTTCGACCAGATCAACCCGTCGACGGGCGCGCTGGTCAACCCGGTCACCAATTTCAACTTCAACCCGTACAACATCTTCCAGACGCCGTTCGAGCGCTTCAACATTTTCGGCGCGGCCCATTACGAGGTGGCGGACGGGATCGAAGTCTACACGCGCGGCATGTTCTCGAAGAACAATGTCAACACCATCATCGCGCCGTCCGGCGTCTTCAGCTCACTGCTGACGATCCCGGTCAGCAATCCCTTCCTGCCGGCCGCTGCGCGCGCCCAGTTCTGCCAGACCAACGACTTCAATCCCAATGTCAGCGGCACTCAGACGATCGAGCAGACCTTCGCTCCCGGCACGACGAACGCGCAGGCTTGCGCCCTCGCCGCGGCGGCGACGAGCCCGACCGATGCCAACTTCCGCTCCTTCACGACCACGGTCGGCCGGCGCACCACGGAGCTCGGGCCGCGTCTTTCCGAATTCCAGACGACGATGTTCGACTATCGCGCCGGGGTCCGCATGGGCATCACCGACACGATCGATCTCGACGTGTCGGGATCGTACGGCGAGTCGCAGAACGAGCAGACCCAGCAGAATTACGTGCTGACGTCCCGCATCCGCACGGCCGTCTACACGACCAGCAAGGACACTTGTAACCTCGGCGCGTCGCCGGTCGTCAACAACCCGAACCCCCTGCTTCCGCCGCTCGCCCAGCCGGGCGCCAGCCCGAGCGCGGGCACCGGCTGCGTCCCGGTCAACATCTTCGGCGCGGACGGTTCGATCACTCCGGCGATGATCCCCTATCTGACGGCGGATGCCGGGACCCAGCAGCGGGCATCGCTGGCCCAGGCCCGGGCCCTGCTGAGCGGCGACTTCGGCGCCTCGGCTCCCTGGGCCGATGATCCGATCGGCTTCGCGCTCGGCGCCGAATACCGCAGGTATACGGGTGAGCAGAGGGCCGACGTGCTGTCGGCGACTTCCGGCGAGCTCGGCGGTGCCGGCGGCGCCGTCCTGAACTTCGACGGCGGTTACGACGTCAAGGAAATCTACGGCGAGCTCATCGCCCCGATCGTTCAGGACAGGCCGTTCTTCAAGGCTCTGACCCTGGAAGCGGGCCTTCGCTACTCGGCCTACAATGTCGATGCGCCGGGCAATCCGAGCTACAACACCACCACCTGGAAGGCGGCCGCCACCTGGGAGCCGTTCGACGGCCTGAAGTTCCGCGGCAACTACCAGCGGGCGGTCCGCGCTCCGAACATCAACGAGCTGTTCTCTCCGACCTCGGTCGGCCTGACCAGCCTCGCCGTCGATCCCTGCCGGACCACGCGCAATACTCTCGGCGTGATCACCTACGGCCCGGCGCTGAACGCCAACCTGCGCGCGGTCTGCCTCGCTCAGGGCGCTCCGCTGTCGGCCATCAACAACATCACCAACCCGACCGCGGCGCAATCCAACGGAACGTTCGCGGGCAGCCTCGCGCTTCGTCCCGAGACGGCGGACAGCTACACGCTCGGCGTCGTCTTCCAGCCGGAGTTCATCCGCGGACTGTCGATCACGGTCGATTACTACCACATCCGGATCAAGGACGCGATTTCGCAGCCCACCGGCGGCGACATCATCGCGAACTGCTTCGGCGACAACAATGCGTCGGGCGTGACCGCGGCGAGCGCGACCGATCCGAACTGCGCCCTGTTCCGGCGTGATCCGGTGCTCGGTACGCTTTCCGGCGATACCGCCACCACCGGCGGTCTGGTGTTCCCGGTGTCGAACTCCGGCTTCATCCTCACGGACGGCATCGACGTGGGCGTGAACTTCCGCCGCGACCTCGGCTTCGCAAAGCTGAACTGGAGCTTCCAGGGCAACTGGACGAACCGCTCGCTGTTCCAGGCGACGGTCGCCGGCTCCGTCATCCCGCCGGGCTTCCCCGGCGCGGGCGGCGCCGTTCCGGCCTCGGCCATGCGCGAATGCGTCGGCTTCTACTCGACCAACTGCGGTTCTCCGGGTTCGGCGGGCCCCAACTCGTCGCCGGGCTCGCTCCAGCCCGAGTTCAGCTGGAACCAGCGCACGACCCTAACCTTCGGTGACATCGACGTGTCGCTCCTGTGGCGCCACATCTCGAAGATGGAAGCCGAGGCCGGAGTGGTCGCCTATGCGGGCGTCCTCCCGGGCCGCAAGACCGCGATCGTCGGCGTGCTCGACGGCGAAACGGTCGATTTCGGCCATATCGGCGCTCACGACCTGTTCGATCTCGCCTTCCGCTTCGGAGTCAGCGAGAATTTCGACCTGACGTTCACCGTGACGAACCTCCTCGACACGGACCCGCCCATCGTCGGCTCGACGATCGGTTCGACCAGCTTCAACAGCGGCAACACCTATCCGTCGACCTACGACGCTCTGGGCCGCCGCTTCGCGATCGGCGGCCGCCTGAAGTTCTAGGCGACGGCTTCTCGCAAAATTCTCGGGGCGGCCTTCGGGCCGCCCCTTTTTTTATGGCTTGAAGCCGAAGCGCTCGACCCAGGGCGCCAGGATCGGAAGGACCGGCGCGAGCGGGCCTTCGTAGCGGCGCCAGCGGCCGCCTCCGTCGTACAGCCCGCGTCTCACCTGGGTCGCGCTGGCCGTCCGCACCCCGCGCTTGCGCGCGGTCCGGTCGAAAGCGTGAAAATCCTCGGTCCAGGCGATCCCCGCGAATTCCGCCATGGCCCGCACCGTCGCTTCGAAATCGGCGACCAGGCGGTCGTAACGGACCTCGTGGAAGGCGAGCGGCAGCCGCTCGCGGCACAGCTCGATGAGGCGCATCAGAGCGTCGTAATGGCGCGCCGTCTCGCCGAGGTCGCTGAACGCATAGGTCCCCGCGCTGGGCGTGAAATTGATGCGGAAGCAGCTGAGCACCACGTCGCGCGGGTCACGGCGCATGATCAGGATCCGCGCTTGGGGAAAGAGCCGGGCGATGATCGGAAGCTTGATCCCGTTGAACGGGTTCATGTCGACGAAGGTCCGCCCCGCCACGTCCCCGGCCATGCGGCGGACCCGCGCCCAGTAGCGCGCGCGCAAATCCGCCACCAGGGCCGGGTCCAGCGAGTCGAGATCCGGCATTGAGCCGTCATTGGCGACCAGCGTTCCGTCCGTGTCGGCGAGCGTGTCATGCTCCTCGAGAGCAACGACCCCGGCCGCGCTCGCCAGGATATTCTCCACCAGGGTCGTTCCCGAGCGCGGATATCCGAGCAGGAAGACGTGGCCGGCGGCCCCGCCCGGCACCGCAGGCGCCGGTCCGGGCTTCGCCATCGGCGGGGCGCTCCCGACCTGGGCGGCGATCGTCTCGATGAAGCTGCGGTGGGACGGCCGGCCCGGCCCGGGCTCGAGCAGGGGTGCGAAGGCGGCCCTGAAATTGCGTTGCGCTTCGGCCCAGGCGTCGAACGCCTCGGAACACCGGTCCTGCTTGTCGAGCGCGTCGCCGAGCAAGGTCAGGGTGCGGGTTCGGTCGTCCGGCTTGAGGGCCGTTTGCTTCAGCCTTTCGAGCCGCGCGGCGGCCTGGGCGCCGTCCCCGGCTTCGATCTCGAGGACCGCCAGCGCGAAGGTCGCCGACGGGTTCGCCGGATCGATCGCAAGGGCCCGTTCCGCACAGGCCCGGGCCATCTCGCGCTCGCCCTTCTTGGCGGCGATGTCGGCCAGCTTGCCCAGAGCGGGCGCGAGATTGGGGTCGATGGCGAGGGCGCGCCTGTAGCTTTCGGTCGCGGCCGCTTCCGAGCGCAGCGCCTCCAACGTGTAACCGCGCTCCAGCCAGGCCGCGCTATGGCGCGGCTCCGCCGCCACCACCCGGTCGAGCACCGCCAGCGCCTCGTCCAGCCGGTGTTCCTTGCGAAGCACCGCTCCGATCGCCCCCAGCACGAGCACGTCGCCCGGCGACAGGAGGAGCGCCTGCTTCAAAAGGGCATGGGCTCCCGCGTAATCGCCCGCTTCCTCCCGCCGCCAGGCCGCGAGGTTGAGGACGAGGGGGTCCACCTGGCCGGCGGCCAGCGCGACCTCGGCCACGCTCGCGGCGCGATGGATGTCGCCTTGCGCCAGCGCCTCCTCGATCCGCGCCCGTTTCGCCGGATCGAGCCCGGCGCGTTTGGCCGCCTTTGCTTTTTTGATTCGATTCGACATAATCGCTCGGACATCTGTATCCTGCGCCGCAAGATGGGCTAGAGGGAATTGAGGTAGAAGGATTGCCATGCCTCGACGCGTCACGCTCGGTTTCGTTTGCGCCGTGATCGGAGCGACGGCCGCGCAATCGGCTCCGGGCCGAGGGGTCGAGGCGCCGGAGAAGGCGGCCGGCAATCCGGACAAGGTCGTTTGCAAGCGGTTCGTGAGGATCGGCTCGCTCGTCGACGGTTACCGCACCTGCAAGACCAAGCGGGAGTGGGAGCGCGAACGCGACAATTTGCGCACGATCAACTGGAGCAGCCCATGTGACGTCAGCAGCGGCACTTGCGGCTGACGGCTTAGGAAGGTTCGACATGACCCGCATCATCACAATCGCCTTCGTCTGCGGCCTCCTCAGCGCCACGGCCGCGCAATCGGCTCCGGCCCGCGGAGCCGATGCTCCCGAGAAGGCGGCCGGCAATCCCGACAAGGTCGTATGCAAGCGCTTCACCAGGATCGGCTCGCTCGTCGACGGTTACCGCACCTGCAAGACCAAGCGGGAATGGGAGCGCGAACGGGACAATGTCCGCACGGTCAACTGGAGCAGCCCATGCAAGTCGGCCGAGAGCGGGAGCTGCGAACCGCAGTGAGGGACTAACCGCGGAACGCCCCGACTGGTCGATGGAGCACCGCCGCAGGCCCGAGACCGAGGAGACTGACTTATGCGTCACGTGCTCGTTGTCGGATCGGCATTGGTTCTCGCCTCGGCGGGCGCGGCGCAATCCGCCCCCCGTCAGCCCACGGCGAGGCCGGCCTCGGACCCCCACAGGATGATCTGCAAGCCCTATGTCAGGATCGGAACGCTGGCGGGCCGCCACCGTATCTGCAAGACGAGGGCGGAATGGGATGAAGAGCGGAAGCTTCGCGAACTCGATCCCTCGGAGGCCTGCCGCACCAGCGACGATGCCTTCTCGCCCTGTAAATAGGATTGCGGCTCGCACCTGAACCGCGCCAACTCGACGTAGGAGGAACCTGGGCATGGCTCGACTTGTAACCATCGTCTTCGTCTGCGGCCTCGCAAGCGCGTCGGCCGCGCAATCGGCGCCCCGCGGCGGCGTCGACGCGGGCGAGACCGCGGCAGGCAATCCGAACAAGGTGGTTTGCAAGAGCTTCACCCGGATTGGGACCCTGGCTGACCGCTATCGCACCTGCAAGACGAAGGCGGAGTGGGAACGGGAGCGGACCAACCTGCGCGAGCTCGACCGGTCCTACGGGTGCCGAATGAACGACCAGGCCGCCGTGCCCTGCAAATAGATTCGGGTGCGCATCGGCGGCCGGGGGGCATTTGCCCGATTGCCATGACTCGGATATCGAATTGTCATGGATCAGGCCGAGCTCCAGCGAACTCTCGCCGCCGCCAGGCAGGCGCGACAGGCCGGCCGCGCCGGCGAAGCCGGGCAATTGCTCCGCGACCTCATCGACCGTTCCGGTGAGCATCCCGCCGCATTGAACGCGCTCGGCCTGAACACGCTCGCGGAAGGCAGGCAAAGCGAGGCCGCGGCGCTGTTCCGCCGGGCGATCGCCGTCGATCCCCGATCACCCGAATTGTGGATGAACCTCGCCAAGGCGTTTCGCGAAGCGGGGGACGATTCAAGCGAGCGGCAAGCGCTCGAGGGTGCTCTCGCCATCGATCAGCGGCACTTCATGGCGCTCGTCCGGCTCGCCGAGCTGTTCGAACGAACCGGCGACGAGGCGCGCTCGGCGGAACGGTGGACGGGCGTGCTCGCGCTCGCCGCCATGATGGACGAACGGCCGCCGGCGCTGGAAGCCATGCTCGAGCATGCGGGCGCGGTCGTCGCCCGCCGCCGGGCCGGCTTCGCCGCCGCGATCGACGACGGACTGGCCGAGGCTCGCTCAAGCCTCGAGGCGGCCGAGCGCAGGCGCTTCGATGCCTGCATCGACCACGCGCTCGGCCGCCGGCGGATCTACGCGAACCAGCCCGCGGGAATGCACTTCCCCTTCCTTCCCGCCGAGGAGTTCTTCGAGCGCCGCCATTTTCCGTGGCTCAAGCGGATCGAGGCGGAAACCGGAGCGATCCGCTCCGAGCTGGAGGCGCTGCTTGCCGGGGACGAGGCCGGCATCCGGCCTTATGTCGCGATGGAGCCGGGGACTCCGGCCAATAAATGGTCGCCGCTCGACAACAAGCTGGACTGGGGCGCCCTGCATTTGTGGAAGGACGGCCGGCGCGACGATTCGGTCTGCGCGCGGGTGCCGAGGACGGCGGCGGCGGTCGAGGCGCTGCCGCTGTCGGACCTGCCGGGCCGAACCCCGACGGTCTTCTTCTCGTTGCTCCAGCCGGGGACTCACCTCCCCGCCCATACGGGCGTCAGCAACGTGCGCGCCATCATCCACCTGCCTCTCATCGTTCCGCCCGGTTGCGCCTTCCGAGTCGGCGGCGAGACCCGCTCCTGGGAGGTCGGCCGCGCCTGGGCCTTCGACGACACGATCGAGCATGAGGCATGGAACCGCTCGGACCAGGTCCGCGCGATCCTGATCTTCGACGTCTGGAACCCTTATATCAGCGAGGTCGAGCGCGATCTTCTTCGTCGCTTTTATGCCCTTGCCGGCGCGACGGAAGGCGGCGGCGAAGCCAGCATCGGCGTCAGCGACTAGGCGGCCAGACGAGCCGCCGCCAAGGCGGCCTCCGCCGCGGCGGCCTCGCCGGTCCCGGCCTCGATCCAGCGTTGCGCCTCCGCAAGCTCGGGAGCCAGCGGCTCCTCCAGCTCGGCCCGGCGGGCCAGCCGCGCTTCGTTGTCGAAGGGCAGATCGGGATTTTTCGAATAGGTCGCGAACAAGGGACCGGCCACCGTCGAGTCGATCGCGGAGGCGCTCATCGGCACTCCGAGATGCGCCGCGGCGGCCTGCAGGACCCGGCCCGGCGCGGCGAAGAAGGCTTCGGCGTCGAGCGACCGCGCATTGGGCATGCGCTCGATCGCCGCCGTGAACGCTCGTATCTGCGCCAGCCACAAGGCGGCGCAGCGTTCGGCATCCGAAAGATGCGACAGGTCCCCCAGATAAGGGGCGAGCTGAGCCGTGACCCGCTGGAGCCAGCCACGATGATTCTCGCTGCGCAGGATCGCGAGCAGATAGTCGCGGAGCGAGCTGTAGAGAAAGATCGCCTGCGCGCCTGGATCGAGAGCGACCAGCTCGGGCAGAAGGAAATTGACGGGGACGTTCGCCTTGACGATCGTCGGCAGGTCCTTCCGGTAGCGCTTGGACAGCATCGCCACGGTCAGCGCCAGCCGCTTCGGATCGCCCGAGAAGGCCAGCTGGCGCAGGGCGAGCGGCTCGCGAAGGACCAGGTTTTGCGAAGGATCGTCGAGGGCTCGGGCGAGCAGGGTCGAGCCGCAATGGGCGACGTGGAAGATCCATCCGGTCGCCGAGGGGCCGCGAGCCTCTCCGCTCAGCGCCGCCAGGGGCAGCCGCATCGACCGGTTCGCGGCCGGCGATATCCGGTGGTCGAGGAAGATCGAGCGGTGGTAGGCGTCCCGGTCCATCGGCACGAAGATCGCGGCATCGCCTTCGAAGGACTGGAGATAATGATCCGGCGATTCGAACAGGTCGTCGAGCGTCAGTGACATCGTCAGGGCTATAGCTCGCGACCCCGGCATCGGCTATCCCCCGGCCCTGCTATGCCCAACATCCAATTGCCGGAACCCGGCCGTCCTCATGTCCTGGTCGAAGCCGCCGGGGAGGCCGGCATCCTCGACGTCGATCGGTCGCGGATCGTCGATCTCTACAAGGCCCATGGCGCGCTGCTCCTGCGCGGCTTCCAAATCGACGTGCCGCAGTTCAACGCTTTCGCCCGGCAATTCTGCACGACTTCGGTGGTCAACGAGAGTCCCGGCCGGAGCCCGATCGACGCCGAGAACCATATCCACACGGTCGACGCCGGCACCGGCCCCTTCTCGCTTCATCCGGAATTGTCGCGCGAGCCGTGGAAGCCCGACGCCGCCTTCTTCGCCTGCCTCTCGGCGCCCAGCCGCGGCGGCGCGACGACCATCTGCGACGGCGTCGAACTGGTCCGCGAGATGCCGGAGACGATCCGGCGCGGGCTCGAGGGACGGCGGCTCCTCCACATCAAGCAGACCTGGCCCGAGCTGGTGGAATATTGGCTCGGCACCCGCGAGCCGAGCGACGAGCTGCTGGCCAATCCGCCGGAATGGTGCCCCTATCAATTCCGCCGGTTCGAGGGAGAGATTCTGCGGATATTCACCCGTCCGGCGCTCCACCGCCCGATGTTCACCGAAGGGCCGGCGTTCGGCAATTTCCTGCTCTTCGCGCGCTTCAACAACCGGCGGATCGGCTATCCCCTGCTCGACGACGGGCAGCCGGTGCCCGATCCCTGGCTCGAGGCGATCCGGGAGACCGGTGAGCGGCTGGCCGTCCCCATAGAGTGGCAGCGGGGCGACGTGCTCATGCTCGATAATACCCGCTTCATGCACGGTCGCACGGCGATCCTCGATCCCGGCGAGCGGCTGATCGCGACCTTCTTCGGCTATCTGGGCTTCGCCCTGCCCGACCCCGAGGAGCCGCCCAATCCGATCTGGCGCCAAAGGGATTTCTCGCCGCCGCCGCCGCCCCATAAACTGAGCAAGGGCGGGCGTTGAACCTGACCCTTGTTCGGGTTAGAATTCCCCGCGCAAGTGAGGGACATGCCATGGCTAGATTGATCTTCCTGTCCGCGCTCCTCATCGGAGCGGCGGCCCCGGCGCTGGCCGGATCATCCGACAAGGCGGCCCGCGACGCGGTGAACGGGGAAGTTCTCCTCAGCCAGTATCCGCCGCGCGCGCTCGCCGCGGGCGAGCAGGGCTCGGTCGGCTTCAAGGTCACGCTCGATCGCGACGGTTATGCGTCGGCCTGCGAAGTGACCCACAGCAGCGGCCACAAGAGCCTCGACCAGGAGACTTGCGAGCTGATCCTCAGCCGGGCCGCGTTCAAGGGCATCAAGGACGGCGGCGGGCGCAAGGTCAGCAGCGTCCACGAGGGCGTGGTCAACTGGCGGCTGCCGGGCTCGACGGCGGCCCCGTCGCCGACCTGGGCATCGGCGGGGCTGGGCAAGCCCAAGCCCGAGAAGAAGATCTGCCGGCGCCGGGTCAAGACCGGCTCGCTCGCCAATTACGAGCGGCTCTGCGCCACCCAGGCCGACTGGGACCGGATGGCGCAGCGCACCAAGGAGGAGTGGGGCGCCGTCCAGGGCGCCTTCGGCAGCACTCGGGGGAATTAGGCTCGAACCGTCATTCCGGCGAAAGCCGGAATCCATGAACACCGCCGTGTAAATACTCCAGCACCCGTGTTCATGGATCCCGGATCAAGTCCGGGATGAAGTGAGACGCTACGCCGCAGCCTTCTGCTCGCCGGTCCGCAACGTCAGCCCGCCGTCGCCCTCATCGACCGCGACCACCGATCCGTCGGGCACGTCCCCGCGCAGGATGGCGTCGGCGAGCGGGTCCTGCAGGTAGCGCTGGACCGCCCGCTTCAGCGGCCGCGCGCCGTAGACCGGATCGTAGCCGACGCGACCGAGCCAGGCGCGTGCCGCCTCGCTCAGCTCGAGGCGGATCTTGCGGTCGGCGAGGAGCTGCTGGACCCGCTCGACCTGGATGTCGACGATCGGGCCCATATGCTCCTGGGCGAGGCGGTGGAACAGGATGATCTCGTCGAGCCGGTTGAGGAATTCCGGCCGGAAATGGCCGCGCACCACCTCCATCACCTGCGGCTCGACGTCCTCGACCGTCTGCCCCTCGCCGAGATTGGTGAGGAATTGGCTGCCCAGGTTCGAGGTCAGGATGATGATCGTGTTGGTGAAGTCGACCGTCCGACCCTGGCCGTCGGTCAGCCGCCCGTCGTCGAGCACCTGGAGAAGGATGTTGAAGACATCGCCGTGCGCCTTCTCGACCTCGTCGAACAGGACCACCTGATAGGGGCGGCGCCGGACCGCCTCGGTCAGCACTCCGCCCTCCTCATAGCCGACATAGCCGGGAGGGGCGCCGATCAGCCGTGCGACCGAGTGCTTCTCCATGAACTCGGACATGTCGATCCGGACCATCGCGTGCGGATCGTCGAACAGGAACAGCGCCAGCGACTTGGTCAGCTCGGTCTTGCCGACCCCGGTCGGTCCGAGGAAGAGGAAGCTGCCCATCGGCCGGTTCGGGTCCTGCAGGCCGGCGCGCGAGCGGCGGATCGCCTTGGCGACGGCGCGCACGGCGTCCTCCTGGCCGATTACCCGGCGGCCGATCTCGGCCTCCATGTTGATCAGCTTCTGGCGCTCGCCCTCCAGCATCCGCTCCATCGGGATCCCGGTCCAGCGGGCGACGACCGAGGCGATGTCCTCGCTCGTCACCTCCTCGCGGAGCATCGCGCTCTGGCTGGCGGCCTCGACCTCGCTGAGCTGCTTCTCCAGCGCCGGGATCCGGCCGTATTGAAGCTCACCCGCCTTGGCGAGGTCGCCGGCGCGCTGCGCCTGCTCGAGCTCGAGCCGGGCGCGGTCGAGCTCCTCCTTGATCTTCGCCTCGCCGGCGAGCTTCTCCTTCTCGCCCTGCCAGCGGGTGGTGAGCTCGGCCGATTGCTGCTCGAGATTGGCGAGCTCGTCCTCCAGCGTCTTGAGCCGGTCCTGGGAGGCGCGGTCCTTCTCCTTCTTGAGCGCCTCGCGCTCGATCTTGAGCTGGATGATTCGCCGGTCGAGGGTCTCGATCTCCTCGGGCTTGGATTCGACCTCCATTCGAAGCCGCGACGCGGCCTCGTCCATCAGGTCGATCGCCTTGTCGGGCAGGAATCGGTCGGTGATGTAGCGGTGGCTCAGAGTGGCCGAGGAGACGAGCGCGCCGTCGGTGATCCGGACGCCGTGGTGGAGCTCGTATTTCTCCTTGAGGCCGCGAAGGATCGAGATCGTGTCCTCGACCGTCGGCTCGCCGATGAACACCGGCTGGAAGCGCCGCTGAAGCGCCGGGTCCTTCTCGACATGCTTCTTATATTCGTCGAGCGTCGTCGCCCCGATGCAGTGAAGCTCGCCCCGAGCCAGCGCCGGCTTGAGCAGGTTCGAGGCATCCATCGCCCCTTCCGATTTGCCGGCGCCGATCAGGGTGTGCATCTCGTCGATGAACAGGATGATGTCGCCCTCGCCCTGGCGGACCTCGTCGAGAACGCCCTTCAGCCGCTCCTCGAACTCGCCGCGATATTTGGCGCCGGCGATGAGCGAGCCCATGTCGAGCGCCATCAGCCGCCGGTCCTTGAGGCTGTCGGGGACGTCGCCATTGGCGATGCGCAGGGCGAGGCCTTCCGCGATCGCGGTCTTGCCGACGCCCGGTTCGCCGATCAGCACCGGGTTGTTCTTGGTCCGGCGGGCGAGGATCTGCACGGTGCGCCGGATCTCCTCGTCGCGGCCGATCACCGGATCGAGCTTGCCGTCGCGCGCCGCCTGGGTGAGGTCGCGCGCGAACTTCTTCAGCGCATCGTAGCGGTCCTCGGCGGTCTGGGTGTCGGCGGTGCGGCCGCCGCGCAGCTCGTTGATCGCCGCGTTCAGCGACTCCGGCCGGACCCCGGCGTCGGCCAGCGCCTTGCCGGCGTCGGTCTTCGACATGGCGAGCGCCAGGAGCAGCCGCTCGACGGTGACATAGCTGTCACCCGCCTTCTGCGCGATCTGCTCCGCGCTATCGAGGACGCGCATGATCTCGGCGTCGAGGCCGGGCGCCTGGCTCGCGCCGCTTCCCGAGACCGCGGGAATCTTGGCCAGCGCCTCGTCG
>DASVQS010000041.1:0-42362 GCA_036389015.1 Allosphingosinicella sp. | reverse complement strand
TGACGAAGCGTTGCGAGCTCTGGGAGTCGCCCGAAACCACGAAGGCCAGTTCCGCGGCCCAACCCTCGAGCCCATTGCGCAGCCTGTCCGGTACCCATTCCCAGATGTCGAGCCGGCCCCAAGCCATGATTCCGATCACCGGCAGGGTTCCGAGGCACAGACACAGGCGCTCGGCCCGTCGCGCGAGGTCGGCGTAAATGTCGTCGCGCCGGACGCTTCGGACCAGCCCGAATGTCAGCAGGATGGGGAGAAGCCACACCATCGCGATGCCGATTCCCTTGAGGAGGCTCTTCGTGAGAATGAAAAGACGGGACTTCGTATCGTCCCCCATCCGGTCTGCCAGCGATGGCGGGCCGCGCAACGGCAGCTCGATCTTCCTCGGATCGAACTCGCCGATCCGGAATCGAAGCGAGATCTTCGCGGGGGCCGGCAGCTTCGAGTCCAGCCGGTAGCTTGCCGCCTTGTCGTCCATCGCGCCCGGGAGCGGGTCGGCGGATTTAAGGACATAGGGGTGCGTGGCGATCGCGTGGATCGTCATCGGCATCGGCGCCCCCGGGTCTATCTCGATGAGGAGAGCGCCTTCGTCGTCGAACAGCCTTTCGGTCGCGATCTTGGCGCGGGCTCGATAGACGATCCGGTCGCCTTCAACGATGATTCGCTCGACGGGACGTACGTCCGTGATCGGGCTGAAGCTCACCAGGTCGCAGATGCGCTCGCCGCCGAGCTTGACGGCCTGGAGCTCGAAGCAGGCATGATATCGCGCCCAGTCACGCTGGAAATCGTCGACTGCGGAGCGGTCCTCGCGTGAAGAGGACCATTCGACGACCAGGTCGCTGGCGGGCCCGATCTCAATCCCCAACCTTGCCCGAGTCGGAGTCCTTTGCGATTCGGCCGGATTCGGCGCCGCGGGTCCGGCGGCAAGGCCCGTCGAGGCCGCCGCCGCGGCAAAGACGATGGCAATGAGCGCCCATGGCCGCATCCGCCCCCCTCGCCGCGAATGGCACGCCGGCATGATGCGACTTCCGTCGCTCGAAGAAAAGCGATTTAGGCCCCCGAAGCCGTCACCCGCGCCCCTTGCCCTCCGAAGCCGGGCGGCTCCACGCCTCCGCCCCCCGGGGCCACGCCGCTCTCTCCGCCTCGGCGGGCACGGAAAGAAACGCCCAGCACTACGGTCACCGCAACGGTAATTGCCTCAGGGACTGCGACATCAGCCGTCTCCTTTGATGCATGGCCAATCTTCCCGGCATCGATGGCCTTCACAACCCCGGTGCAATGGGGGAAGGAAGGTCGGCATGCCCCGCCACCTGCGCCCCCTTGCCCTCCTCGAAGCCGAGCAGCTCGACGCCTCCGCCCCGCGCGACCACGCCGCCCTGTCCGCCTCGGCGGGGACCGGCAAGACCCATGTGCTCACCGCCCGGGTGCTTCGACTGCTGCTCGCCGGGGTCGATCCCGCCTCAATCCTCTGCCTGACCTTCACCAAGGCTGGCGCCGCCGAGATGGCGGACCGGATCCACCGCCGGCTCGCTTACTGGGTCCGGCTCAAGGATTCCGACCTGCGCAAGGAGCTGTTCGCGCTCGGCGAGCCGAACGGGGCCGAGGATCTCGCCAACGCCCGGCGGCTGTTCGCCCGGGTCCTCGACGCCGCCGGCGGAGGGCTGAGGATCCAGACCATCCACGCCTTCGCCCAGGGCCTTCTCGCCGCCTTCCCCGCCGAGGCGGGGCTTGTGCCCGGCTTCCGGCCGCTCGAGGGGCGCGAGGAGCAATTGCTCGCCCGGCAGACCCTTGCCGAGATGCTGGTCCGGGCCGAGGAGCTCGGCGACGGCGGCCTGATCGCCGACCTCCAGGCGGTCAGCCACCGGCTGGGGGAGGGGGGCGCCGAGGCCTTCGTCCGCCGCTGCGCCCGGGTGCCCGACGCCATGACGTCACTCGGCCCGCCCGAGCTGGTCGAGGACCGCCTCCGCCGAGCCTTCGGCCTTCCGCTCGGCGACATCGACGAGGCGATCGCCGGCGAATGCTGCGACGGGATTTTCGACATTGCCGCCCTGCAGCGGATCGGCCTGCTCAACCGCCAGTGGGGAACGAAGAACGGTCTCGAGCGGGCCTCGCTGTGCGAGCAATGGGCCGGCGCCGGGCCCGCCGAGCGCTCCTCGATGCTCGCCGGGCTCCACGCCGTCTGGGCCAAGGCGGACGGTGAAATACGAAGCTTCGCCAAGGGACAGGCGCCGCAAGCCGACAATTATATCGAACTGGCCACGGCCGCCTTCGAATGCTGCTCGCGGCTTCTGAGGATGCGCAAGCTCGCGTCCCTCGTCGCCTGCCTCGCCGCCGGCCTTCGTGCCGGCCAGGCCTATGCCCTGGCCTGGACCGCGGCCAAGCGGGCCCATGCGGTGCTCGACTTCGACGATCTCATCCGGCTCGCCGAGCGGCTCCTGATGACTCCGGGCATGGGCGAATGGGTTCGCTACAAGCTCGACCAGACCACCGATCACATCCTCGTCGACGAAGCCCAGGACACCAACCAGGCGCAGTGGAACATCGTCATCGCTCTCGCCCTGGAATTCTTCGCCGGCGAAGGCGCGGCGAAGCGCCACCGAACCCTGTTCACCGTCGGGGATTACAAGCAGGCGATCTTCGGCTTCCAGGGCACCGATCCGCAAAGCTTCGAGGCGGCCCGCGCCTGGTTCGCCCGGGAGGCGGAGGCTGTGGGCCGCGATTTCCTCGACCTGTCGATGGACCGCAGCTTCCGGTCCTCGCCGCCCGTCCTCGCCGCCGTCGACCGGCTGATCGAGGATCTCGGCCACGAGGCGCTCGGGCTGCCGCGCCCCCCGAACCCGCACTCCAGCCACCACGCGAGCCGGCCCGGCTCGGTCACCTTGTGGCTTCCGCACAGCGAGGACAATGACGGCTCGGGCGAGGAGGCCGGGGAGGAAGGCTGGGTAAGCGACTCGGTGCGCCGTTACGCCGCCCGGCTCGCGCGCCAGATCCGCCACTGGACGGACAATCCCTTCATGCTGGGCGAGGGGGCCAGGCGCCGGCCGGTTCGGCCCGAGGACATCCTCGTCCTCGTCCGCCGCCGCGGCGACCTCGCCTCGCTGATCGTCGCCCGCCTCCACGCCGAGCGCGTTCCGGTGGCGGGGGTCGACCGCCTCGCCCTGTCGGCGCCGCTCGCCGTCCAGGACCTGCTCGCCGCCGTCCGCTTCGCGGTCCAGCCGCTCGACGACCTCAACCTCGGCGCCCTGCTGGTCTCGCCCCTGTTCGGCTGGAGCCAGGACGAGCTGTTCGCCGCCTCGTTCCGCCGCGAAGGCAACCTTTGGCCCCACATTCGAGGCGAAAAGTCGCGATTCCTGGCGAATCCCCAGCTTCTGGAAACCACCCTCGACGGGCTCCGCCAGCTGCTCGCCATGGCCGATTACCTCACCCCCCACGCCTTCCTCGAGACGATCTTGAGCGGAGATTTAAGAGGTCGTCGCAAGCTCCTGGAAAGGCTTGGAAACGAGGCCCGCGATCCGATCGAGGAGCTGCTCTCCTCGGCGCTCGATTTCGAGGCGAGTCCGGCGCCCTCGCTGCAGCGCTTCCTCGACTGGTTCGCGCGCGGCGAGGTCGAGATCGTCCGCGACCCCTCCGCCCCCCTCGACGCGGTCCGGGTGATGACCGTCCACGGCTCGAAAGGCCTGCAGTCTCCGGTGGTTATCCTCGCCGACGCCTGCGCCGACCCGGACCGGAAGGGGGGCGGCTTCCAAGGCAACTTCGCCAACATTACTCTCGATGACGGACTCTCGATCCCGATCTTCCGCCCCCGCAAGGACGAGCTCGCCGAGCCGGTCGAGTCCCAGCTCGCCGCTCTCGACCGGCGCGAGCGCGAGGAGCATTGGCGCCTTCTCTACGTCGCCGCCACCCGCGCCGAGGAACGTCTCTACGTCGGCGGGGCGCTCGGCCCCGCCGACCGCAATGGGCCGGCGCCGGCGAGCTGGTGGGCCGCCCTCGATTCGTCCCTTCCCGGCGGCGAATGGGAAGCGGATCCGCACTGGGGCCGGGCCCGGCGCTTCGGCGACCCGGAATATTTCACCAGGGCCGCTCCCCGAGCCGCCGCCCCGGACCCGCCTCCGCCGGCCTGGATCCGCCGGCCCGCTCCGGTCGAGGCCCGTCCGCCGCGGCCGCTGGCGCCGTCGGCGCTGGGCGAGGACGACGTCGCCGATCCGCCGCCCTCGCCGGCGATGCGTCTGGCGGCGCAGCGCGGGCGGCTGCTCCACGCCCTGTTCGAGCGGCTCCCCGAAGTCCCGAGGGCGGAGCGGGCCGAACGGGCCGGGCTCTGGCTCGAGCGCTCCGCGGGAATCGACGACCCGGAGCTTCGCCGAGGCCTCGTCGAGGACGCCTGCCGGCTCATCGCCGACCCGGCCCACGCCGAGCTGTTCGGCCCCGGGGCTCTGGCCGAAGCGCCGATCGCGGCCGTGGTCGGGGAGGGAGTCGTCATATCCGGCTCGGCCGACCGGCTGCTGGTGACCCCGGAGAGGATCCTCGTCGCCGACTTCAAGACCGGCCGCCGGGCGCCCGCGAGCCTCGACGACATCCCGGTGCCGCATCTTCGGCAGATGGCCGCTTATGTCGAGGCTCTGAAGGTCATCTTCCCGGGCCGGGCGATCCACGCCAAGCTGCTTTACACCGCCGAGCCGGTCCTGTTCGACCTTCCGGAGGATCTTCTCGACCGCCACCGGCCGGTGCTTGAGACGGCGTCCCCGGCTTCCTAAATGGCATTCGACCCCATCAGGAGATACTCATGACCAAGTCCGTCAGCGACGACACTTTCAGGGAGGAGGTCCTTGCCTCCGGCAAGCCCGTTCTCGTCGACTTCTGGGCGGAATGGTGCGGCCCCTGCCGGATGATCGCGCCCGCGCTCGAGGAGATCGGCCAGGAGATGGCCGAGCGGGTCACGGTGGTGAAGCTCAACATCGACGACAATCCGAACGCGCCGGCCAAATATGGCGTGAAGGGAATTCCGACGATGATCCTGTTCAACGACGGCGAGATCGCCGCGACCAAGGTGGGCGCCGCCCCGAAGAGCCAGCTGCAGAGCTGGCTGGAGCAGGTGCTCAACGGCCTGGAATATCGCAAGCAGCACGGGACCGCCGAGCTCGGCTGACCGTGCTTCAAATCCTCCCCGCGAAAATGCGGGGAGGAATTATTCATTCGGGGGGCTCGGTCCCATTGAGGCCGCGAGTGCCGGGCCTGAACCGCGCGTGTTTCGGCAGATCGTCCTTCGGCTCGAACCAGGGCAGCCGGCTGCTCCAGAAGATGTGGAATCCGGGGCTCACCCGCGCCGGATCGTCGAGCGTAGCGACGCTGAAATCGGCCGTCTCGGGCTGATGGTCGACCTCCATCAGGAACGGAGTCCCGCATTCGCCGCAATAGCTGCGATGGCCGAAGCCTGACGAGGCGAACGACCTCACCTTGTCGTCGCCTTTGGTCCAGAGGAGGTCCCCCGCCGGAACGCTCGCGAAGACCATCGCCGGGGATCCCGAGGTGAGCTGGCAGGTGCGGCAGTGGCACCAGCCGCAGTCGAAGGGCTCGCTCATCAGCCGGTAACGGACCGCGCCGCAGGCGCAGCCCCCTTCGAGACGTTCGGTCATGGTCCGCCCGCTAGGCCCGTGCGGTCGACGGCGTCAATCCTTGGGCGCGACCCATGGACGGCGGCGCCCGCAATCACTATGTCGCGACGCAAGCGGCGCTCGCACCGGAAGCGCCCGACCTGGATTTGGCTTTGGAACTTCTGCTCTTCCTCTCGGCGATGCTGGCCGGACTGACCGGCCTGATCTCGGGCGACCGGGCCGTGGAAGCGCGCCAGGTCGAGCGGACCGCGGTCGCGGTGAGAGCGGTCGCCGATCTCGGCGTTCAGACACCGGAAGCGTCGGCGCAGGTCGCGAAAGCCGCGCTTCCCGCCTTTGCCCTTGCCGCCGCCTCGGCTCCCGCGATCGTCGCGGCCGAGCCGTTCGCCCCCCAGACCGCTCCCGTCGACGAGCGCCGGCTCGAATAGCAGGCCGCCGGACCCCGCCCTCGCGCGGGCCGTTTCCTCGACAGGCGCCTTCGGGCGCGGCGCGCCATCGGCGCACAAGCCATACTCAGACATGACAGGATTTCGATATGTTCGGCGGAGTCGCCAAAGCCATTTTCGGATCGTCGAACGATCGCTACGTCCGCTCGCTGGGCAAGATCGTCGACAAGATCAACGGGTTCGAGCCGACCATCTCGGCGATGTCGGACGACGAGCTCGCCAACCAGACCCTCCAGTTCCGCAAGCGGCTCGCCGAAGGGGAGGAGCTCGACTCGCTGCTTCCCGAAGCCTTCGCCACCGTCCGCGAGGCGGCCAAGCGGACTCTCGGCCAGCGTCATTACGACGTCCAGATGATCGGCGGAATCGTCCTCCACCGCGGCGAGATCGCCGAGATGCGCACCGGCGAGGGCAAGACGCTCGTCGCCACCCTGGCCGTCTATCTGAACGCGCTGGAAGGGAAGGGCGTCCACGTCGTCACCGTCAACGACTATCTCGCCCGCCGCGACGCCGACTGGATGGGCCAGATCTACCGCTTCCTCGGAATGACCGTCGGCGTGATCGTCCCAAACCTCACCGACTATCAGCGCCGGATGGCCTACGGCTCGGACATCACCTACGGCACCAACAACGAGTTCGGCTTCGACTACCTTCGCGACAACATGAAATATGAGCGCGAGGCCCTGGTCCAGCGCCCCTTCAATTTCGCGATCGTCGACGAGGTCGATTCGATCCTGATCGACGAGGCGCGGACCCCGCTGATCATCTCCGGCCCGACCGACGACAAGTCCGAGCTCTACATGAGCGTCGACGCGATCGTGAAGGGCCTCGACCCGGCCGATTACGAGCTCGACGAGAAGCAGCGCTCGGTCGTGCTCACCGAGGACGGCACCGAGAAGATGGAGCGCCTGCTCGAGGACGCCGGACTTCTCCACGGCTCCAACCTCTACGATTTCGAGAACACGCTGGTCGTCCACCACCTCAACCAGTCGCTTCGCGCCAACGTCATGTTCAAGCGCGACATCGATTACATCGTCAAGGACGGCAAGGTCGTCATCATCGACGAGTTCACCGGCCGGATGATGGAGGGGCGGCGCTGGTCCGACGGCCTCCACCAGGCGGTCGAGGCCAAGGAGGGCGTCGACATCGAGCCCGAGAACCAGACCATGGCCTCGATCACCTTCCAGAATTATTTCCGCCTCTATCCCAAGCTCGGCGGGATGACCGGGACGGCGGCCACCGAGGCGGCGGAGTTCTGGGACATCTACAAGATGAACGTCGTCACCATCCCGACCAACCTGCCGGTCCGGCGGGTCGACGAGGACGACGAATTCTACAAGAACCAGAACGACAAGTTCGCCGCCATCGCCAAGTCGATCAAGGAGAAGCAGCTGACCGGCCAGCCTGTTCTGGTGGGCACCGTCTCGATCGAGAAATCGGAGCTGCTCGGCGAATTCCTCCAGAAGGAAGGGGTCAAGCACGAGGTCCTGAACGCCCGCTTCCACGAGCAGGAGGCCCATATCGTGGCCCAGGCCGGGCGGCTCGGAGTGGTCACCATCGCCACCAACATGGCCGGCCGAGGCACCGACATCCAGCTCGGCGGCAATGTCGAGTTCCGGGTCGGCGACGAGCTCGGCGAGATGGAGGACGGCCCCGAGAAGGACAAGGCGATCGAGCGGATCAAGCAGGAGGTCGAGGAGGAGAAGCAGCGGGTGATCGCCGCCGGCGGCCTGTTCGTGCTCGGCACCGAGCGTCACGAGAGCCGGCGGATCGACAACCAGCTTCGCGGCCGTTCGGGCCGCCAGGGCGATCCCGGCCTGTCCCGCTTCTACCTCAGCCTCGACGACGACCTGCTGCGCATCTTCGGCCCGCAGACCATGTTCGCCCGGCTGATGAACAAGAATCTGGAGGACGGCGAGGCGATCGTCAGCCCCTGGATCTCGAAGGCGATCGAGACCGCCCAGAAGAAGGTCGAGGCGCGCAATTACGACATCCGCAAGCAGGTCGTCGAATATGACGACGTCATGAACGACCAGCGCAAGGTCATCTACGAGCAGCGCGCGGACATCATGGACGCCGCGACGGTGGGCGACGTCGTCACCGACATGCGCGCCGAGACCGTCAACGCCATCGTCGGCGAGGCCTGCCCGCCCAACACCTACCCCGAGCAATGGGACATCCCGCTGCTGAAGGAGCGGGTCGACGAGGTCTTCGGCCTCCAGCCGCCGATCGACGACTGGCTCCAGGAGGAGGCGGTCGATCCCGAGCTGCTGCTCGAGCGGATCCAGAAGCTCGCCGACGAGCAGGTCGAGGAGAAAGCCAAGACGCTCCCGGAGGAGACCTACATCCAGATCGAGAAGAGCATCCTCCTCCAGTCACTGGACCATCACTGGAAGGAGCATCTCGCGATGCTCGACGCTCTGCGCCAGGTCATCCACCTGCGCGCCTACGCCCAGCGCAAGCCGATCGACGAGTATAAGCACGAAGCCTTCCAGCTGTTCGAGCGAATGCTCGCCTCGATCCGCGAGGACGTCACGCGCACCTTCGGACGGGCGGTATTCACCATGGAGCAGCCGGAGCCCTTGCCCGACTTCGACGGGATCCCGGACTTCATCACCCACCATATCGACCCGTTCACCGGCGACGACGACACCGCCGACATCGACGCAGGCACAGGCGCGATCCTCTCCAGGCTGCCGCCGCTTCAGTCGGCGCGTCCGGAGATGCCGTCGGGCACGTTCGAGGTCGCCGCGGCGGACATGCCCCAGGTCAGCCGCAACGCGCCCTGTCCGTGCGGCTCGGGGCAGAAGTTCAAGCACTGCCACGGCCAGCTGGCATAGAAAAAGGCCGGCGGGGACGCCCGCCGGCCCATTTGCCTCCCTGCCCGCGAAGCGGGTGGGGAGGGGGACCACCCGAAGGGTGGTGGAGGGGTAACCTACGGGTCTTGCGCCCGGTCACCCCTCCACCAGGCTTCGCCTGGTCCCCCTCCCCATCTTCGACGGGGAGGCAATTAGCTCATCTTGAAGCCTTCGCGGTTCATCGCGCTGGTCAGCTTGGCGTTCTGCTCCTCGCTCATGATCTGCTTGAAGGCCGGGAAGACCTCGTCTTCCTCCATCCGGATATGCTCCTCCAGCATGGAGCGGAAGTCGCGCACCCGGGCGAGCCACTCCGGGCTGTCCTTGGCCATATTCTCGAGCTCGTAGAGATAGGTCTTCACATAGCCGTGCTCGGCGTTGAGAGCGTCGGCGTCGTGGGCGGAATTGGCCTGGCGCAGCGCGGGGTAGATGATCGCCTCTTCCTCGTGCGCATGCTTGGTCAGCGCATATTTCAGCTTCATGAGAAGGGTCGTGCGCATCACCGTCTGGCTGTCGTCCGTCGCTTCGATCTTGTCGAAGACGGCGAGGGTGGCGGCATGCTCGGCCTTGAGCGCGTCGAACCAGTCTCCGGCCGCGGCCGCCGGCATCTGCATCAGGAACTTGCGGCCGAAATTGGCGGCGATCCCGACCGCGGCGCCGGCGATCGCGGCGCCCGCGAGGACTCCGGCGTTGCCGCCGCCCCAGGAGAAGGCGCTGCGCTCGCTGGTGAACCGGCCCTCGCTGTCGCGCCGGGTCGCGCCGCCGCCTTGGTTGCCGCCGTTCGAACGCGAACTGTTGCTCTGCTTCGATTCCGTCTTGGTCGCCATGACAGGCCTCCTATGTGAAACTCGGCGGCTGAACCCGCAGCGAGGCTTGGCGGTTCCGGGACAACCCCGCCGAAAGGCCCTCAATTCAACTCGTTACCGGAACGATCCGACTTTGCGTCGGCGGCCGGCTTTTCCTCGCCGGCGGCCGGAACCATCGCGCCGGGGCCATGTTGAGGGGCAAAGCTGACAGCGAAGGAGCCGCGCATGCTCGCGATGGATTACAGGGGTCCGTACCGGATCCGAGTCGAAGAGAAGCCGATGCCGAAGATCGAGCATCCGCGCGATGCCGTCGTCCGGGTGACCCGCTCCTGCATCTGCGGATCGGACCTCCACCTCTACCACGGCATGGTGCCGGACACCCGGGTGGGCATGACCTTCGGGCATGAGTTCTGCGGGATCGTCGAGGAGGTCGGATCCGGGGTCGAGAATTTGAAGAAGGGCGATCATGTGCTGGTGCCCTTCAACATTGCCTGCGGCCAGTGCCACTTCTGCAAGCAGGGCCTGTTCGGCAATTGCCACGAATCGAACGCTCAGGCGACCGCGGTCGGCGGCATCTTCGGCTATTCGCACACCGCCGGCGGCTATGACGGCGGCCAGGCCGAATATGTCCGGGTGCCCTATGCGGACTTCGGGCCGACGATCATTCCCGACTGGATGGATCCGGACGACGCGGTGCTCCTCACCGACGTCGTCCCGACCGGCTACCAGGCGGCCGAGATGGGCGGAATCAAGCCCGGCGACACCGTCGTCGTGTTCGGCGCCGGCCCGGTCGGGATCATGGCCGCGCGCTGCGCCTGGCTGTTCGGCGCAGGCCGGGTCATCGTCTTCGACGAATATGAGTATCGGCTCGAATTCGCCCGCACCTACTGCCCGGCCGAAGTCTATAATTTCCGGGAGCTCGACGTCGTCGTGTTCATGAAGAAGACGACCGACGGGCTCGGCGCCGACGTCTGCATCGACGCCGTCGGCGGCGACGCCGCGGGCAACGCCCTGCAGACTCTGTTCGGCGTCAAGCTGAAGCTCGAGGCGGGCAGCGCGATCCCGCTTCACTGGGCGATCAACTCGGTGAAGAAGGGCGGGGTCGTTTCGATCGTCGGAGTCTACGGGCCGACCGGCAACATGATCCCGATCGGCAACGTCGTGAACAAGGGTCTAACCCTCCGCGCCAACCAGGCGGCGGTGAAGCGGCACCTGCCAAAACTCATCGAGCATGTGAAGGCCGGGCATCTCAATCCCAAGGCGCTCATTACCCACAAGGTCCCGCTCGAAGACGTTGCGGACGCCTATCACATCTTCTCGGCGAAGCTCGACGGCTGCATCAAGCCCGTGCTCGTGCCCAGCGCCGCCTGACCGGAGATCCTGACATGAACGCACCGACCACCGATATGATCAAGGATCCCGCGACCATCCCCGGATGGGGAGTCGACATCGATCCCAGGAACGATCCGACCTACCCCTATCGCGACCGCTCGGAGGACAACGGGCTGAGCAACGCCTGGACCCGCCCGCCGGTGCAGCAGACCGACGTCGAGATCCTCCAGTCGATCGAGCACGTGCGGCAACCGGCGGTGGTGGGCACCTCGACGCCGCCGAGCTGGATCAGCGGAATGATCCGGCGCGGGGCCTTCCGCTACAGCGAGTCGCACTGGCTTCACTGGCTGATGCTGATGGGCGCCGACCGGATCAACGTGGTCGAAGGCATCGTCCAGGACCTCGGCCGGGCGAAAATCCCGAACATCCCCGCCGAAATGGGCATCCGGTCCGAATGGAAGCACAACAAGACGGGCCTGGCGAAGAAGGTCGCGGTGGTCGGCGCCGTCGGAGCGGTGGCGTTCGCGCTGTTCCAATGGTCCGGCAGCGCGAAGCGCGACGGCTCGGACGATCGGGACTGACGCTCCCGCGTCATTCCGGCGAAGGCCGGAATCCATGAGCACTTACGTTCTAGAGTCTGCCCTGCGCTCCGTGTTCATGGATCCCGGATCAAGTCCGGAATGACGGCTTCCCTCAATGCCTCGTCCGCATGTCGCTCGGGCTGGTCCCCGTCCAGCGCTTGAAGGCGCGCGAGAAGGCGGCGGGGTCCGAGAAGCCGAGTCGGTAGGCGGCGTCCTTCACGGACAGACCTTCGCTCATGAAGCGCGTGCCGAGGCGCTTGCGAAGCCCGTCCAACAGCTGCTCGTAAGTGGTGCCTTCGGCCTTGAGCCGCCGGTACAAGGTCTGGCGGCTGTAGCCGAGGTCGCGGGCGAGGCGCTCGATCCCGACCTCGCCCGAAGCGAGCAAAGGCTCGAGCCGGCGTTCGACCTCCGCGCGGAACGGGCTCGCCCGGCGCGGCGCCCTGCGCTCGACGTTCCTCGCTTCGAACGTCTTCGCGACTTCCCCGAGGAAGGTGAGGAACGGGCTGCGCGGCGCGGCCGCTCCGCCGTTGCCGGCCGGCATTCGCCGGCGCGATCCGAACATGAACGGGAAGAGCTCCGCGCAGGAGTCGCGCCGCTGGCAGCCGCCGCAGCCGTCCCGACGCATTTTGTCGATGCAACCCGAGATCATCTCTTTGTCCTCCCGGATCATGTCCAAGGTGTGTTGCCCGTGTAATACTCCAATACACGGATTAGCCAAGGACAAAGTGATGACCGGTCTCACGCTCTTTCATGTCGCGGCTGGAAGCGCTGCGCTCCTCGCCGGAGGCGCGGCGCTGACCTTGCGCAAGGGCGGCCGCCCGCACGCGAAGGCGGGGACGATCTTCTTCGCGACGATGCTCGCCATGGCCGGAACGGGCGCGCTCATCGCCGCGTCCCAGTCGGAGCGGGGAACGGCGGTGATCGGCGTCTTCACCGGCTATCTGGTGGCGACGGCCTGGGTCTCGGCGCGCCGCCGCGACGGCCGGGCAGGGGGCTTCGAGCTCGCCGGCCTGGCGATCGCCCTGGCCTGCGCGGCGGCGATGCTGGGCTTCGGCCTGATCGCGTCGGCCAGCCCCACAGGGAAATTCGACAGCCTTCCCGCCGCGGCCCATTATCCCTTCGCAATCATCGCGGCGCTGGCGGCGGGCCTCGACCTCAACTTCATCCTGCGCGCGCGGCTCGAACGGCACCAGCGGATCGCGCGCCATCTGTGGCGGATGTGCGCCGCTCTGGCGATCGCGGCCTTCTCCTTCTTCCTCGGCCAGCAGGACGAGTTCCCGGCCGCCTGGCGAGGGCTCGCAATCTGGTTCGTGCCGCCCTTTGCGGTGCTCGCGGCGATGGCCTTCTGGCTGGTCCGGGTCCGCTTCTCCGCCGCTTTCGGGCGCCCCGCCCCGAACCGCCAATCCGCCTGTCAATCATGAAGAGGAGAGAGATGATGCGCGTTTCCTGTCTCGCCCTGGCCGCCGCGGCGGCGCTCGCGGGCTCGCAGCCGGCGGCGGCCGACGTCGTCACCGACTGGTGGGACTTCGGATCCCGGATCTCGGGCACCACCCAGGGGACGCCCGGCCGAACGCCCGACCAGGACCGAGCCGTCAGCCGGGCGGCGATCGCCATGTTCGAGGCGGTGAACGCGATCGATCCGCGCTACGAAAGCTATCTCAAATTCCCCGCCGCCGACCGCTCCGCCTCGCAGGACTCGGCGGCGGCGACCGCCGCCTACAAGGTCCTCGCCGCCGCTTTCCCGGCGCAGAAGGCGGCTCTGGACGACAGCTACGCCATCGCCATGGCGGCGATCCCCGATTCGCCCGCGAAGGAGGCGGGCCGGCAGATCGGCGAAGCCGCGGCGGCCGAGGCGATGAAGGCCGGCGGAATCGACCCCGCCATCGAACAGCTCCCCTATCGCCCCCGCACCGTCCCCGGCGAGTGGGTGCCGACCCAGCTGCCGCAGATCGAAGCCTATTTCTATTCGTTCCGGCCCTGGGCGATCCCGAGCACCGCCGCTCTTCGGCCGCCGCCGCCGGTGGCGCTGACCAGCGAGCGCTGGGCCCGCGACTATGACGAGATCAGGCGGCTCGGCGGCAAGGCCAGCGCCGAGCGGACCCCTTACCAGACTTTGATGGCGCGCTATCGCCAGGCCTTCGACCTCACTCCGTCGATGCGCCTCGCCGCCGAAGCGCCGGGGCGGACCCAGGTCCAGAATGCGCGAATGTTCGCCCGCTACCAGATGGCCTTCGACGACTCCGCGATGGCGATGGCGGCGGCCAAGGCCCATTATGATTTCTGGCGGCCGATCACCGCGATCCGCAACGGCGCCGAGGACGGCAATCCGGCGACCGCGCCCGATCCCGCCTGGGTGCCGCTGCTCGCCACGCCCAATTTCGCCGAATATCCGTGCGGCCACTGCACCGTCGCGGCCGCCGCCGCGGAGGTGATGACCGAGGAAACCGGACCGCGCCCGCGCGGCGGGGTCCGGGTCGCCTCCCAGGTCGTCCCGCTCTCCGCGCTGCAGGTGTTGCCGAGCTGGGACGAATGGGCCCGGGAAGTCTCCGACTCGCGCATCTACGGCGGAGTCCATTATCGCTTCTCGAACGAAGCGGGCGAGCAGATCGGCCGCCGCGCCGCCCGGATCGTCCTCGACAAGGTGATGCGGCCGCTTCCGAAGGCGAAGAGGAAGTCATAGCTTTCAGGCCTTGGCAGGTCGTTCCGGAGCGTGCTGATCTCGATTGAAGCCCCCCGACCGAAACTGTAGTAATTTCCGGGCGTCACGGGGGAGGGGGATGTCATGAGCCGAAGCGCCGAGCCCCTTACCGGCGAGGATCTTCTCATCACCCCGGACCTCTACCGGCGACCGGCGCGGGACGCGTCGCTGGAGAGGGAGCTCGAGGCCTATCGCGAGCTTTCGGCCCTCATGACGGTCGATCCCCAGCTGGCCATTCAGCGCTTCCTGGATCTGGCGCTCGAATTGTGCCCGGCGGCCGGCTCGGCCGGCCTGAGCGAGCTGTCGACGGACGAGGACGGCAATGTGATTTTCCGCTGGACGGCGATGAGCGGCGACTTCGCGTCCCATGTCGGCGGTACCACGCCGCGCGATTTCAGCCCCTGCGGCCTGTGCCTGGATCACCATCACTCGATCCTCATCGACCGGCCGGGGCGGTTGTTCGACTATTTCAACGCGGTCGAGCCGGGCATCGCCGAAGGGCTGATCGTGCCGCTTTTCGATACCGGCAAACGTCCGCTCGGCACCTTGTGGGTGGTCAGCCACCGAGCCGGAGACGGCTTCGACGCAACCGACGCCCGAGTGATGGAGCAGCTCGCCGTCCAGCTCGTCCTCGCCATCAAGCTCAGGCGCAAGGCGAAAGTCCTGGTCCAGCTCGAGCAGGTTGTCCGCGACAAGGACGTCCTCGCCAAGGAGGTGCAGCATCGGGTCAAGAACACGCTGCAGATGACGTCCGCGCTTCTCCACCTCCAGGAGCGCGGAGCCGGTTCCGCCGATGTCCGGGCCGCCCTCAAGGAGGCGCAGAGCCGCCTGCTCGTCCTCGCCAAGGTCTATGAGGCGCTGCTTCAGCCGGAGGGCGACGCCGGCCTCGACAAGGTCGATGTCACGGCCGTCATCCAGACCTTGATGATCGCGCTGAAGGAGGGGGCTCCCCGCTCCGGACGGATCCGCCTCAGGGCCGAGTGCGATCCGCTGATGCTCGAGGCCAGCGAGGCGGTTCCGGTCGGGCTGGTGGTCAACGAAGCCGTGACCAACGCCCTCAAGCACGGCTTTCCAGGCCGCCGCTCGGGTGAAGTGGTGGTCGCCCTGCGCAGCTCGGGCGACGATTGCCGGCTCGAGATCAGGGACAACGGCCGCGGCTTCGAGCGCGCCGTCCGCGACGGCAGCCTCGGCATGCGCCTCATCCACAGCCTCGCGCGCCAACTGGGCGCGCAACTCACGGTGGACGGGACCAACGGCGGCCGGATCGCGCTCAGCTGGCGTTTGTCGGGGCGGGCCGGGGCGCGCCGGCAGCGCGAGGCGAGCGAGGCCTGAAGCGGATCAGGTGATCGAGCCGATCTTCTCGCCGTCGCGCCAGACGTCGCAGATCGGGCAATCGGCGTCGTTCTCGACCCTGGCCACGGCCTCGCGGTCGTCCTTCGCCAATATGTCCTTGCGCTTGACGACCTCGCCGCCGACCGTCGCGAGCTTGTTCACCCGATAATGACGCATACCCCCTCCCACTCAGCGCAGGGAGGGTGGCCCAAGCCGGGGCCCCGCGCAAGAGGCGAGGGGGAGCGCCGATTCAAATTTTCGGCTGTGCGGGATGAGCCGCGGAGCCGCCGCTCCCGGCTGGCGCCGCGGGCGGAGCCCCGCTCGGCTCGATGCCGTTGGACCGCGGATCGTCGCCCGTCGCCAGGATCGCATAGGCCAGGGCCGCCATCAGGATGGCGACCACGGCCGCGATGATGAAGCAGCCCCTTTTATTCTCCTTCGCGTCCTTCGTCATCGCGTCCCTTGCCTTCCGTCATCCGGGAAGCGCTGAACGGACGGGAGCGGCGAGGGTTTCGGCGCCACCTCTCAAAGCGTCCGGGCGGGCCGATCAGCCGAGGTTGAAGCCCGCAATTTCCTTGCCGTCGGCAGCTTCCACAGCCAACCGCAGCCGCATTCCTTTCGCATCAGCCATGCGCGCCAGGACCGAAAGCGAGGGATCGCCTTTGACCTCGATCTTGGAAACGTTCGACTGGGTCACGCCGAGAAGCTTGGCGACTTCGACCTGAGTCAAGCCAAGCGCTTTCCTGAGCTCGCGCATCAAAGCGATGCGCGGCTGCAGCTCGGCGCGAAGTCGGGCGATATGCTCGCGCGCTTCGGGCGACAGCTCAGGCTGCCACTTCACCAGATTTTCCTTCACGTTGCTCATAATCTCAATGCCCGTGCGGGCTAATGCCGCCAGCGATCGTACAACACGTAGATGCCGGGCTGCCGCACCTCCAGCCAAAGGGTGGTCCACACACCCACAATCTTGAGCAGAATCTCGATGCGATCGGACTTCCGGGTTCGGGATGCGGACACCGGAACGGTGACGCAATAGCCCGGGACGTCCAGCAGCGCCGGGCCCTGCTCCTCGAGAAGCTGGGTGAAGAGGAGGATTTCCGCTCCGACCAGCTCGTCACTCTTACGAAGGCGACCCTGAAAGGCGAGGTCGACGAATACCTGACAGGAAGCTCCCATTGTCGCTGCTCCTCAGGCCGGCGACAAGCCAAGGGCTATCCCGACCACCGTTCGCGCCGCCTCTGCGGCTCCAATTCATGTTCAACATGCCATTCCCCATTTCCCGTTGGTTTACGCTACGCCTGACGCCACGAGAATCCGGCGTCGAAGCCGTTATAAATTATTCTCAGACGGAATACAACTGAGAGGAATATAGAATCGAGATCGACCCAGCGTGTGAGCTCTAGATGGCCTTATCGCTCATCCAAAAATCGCTTCGCCTCCTGCTTAGCCAGCCAGGGGTTGAACCTTCGCGCCTATGCTCCGATGTGTGAGTCGGCACACACAACTCGTAAGCAGGATTCCCTCCCCCATGGACCATATCGACATCGTCAACGGCCTCGTTCCGATCGTGATCGAGCAGTCGAACCGCGGCGAGCGCAGCTTTGACATCTATTCGCGGCTGCTGCGGGAGCGGATCGTGTTCGTCACCGGGCAGGTCGAGGACCATATGGCGACTCTGGTCACCGCCCAGCTCCTCTACCTGGAGAGCGAGAATCCGAAGAAGGACATCTTCATGTACATCAACTCGCCGGGCGGGGTGGTGACGGCCGGAATGGCGATGCACGACACCATGCAGTACATCCGCCCGCGGGTCGGGACCGTCTGCATCGGCCAGGCCGCCTCGATGGGCGCCTTCCTGCTCTGCGCCGGCGAGCCCGGAATGCGGGTCGCCCTGACCAACGCCCGGATCATGGTCCACCAGCCCAGCGGCGGCGCCCAGGGCCAGGCCACCGACATCGAGATCCAGGCCAAGGAGATCCTCAGGATCCGCCACCGCATGAACGAGCTGATGGCGAAATACACCGGCCAGTCGATCGAGGCGATCGAGAGCGCGGTCGAGCGCGACAAGTTCTTCGGAGCCGACGAGGCCAAGGCGTTTGGGCTGGTCGACGAGGTGTTCGACAAGAGGCCGGCCCCAGGCGAGGGTGACAGCACGCACCAGTCGGAGGCGGCCTGAACCGGCTTCTTTCCGTACAAGGGGAGTCTCTCAAGTCTTCGATCGGCCGCCGGCGAGGCTTGGCGGCTTTGGCCGCGATCATGCTGCTTGCCGGGGGGTGCGGGGAAAGACTTCCTGCCTATAGGTACCGTCTGACTGTCGAAGTGGAGACGCCTGAAGGCGTTCGCACCGGCTCCAGCGTCATCGAGGTTAGGACATCGAAAGGCCTTGGTTTTCCCGGGCCGGAAGCGGGCCAGTTCTCTTCGTCGGCTCGGGGAGAAGCGGTTACGGTCCCCCTCGGGCGGCGGGGCGTGCTGTTCGCCTTGCTGAGATCGCCGCTCGGTCAGTCCAGCGCCACCAGCTATGCCTCCGCGCTCCTGCCCAATCCGCCTGCCTCGGGCAGCGACAGTGCCGCGGCGCGGGCGAATATCCTCGCCCTGAAGGCGGCTGCCGGCTCCGCTCGGCTCGATCCGTCAGACTATCCCACTTTAGTGCGGTTCGACGACCTTCGCCGACCCGATAGTGTCCGGATCGTGGATCCCGCCGACCTGTCCGGAAGCTTCGGCTCCGGCGTCCGCCTCATCGACATCAGTGTGGAGGTGACGGACGATCCCGTAACGACAGGAATAAGCCGGCTTTTCCCTTGGTGGGATAAATATCTGGACCGTCATTTCGATGGTTCATCGACCGTCTCGGATGGCACCCCTGGCGAGCCCGCGGGCTACCTTTCTTCCGGCTCCTTCAGTTCGGAGGCGGGAAAACGGTGACAAAAACGGTGACAGTATACATTTAACCGCATGGAGAAGAGCTCCCCTGCCGGCGGTCTCCAGCTCCTCGGCGGCCGACGCCGATGCGGAACGAAAAAAGAACTTCCCCCGGATTGCGTTTCGTGGTCAATTCGCCGCATGGCTTTCCTCCCCACCGTTCCCCCCGATCTCGCGTGTTGCCGGCATCGACCGTGGCCCTCGCGCGCGCGCGCGCGTTGGACCCGGACTTTCCGGACCTTCGTCCGATTCCGGACGGTCTCCGGACCTTGTCGGGGGCCGGCGGGAGGGCCACATATCGAAGAGCGGGGAACCAATCCCATCCTGGCGCACTCCAGCCCTCCGCGAGGGGACGAGGCTTCGGGACGTTAATCAATAAGCCATTGTGGTCGTGCGATAGTGCGGGCTAGGATGGCTGGATAGGCAGAGGGCGCCATGCGGAGCGCCCGTTAGGATCAGAATGACGAAGCTAAGCGGCAGCGACTCGAAGAGCACCCTTTACTGCTCCTTCTGCGGGAAATCGCAGCACGAGGTGAGGAAGCTCATCGCCGGACCGACCGTGTTCATCTGCGACGAATGCGTCGAGCTGTGCAACGACATCATCCGCGAGGAGACCAAGAGCTCCCTGGTCAAGACCCGCGATGGCGTTCCGACGCCGCTGGAGATCTGCAAGCATCTCGACGATTACGTGATCGGCCAGAGCCACGCCAAGCGAGTCCTCTCGGTCGCCGTCCACAATCACTACAAGCGGCTCGCCCACGGTTCCAAGGGCGGCGAGGTCGAGCTCTCCAAGTCGAACATCCTGCTCGTCGGCCCGACCGGCTGCGGCAAGACCCTGCTCGCGCAGACGCTGGCTCGGCTTCTCGACGTGCCCTTCACCATGGCCGACGCGACGACCCTCACCGAGGCGGGCTATGTCGGCGAGGACGTCGAGAACATCATCCTCAAATTGCTCCAGGCTTCGGACTACAATGTCGAGCGGGCGCAGCGCGGGATCGTCTACATCGACGAGATCGACAAGATCAGCCGCAAGTCCGACAATCCGTCGATCACCCGCGACGTTTCGGGCGAGGGCGTCCAGCAGGCGCTCCTCAAGCTGATGGAGGGGACGACCGCCTCGGTCCCGCCGCAGGGCGGGCGCAAGCATCCGCAGCAGGAGTTCCTCCAGGTCGACACGACCAACATCCTGTTCGTCTGCGGCGGCGCCTTCGCCGGGCTGGAGAAGATCATCGCCGACCGCCTCCAGGGCAAGTCGATCGGCTTCGGCGCCTATGTCGCCGCGCCGGAGGAGCGCCGCACCGGCGAGATCCTCCGCCAGGGCGAGCCGGACGATCTGCTCAAGTTCGGTCTCATCCCCGAATTCGTCGGCCGGCTGCCGGTCATCGCGACTCTGGAAGATCTCGACGAGGGCGCCCTCGTCAAGATCCTCAAGGAGCCGAAGAACGCCCTGATCAAGCAATATGCCAAGCTGTTCGACATGGAGGACGTCAAGCTCAGCTTCACCGAGGAGGCGCTGATCGCCGTCGCCAAGAAGGCGATCGAGCGCAAGACCGGCGCCCGCGGCCTCCGCTCGATCCTCGAGAACATATTGCTCGACACCATGTTCGACCTGCCGTCGATGGACGGGGTCGACGAGGTGATGATCGACAAGGACGTGGTCGAGGGCCGCAAGGACCCGATCCGGGTCTATGCCGAGAAGAAGGGCGAAAGCGCGGCCTGAATGCTCCCCGGCGAAGGCCGGGCCCGGCGGCTCGCCGTCTGAGCTGGGCCCCGGCCTTCGCCGGGGCACAGATGCTAATTCCCCGTCGGACGGACGTTGGCGACCTTGTACAGGAACACCTCTTCCTGGGTCAGGCAGCGCCGGGTCGAGCCGTCGCTGCCCTGTTCCTTCACCGCCTTCTGGCGGTACATGATGTCGGTCAAAAGCTTGCGCGACACGCCCATCCGGATCAGGAAATCATTGTCCTCGCTGGCGAGAAGGGCCGAATCCTGCTCGATGTCGCCGATCAGGCCGACCGTGCTTTCGGTGCCGCGGAGCACCTCCGCCTCGATCGCGCCGCGGTCGCTGGTGTGGGTGAACATGTGGACCACGAACAGGCCGCCCGGGTCGATCATCCGGCCGCGGCCGCCCATGAAGACGAAGTTGCAGGCGGAAAAGCAGGCCCAGCCCTCGGGGATTCGGGTGAAGGCGAGCGACTGGCGGATCAGCTTGCCGGCCTCGGTCCCGGCGCGGGCGTCGCCTCCGGGCGAGCGCAGCCAGATCTGGTCGATCGGCTCGTGTTTCTTGAGCGCGGCCTGGAGCCGGGCCGGAAGGCCGGAGTCGATCGCGCCCTCGGCGAGCAGGATGCGGAGGCCGTTCTCCTCGTGGAGGGTGAGCTGCATCGTCTTGTTGGAGGAGACGTTGAGCTCCTTCGGGCAGGTCGGATTGGCCGGATCGGGGGCCGCCTGCGCCGCCGTCGACGAGAGCAGCGCGGCCAGCGCCAGCCAGGTTGTCGCCCCCCGCACCGCCTCAGGCCGCGAGCACGTAATTGCCGCCGCCGGGCTTGCGGCACATCTTCTTGTCGACCGTGGTCTCCTCGCCGTCGACGATGACGACGTCGGTGATCAGCATGCAGCTTCCGCCGTCGGCCGATGCCCTCTGGTCGCGGACCGTCGAGGAGCCCTTCACTCCCGGCCGGGTGTCGCTTTGCCAGGTCGAGGTGGTGCCCACCCCGCCGCGCACGGCCGTGTCGGTCGCGTTCGCCGCCTTGACCTGCTCCTTGCAGTCGAGCTTGCGCATGATCGCGTCGGTGAGCAGCGAGGCGACCGGAAGCGAGAGCATTCCGAGTCCCGGCCCGCCCCAGCCGCCGATCGCGGCCCCGGCGATGCCGCCGGCGATGGCTCCGAACATGCCGCTTTTTTTCTTCTTGGGCTGGCAGGTCTGCCCGGCCGAGTCGGACTTGCGCTCCTTGGCGTAGACCGGCGGCTGAACCGCGATCAGTAGAAGGGGGACGCCCGCGAGCAGATAGCGACGCATAAGATGAACTCCGAAGTGCCTGATTAGCCTCTCGAAAAGGCGCTAATCCCGCCCTGTTGCGGCTTCATGCCGCGAGCCCGGCGCCTGTGTGTCAATTGTCGCAGCCCCCTGCCTCCCGGCGATCAGCCGGTTACCGGCTAAGCCCTTGGCAGGTTTGCCATATCCGAAGGGAGTCGGAAAGAGGCAATCCGACTCGCCGGACCGGGTCCGGGTGGTGGCCCTTCGCGACCGGCCGCCATTCGCATTGATGACGGAGGCACTCACCCCATATAGGCTGCAAGGAGGCCCCGTGGGCCTGCATGTGGAGTTACCTGTGATCCAGACCTATCCCGTTCTGCCGCTTCGCGACATCGTCGTCTTTCCGCAGATGATCGTGCCGCTCTTCGTCGGCCGCGACAAATCGGTCGCGGCGCTCGAGAGCGCGATGGCGGCGGACAAGCAAATCTTCCTCGTCTCCCAGCTCGACCCGGCCGAGGACGATCCCGACCGCGACGCGCTCTACGACATGGGCGTGGTCGCCACCGTGCTTCAGCTCCTCAAGCTGCCGGACGGCACCGTCCGGGTCCTCGTCGAGGGCCAGCAGCGCGCGAACCTGCGGTCGATGGCCATGGAGGACCAGCATCTGGTCGCCGAGGTCGAGCCGATCGAGATCGAGGAGCCGGAAGGCGCCGAAGTGGCGGCCCTGATGCGCTCGGTCGTCGAGCAGTTCGAGAATTACTCGAAGCTCAACCGCAAGCTGCCGGCCGAGACTGCGGTTCAGCTGGCGCAGATCGGCGAGGCCTCGAAGCTCGCCGACTCGGTCGCCGCCAACATCAACATCAAGGTGTCGGACAAGCAGGCCCTGCTCGCCGAGCTGAACGCGGTCCGGCGGCTCGAGATGGTGTTCGCCTTAATGGAGGGAGAGCTCGGGGTTCTCCAGGTCGAAAAGCGCATCCGAAGCCGCGTCAAAAGGCAGATGGAGAAGACCCAGCGCGAATATTATCTCAACGAGCAGCTGAAGGCGATCCAGCGCGAGCTGGGCAACGAAGGCGAGGAAGGGGAGGGCGACGAGCTCGCCGAGCTCGCCCGTAAGATCGCCAAGACCAAGCTGTCGAAGGAAGCGCGCGCCAAGGCGACCTCAGAGATGAAGAAGCTGAAGGCGATGGCGCCGATGTCGGCCGAGGCCACCGTCTCGCGCAACTATCTCGACGTCCTGCTCGGCCTCCCCTGGGGCAAGAAGTCGAAGGTCAAGAAGGACATCGCCGAGGCCCAGGCGATCCTCGACGAGGACCATTACGGGCTCGAGAAGGTCAAGGACCGGATCGTCGAATATCTCGCCGTCCAGGCCCGCACCAACAAGCTGAAAGGCCCGATCCTGTGCCTCGTCGGCCCCCCGGGCGTCGGCAAGACCTCGCTGGGCCGCTCGATCGCTCGCGCCACGGGCCGCGAGTTCGTTCGCCAGTCGCTGGGCGGAGTGCGCGACGAGGCCGAGATCCGCGGCCACCGCCGGACCTATATCGGTTCGCTTCCCGGCAAGATCGTCTCGAACCTCAGGAAGGCCGGGACGTCCAACCCGCTGTTCCTGCTCGACGAGATCGACAAGCTCGGCCAGGATTTTCGCGGCGATCCCGCCTCGGCCCTGCTCGAGGTGCTCGACCCCGAGCAGAACAGCCGCTTCCAGGACCATTATCTGGAGATCGACTACGACCTTTCCGACGTCATGTTCGTCACCACGGCGAACACGATGGACATGCCGCAGCCGCTGCTCGACCGGATGGAGATCATCCGGCTCGAAGGCTATACCGAGGACGAGAAGGTCGAGATCGCGATCCGCCACCTCATCCCGAAGCAGATCGAATCGCACGGCCTCAAGGAAGGCGAGCTGGTCTTCGAGGAGAGCGGCCTGAGGAGCCTCATCCAGCATTATACGCGCGAGGCGGGAGTCCGTACGCTCGAACGCGAGATCGCCAAGGTGGCGCGCAAGGTGCTTCGCCGGATCCTCGAGGGCAAGACCGAGCGGGTCGAGCTCACCGCCGAGAACATCGGTGAATATTCGGGCGTTCGCCGCCACCGCCACGGCATGGGCGAGGAGGAGGACCAGATCGGCGCCGTCACCGGCCTCGCCTGGACCGAGGTCGGCGGCGAGCTTCTCACCATCGAGGCGGTCACCGTTCCCGGCAAGGGTCAGATCAAGACCACCGGCAAATTGGGCGACGTCATGCAGGAGTCGATCCAGGCCGCTTTCTCTTTCGTCAAGGCGAGGAGCCCAAGCTACGGAGTCAAGCCGAGCATCTTCGGCCGCAAGGACATCCACGTCCATTTGCCCGAGGGCGCGACTCCCAAGGACGGGCCGTCGGCCGGCGTCGGGATGGTCACCGCGATCATCTCCACCCTGACCGGAATCCCGGTCCGCCGCGACGTCGCCATGACCGGCGAGGTCACCTTGCGCGGACGGGTGCTTCCGATCGGCGGTCTCAAGGAGAAATTGCTCGCGGCCCTGCGCGGCGGGATCAAGAAAGTGCTGATCCCGGCCGAGAATGAGAAGGACCTGGTCGAGATCCCGGCGACGATCACCGGCGGGCTCGAAATCGTCCCCGTCAGCCATGTCGACGAGGTGCTCAGCCATGCCCTGGCGACTCCGGTCGCTCCGATCGACTGGACGGAGGCGGACGATCTCGCGGCGGTTCCCGCTCCGGAGCTCGCGGCGGCTCCGGACGAGGCGGTGGGAGCCTCGATCAGGCACTAGTTTCCTCCCCATCAAAGATGGGGAGGGGGACCACACGAAGTGTGGTGGAGGGGTAGCTGGCGCTGATCCACCGGTTCCCGCTCGAACCCGAAGCTGTCGGCGCAATTACCCCTCCACCATGCTTCGCATGGTCCCCCTCCCCATGGCTTCGCCATGGGGAGGATAAATTGTGCAATGCATCAATGAATTTGGATCAAGACGGAGCGATTTTCCCACGGAAAGTCGCGCTTTCCTTTTGACTCCCTCTCCGCTCCTGCCGTTAGATGGAGGGAAGCGCCAACTGCGACTCAATCGGAAAAAGGGGGTTCGGGAGAGATGAACAAGCAGGAGCTTATCGGGGCCGTCGCCGACTTGACTGGCCTCAGCCGAGGCGATGCGACCCGGGCGGTCGAGGGCGTGTTCGACACGATCCAGAGCGCTCTGAAGCGCGGCGACGAGGTCCGGCTGGTCGGCTTCGGCACTTTCTCCTGCTCCAAGCGCAAGGCTTCCACCGGCCGCAACCCCCGCACCGGCGAGCCCATGCAGATCAAGGAATCGACGCAGCCCAAGTTCAAGGCGGGCAAGGTGCTCAAGGACAGCGTCGCGCGCTGAATCGTCAACCGCTGGACAGTCCGCCCGAGCGTTACTAAGTGGCGCCTTACGCAGGCGTGGGCGCGTAGCTCAGTGGTAGAGCACACCCTTCACACGGGTGGGGTCGTAGGTTCAATCCCTACCGCGCCCACCACGCCTTTCCCTATTGCCCGTCCAGCGGCTGCTCTTCCCTACTTCCGGTGACGCCGAGCGCCTCCGCCACGCGCGCGACCTCCTCGTCACTCGGAGGCTCCGGAAGCTCCTCGCCCGGTCCGCGCGCGTCGTCGGGGATGCCGGGGCCGGTGCCCGCGATCGTCTCGTTGCGCGCCCGCTCGTTCGGGCCGGTGGAAATCTTCTCCTTGTCGTCCATTCCAACTCTCCTCGGCTGTGCTAATGAAGCCGCCGCGAGGAGGTTCCCAAGGATGGGCGAAGCGACCGACGCAATCCTGAAGCAGCTGCGCGCTTTCGGACTCGCTTATCCGGGCGCCCATTCGAAAGCGCCCTGGCCGGAGCATGACGACCTCGCCGTCAACGACAAGACCTTCGCCTACCTGCCGGTCGCCGGGCAGCCGTTCAGCCTGTCGGTCAAGCTTCCCTATACCGGCGAAGTGGCGCTCGACCTGCCTTATGCCAAGCCGACGGCTTACGGCCTCGGCAAATCGGGCTGGGTGAGCTTCACGCCGTCGGAAGCGGAGATGCCGGGCCTTGAGCAGCTCATGGACTGGATCGACGAGAGCTACCGGGCTCAGGCGCCGAAGAAGCTGGTGAAGGAGCTGGACTCGCGCTGAAAACCCTCTCCCTATAGGGGAGAGGGGAAGCTCGCCGCAGGCGAGCGGGGGTGAGGGCAGGGGCGGCGGCGGATAGGCCCTCGCCCTCCCACTCGCTGCTCGAGCGGCCCCCTCCCTCTCTCCTGCAGGGAGAGGGGTTTTCTCAGCCCATCGCCTCGGCCACGATCTCGTACGAACGCAACCGCGCCTCCTGATCGAAGATCTGCGACGTGATCATCAGCTCGTCCGCGCCCGTCCGTTCGACGAATGCCTCGATCCGCTGCCTGACGGTCGCACCGTCGCCGACCGCCGAGCAGGTCAGGACCTGGTCAAGCATCGCCCGCGCCTGCGGCGGCAGCGTATCGGCATAGCCGGGGACAGGCGGCGGCAGCTTGCCCGGATTGCCGGTGCGCAGGTTGACGAAAGCCTGCTGGACGGAGGTGGCGAGCAGCTCCGCCTCGTCCGCCGTCTCCGCCGCGAAGGCGTTGAAGCCGAGCATCACATAGGGGCGGTCGAGCCGGGCGCTGGGCTGGAAGCGGTCCCGATAGACCCGGATCGCCTCGGTCATCTGGCCGGGCGCGAAATGGGAGGCGAAGGCGTAGGGCAGGCCCAGCATCGCTGCGAGCTGCGCTCCGAACAGGCTCGAACCCAGGATCCAGACCGGGATGCTCAGCCCCTCTCCCGGGACGGACCGGACGGCGCGGCCTTCCTGCGTTTCGAAATAACCCATCAGCTCGACCACGTCGTTCGGGAACTGGTTTTCGTCCGAGGCGAGGTTGCGCCGCAGGGCGAAAGCGGCGGCACGGTCGGTGCCGGGCGCCCGGCCGAGACCGAGATCGACCCGGCCGGGGAAGAGCGATTCGAGCGTTCCGAACTGCTCGGCGATGACCAGCGGCGCGTGGTTGGGCAGCATCACCCCGCCCGCGCCAATTCGAATCTTGGAGGTGCCGGCACCGATGAAGGCAAGTGCAACGGACGTCGCCGCGCTGGCGATGCCCGGCATCGAATGATGCTCCGCCATCCAGAAGCGGCGATAGCCGAGCCGCTCGGCCGCCTGCGCGAGTTCGAGCGAGTTGCGCAGCGCCCGGCCCGTATCGGCGCCTTCGGGGACGGGGGCGAGATCGAGGACGGATAAAGGGACCATGGCGGGGGACATGGTGTACCGCGTCGCCCCACGCTAGGGGGTAGGCCATGCTTCAGCGCAGCGAAGACGACAGCCGCCTCTGGCGCGACGAGATTCGCGCGACGGTGGCGCTCGCCTGGCCGCTCGTCCTCACCAACATCGCTCAGGCCCTGATCCACGTCACCGACGTCGTCCTGCTCGGCTGGGCGGGACCCTCGGTCCTCGCGGCGGGCACGCTCGGAGTGAACGTCTATTTCGCCTTCCTGATCTTCGGCATCGGCCTGGTCACCGCGACCGCGCCGATGATCGCCAAGGAGCTCGGAGAGCGCCGCCACAGCGTTCGCGACGTCCGCCGCACGGTTCGGCAGGGCATGTGGGCCGCGGTCGCGCTGACCCTGCCGGTCTGGGCGATCCTGTGGTTCAGCGGGTCGATCCTCGTCGCGATCGGCCAGGATCCCGCCCTCGCCGCCGATGCCCAGCGCTTCGTTCGCGCTCTGCAATGGGGCTTCCTGCCCTACCTCTGGTATCTGGTGCTCCGCTCCTTCATCTCGGCGCTGGAAAAGCCGCTCTGGTCGTTCGTCGTCGGGGTGGTGGCGGTGCTGTTCAACGGGATCGTCAATTACGGACTGATCTTCGGCCATCTCGGCTTTCCCAAGCTCGGCCTCGTCGGCGCCGGGATGGGCAGCGCCCTGGCCAACATGATCATGTTCGCCGGAATGGCGCTGGTGGTCCTGCTTCACCGGAGGTTCCGGCGGTTCCGGCTGTTCGGCCATTTCTGGCGTGCGGACTGGCAGCGCTTCCGCGAGGTCTGGAGGCTCGGCCTGCCGATCGCGGTGACCCTGGCCCTGGAAATCACCATCTTCAACGCGGCGGTCTTCCTGATGGGCCTGATCGGCGCCGATTCGATCGCCGCCCACGCCATCGCCATCCAGCTCGCCGCGCTCAGCTTCATGGTTCCGATGGGGTTGTCGCAAGCGGCGACGGTCCGGGTCGGACTCGCCTTCGGCCGCCGCGACCGCGCCGGGATCGCCCGCGCCGGCTGGACCGCCTTCGCGCTCGGCACCGGCTTCATGTCCCTCACGGGGATTCTCATGCTGGCCATGCCCTACGCTTTGGTGACCCTGTTCCTCGACCCGGCGCTGCCCGCCAACGACCGGGTCATCCCGCTCGCCGTCTCCTTCCTGATCGTCGCCGCCTTCTTCCAGATCTTCGACGGCGCCCAGGTCGTCGCCGCCGGAATGCTGAGAGGGCTCCAGGACACCAAGATGCCGATGATCTACGCCGCCATCGGCTATTGGGTGATCGGCCTCGTCACCGGAGTCGGCCTCGGCTTCGGCCTTGGATGGGAAGGGGTCGGCATCTGGATCGGCCTCGCCGCCGGGCTCGCCTCGGTCGCGGTGATGCTGCTCGCGCGGTGGATCCGCCGCGAGCGGCTCGGCCTCCGCGATTGGCGACCTTGACGCGTCGCCGCCCCGGCCCCTATGTGCCCGCCGCACCTTCAGGCGCTTGCGGCGATCGTAGCTCAGCTGGTTAGAGCATCGGTTTGTGGTACCGAGGGTCGCGGGTTCAAGTCCCGTCGATCGCCCCACCGCGCCTGCCATCTTTTCAGGATCCTCGCATGCAAGCCCCGTGGGATTATCCCGACTTCGACGATCACGAGATCGTCCACTTCGTCACGGACCGGGCCAGCGGCCTTCGCGCCGTCATCGCCGTCCATTCGACCTTCCTCGGCCCGGCCGGCGGCGGCGTGCGATTCTGGAATTATGCCGAGCCCGGCGAGGGGGTCCGCGATGCCCTGCGCCTGTCGCGCGGGATGAGCTTCAAGAACGCCATGGCCGGACTTCCGCTCGGCGGCGGCAAGGCTGTGATCCTCGCCGACGAGAGCCGCACCAAGACCCCCGAGATGCTCGCCGCCTACGGCCGCGCGGTCGAGGGCCTGGGCGGGCGCTACGTGACCGCCGAGGACGTCGGAATGAGCGTCGCCGACATGGTCGCCCTGTCCGGCGAGACGAGCCACGTCGCCGGCCTTCCGGTCGCCGAGGGCAGCGTCGGCGGCGATCCCGGGCCGCACACCAGCTACGGAGTCTTCCTCGGAGTGAAGGCGGCGGTCAGCCGGGCGCTCGGCAAGGACAGCCTCGCCGGGGTCCACCTCGCTATCCAGGGCGCCGGCAGCGTCGCCTCGGGCCTCGCCCGCCGAGCCGCTGCCGAAGGCGCCCGGATCACGCTCACCGACATCGACCGCGGCCGGGCGGAAGCGCTGGCGGCGGAAGTCGGCGGCGAGTCGGTCGCTCCCGAGGCGATCATGACGCTCGAGGCCGACGTGCTCAGTCCCAATGCGCTGGGCGCGATCCTAACCGAGGAATCGATCGCCGCCCTCAAGGTGCCGGTCGTCGCCGGCGGCGCCAACAATCAGCTCGCGACTCCCGCCGACGGCCAGCGCATCCACCAGCGTGGAATCCTCTACGCCCCCGATTACGTGATCAACGCCGGCGGGATCATCAACGTCTCGACCGAATATCTGAAGGACGGCGACCAGGGTCTGGTGCGCGAGCGCATCGAGCAGATCCCGGTCCGGCTCGAGCAGATCTGGAGCGAGAGCGCCGCCACCGGGCGCAACCCGGCCGAGGTCGCCGATGCCATGGCGATGCGGCTGATCGGCCGGTAGCTTCCCCTCCCTGTAAGGGAGGGGCCAGGGGTGGGTCCGCCGAAGGCGGCCGAAACTCCGACGTTCGAAAAGTCTCGCTGCGCTCGCCTACCCACCCCCGACCCCTCCCTTCCAGGGAGGGGAGTTCAAAGCGCCGCCGGCTCGCGCGCTGCTTCGCGCCCAAGCCGGTGCTCGCGGTACAAGGTGTAGAGCCCGCTCGCGATGATGATCGCGGCGCCGAGCCAGGTGGTCGAGGCCGGGCGGTCGGCGAAGACCAGCCAGCCGAGCAGCACCGCCCAAAGCAATTGGGTGTAATCGAACGGGACGACGACCGGCACCGGCGCGTAGCGGAGCGACGCGGTGAGGCAGATCTGGCTGAACCCGCCGACCGCGCCCAGCGCCGCCAGCAACAGCCAGGTGCCGCCGTCGTGCGCCTGAGCGAAGAACGGCATCGCCAGGCCGGTCGCCGCCATCGACAGCAGGCTGAACCAGAGCACCGTGGTCTGGGTCCCCTCCGTCTTGCCCACCTGGCGGATGGTGATCGTCACGATCCCGGCGCCGAAGGCGGCGAGGCTCGCCAGAAGGAGGCCGAGCGGCGGCAGGTGGCTGCCCTCCGGCCGCATGACCACGAGCACTCCGATGAAGCCGACGATCACCGCGGTCCAGCGGTAGCGCCCGACCGACTCGCCGAGCACCAGCGCCGAAAGCGCGATCGAGAAAAGCGGCGCCGCGAAGCCGATCGTCGTCGTCTCGGCGAGCGGAAGCAGCGCCAGGGCGCTGAAGCTGAGGATCAGGGTGGTCACCCCGGCCGCGGCGCGCCAGGCGTGGGCGAAGGGCCGCTGGGTCCGCCAGGCCTCGAAATTGCGGCTCGCGGCGATCCACAGGAGCAGCGGCGGCAGGCCGAACGTGAAACGGTAGAAAGCCAGCTCCACCGTTGCCACTCCGGCCTCGTGGCCGAGCTTCACGAGCATCGCCATGAAGGCGAAGCAAGTGGCGGCCGCGACCCGAAGGCCGATACCGGCGAGCCGGTTCTGCTGGGGGCGGTCCGAGGACATCGGGGTCGCTTAGACCAGGATCGGGCGAGGTGGGACCCGTCATGCTGAACTTGTTTCAGCACCGAGCGACGAGCCGCCGCGCGGGCGGAGAACCGGGCCCTGAAACAAGTTCGGGGTGACGGCGTCCGCCACGCTCGGCTAGAGAAGCCTTCGGGCAAATGCATATTTTCGCGAATCCGACACGCTTCCTGCGGCTTGCGCGGCCGCTCACCGCCTGGCTCGGCTGGGGCGGGGCGCTCCTGATCGCCGCCGGCCTCGGCTGGGGGCTGTTACTCGCCCCGCCCGACTATCTGCAGGGCGACACGGTCCGGATCCTCTACATCCACGTTCCCGCCGCCTGGCTCGGAATGGCCGGCTGGGCGGGAATCGCCGCGGCGAGCCTGATGCGGATCGTCTGGCGGCACCCGCTCGCCGCGGTGGCGGCGCGCGCGCTTGCCGTGCCGGGCGCGGTGTTCACCTTCGTCTGCCTCGCCACCGGCTCGCTGTGGGGAAGGCCGGCCTGGGGCACCTGGTGGGAGTGGGACGGGCGAATGACCTCGATGCTGGTCCTGCTCTTCCTCTACGTCGGCTTCATCGCCCTCGCCGAGGCGGAACGCGAGCGGGGCGGGGAGGGGCGTCTTGCCGCCATCTTCGGCCTCGTCGGCGCGATAAACCTCCCGGTCATCCATTATTCCGTCCTCTGGTGGCGAACGCTCCATCAGGGCCAGAGCATCGGCCTGGGGCGCTCGAGCATCGATTCCTCCATGCTATGGCCACTGCTCGTCGCGGCGGCCGGCTTCACCTTCCTGTTCGGGGCGATCGTCCTGATGCGGATGCGCACCGCTTTGGCCCGCCAGAAGGTCGAGGCACGGCTGCGCAGGATGGCCGCGTGACCCACTGGCCGTTCATCCTCGGCGCCTATGCGCTCGCTCTCGTCTGCACGCTCGGCCTGACCGGATGGAGCTTCGCCGCGATGCGACGGGCCGAACGCGAGGCCGGCACGCTGAAGGACCGGCGGTGAAGGCCAAGAATCAACGCCTGGCATTGTTGGTCGTCGCCGTCGCCGCGATGGTCGGCGCGGTGCTGCTCGCCATGTCGGCACTGAAAGACCAGGCGGCCTATTTCTACACGCCGGGCGACGTCGCCCGCGAGGGCGTTCCGCTGGACCGTGCGGTCCGCATCGGTGGGATGGTCAAGCAGGGTTCGCTGGCCCGGGCCGCGGACGGCGTGACCGTCGAGTTCCTGGTCGCCGACGAGACTCCGCACACCATCCGGGTGCGCTTCACCGGGATCGTCCCCGACCTGTTCAAGGAGAATAGCGGGGTGGTCGCCGAGGGGCGGTTCCGGCCCGGAGGCCTGTTCCTGGCCGACAAAATCCTGGCCAAGCATGACGAAAATTACATGCCGCCCCGGCTCGACCGGAAAAAGGGCGAGCACAAGAGCGAGAGCCTGAGATGATCGCCGAGGCCGGTCTCGCCGCCCTGTGGCTGGCGGCGGCTTTGTCGCTGCTTCAACTGGGGTTGGGGATCGCCGCGTTGAAATCCTCCCCGAGCTTGCTCGGGGAGGGAGACCACGCGCAGCATGGTGGAGGGGTAGCTGAGGAGGCTTCGTCAGCTACCCCTCCACCCCGCTACGCGGGGTCCCCCTCCCCATCTCCGATGGGGAGGATGGGTGATGCCATCCGCCCCATCGCGATCGTCCAGGCCGTGCTGGTCGGTCTTGCCTTCCTAGCGCTCATCCAGCTCTTCCTTCGAACCGACCTTTCCGTGAAGCTGGTCGCGGCGAACAGCCATTCGCTCAAGCCATGGCTCTACAAATTCGCCGGGGCCTGGGGAAATCACGAGGGCTCGATGCTGCTGTGGGTGACCGTGCTCGCCCTCGCCGGAGCGGCGGTCGCCTTGTTCGAGCGGCGGCTGCCCGAGCGGACCTTGATCGCCACCCTGGCCGCCCAGGCGGCGATCGGGCTGGGCTTCTACGCCTTCCTGCTTTTCTCCTCCAATCCGTTCGAACGGCTCTTCCCGGTCCCCGCCGAGGGCAACGGCCTCAACCCGCTCCTCCAGGATCCGGGCCTCGCCTTCCATCCGCCGACTCTCTATTTCGGCTATGTCGGAGTCTCGATCGCTTTCTCCTTCGCGGTCGGAGCGCTCGTTACCCGCGACGTCGGGACCGCTTTCGCGCGGGCGATGCGGCCGTGGGTGCTCGGCGCCTGGATATTCCTGACGCTCGGCATCACCGCCGGCTCCTATTGGGCCTATTACGAATTGGGCTGGGGCGGCTGGTGGTTCTGGGATCCGGTCGAGAACGCCTCCCTCATGCCCTGGCTGGCGGCGACGGCCCTGCTCCATTCGGTGACCGTGCTCGCCACCCGCGACGGTCTTCGCGCCTGGACGGTGATGCTCGCCGTCGTCGCCTTCTCGATGTCGATGGTCGGTACCTTCCTGGTCCGCTCGGGAATCCTCACCAGCGTCCACAGCTTCGCGGTCGACCCGGAGCGGGGCGCCTTCATCCTCGTCCTGCTCGCGCTCTACATCGGCGGAGCGCTCACCCTGTTCGGACTTCGCGTCGGCACCGTGAAGGAGGGCTCGACGTTCGAGCCGGTCAGCCGCGAGGGCGCCCTCGTGCTCAACAACCTGCTCCTGTCGGCCGTGCTCGGGATCGTTCTCGTCGGAACGCTTTATCCGCTGATCGTCGAGGCGGCGACCGGTGAGAAGCTCTCGGTCGGCCCGCCTTACTTCAACGCCGCCGCCGGCCCGCTGGCGCTCGTCCTCGTCGCGGCGATGGCGGCCGGGCCGCTGCTCCGCTGGCGGCGCGACCGGCTGCGCGAGGTGGCGGGGCGAATTGCCCTGCCGATCCTCGTCACCGCCATAGCGTTGCTGGCCCTGATCCTGTTCGTGCCCGGCCTCCGAATCCTGCCCCTGCTCGGCTTGATGCTGGCGCTCGGGGCCGGAGCCGCGAGCCTGGCGCCGCTGTGGAAGCGCAAGCTTCTGCGTACGCCGCTCTTCACCTGGGGAATGGTGGTCGCCCACCTCGGGATCGCCGTGGCTTTGGCCGGAATGGCGAGCGAGAGCGCCTTCACAAAGGAAACCCTGGTCGCGGCCCGAGTGGGCGAGACGGTGTCGGTCGGTCCTTATCGTCTGCGCTTCGCTTCGGTGGAGCCTCTCGCCGGGCCCAATTGGACCGCGGTCGAGGCGAGGCTGGTCGTGAGCCGAGGCGCCGGCCCGCCTTTCGTCCTGCTGCCCCAGTCGCGGATGTTCAGCTCGCCGCCGACCGAGACCAGCGAGGCGGCGATCGCCACCCGCCTCGACGGACAGCTCTACACCGTCATCGGCAAGCCCGACGGCGGCGGGCGCTGGCAGCTGCGCCTTTGGTGGAAGCCCTTCGTCACCCTGATCTGGCTCGGCGGCGCTCTGGTCGCGTTCGGGGGCTTCCTCGCCCTCGTCGGCCGGGTCAGCCGGGAGCGACGCTCGGTCCGGCAGGAGGCCTGGGCATGAAAAGGCTGTTTTTGTGGCTGCCGCTGACGGTTTTCGTCGCCTTCCTTGCTACCGTCGCGGTCGGCCTTCGCACGCCGCCCGAGACCGAGATCCGCTCGCAAATGATCGGTAAGGCGATGCCGGATTTCGCACTCCAGCCCGCTGTCGCGAGCCACCCGCCGCTCAGCGCCGGGGACCTGCGCACGGGCAGGCCGCGCCTGGTCAACGTCTTCGCCAGCTGGTGCGTGCCGTGCAAGGCCGAGGCCCCGCAGCTCATGGCCCTGAAGCGGCGCGGAGTGCCGATCGACGGAGTCGCCGTCCGCGACCGCGGCGAGGACGTCGCCCGTTTCCTAGCGGATTGGGGCGACCCGTTCGAACGGATCGGCGCCGATCCGGCGAGCCGGTTCCAGTTCGCCTTGGGCTCGTCCGGAGTCCCGGAAACCTTCGTCGTCGACGGCAAGGGCGTCATCCGCCATCAGCATATCGGCGACATCAGGCCGGAAAATGTCGGTGAGATCATCGCCGCGTACGAGGCTGCGAAATGAATTGCTCCCCGGGGAAACGCTTCGCGCTGGTGGCGCTCCTGGCGATCGCCGGGCCGGCCTTCGCCCAGTCGGCGCTTCCCCCTTCACGTTACGCCTACACCCAGCTCGAGGATCCGCGGCAGGAGGCCGAGGCAAAGGCGCTGATGGAGACGTTGCGCTGCCTCGTCTGCCAGGGCCAGTCGATCGCCGACAGCGACGCGGACATGGCCGGCGATATGCGCGCCCTGGTCCGCGAGCGGATCGCGAAGGGGGAGCGGCCGGAAGCGATCCGAAGCTGGCTGGTCGATCGCTACGGTGCCTGGGTAAGCTACCGGCCGCCGGTCGAGCCGCTCACCTGGCCGCTCTGGGCGGCGCCGGTGCTGCTGGTCGGGCTCGGCCTCTTCCTCGCTCGCGGCCGCTTCCGGCGGAAGTCCCGCTGATGGGCTGGCTGATCCTCCTGCTCCTGGCGGTGGCCGCATTCGCGGCGGTCTGGCGCTTCGCCGGCCTCGATCGGACGGGCACTCAGCTCCTCGCCTCGGCCTTGCTCCTCGCCTGCGCCGGCTACGCGTGGCAGGGAAGCCCGGGCCGCAGCGGAAGCCCGCGGGTTGCCGCCGAGCGGCCGCCGGCGCCTGAAACGGCCTTCGTCACCCTGCGCAAGGACATGTTCGGAAGGTTCGACAGCGCCGACCGGTGGCTCACCATGTCGGAACGCTATCTTAGCCGGGGCGACACCCGCCAGGCGGCGGGCCTGATCCGCTCCGCCCTTCGAGCGCATCCGGACAATGCGATCTTGTGGACCGGCTACGGTGACGCACTCGTCCTCCACGGCGATGGGCTGCTCAGCCCCGCCGCCGATCTCGCCTTCCGAAAGGCGGTCTCGCTCGCGCCGAAACATCCGGGCCCGCGCATCTTCTACGGGATCGCCCTCGCTCAGAACGGTCGCCTCGAGGAAGCCGAATCGCGCTGGCGGGAGGCGCTGGCGCTCAGCCCCGCGGACTCGCCCTGGCGGGAGGGGCTTGAGCGGCAGATCGAGATGGTCAGGCAGGCGAGGGCGGCGGGACGATAACCTCCTCCCCATCGAAGATGGGGAGGGGGACCACCGAAGGTGGTGGAGGAGTAATTGCCGTGGAATCAGAGCTTCACGCGGGAACCGCTTGATCCTGCGCCAATTACCCCTCCACCATGCTTCGCATGGTCCCCCTCCCCACCGGCTCCGCCGTCAGGGAGGCGATCTAATGGTCGATGCCGCGGCCTGTTTCGCGCTGGAGTTCGTCGATCCGTTTCGAGGCCTCGGCCTTGCTTAGCTCCGGATCGAACTCCTCCCCGGCCTCCTGGCTGAGAGTCTTCAGATAGGAGGCCTGCGGGCCGGTCATCGACTCATCGCCGGTCACCCATTCCTCCGGATCCTTCTCGGCGGCGGGCTGCGGGTTCTGCGCTTCGGTCATGGTTCTTCCCTCGGTGGAGTTTTGATCCACCAACGGCGATGTTCCGAACTTGTTCCCGGGAGCGATCAGGCCGGCTCGAACTCCAGGCCGAGCGCCTCGGCCACCGCCTGATGCCGGATCTTGCCTCCCGAAACATTGAGGCCGTTGGCCAGATGCGGATCGGCTTTCATCGCTGCTTCAGCGCCTTGGCTCGCCAACTTGAGAACGAACGGCAAGGTCGCGTTGTTGAGCGCGAAGGCCGAGGTGCGGGCGACGGCGCCGGGCATGTTGGCGACGCAATAATGGATGACTCCATCGATCTCGTAGACCGGATTGTCGTGGGTCGTCGCCCGCGAGGTCTCGAAGCAGCCCCCCTGGTCGATCGAGATGTCGACCAGCACCGAGCCGCGTTTCATCGTCTTGAGCATGTCGCGGGTGACCAGCTTAGGCGCCGCCGCGCCCGGTACCAGCACCGCGCCGATCACCAGCTCGCACTTGGTCACCGCACTGGCGATGGCCGCGCGAGAGGCATAGGCGGTCTTGATCTGGCTTCCGAAGAACATGTCGAGCTCGGCCAGCCTGGCATTGGAGATGTCGTAGATGGTGACGTCGGCGCGCATCCCTACCGCCATCTGCGCCGCGTTCACGCCGGACACTCCGCCGCCGAGGATCGCGACCTTCGCCGGAGCGACCCCCGGGACCCCGCCGAGCAGGACTCCGCGGCCGCCCTGCTCCTTCTCGAGATAATGGGCGCCGACCTGGATCGACATCCGCCCCGCGACCTCGCTCATCGGCTTCAAGAGCGGCAGCGAGCCGTCGTTGGCGGTCACCGTCTCATAGGCGATGCAGGTGGCGCCGGAGTTCATCAGGCCCTTGGCCTGCTCGGGATCGGGTGCGAGATGGAGATAGGTGAAGAGCAGGTGGCGCGCCTCGAGCAGCGCGATTTCCTGCGGTTGAGGCTCTTTTACCTTCACGATCATGTCGCTGCCGGCGAAGGTCGCCGCGGCGTCGGGGGCGATTCGGGCGCCGGCGTCGACATAATCCTGGTCGGCGAAGTCGATGCCGAGGCCGGCGCGGGTCTCGACGATCACCTCGTGGCCGGCGCTGACCAGCTCGGCCACCGAGGCCGGCGTCAGCCCGACCCGATATTCATGATTCTTGATCTCCTTGGGGACGCCGACGCGCATTTGCGACTCCTGAAAGCTTGGGCTGCCGGCCCTATAGCGGCGCTTGTCCGCTTTGTCGCCGTTGCGGAAGCGCCTGGAGTCATGCTAGGCGCCGCCGCCTTTCCCCGATGACCGAAACCCCCATCGCCTCCGATTCCACCGCGGCCTCCCAGCCCGCGCCCGGCGCTCGCGGCCGCTCGCAGGCCCGGCTCGCCCTCGGCGCGATCGGCGTGGTCTTCGGCGACATCGGCACAAGCCCGATCTACGCCTTCCGCGAGGCCTTCACCGGCCACCACGAGCTCCCGCCGAACGCGCTCAACGTCTTCGGCGTGCTCAGCCTGGTCTTCTGGGCGATGGTGATCGTGGTCAGCCTGAAATACGTCACCATCCTGATCCGCGCCGACAACAAGGGGGAGGGGGGAAGCCTCGCCCTGCTCGCCCTGATCTCGCGCAAGACGGGCGGCAAGGCGCGCTGGAGCGGAGGAATCGTCCTCCTGGGGGTGCTCGCCTGCGCGCTCTTCTACGGCGATTCGATGGTCACCCCGGCGATCTCGGTGCTGGCCGCGGTCGAGGGGCTGGCGGTGGTCGATCCGCGCCTCGCGCCGGCGGTGCTGCCGCTCGCCGCCGGGATCATCGTCGCGCTGTTCGTCGGCCGCAAGGGCGGCACGGCGCGGCTCGGACGCTGGTTCGGGCCGGTCATCTCGCTCTATCTTCTGACCATCGGCCTGCTCGGGGCTCTGGCGGTGGCTCGCAATCCCGACATCGTCGCGGCGATCGACCCGCGCCACGCCTTCCGCTTCTTCGCCGCCCAGCCCTGGCTCGCCTTCCTGGCGCTCGGCTCGGTCGTATTGGCGGTGACCGGCGCGGAGGCGCTCTACGCCGAGATGGGGCGCTTCGGCCGCCGTCCGATCCGCTACGGCTGGTTCTTCTTCGTCTTCCCGGCGCTGATGCTCAATTACCTGGGCCAGGGCGCCCTCATTCTCGCCGATCCGGCCGCCGCGGCGAGCCCCTTCTTCAGCCTCGCGCCGAGCGGCTTCGAGCTGCCGCTCGTCCTGCTCTCGATCCTCGCCGCGACCATCGCGACCCAGGCGGTGGTCACCGGCGCCTTCTCGGTCACCCAGCAGGCGATCCAGCTCGGCTTCGTTCCGCGGCTCAGGATCGACCACACCACCGAGCATCGCGAAATCTACATCCCGGTGGTCAACTGGACCCTGATGGCCGCCGCGCTCGTCCTCGTCCTCACCTTCCGAAGCTCGTCCGACATGGCGTCGGCTTACGGCGTCGCCGTCACCGGCGCGATGCTGATCGACACCTGCCTGCTGGCGGCGCTGATCTCCTCGCTCTGGACGTGGAAGCCGTCTCGCCGGGTGCCTCTGCTGATGCTGTTCCTGGTCGTCGACCTGGCCTTTTTCAGCGCCACCCTGACCAAGGTGCCCGACGGCGGCTGGTTCCCCTTGCTGGTCGGAGCGGTCGCCTTCGTCCTGCTCACCACCTGGGCCAAGGGGCGCCAGCTGATGCGCGCCCACCTCGCCGATTCGGCGATGCCGACCGAGATCTTCATCAAGTCGGCGGCCGGAAGCGTCGTGCGGGTGCCCGGCACCGCCGTCTTCCTGACCACGGCTCACCAGGGCGTGCCGCCCTCGCTGCTCCACAACCTCAAGCACAACCGCTGCCTTCACGAGCGGGTGATGCTGCTGACCGTCGTCATCGAGGATACGCCCTACGTCGAGCCGAACCGGCGCTGCGACGTCACCGATCTCGGCGAAGGCTTCTACCGGCTCATCCTCCGCTTCGGCTTCATGGAGGAAAGCGATCTTCCCCAGGCGCTGGCCACGGTCAGCTGCGGGCCCGACATCAGGATGATGGAGACGAGCTTCTTCCTCTCCCGGCAGACTTTGATCGCCGCGCGCAAGCGGGGAATGCCGGTCTGGCGGGAGCATCTCTTCTCGTGGATGCTGCGCAACGCCGAAAGCGCCATGGAATTCTTCAAGCTTCCCCCCAACCGGGTGGTCGAGCTCGGCAGCCAGGTGGAAATCTGAGCGATCCCGCCGCCCCCCTCGTCGTCACGGCCCTGTTCGGCGACGGCGACAATGGCTGGCTGCAGGAGTTGCGCAGGGCCCATTATCCGCCCGAGCGCAACCGGGTTCCCGCCCATCTCACCCTGTTCCGCCAGCTCCCGCCGAGCGTTCGGGACGAGGTCGGGCGCCGCCTCGCGACTTATGCGGCGACTCCGGCCCCGGCGGCGGTCGTGGCCGGAATCCTCGACCTCGGCGGAGGCACCGCCCTGCGCGTGGAGAGCGAGGGGCTGGAGGACATACGCTACGACCTCGCCCTCGCCCTGCGGGGTCTTCTGACGCCCCAGGACATGAGCCCGTGGCGGCCGCACGTCACGGTCCAGAACAAGGTCGAGCCGAAGGCGGCGAAAGCGCTTCAGGCCCAGCTGCGGGCAGGCTTCGAGCGCCGTCCACTGGCCATCAGGGGCCTCGCCCTGTGGCGCTATCTCGGCGGCCCGTGGGAGCCGGTGAAGCAGTTCACGTTCAGGGGATAGTCCGTCCTTCGATACGCCGCTTCGTCTTCGCTCAGCGGCTGCTCAGGCTGAGCGATGATGAACAAATTCAACCGCTCATCCCGAGTAGGGCTGGGCCTGGCGAAGGCCCGTATCGAAGGACCCAAGTCAATCCAGCTGCCCGACTCCGTCGCAGCTGAAATCGAAGGCCGCCAGCCCAGCCTCGAGGTGGGAGGCGAGCAGGGGCATGTCCATCAGCTCGTCGATTCCGCTTTCCGGGTCGATCTCGCTCGCTTCGGCGCAGGCATCGTCCCATTCGCTCACGTCGTAGGTCCCGCGGCCGACCCAGGCCAGCGCCAGGGTCTCGGTGAGCTGGTCGTCGGCGAGATCGTCGAGGATCGCCCGCAATTCCTCCTCGACTCCGCTGTTGAGCTCGTCCTCCAGGACCGAGAGCGCCTCGCCGCCCTCGTCGTCGAAATCGTCGACATTGTCGGCGTCATCATCGGGATCCTGCGCCGGGACCTGCGCCTCGTTCTCCTTGGCGCGGATGATGATCCTGCACAGGGTTTCAAGAGGGGTCAGCAATTCCATATTCTGTCTCCAGTCGGCCCGGAAACGACAGGAGGGGGGAGGGAGTTCCAGAGCCGAAACGGCCGGGGCCCGGCTCCAGTTGACCGGCCGCGCGCCCCTTCCTATAGCGCGCACGCCCGGCGGCGCCGGAGCCCGATGGGGCGGAGTAGCTCAGCTGGTTAGAGCAGCGGAATCATAATCCGCGTGTCGGGGGTTCAAGTCCCTCCTCCGCTACCACCTCTCGAATTCGGACCACGCTTCGGGCCGTCTTGTGCGTTTTTCCAAGCCCCGCTAGCCTCTTGGCGCCGGACCTCGTTCGGGGTGTGGATCTGGGGGGACGGACATGGCGACTTTCACCGGCGACGATTCGCCGAACATCTTCACGGGCGGCGCCGACGCGGATACGGCCTATGGCAATGGCGGCGCTGACCAGCTCAGCGGCAACGGCCACAACGATATTCTTTACGGCGGAGCCGGCGCGGACGTGCTGGACGGCGGCGCCGATGACGACATCCTGATCTCGTTCGATGCGTCGAACGTCTATTATTCCTATTCGGAGATGGTCTCGCTCGACGTCGGCACCGAGCACGACGTCCTCGTCGGCGGCGCCGGGAACGACCGCCTGGTGGCGGGTTACGGCGACGATGTCAGCGGCGGCACCGGCGAAAACAACCTCTACATCAACTTCCTGGGAGCGACGAGCGGGGTCTACGCCGATTTCCGGGCGCAGCTGATGGGCGGCTCGATCGTCGTCGGCGGCGGAACGATCACCGGAATCACTTCGACGGTGAACATCCAGGGCAGCAATTACGACGATACCCTCTATTCGGTCGGGCAATATTCTTTCTCGAACGTCTACGGCAATGGCGGCAACGATCACATCGTCGGCGATTATTACAGCTGGATCCTGTCGGGCGGCGAGGGCAACGACGTCGTCGACGGGCGGCTGAGCCAGTATCTCCACGACGTCGACGGCGGCGCCGGGGACGATATCCTTTACGGGGCCTATGGCAGCTCTGACGCCCATGGCGGCGAGGGCAACGACACGATCTACGCCTACGGGTTCACCTATGGCGGTGCCGGGAACGATCTCATCGTCCTTCAGCAGGGCGCCAGCAGCGGAGTCGTCTACGGCGAAGAGGGCGACGACGACATCAGCGCCGCCCAATTCTACGGCGCCATGCTGGCCGGCGGCGCCGGGGCCGACGTTCTGCGCGGCAACAGCGGCAACGACAAGCTGGTGTCGGGCGGTTTCAGGCCCAACGCCTATTACGTCCCGGCCGACGACATGGGGCTGGAGGTCGACACCCTCACCGGTGGCGAAGGCGACGACACGCTCGCGATCGGTTATGGCGACAATGCCGATGGCGGGTTCGGCAGCGATACCTTGTGGCTGTCGCTTGGAGGGCTCGGGGCCGGGGCGGTCTTCAGCACAGCCGGCATCGTTTCCGGGCAGCCCTTCGTTCTCGGGGGCGGGACGATCCAGAACGTCGAGACCCTGACCTATCTGCGCGGCACGAATTTCAACGACAATCTGACGATCGCGACCCAGGTGACGCTTCTGACCATCGACTCGGGCGAGGGCGACGACGTCGTCACTTCGGCCTCGAGCTCGGTCGCGCTTTCGGGCGGCAACGGCAACGATCGCTTCAACAGCGGAATCGCCGGCGACACGTTCGACGGCGGCGCGGGTTCGGACACTGCCGCCTATGGCAGCGCCGCCGCGGGAATCACGATAACCCTGGCTCCCGACGGGCAGACGACCGCCGGTCCCGGCGGGGATCAGCTCATCAACGTCGAGAATATTGAAGGATCGGATTACGCCGATTCGATCACCGGCAATGCGATCGCCAACGCCCTGGGCGGCGGCGGCGGAGACGACACGCTCACCGGCCTCGCCGGCAACGACCTGCTCGACGGCGGCACGGGCGCCGACCTGCTGCGGGGCGGAGCGGACAACGACATCTACGTCGTCGACAATGCGGCCGACGTCGTCGAGGAGAATTCGGGCGAGGGAACGGATGAGGTCCGCACCTCCCTCGCGAGCGCAAGCCTGGCGAGCTACGCCAACGTGGAGAATCTGACCGGCACGTCGGCGACGGGCCAGTCGCTGACGGGCAATGCCGGCAACAACGTCATTACCGGCGGCGGCGGCAACGACTTCCTGTGGCTGCTCGCGGGGGGCAACGACACCGCCATCGGCGGCCTGGGCAACGACGTCTTCCTGTTCGGAGCGACGATGGACGGGCTGGATGCG
>DASVQS010000040.1:0-34310 GCA_036389015.1 Allosphingosinicella sp. | reverse complement strand
TGGCGCGAGCGGCTGCTGAAGGAGGCTCCCGAGGCCCGTCCGCTGCTGGACTCGCGGGACGACGAGGCGCTCCCGGCGCTGCTGACCAACCTTGCAGGCCACGACATGGCCAGCCTCGTCGAAGCGTTCGACGCCGCCCGCGACGACGTGCCGACCCTGTTCATCGCCTACACGATCAAGGGCTTCGGCCTGCCCTTCGCCGGCCACAAGGACAATCATGCCGGCCTGATGAACCCCGGCCAGATCGCGGCTCTGCGCGAGTCGATGGGCATCGCCGAAGGGGAGGAGTGGGAGCCCTGGGCGGGCCTCGGCGGCAATTCGGCTGAAGGCGTCAAGGCGCTCGTCGAAAGCAGCCGGATCGCGAAGGCGAAGCGCGAGCGGCCCTGGCGGCAGGTCGAGGTGCCGGCGATTCCCGCCCCGGCCGGCGAGGAGCAGTCGACCCAGGCTGCCTTCGGGCGGATCCTTCTCGACCTCAGCCGCGCCGGCGGGCCGCTGGCGGACCGGATCGTCACCACCTCGCCCGACGTCACCGTCTCGACCAATCTCGGCGCCTGGGTGAACCAGCGCGGACTGTTCCGGCGGAGCGCGCTGGCCGACGTCTTCGCCGCGGCCAGGATACCCTCGGCGCAGAAATGGGGCGCCACCGACGCGGGCCAGCATATCGAGCTCGGAATCGCCGAGAACAACCTCTTCCTGATGCTCGCCGCTTTAGGCCTCGCCGGCGACCTGTTCGGCACCCGCCTGTTCCCGGTCGGAACCGTCTACGACCCGTTCATCGCCCGCGGCCTCGATGCGCTCAACTACGCCTGCTACCAGGACGCCCGCTTCCTGCTCGTCGCCACCCCCTCGGGGGTGACTCTCGGCCCGGAAGGCGGCGCCCACCAGTCGATCAACCCGCCGCTGATCGCTCTCGGCCAGCCCGGCCTCAGGCATTACGAGCCCGCCTTCGCCGACGAGCTGGCCTTGTTCATGGAGGAAGCCTTCCGCCTCATCCAGGCGCCGGACGGCGAGAGCGTCTACCTGCGCCTGACCACACGCACGATCCGCCAGGTCGAGCGGCCGGACGAGTCGTGGAAGGCCGCCGCGCTGGCCGGCGGCTACTGGCTCCGCGAGCCCGGGCCGGTGTCGGAAGCGGCGCTGGTCTATGCCGGGGCCATCGTTCCGGAAGCGCTGGCCGCCTGGGAGGCGCTCCGCGATGACGTGCCCGGCCTCGGTCTGCTCGCCGTCACCTCGCCCGACCTCCTCCACCGCGGCTGGAGCGAGCGGAGGCGGGGCCGCTGGGCCGGGACGTCGGCGGCGCCGTCTCACGTCGAGCGGCTGCTCGCGCCCTTGTCGCCGACCGCGGGCCTCGTCACTCTGCTCGACGGCGCTCCGGCGTCGCTCTCCTGGCTCGGCGGAGTGCTCGGCCACCGGGTCAGCCCGCTCGGCATCGAGCGCTTCGGCCAGACCGGCACGCTCCCCGACCTCTACCGCGAGTATCGGCTCGACATGGATTCGATCGTCGAGGCGGCGGCGGAGCTGTTTCTCGACTAGCGGGACTTGTTCGAACCGGCCGCTTTGAGCGGAGCCGAAACGATGTTAATGTGGAGTCCGCGTCGACGGCGGACTGGCGGGGACAGGATCATGAAGGCGAGCGAAGCCGACAAGTTCAAGGCCGCCCCGAAACTTGCCGATCTCGAAGCGATCGAAGGCCTCCGGCACGAGCATGGCCTCGCCGCGGCCGGGCAGGGGGGCCACGACCATTCGATGGAGAGTGTCAGGACGGCGACCCATTGCGGCCACGAGATCGTGATCAGGACCTGTTACGAGATCACCGTCGACGGCAAGCCGCTGGCATCGCATCTCTCCGTCGGCAACGACGGCACTCTGCACACGCATGCGCTTCCCGAATACAGTTTCTCTTCCGCGGTCGATCTGGTGAAGGCGATCGTGGAATCGTTCCCCGACGAATTTCCCTGCGAAGAGGGGCCGGGGCACGATCACGACGACAGCGGCTCTTCCTCCGGCCAGCAGGGGCATGGTCATGGCGGTCACACGCACGAACATCCTTAAGGACAGCGGCGCCCGGGACAAATATATCGACGGCGTCTTGCGGTTGAAGCGGGAGGTCGCGAACCCGCAGCAGCAGACGAGCACCTGGGATGCCTTCGTCATCTGGCACCAGAACACGATGATGAAGATGACCCCGCACGGCAATCAGGCGGGCCGCAACGCGGCGCACCGCGGTCCGGTCTTCCTGCCCTGGCATCGCTTCATGCTGATCGCCCTGGAGCGGCAGATCCAGCGCGTGCTGAACGATCCGACCTTCGCTCTGCCTTATTGGGCCTGGAACAAGGACGGCGACCTTCCGCGCTCGCAGCAGGTCCAGTCGCCTTTGTGGAAGAGCGACTGCATGGGCGGTTCGGGCTTCCCGGTGACGACCGGCCCCTTCGCCTTCGACCCCGATGATCCCAATTGCTTCAGGGTCAGGGTCGAATCCACTTCGTCCACTTCGATGGGCCTGACCAACCGGGGCCTGAGGCGGGCGCTGGGCCAGAGCTCGCTGGCGCCGACCCTTCCCACCACCGCCAAGGCCAAGGCCGCCGTCGCCCTGACCCGTTATGATTCGGCCAATTGGGACGCCGAAAGCACCGGCACCTTCCGCAACGTCTGCGAAGGCTGGAAACCCGACGGGCCGGGGCTGCACAACCGGGTCCACGTCTGGATAGGGGGCGACATGGGTCCGGGCACCTCGCCGAACGACCCGGTCTTCTATCTCAATCACTGCAATTGCGACCGGATGTGGGCGGCCTGGCAGACCAAGCATCCCACCGCCCCCTATCTGCCCGGGGACAACGAGCCGGCGAGCCTGCTCGGCCACCGGCTCGGCGATCCGCTGACGTCGATGTTCTCGGGCACGCCGCCCAAGGTCAGGGACATGCTGAACGTCTCTGCGGTCTACAAATACGATACGGTCGCCGACCTCGTCTAGGCGGAACCAAGTCGCGTCCGCCACGCTTTGTGCAGCGAAACCAGCATGGAGTGACAAGATGATCGGCAAGATAATCGGAGCGGCGGTCGGACGCCGCGTGGCGAGCCGCTACAACGGCGGCACCGGCCTGCTTCTCGGCGCCCTGGCCCCGGCCCTCGCCCGCCGCGCCTTCGGTCCGCTCGGGCTCGCCGTCGGCGGCGCCTGGGTCGCCAAGAAGCTGTGGGACCGCCGTAACCGTGCCCGCACCGCGACGACCGCTTATTCGGGCGGCCCGGTCGTCTGAGCCCCTCCGAACCTGGATAGATCCGTTCGGGCTGAGCCTGTCGAAGCCCTCCCTTGCGTCCCAAAAGGCAGGGGAGGGCTTCGACGAGTTCAGCCCGAACGGTGATTGCTTCCGCTACTGCCCCTCATCCTCCGGCGGCTCGTCGTCGGGCGCGGGCGGCGCCGGCGGCGGAGTGGTCGTCGGGATCGGCCGCTCGTCCTCTGGCCTGTCGGCCGGCGGTTCGTCGCCGGGCTGGGCCGAGACGCTCACGCCATTCTCGTCCACCTGCACTCCGACCTCGTAGCCGGTCCCCTCGATCGGAAGGGTAATCGAGCCGTTGACCCCGGTCGTCGCCACCGGCGCCTGAAGCGGCGGCGCCAGCTTCTGCGCCGGAGCGGTCCCGATCGCCTGGGTCATGAAGTCGCGCCAGATCCGGGCCGGAAGGCCGCCTCCGGCGATCTGGCCGGCGAGCGGGCTGTTGTCGTCATTGCCGACCCAGACCCCCACCACGAGATCCTGGGCGAAGCCGATGAACAAGGCGTCGCGGCTGTCCTGGGTGGTCCCGGTCTTGCCGAAGGCGGGGACGGCGAGCGCCGCGCCTCGGCCGGTTCCCTGGCTGACGACCGCTCCGAGCATCTCCCTGAGCTCGTCGAAGGCGGGATCGCCCCTCGTCCCGGTCGCCCGGTTCCACAGGCGCTGATACCAGGGCTTCTCCTCGTCCTCGAGCCCCTTGGGCTGCACCGGATAGGCGCCGGCGGCGACCGCCGCATAAGCCGAGGTCAGCTCGAGCAGGGTGACTCCGGACGTTCCGAGCGCGAGGCTCGGATTGTCGTTGAGGGGGCTTCGCACTCCGAGATCGCGCGCGGCGCGGATGACGTTCTGCCGCCCGACCCGTTCCGAGATGCGCACCGCGGCGACGTTGCTCGACAAGGCCAGCGCGTCGCGCAGGGTCAGCGTGCCGCGATACTGGTCGCCGTAATTCTTGGGCTGCCACTTGCCGATCCTCAGCGGGGTGTCCGCGATTGGCGTGTCCGGGGTCATGCCGGCCCGGAGCGCCGCCAGGTAGACGAACAGCTTGAAGGCCGAGCCCGGCTGGCGCCGTGCCTGCGTAGCCCGGTTGAACGGGCTCCTCGCATAATCGCGGCCGCCGACCATCGCGACGACCCGCCCGTCGGGCCGCATCGCCACCAGGGCGATCTGCGCCTTGCCAAGGCCGGCTCGGCGCACGGTCTGCAGGGCGAGCTTCTGCATCCGGCTCTCGAGCGTGGTCTGGACCTCTTCGTCGCCATAGCCGGCCTCGCCGCGGGCCCGGGCCATGGGCAGCACCCAGTCTGCGAAATAGGTTCCGGTCGGAACCACCTTCTCGCGCTCGACCTTGAGCCGCGCCGGCTTCAGCCTATTGGCTTCGCGCTGGGTCAGGACCTTGTCGCGGACCATGGTCGCGATGACGACCTTCGCCCTTTCCCGGGCGAGCTTGTAGTTGCGCGTGGGGGCGAGCCGCGAAGGGGCCTTGACCATGCCCGCAAGCATCGCCGCCTGAGTCACCGACAGCTTCTCCGGGGGGACGCTGAAATAATGCCAGGAGGCAGCCCGGAGCCCGTAGGTATTGTCGCCGAGATAGACGTTGGAAAGGTAGCGTTCGAGGATCTCGTCCTTGGTCAGCCAGGCTTCAAGCCAGAAGGCGATCAGCACTTCCTGGGCCTTGCGGCCGGCGGTCCGGTCGGCGGTGAGGAACGAGATCTTGGCGAGTTGCTGGGTGATCGTGCTTCCGCCCTCCCGGACCCCGCCGGCGCCGAGGTTGCGCCAGGCGGCGCGCGCGATTCCACGCACGCTGATCCCGAGATGGTTGCGGAAGCCCCGGTCCTCCACCGAGATGAAGGCGGCGGGGACGTGCTTGGGCAATTGCGCGATCTTGACCGGCTCGCGAATGTCGGCGCCGCGCCGGGCGATCGCGTCGCCCTCGACCGATACGAGGGTGAGGCTCGGCGCCGCGATCGGCTGAAGCGACTTGGAGAGCGGCGCGGTGATCGCCAGCCAGGCGATGATCAGCATGAACAGGGCCAGCAGGGCGAGCACGATCCGCTTCCAGCCCCAGCGCAGCGGATTGTACCAGGCGCGCTTGGGCGGACCGGGCGGCGGTGTCTGGGGCGGGCCTCCCGGGGCCTGATACTGGGCCGGGGTCGGTTGCCACTGGGCTGTCTGGTCCAAACGCATTCCTTCTTCTTAGCGGCAGAACTCCGGCGCGGGAATCAGGTTGCGTCCGCCGCCAAGGAATCCATCGCGCGGACGGCGCCGAGGACGAGGTCGGGATGGCTGTGATGGAGCATATGGCCGGCGCCCTCTATTTCCGTCAGGCTGGCCTTGGGCAGAAGCCGGGCGAGCGTCTTCCCGTGGCGTTCCCGCTCGACGACCCGGTCGCCGGTACCGACCAGGATGTGGACGGGCGCGTCGATCCGCCGGAAGTCGATGGTCGCGGCCGGGGAGAGCGGCAGCATCGAGGCCGAATCCTCGCCTTCGTGGACGAGGACTTCCGGATCGAGCACCTGCTCGTAGGGAAAGGATCTCTTCCATTCCTGCGGCACCGCCGAGGGCGCGAACATCATGGCCTGGATCCATTCGATGGCGCCTCGGTCGAAGCCGCTGCGCCGGCCGAGCTGCGATAGCAAAGGCCCGATCAGGGGCAGCGACCGCGGCGCGATCAGGCCGTGTTCGAGCAACCTGGGCTCCGGAAAGGCGAGCGGGGCGACGAGCACGAGCCGTCCGACCCGCTCGGGGAACCGCTCCGCAAGCGCCAGCGCGACGAGGGCGCCGAAGCTGTGGCCGACGACGATCGCGGGCCCGACGCCGAGCCGGTCGAGGCCGGCGGCGATCTGTCCCGCCTGGTCGCGCGGAGTCCCGACGAAGCGAGGGCGGCGGCTCAGGCCATGGCCTGGACGGTCGATCACGGTGACCCGGGCCTCGTCGCACAGGTTTCCCGCGGGTCCGGCCAGCCAGTCGTGATGAGTGGTCATGGCTCCGTGGAGAAGCAGCACATCGTCGCCTGTGCCCTGCTGGACCGCATGAAGGCTACGGCCGGAGCCGAGATCGACGGTCGTTGATTCCCACACGGCCGCTCAGGCCTTCGGATGGATCGGGCGGCGCGCCTTGAGATCGAAGCCGTCATTGTCCGACAGGACATGGACCCGAACGTCGTGCATCGAGAGCGCGCAATCGGAACGCGCCTCCGCGACGTTGCAATAGCTGACGTCGGTGCCGTCGACGACATAGACGGCGCCGCTTCCGACCACCCTGAAGATGTCGCCTTCGACCATCGCCGCCGTATTCTCGTCGATGCCGAGGCCCAGCACCCTCGGGTTGTGCGCGACGGCGCCCAGCAGGCGGCCGAAACGGCCGCGCTCGGCGAAATGCTGGTCGATGATCACGTCGCGCATCAGTCCCATGCCCGGCGACATGTGGAGGTCGCCGATCCTGTGGGTCTCCTTGCTGGTGCCCCTGACCAGCATCGTCTCGCTCATCACCGAAGCGCCGGCCGAGGTGCCGGCGACGACTCCGCCGCGTTCGTAGAGGGCGCGCACCTTGGCTTCGATCCCGGTGTCGCCGATCTGGCTGGTGATCCGCAGCTGGTCGCCGCCGGAGAAGAAGATTCCGGCGGCGTCGTCGAGCACGGAGAGCTTCTCGCGATCGCTCGCCTCGCTTCGCTCCTGGACATAGAGCTCGACCAGCTGGCCGAGGCCGAGGTCGGCGAACGCCTTCTCATATTCGTCGAAATAGCCTTCCGGGCGATGGCTGGCGACGGTGGCGAGCACGAGCTTGCCGCCACGCACGTGCTTCGCCACCTCGCGAAGGATCGCCCGCTCGCCCGCGGGATCGCGGTCCTCGTGCCCGCCGATTATGATCAGGCAGCCCTTTCGGCGCCGTTCTTCGTCAGCCACGTCGCTCTTCTTCCTTGCTCAGAAATGCCTTGGGCTCGGGCGAGTCCGCGGTCGCGTAGGCGATGGCGAATGCGGGGCTGTTATGCGCCCAGCCCATCCGGCCGTCCTTGGCGATGGCGATCGCTCCGCCGTCGCCGGATGCGCCGCCGACTCCGGGAAGCTGCTCCACCGCCTTGCGGATCGCCTCCTCGGGCCCGTCCCGGCCGAGGCTGGCCATGACCTGGGCCGCGAGCGCGACCCGGGCGATGCTTTCGCCGTCGCCGGAGAAGGAGACCGCGCCGATATGATTGTCGGCATAGAGCCCGTTGCCCGGCAGCGGGCTGTCGCCGATCCGGCCGACCTTGGCACCGGTGAGGCCACCGGTCGAAGTCCCGGCCGCGAGGTTGCCGCCTTTATCCATCGCCACCGCTCCGACCGTGTCGTGCATCTGCTCGAGCGCGTCGCGGCGGGTTTCCGTCATCAGCGCCTCGCTCGGCACGGTCTCCAGCCCCTCGCTCTTCGCGAACAGCAAGGCGCCTTCGCCGACGAGGAAGATCTCCTTTTCGGTCAGCAGGCGTTTCGCCACGCTGACCGGGTGGCGCACGTTGCGGATCGCGCCGACCGCGCCGACCGCGAGGTTGCTGCCGTCCATGATTCCGGAGCACATCTCGATCTCGCCCGCCTCGTTGAGCGCCGATCCCCGGCCGGCGTTGAACACCGGCAGGTCCTCGAGCACGTTGATCGCCGCCTCGACGGCATCGATCGCGCGACCGCCTGTCTCAAGCACCGCGATTCCGGCTCGGGCCGCCTCGATCATGCCGCTGCGATTGTCGTCCTCCTCGCCCGGCTCCATTTCCTTGGCGCCGCCATGGACGATGAGGGCCCAGCGGCCCTCCTCCGGATAAGCCATGTTATTCGGCCGCGATGAAGGCGGCGCGACCGGAGGCCCGGACGGCGGCCGGCCTGAAGTCGTTGACCTGCTGCCACGCGCCCTTGACGTCGGTCGGAGTGACCACCACGAGGTCGCCCGGCCGGGCCATGGCGAGCGCCGCGGCCGTGGACTGGGGCTCGCCGGCGATAAGGTGGAGATGCTCTTCGGAGCGGCCGCACTCCAGCGCGCCCTTCCTGAGCAGGTTCATCACCTCGCCGCGCGGGCGGCCGCGCGTATAGGGATCCTCGCGGAAGATGAGCTCGTCGAAGATCCCGGCGGCGATCCGGCCGAGCTCGATGATATCCTCGTCGCGCCGGTCGCCGGCCATCGATACCGATCCGATCGTCCTTTTGTAGCGGTGGCTGAGGCCTCGAACGACCTTGCCCAGCGCCTCGAGGCCGGCGGCATTGTGCGCATAGTCGACGATGACCCGGAAGCCGTGGGCGTCGTGGACGTTCAGCCGCCCCGGATTCTGCTCGAAGGTCGAGCGGAACTGGGCCATGGCCGAGCGGATGGTGAGGATCGGCACTTCGTGCGCGAGCGCGATGGCGATTGCGGCGAGCGCGTTGGCGACGTTGAATTCGGCCATTCCGTGAAGGGTCGCGGGGATGTCGCCCGCCTTCATGATCGTCTCTCGCCGGGCGTCCTCGTAGTGGACGATTGTGCCGCCCTCCGGCCCCGCCTCGCGGACCACCGCCATGCCCCCTTCGTCGACATGCTCGCGAAGCATCGGCGACATCTCGGCGCCGCCGTTGAGCGAGAACCAGATGATCCGGCCGCGCGCCCGGCGTGACATCCTCACGGTCAGCGGGTCGTCGGCGTTGAGGATGGAATGGCCGCTCCGCCGGACCGCCTCAACGACCACCTGCTTGACGCTGGCGAGGTCCTCGACGGTCTCGATGCCCTTGAGGCCGAGATGATCGGCGGTGACGTTGAGGCAGGCGGCGATGTCCGCCTCGTCATAGGCGAGGCCCTCGCGCAGCAGCCCGCCGCGCGCGGTCTCCAGCACCGCCACTTCGACGGTCGGATCGCGAAGGATCATCCGGGCGCTTCGCGGCCCGGTGGCGTCGCCTTCATGGGTGAGGATGTCGTTGATGTAGACGCCCGTCGTCGACGTCAGACCGACCGTGCAGCCGGTGTAGCGAAGGATGTGCTTGGTCATCCGGCCCACGGTCGACTTGCCGTTGGTGCCTGTGATCGCGATGATCGGGATCCGCGAGGAGCGGCCGCGCGGAAACAGCATCTCGATGATCGGCTTGGCGACGTCGCGAGGGGCGCCTTCCGACGGTTCGATGTGCATCCTGAGGCCAGGCGCCGCATTGACCTCGATCACTCCGCCGCCGGTCTCGCGAACCGAGCGGCTGATGTCGGGGCAGACGAAATCGACTCCGCAGACGTCGAGGCCGACGATCAGGGCCGCCCGGCGGGCGATCTCGGCATTGTCGGGATGGATCTCGTTGGTCCGGTCGACCGCCGTTCCACCCGTGGAGAGGTTGGCGGTGGCTCGAAGCTGGACGACCTGGTCCGCCTCCGGGATGCTGTCCGGGGTCAGTCCGGAGCGGGCGAGAAACTCCTCGACATGGGCGTCGATCCGGATCCGGGTCATCACATTCTCATGCCCCTCGCCCCGTCGGGGGTCGCGATTCACCTCGGCGACGAGCTGGCGGATGGTGCTGATGCCGTCGCCGACGACCTGCGCGGGAATCCGCTCGGCGACCGCGACCATCTTGCCGCCGACGACGAGGATCCGATGGTCGTTGCCCTCGAAGAATTGCTCGACGATGACGTCGCGGCCCTTGGCCTGCGACAGCGCCTCCTCGAAGCCGAAGCGCAGTTGCGCCTCGTCCATGATTCCGATCGTCACTCCGCGGCCGTGATTGCCGTCGAGCGGCTTGGTGACCAGCGGGAAGCGAAGCCGCCTGGCGCCGCGAACCGCGTCCTCGGCGCTTCGGACGACGATCCCGCGCGGCACCGGAACGCCGCTCTCGTCGAGCAATTTCTTGGTCATGTTCTTGTCGCTCGCGAGGTCGGCGGCGACGATCGACGTCCGCCCGGTGATCGAGGCGCGGATCTTCTGCTGGTGACGGCCGTGGCCGAGCTGGATCAGGCTCTTCTCGTCGAGCCGCATCACCGGGATCCCGCGCCGTTCCGCCTCGTCGACCAGGGCCCTGGTGCTCGGCCCCAGCGCGGTCCGGCGGACCATCCGCCGGAGCGCGTCGAGCCGCCGCTCGAGATCGAACTCGCCCTCGAGATCGCAGATTCGGGAAAGGCCGCTTATCCCCCTGAGGTCGTGGGGAAGGAGCGAGTCGACCAGCTCGAGCGCGACCCGGCCGGCCATCAGCCCGACCCTCTCCTCGTTATAGGCGAACATGACGTTGTAGACCCCCGGCCGGTTCTTCACCGAGCGGGTCTTGCCCCGGGTGGCGCGCGAGCCGGCGAGGGTCTGGAGCTCGAGCGCGACATGCTCGGCGACATGGCCGAGCCAGGTGCCCTCGCGAAGCCGCCGCTCGAAGCCGCCTCGGACTCGGAGCGAGCAGCCGTGGCGGCCGACCCCGGGCAGAAGGTCGAGCAGGGCGTCGGTGAAGCCGGCGATCCGGTGTGTGGGCCATTCCTCGAGCCGTCCCAGGTCGAGCTGGATCCGGATCATCGGCGTATGGCTGTAGTAATGGGGCCCGCGATAGACGCCGACCTCGGTCACCTGCATCCGAGCGGTCAGCTGGTGGGTGCCCGGATCGATCTTCGAGGCGAAGAACATTGCGGTTTCGGGGGCCTTGTCGTGGGTCGGCGCGTCGGCCACTGGCGCGGACTGGTTCGGAGGCGTCATGACCGAGGCTAAACCGCCGAAAACAGGGCGGAGTTCCGGCCGAACGTGCTGACCTGGGTTAGGTCCGCTGCGGGCGCGCACTCCCCCGGGGAGGCCGGGGCCCAGACTTCAGGACTGGATTCCGGCCTTCGCCGGGAAACTGCGAAGCGGCCCCTCAGCCGACGGCCCCAGCCGGTCCCGGATCATCCACGACAGCAGATAGGGCCGGGCAAGCGCCTTATCGAGCGCATAGGGCCACCAGCCCGGGCCGAACGGGACATAGACCCTGATCCTCACCCCGAGACGGTCCGCCACCGCCATGGTGCGGCGCGCCGGCAGTCCTCGCAATTGCTCCAGCTCGCAGGGCGTTCCGGCCTCGAGCAGGATCGTCAGCGCTCGCTCGGCGAGCTCCGGGTCGTGGGTCGCGACGGCGACCGGGGCGGCGCGCCCGGCCAGCCCTGCTGCGAGCGCGAGGTAGCTCGCCCCGACGTCCTGGCCCCGCCACTCCGGATCGGCCCATTCGCCCTTGACCAGCCGGATCCGCGCGGAAGAATTCCGGAAGGCGGCGACGTCGCCCCGGCTTCGCAGCCAGCGGGCGGGAAGCGCGAAACCGGTTCGGGGAAATTCGCCGAGCAGGTCTGAAACCGCCGCCAGGGTGCGATCGGCATCCCGGGGGGCGTGGGCGTCGAACAGCAAGGCCATGCCGGCCGCCGACGCCGCCTCGGCGATCGTCCGAAGCTGAGCGATGTCGAACGCCAGCGGCGGTGCCTTCACCGACAGATAGACGTCCGCTTCGCGGCCGGCGAGGAGTCCCGCGACGGCGATATTGGCGGCAAGGATGTCGTCGGGCCGCGAGTCCCTCGCCTGGAAATAGCCCGGGGTCGCGGCCAGCCCGCGCCGGTTCAGGGCTCTGCACCGCCGCGCCGCGGCTCGGGGCCCCGGGCCCGGAGCGACGCGCTCGACCAGCCCTGGAAGCGCATAGCGCGCGTTCCTCAACGCGGCCCACGGGCCGATCATCAGGCTTTGGCTCGGGCGAGCCGCTTGCGCAGCGAGGTCAAAGCGTCGGCGCTCAGGGCGAGCGCGCCCCTCGCGTTGAACGGGTATGTGCGCACCCAGACGCAATCATGCTGCTCGCGAGTCCAGAATTGAGCGATCCAGGGCTCGAGGTTGCCGAGCAGCTCGTAGGCTTCGAGCTCGCGGTTCGCCGCCCAGCCGATCGTGTGCAGCATGAGCAGGGTGCCGGGCGAGCAGCGCTCGAACTGCTCGTCGAAGCCGATCTTGAACAGCCAGTAGCGATCGAGGCTTTCCAGCGCCATCTGCATGGCGACGGCGCGGCCGTCGATCCGCATGAAGGCGATCCGGAATTCGCCGCGCTCGCAGGCGGATCGGAAATAATGGCGGAAGCAGCTCTCCTTGGCCCGGTCGACCGCGATGGCGGTTCCGGCCTCGCGCTTCCAGCTGCGCGCCTCGACACGGATCGCCTCGTCGAACAGGGCGTCGAAGGCGTCGGGCCCGGGCGACAGGATCTCGAACGAGGCCTGGCCGAACTCGCTCGCCCTTCGCGCCGCCCGGCGGAAATCGGAGCGGCGGCCGGAGTTGAAGCAGGAGGCCGGATCCTTCCAGCGCGGATCCAGAGCGATCGTCGGGGTCGGCGTCGCCGGCCGCACCGACATCCAGCCCTTGCCGCGAAGCGCCGAGCGCAGCGCCGGGATCAGCGGCGATCCGACCGGGATCCGGTCCAGATCGAGCGCCCGGCCGCTCCCGATCACGGCCTCGGCGAGGAGCCCGGCGCTTTCCGGATCGCGGCAAAGGGCGTCGTCGGGCTCGCACACCTGATGCGCTCCGACCATCGTCCAGCGGGCGAAACTTCCGGGCTCCCGGCACAGAGCGAGCAAAGCGGCGATCTCGTTGCGGTCGTGGATGAAGAAGACCTCGATATCGGCGCCGGCGAGCAGAGTGCTGGCCAGGGCCGAGACGAAATCATGGCTCTGCATCGGCAGCGAAGCGGCCGCTTCGAGCTTCCGCCAGGACCGGACCAGGGCCTGGTCGTCGCAAAACCGGGCGAACGGCAAGGCGGAGGCGGCGGTCGTCGCCACGGCGGGCGCGGCGGTGCGGCGGCGGGTGAGCACGGCCGTGGCCGCGGTCAGTTCCGGCATCGTCTCGATGGCTGAGGCCCACCCCTCGATCATCGCTACCGCTTAGCCCGTGACGGTAAATATTTTGCTCCGCGTCGAAGCCCGGGTCGCGGCCCAAGCCGGCGAGCAGGCATTTTGCGTCTTTTCGGGCGCGCCCCTGCGGGCTTAGGGACGGAGCATGGAAAGCCGCATCGCACCCCCGGCCGCCCTGGCCGGCGCCAGCCACGCCGACTCCCGGGCCTATGAAACGCTCTACCGGCAGTCGCTCGACGATCCCGATACTTTCTGGGCCGATCAGGCGCGCCGCATCGACTGGGTGCAGCCGCCCACCCGCATCGGCAACTGGTCCTTCGATCCTGTCGAGATCAAATGGTATGAGGACGGCATCCTCAACCTCTGCCACAATTGCGTCGATCGGCACCTCGAGGCGCGGGCCGACCAGGCGGCGATCCTGTTCGAAGGCGACGAGCCGCGCACCGGCCGGAGCCTTACCTATGGCGAGCTCTATCGCGAGGTCGTGGCGATGGCGAACTGCCTCAAGGCGCTCGGCGCGGGCAAGGGCGACCGGGTCACCCTCTACCTTCCGATGATCCCGGAAGCGGCGGTGGCGATGCTCGCCTGCGCCCGCATCGGAGCGGTTCACAGCGTCGTCTTCGGCGGCTTCTCGCCCGAGGCTCTCCACGGCCGGATCGAGGATTGCGCCAGCCGCTTCGTGATCACCGCCGACGGCGGCCGGCGCGGCGGCAGGCTCGTGCCCTTGAAGGCCAATGTCGACGCCGCGCTCGCCAAGGGGGCCGAGGTCGAGGCCGTTCTCGTCGTCCGCCATCTCGGCAACGACATCGCCTGGAGCGAGGGGCGGGATCACTGGCTTCACGACATGGCCGGGCTGGTCCCCGACGATTGCCCGTGCGAGCCGATGAACGCCGAGGACCCGCTCTTCATCCTCTACACGTCGGGCTCCACCGGAAAGCCCAAGGGCGTCCTCCACACCACCGGCGGCTATGCGGTTTGGACCGCGGCGACCTTCCACTACGTCTTCGACTATAAGGAAGGCGAGATCTTCTGGTGCACCGCTGACGTCGGCTGGGTCACCGGCCACAGCTACGTCGTCTACGGGCCGCTGGCCAACGGAGCCACCAGCCTGATGTTCGAAGGCGTCCCCAACTATCCCGATTTCAGCCGCTTCTGGGACGTCGTCGAGCGCTTGAAGGTCGACATATTCTACACCGCCCCGACCGCGATCCGGGCACTGATGCGCGAGGGGGAGGGGCCGGTGAGGAAGCACGACCGCTCCTCCATCCGGCTGCTCGGAACCGTCGGCGAGCCGATCAATCCGGAGGCCTGGCGCTGGTATTACGAGGTCGTCGGCGAGAGCCGCTGCGCGATCGTCGACACCTGGTGGCAGACCGAGACCGGCGGAATCATGATCACCACCCTGCCGGGCGCCCACGACATGAAGCCGGGAAGCGCCGGCCGCCCCTTCTTCGGGGTCGAGCCGCAGCTGGTCGGCCCCGACGGCGAACTCCTCGAAGGCGCGGCGGCCGGCAACCTCTGCATCGCCCGCTCCTGGCCCGGCCAGATGCGCAGCGTCTACGGCGACCACGAGCGCTTCGTGTCGACCTATTTCAGCACCTACCGGGGCAAATATTTCACCGGCGACGGCTGCCGCCGCGACGAGGACGGCTATTACTGGATCACCGGCCGGGTCGACGACGTCCTCAACATCTCCGGCCACCGCCTCGGCACCGCCGAGATCGAGAGCGCCCTCGTTTCACACCCCAAGGTCGCCGAGGCCGCGGTCGTCGGCTACCCGCACGACATCAAGGGCCAGGGCATCTATTGCTACGTGACGTTAATGGAGGGCGAGGAGGGCGGCGAGGCGCTCGAGAAGGAATTGCGCCAGCACGTCCGAACCGAGATCAGCCCGATCGCCAGCCCGGACCTGATCCACTTCACTCCGGCCCTGCCGAAGACACGCTCGGGCAAGATCATGCGGCGCATCCTGAGGAAGATCGCGGAGAACGAGTTCTCCAACCTCGGCGACACCTCGACCCTCGCCGACCCCTCGCTGGTCGACGGCCTGATCGAGGGTAGGCGCAACCGCTAGGGGCGGATGGGATCGTATTGCTTTGCGCGTCATGCCGGACTTGATCCGGCATCCACCTTCCCTATCCGTTCGCAAGCGCTTCAAGAAAGTGGATCCCGGATCAAGTCGGGGATGACGATTTCACAACCAAACGATCAACGCTCCGAGAGCTTAGGATTCCGCGCTCCCCCCGGGCCGGTTCGAGCCGCGGACCTTCGCCGCGAAGCGGCCGATCGAGACGGCTCGGAGCAGGGCGCAGCGATAGTCGAGCATTCGCTCGGCGAGCGCCCCGCCCTCGGGCCAGTCGCTCACGAGGGCGGTGAGCCGCTCAACGTCGATCGCCTTGCGGGCGAAGGGGTCGTCGGCGAGGCGGTCGACCTCGGCGGCGAGGGCGCCGCGGGCGGCGGCGACGCTCTCGTGCCAGTCGGCGAACTGGTAGCCGCGCCTCGTCTCGGCCAGCAGGGCGGGCGGCAGCCGGTCGGCCAGCGCTTCCCGTGCGAGCGCGCGCTGGACTCCGCCGCGCTGGAACCGCCCGGTCGGGACCCGAAGGCAAAATTCGACGAGTCGCCGGTCCGCGGTCGGATCGCGAATGTCGATCCCCCAGCCGCCGAGCACCCCCTTGTTGAAATTGCCGGCGTCATAGGTCGCGAGCTTGTCCAGCCTCGCCCGGAGGCCGTCGCGGCCGACTCGGTGCTGGGGCGCTTGACCCCGCTGGCGCGCCCGCCTCCGGAAGCCGTCGCTGCGGGCCAAAGCGGGCAGGATAGCGCTGGCCTGCTCGAGATTGTGGGCGGGGCTGAGGCGGGCGAGCATCGCCCAAAGCCGCTCCGGCAGGTAGGAGGCGAACGCAGCCGCCGCGACTCCCCGCAGCCTGTGGCCGTTGCGGAGCATCCCCGCCGCCTCGCCCGAGAAGCTTAGCAGGCGTCCCCGTCCGAGCAGCTCGGCAAGCCTGTGCTCGCCCGTGTAGCTCATCGTGTGATTGCCGAGTTCCGCGGTCAGCAGGACGGAGAGGCCGAGCGCTCTGGCGCGGTCGTTGATCGCCTCGAGCCAGATCTGGTTGCACAGGTTGAGGATCGGGCGCTCGTACAGGAAGAATTGACGGTCCGAATCCCGCAACGGCGAGACTCCGCCGGTTTCGATCCGGATATGGTCCACGTTCGGATGGCGGGCCGCGACGGTCGCGGCGAGCGGCCCCTCGTCCGCCAGGCGTCCGCGCGGCACCGGTCTGTCATAGCCGGGGCGCGGCACCGCGGTGAAGGCCGTCACCCGGCCTCCTGCGCGCAGCATCCGGGTCGCCGCCGTCGCAGTCACGGCCGCGCTGTCGAGCCCGGCGCTGAGATGGGCGCCCACCGCGCCGCCGGCGCCCCGAAGCCTCGCCTCGACCGCTTCGTCGAGCCTCTCCCGAAGCGCCTCCGCATAATCGGCTGGCCGGGGCAGGATCAGCGGCGACAGGTCCGGCCGCCAATGTTTGCGGATGGCAACGCCGGATTTGGAGACGGTGACCAAATGCCCCGGCTCGACCCGCTCGATCCCCTCGAAATAGCTCGCCGGTCCGATCCCCGCCATAAGCCCGAGAAAGTCGACGGCGCGTTCCTCGCAGAGGGCATAAGGCACTTGCGGGAGGGCGTGGAGGCCCTTGGGCATCGAGGCGAAAGCGAAGAAACCGTCGCCGCGATGATGATATAACGGCTTTCGTCCGAGGAAATCGCGGGCGAGCAGCAGCCGCTCCCGAGCCGAATCCCAAAGGGCGAAAGCATAATCGCCGACCAGGTGCCGGAACAGCTCTTCGCCCCATGCCAGCCAGCCCCGCATCACCAGCTCGGAATCGCACAGGCGCCGGGCATCGGGGGGGGCGATGCCCAGCGCCGACGCGAGCTCGCCGCGATTGTCGATTCGGACGTCGGCGACCAGCGCCAGGGTCCCACAAGGGCTGAGGATCGGCCGGCGGTCGAACGCATCCTCGGGCAGGTGGCGATAGATGCGCCGGCCGATCGCGATCGGCCCGCTGCGCCAATGGGCGCTGTCCTGGCCGTAAAGGCCCTGCGCCCGCAACATCCGCTCGCATGATGCAGCCGGCTCCGTCTCACCTTTCCAGGTCCAAAAGCCGGCAAGTGCGGTCACAACCCGACGCTAGCAAAGGCTCGCGGCTTCCGCGAGAGGGTCGCCGTCCCGCGCCCGAAGAATGGACTTTCCCGCCGCGAGAAATTAATTATGGTCTCCGACCACGACACGGGGTGACCAGGATGAAGACACGCGCGTATCGGGCAGAGGGGGACTTGCGGCGGGCGCAATGGCGGCCTCCGGCTGTCGTGAAGTTAGCGGCAGGGTCGGCGGATGCCGGTCCCGCCTTCACCACCGAAGGCGGTAGCGCTTCCTGAAAAGGCTCTAATTTCTTTCACGAAATGATTCGGGGCGCGATCGCGGCGTGCCGGTCCGCGAGCGCGCGCAGATGGTCCTCCGCCTCGGCCGCGTGCCGGACCCAGTCGAAGCCGGCGCTCGCCGCGGCAACCTCGGTCTGGCGGGGCGGCCGCTCCAAAATCTCGCGGACGGCCGCCGCCATCGCCTCGGAATCGGGGGCCGCGAGCCGGCCCGCCTCGGGCCGGTCGATGATCTCCGCCGCTGCGCCGACGGCTGTCGTCACCACCGGTGTGCCGCAGGCGAGCGATTCCACCCAGACATTGGCGAGGCCCTCGAGACGCGCGGTGTGGAGAGTCACGTCCGCGGCGGCATAGAGAGCGGGCATCTGCAGGTGGGGAACCGCCCCGAGCATTCGCACGCGCTCCTCAAGCCCGAGATGCCGGATCCGGCGCCGGAGGCGGGCCGCTTCCGGGCCGCCCCCCGCGATGAGCAGAGTGGCCCCCTCGAGCCTGCTCAGCACATCGACGGCCAAGGCCGGATTCTTATGAGGCCTCAGGTTGCCCGCGCTGAGCAGCACCGGACCGGACAGTCCGAGGGCGGCTTTGGCGCCGGCGCGGTCGCGCGGCGCGAACAGGCTGTGATCGACGCCGGTATGGTGGACGGCGATGTGGTCCGCGGGCAGGCCTCGATCGATCATCCGGCGGCGAAGCTCGGCGCTCACCGCGAGCAGGCCGTCCGCCTCCGCCAGGTCCGCCGGCGCGAGCCCCCGCCGGGCCTGCCACTGGTCGAAATCGGCTCCTCGCGCCTTGATCGAGACCGGCACGCCCAGGGCCCGCCCGGCGGCGAGCGCGGCGGGGCCTTCCGGCCAGAAGAACTGGGCGGCGATGACGTCGAACGGGAAGCTCCGGCGGATTTCGCCCAGCGCGGAAGCGAGGTGCCGCGCCAGTGAGCGGGCATTGTACCCGCCCAGCCGCGGGATGGCGGTGTAGCGAGGACGGAAGACCGTCATGCCCTTCCAGACCTCCTCCCGGGGCAGCGCCAGAATCGCGCGCACAGGGCGGCGGACCCCGAAGCCGAGCGGCGAGACCCGCACTGGGACGGCCACCGCCACCTCGACTCCGGGCCTCCCAGCAAGCTCGATCGCCTGACGCTCGACGAAATTGCCGAGATGGGGACGGTTCCGATCCGGAAATCGGCTGGTAACGACGAGCACGCGCAGCATGGCCCTCGACTATTCAGCCTGGACACCCTCGATTACAAGCCGGACCGGAGCCGCAACGTCCGCCGGCAGGGCGCCTGCCGCCTCGACAGGACAAGGCTGGAGCAATGAGGATGCCACCGTTATTAGGAGGCCTCAGCAGGCGCCCCGAACGATGTTGAAAAACAAACAGTTATCCGCCTAGAACAGCCGCTCGGGGGGAAGGGCAGGTCATGGTGGGTTTTGCATTTCGGGGAGCGGCGGTCGTCATGCTCCTGGCGCTCGCGTACCCCGGCTCTGCCGTGCCGGCCGCGCCGGCCGCGGAAACCCTGCCCGAGCCGGTGCGCGCGCCCGCCGCCGTCGTCGATGCCTTCCACGCCGCCCTTCGCAAGGGCGACGCGGAGGCCGCGCTCGCGCTGGTCGCCGACGATGCCCTCGTCTTCGAGGACGGCCGGGTCGAGCGGACCAAGGCCGAATATGCCCTCCATCATGCCAAGGCGGACGCGGCCTTCTCGAAGGCGGTGTCGACGAAGCGGCTGAAGCGGACCGGCCAGGCGACCGCGGACGTCGCTCTGATCGCCACCGAGACCCGGACGAAGGGCCGTTTTCGAAACCAGGACGTCGACCGGATCATGGTCGAGACCATGGTCCTTCGGCGCGGCCCGGCCGGGTGGCGGATCGTCCACATCCACTGGTCCTCGGCCATGCCCTCGACGGAATGAACGGAGCATCGGGCCGCAGGGAGCGACCGCCCACGCTCTTGACCCACGGTCAAGGTTCATGGTATGTTCCGGTCAAGCCGCGACTCGGGGCCATTCGGTGGGGTTCCTCATGCTGACGACGAGCGAATTTCGGACTTGGTCCGGCTTTGCGGGAGGAAGGAAGGGCTCCGTTCCGTCCATGTCGTCCACTTCGTCCGGTTTCGGACACCGACACAGGCCGTCTTCCGTCCACTTCGTCCACTTTGCGTCGGCGATGACGCCTCAGCGAGTCCCGTAGGTCCGGTCTCCCGCGTCGCCGAGGCCGGGGACGATATAGCCGTGGTCGTTGAGGGACTCGTCCATCGCCGCGGTCCAGATCGGGACGTCGGGATGGGCGGCCCGGACCGCCTCCACGCCCGGCTTCGAGCAGAGCAGGCAGGCGAAGCGCATCTCCGTCACTCCGGATTCCTTGAGCCGGTCGATGGCGGCGGTGGCGGTGTGGCCTGTGGCCAGCATCGGGTCGACGATGATGACCAGCCGCTCGGCGCAATCCTCGGGGGTCTTGAAATAATATTCGACGCACTCGAGCGACACCGGCTCGCGGTAGAGTCCGATATGGGCGACCCGGGCGGAGGGGAGGAGGTCGAGCATGCCTTCGGCCATGGCGAGACCGGCTCTCAGGATCGGAGCGATGACCAGCTTCTTGCCGGCGATCGCCGGCGAGTCGGTTGCCGCGATCGGAGTCTCGATCCTGATGAGGTCGGTCGGGAGGTCGCGGGTGACCTCGTAGCACAGCAGGGTCGCGATCTCGCGCACCACGGCCCGGAACAGCTGGATCGAGCTGTTCCTGTCGCGGAGGAGGGTGAGCTTGTGCTGGACCAGGGGGTGGTCGACGATCGTCAGTCCGTCCATGTCTAGAATACCGTTCCGTCGCTGATGATGGTGAAAGGCGGGCCGCCGCCCGGGCGGAGTTCGGCGGCGATTCGGCGGCCGGCGGCCCAGGTGCCGCCCTCGAGCATCCGGGCGAGCGGGAAGCTCTGCTCGCTCACCCCGAGCTTGGAGCGCACCAGCGGCGCGAGCCGGTCGAGCAGGGCGACCGTCATCGACCGCCACGCCACGATCAGCGGATCCGAGACCTGGTGGACTCGCCCGGCCGCCTCGGGATCGGTCAGGCTGAGCACGCCCGTGTCGACGAACAGCCCGCCATTGCGATATTCGGCGAGCCCGGTCAGGCCGTCCAGGTCGACGATCTCGATTCCCGCTTCTTCCAGCGGCTCGACCAGCGAATAGGCCAGCCATTGCGACAATTTGTGGAGGGGTACCAGCCCGTCGCTCGAATCCCCGCGGCGCAGGGCCGGGTGGTGCCAGCAGTCGCCGAGCGCCACTCCGGCGACGACCAGGCGGTCCGCCCAGATCGGCCCGAGCGCCTCGAGCAGCAGCTCCAGGATGGCCGGCGCCGGAAGCCGTCCCGACTCGGCCCGGGCGGCGAGCACGTCGAAGAGGCCGCCGGGCCTCGGCTCGTCCGCCGTCGCGAACAGGTCCGCCCTCTCCAGGACCCGGGCGCCGAGGCGCCTAAGGAGCGCGGCGCGGCCGTCGATGCCGGCGAGCGGATTGGCCTCGCCAGCCTGGAACCCCTCTTCCAGCACCCGGCTGTCGAGCCCGGCCAGAGCGGCTCCGCCGGTGCCGAGGGCGCCGCTTTCGACCATCCTTTGGCTTGCGACCGCGAGCCCTTCGGAGCGAGTGAGCGTCCTTCCGCTGACCGGGTCGTCGAAACTCCAGCCCGGCCCCGCGCCCGCGTCGAGCAGCACCGAGAGGATTGCGAGGTCGAAGGCGGCCCGGGCCCGCACCGCTCCCTCGCCGTCCGGAAGACTCGGAGCGCCGGCGACGAAGTGGCGCCAGCGCGCGTGGAACGGGATGGCGAGGTCGGGATAGGCCTCCCGGGTGACTCTCGCGGTCAGGTCGGCTGCGTCGCTCAGCCGGTCGAGGTCGACGGTCCAGCCTTCGACTCCGCCCTCGATCGCGATTTCCAACATCTCATGTGCTCGCTCGCGCACGGCGGCGGCGCTGAGCAGGGCGAGCAGGGCTTGGTCGGGGCCTTTCATTCGTTCACAGATTCCGTTCGATGAATGAAACATCCGTTCGGGCTGAGCTTGTCGAAGCCCTCTCCTCAATCGAGCAAGGAAAAGGGAAGGGCTTCGACAGGCTCAGCCCGAACGGAGGTGGGTGTGGATTCTCGAAGTCGACCCCACCTTCAGAACTTCCCGAGATCCCGCCCGACGACTCCGCGAAGCTCGTCCGCCGAGGGCGGCTTCTCATGCGAGAAATAGCCCGCCGCCTTCTTCGCCTCCATCTCGACGCTGGCATCCGGCGGCACCAGCCCGTCGGGGATCGGAACCCGCTCGCCGATCTCGACCCCGCCGGCGGCGAGGGCGTCGTACTTCATGTTCGACATCGATACGAAGCGGTCGATGCGGGTGATCCCGAGCCAGTGGATGATGTCGGGCATGAGCTGCTGGAAGCGGGCGTCCTGGACTCCGGCGACGCATTCGGTGCGCTCGAAATAGGTCGCCGCCTGGTCTCCCCCGGGCTGCCGCTTGCGGGCGTTGTAGACGAGGAATTTGGTGACCTCGCCGAGTGCCCGGCCCTCCTTGCGATTGTAGACGATGAGTCCCGTGCCGCCCGCCTGCGCCTGACGGGTCGCCTCCTCGATGCCGTGGGTCAGATAAGGCCGGCAGGTGCAGATGTCGGAGCCGAACACGTCCGACCCGTTGCATTCGTCGTGGACCCGGCAGGTCAGGGTCTTCGAGGTATCGCCGAGGAAGGCCGGATCGCCGAAGATGTAGAGCGTCATCCCCCCGATCGGGGGGAGGAAGACCGACAGGTCGGGACGGGTGACGAGCTCGGGATACATTCCGCCGGTCTGCTCGAACAGGCAGCGCCTGAGGCTTCCCTCGCTCACCTCGAAGCGCTCGGCCACGCCCGGAAGCCACCACACCGGATCGACCGCGATCTTGGTGACCGAGACGTCGCCCGCCTCGTGGACGATGTCGCCGTCGACCTCGAGCCGCCCCGCGGCGATCGCCCCCTGGATCTCGTGCAGGGTCAGCCGGGCCTTGGTGATGGCGATCGATGGCCGGATGTCGATCCCTTCCGCGATGAGGTCGCCGAAATCCTGGGCGACCCGGTGCCCCCAGGGGTCGAGCGAGACGATCTTGCCGGGATCGCCCCATTGCGGATGGGGTCCGATCTCGCAGACCGGTGAAGTGTCGTGGAGGTCGGGCCTGGCATTGGGGTCCATCGCCCCCGACGAGATGGCGAGCGCCCGGTAGATGGAATAGGAGCCGCCATGGGCGCCGATCGCGTTGCGGTCGGAGCGGGCATTGACGGTGGCGATCACCGGCCCGCGCTCCGCCGCGGTGGCCGCGCCCCACTTCAGCGGAAACCGCACCGGCCCGCGCGAGCCGGGATGCGACGTCAGCCGGATATGGCCGCTCTTCCCGTCCGCACTCATCGACACTCCCTTCCGTTACCTCATTCGCGCCGACGCTACGCCACGCGAGGCGGGGTGGCTAGAGTCCTTCAATGGCTGGAAAAGCCGGGGCGCGGATGCGAAATGGTCGGCCATGCAGACTCGGCTCCAACGGATCGGCATTACCGGCGCCTCGGGCTGCGGAGTGACGACCCTCGGCGCCGCGCTCGCTGAGCGGCTCGAGGCCGTCCACATCGATACGGACGATCATTTCTGGGTGGAGACCGACCCGCCCTATCAGGTCAAGCGCGAAGTCCCGGAGCGCCTAGTCCGCCTCGCGGCCGAGCAATCGCGCACCGGTCGGTGGGTCATCTCAGGCACGCTCGACGCCTGGGCCGCGCCGGCATTGAGCGACGCGCAGCTGATCGTCTTCCTCGACGTGCCGACCGAAGTGCGCCTCGAGCGGCTGCTCCGGCGGGAGCGGGAGCGCTTCGGCGACTCCCTCCTGCCGGGCGGGGCCATGCATGAGACCCACCGCGAGTTCATCGAATGGGCCGCGCATTACGACGACGGCACCCTGCCCGGGCGAAGCCGGCCGAGGCATGAGAGATGGCTGGCCGGCCTGTCCAAACCCGTGCTGAGGCTCGACGGCACTCGACCTGTCGGGGCGCTGGTGTCGGCTGTCCTCGGGGACGCAAGCGACCTTACAGCTTCATGATCCCCCTGCGCGGCTCCCGGGTCGCCATCGTCTCTTCGCTCAGCGGCGCGCCGGCGGCGAGCAGCGCCTGGCGGCGGCCGGCGGGGCTGGTGCCGAGCTGGACCTGCTCGAAGGGCAGCAGCGAGTCGAAGCAGGGGTGGGCTAGAGCGCGCCCGACGAAGCTCGCCACCCGCGGCCAGCGGACGGGATCGGCCTCGACCCCGACATGGGCGCCGTTGCGGAAGAAGGTGGCGATCGCGATGTCGGCGAGGCCGATGTCGCCGCCGAACAGCCAGCCTTCGGCGGGCAGCTGGCCCTCGAGATAATCGAGCTCGCGCGGCAGATCCTCGCTTTGGGTCCTCTCGATCCGCGCCTGGTCGCCGGGCTCGCCCCAGACGATCGGATGGACGAACTTCGGGTAGAACAGCCCCCAGATGAAGACGTCCCCGAGGCGCGTGTCGGCATATTCCTCGAGCCAGCGGGCGCGGGCGCGGTCGCTCGGACCGGCAGGAAGCAGCGGGCGCTTCGGGTAAGCCTCGTCCAGCCAGGCGCAGATCACAGAGGAGTCGCACAGCGTCAGATCGTCCTCGACCAGCACCGGGATCCGCCGAAGCGGGCTCAGCCGCCCGAACTCGTCGTCGCCGTAGAAGGGCGTGATCGGGTCGATCTCATAATCGAGCCCCTTGAGGGCCAGGCACGCGAGCACCTTCCTCACATAGGGGCTGACGTAGCTGCCGATGATCTTCATGTCCCACTCCTCGCCCGAAATGCTAGGCTGACGCCCTGAGCGCGACAAGAGAGCGGAAGGACGGGATATGAAAGCTACCGGCAGCTGCCACTGTGGAGCCGTCAGGATCGAGGCGCCGGCGCGTCCCGAATGGGTCGCCTCATGCAATTGCTCCCTCTGCACCAAGACCGCCTGGCTGGTCGCTTACTATCCCGACGGCGCGGTCAAGGTGGAGGGCGCGACCGTCCCCTATATCTGGGGCGACCGCATGATCGGCATCCACCATTGCCCGGTCTGCGGCTGCGGTACCCACTGGCGGACTCTGGGCGAGGATTTCGGCAGGATGGGGGTGAACGCGCGCCTGTTCGACGGCTTCGACGCGGCGGCGGTGGAGGTGCGGCTGTTCGATAATGCGGGCTGATCATCCGGCCGCCGCGGTCGAGGCGGCCGCGGTCGGCGGGTCAGCTTGCGGAGGCGAGCCTGATGCTGCCGATCATGTCGACCGGAATGGCGATGCCCTCCATGCTGAGTCGAGGCGTGGCTCCCTTCGCAATCTCCACCCTGAAATCCCGGGTGAACAGGTCACAGACCAGGAACAGCAGCGCGTGGCTTACCGAGGCGCCCACGCAGGTTCGAGTCGCGAAGCCGAAAGGCACGTAGGTCCCCCTGGTCGCCGTCTTGCGCGGCGACAGCCATCGGTCGGGATCGAAGCGGTCGGGATCCTGCCAAAAGTCGTCGAGATGATGGAGGATGTACGCGCTGACGTCATATTGCCCTCCTTTGCGCACCTCCACGCCGTCAGCCTTGATATCGTGGGCGGCCCTTCGGCGGACGACGAAGGGGAACGGCCACATCCGGCTCGCCTCCTTGATGAAGCGCAACGTCGAGGGCAGCTTCTCGACGGGGAGTGAATAGAGTTCCTCAGGCTCGAGATCCGCCATTTCCCGCTCGATCCTCTCGCGCCATTCGGGATAGCGATGCATCGCGTAAACGAGGCAGCAGGCGCTGAACTCGGGCGCGACCGAGGCCGCCGTCAAAACCGTCGTGACGAGATAGACGACGTCGCCGACCCCCAGCCGATCCGCAAGAGGGAGTAGCGACTGGAGAAAATCCTCGCGCGGCGGAACCCGGCCCTCCCGGCGGCGCCGGACTTCCCTGGAAATGACGCGCGTCGCTCGCCGCAGCCGCATGAAATTGGCCAGCCGGAGACGAATCGAAGCCGGCTCCGGCGTCAGGAACTTGCGGATCCTGGCCTGCTGCTCGATCTGCAACAGCTTCAGATCGGGTTCGGCCAGACCCTCGATGATCTGCGGGATGAGCGCCAGGGCGACCGCGCGCCCGACGACCCAGGTCAAATCCTCCTCCCGGTCGGCAAGCTCGATCAGGAAAGCCCGCATTCGTTCGTGCAGGGCCTTGACGTGCCGGGGCTCGCTCAGGCGGCGATTCTGCTCGATGAGCAGGCTGCGGACGTCGCTCCACCGGACACGCGCTCGAGCGCTCGGGGGTTTGAAAAGGTCGGCCAGCGAATTGCCGACGTAAAGCGCCTCGGTATTGGCGGCTTCGACCTGACCTGCGATCACGGGATCGAAGATTCTGGTGATCCCGTCCGGCTGGCGAACCACCATACCATCGCGGCGGACGCTCGCGAACAGGGCGTCCATGTGACTGACGTCACTGGAGTCCCTGTCGTCGGGACCAACGTCGTTGTCGCTATTCATGCCAGAAAGGGAAAGGCAGCCATTCGCGACTGCCCTTCCAATTCAGCCGATCGGTATATGGAAAGCCGGCCCTAGAATTCGATATACCAGGACCACGGGCGATATTCGGGATAGCACCCGGCCCGAACGTTCAAGGCTACTCGAACGGCTCGAAGAATCCTTGCCATCTTACGTCTCCGTCTGTTGACTCGGCACTCAAGCTTGAGCTTCAGCCGCCGTCCAGTCAACGAATGCTTGGTCCACTTCGGTAGCATTTCATCAGTGATATCGCACCTGTCGCCGCATAACCTTCTGGCCGTGTTTAATGAGGCAAGGCCGATGGTCCGGAACATCAGGCGCGACCCCTTGGGCTGGCTCGACGAAGCGGCGCGAGACGGCCGGGGAGTGCGCTGGGCCTCCCGCCGCGAATTGTGCGTCTACGACGCGCACGTCGCCCGAGCGCTTCTCCGCAACGACGGCGGACGAATGGTGGACCATTCCGACTTCTTCGGGAACGGAGCACTCGCGCCCTCGCGCGAAGTGCAGATCGCGCTCTCCCGCCAGGCCTATGCGCTGGTGCACGGGCATGTGCAGAATCTGGACTGCCGGAGCTTCGTTTCGCGGCTCGGATCGCGCAGCGAATGGCCGAGAGCCGGCAATGCGTTGCTCCTCGACATCATGCGTCCGGTGCTTGCGGCGCCCGGTCGTTCCCCGGCCTTTCACGAAGCGCTGGACGCGATGGTCGAGGCTCGAATCCTCAGCCGCCATGAGCCTGCCCAGTGGATTATCCGGCGGGTGCGTGATCGCTTCCGCTTCTACCGGGCGGTCGTTGGCGAGTCGGAGAAGTCCGCGGCCGAGCCGACGAACGCGCCGGATCTGCTCGAAATCATCGCAGGCTTCAGGCGCGAGCTGGACGAGGCGGCTCTGGCCCAGCTTTATGCAGGTTTCGTGTTCGCGACCGTCGGATCGATCGGCTTCTCTCTTGGTTGGGCCGTCCATCAGGCGCTCCGCCGGCAGGAAACGGAGCACCATCCGACACACATCGTGCTTGAAGCCCTGCGCCTCTATCCGATCGCCTGGCTGTTCCAGCGCCGGGTCCGGCAGCCGGATGTCATCCTCGGCGAAGCCGTCAGTCCGGCGCAGACGGTCACCATCAGTCCCTATGCGATTCATCGCAATCCGGCTTACTGGGAGGATCCGACTGATTTTCTGCCCGGACGCTGGTCGGCAAGCGCCGATCGAAGCGCCTTCATGCCCTTTGGCGCGGGCGACCACGGCTGTGTCGCGGCGGGCCTGAGCGTGGGTCTCGCTAGCCGGTTGCTGTCCGAAATTCTGACCCATGGCCCTGAAATCGAATTGGGCGACGGCAGGGCCTCGGTGGGCGCCGCGCTTGCGCCGCCACGCTTCATCCTGAAGCTGCGGACGTCGGACTCGTAGCCCGGGAAACCCGATGGACGCGCGATGGCCCGCGCTCAGATCGACCGGCTCACCACTTCCTTCATGATCTCGTTCGTCCCGCCGAAGATCCGCGTCACCCTCGCGTCCCGCCACAGCCGCGCGATCAGATATTCGTTCATGTAGCCGGCGCCGCCGTGGAGCTGGAGCGACGCGTCGCAAGCCTCCCATTGAAGCTCGGTGTGCCAGAGCTTGGCGGCCGAGGCTTCGGCGGCGGTGAGCTCGCCGGCGACGTGGCGGCGGATCGCCCAGTCGAGATGGGCCCAGCCGACCTGGAGCTTGGCGGCGAGGTCGGCGAGGGTGAATTTGGTGTTCTGGAAATCGAACACGGTCTTGCCGAACGCCTTGCGGTCCTTGGTGAATTTGACCGCCTCGTCGAAGGCGCGCTGGGCGGCGGCCTGGGCGGCGCAGGCGATCGAGAGGCGCTCCTGGGGGAGCTGGTTCATGAGGTAGGCGAAGCCCGATCCCTCTTGGCCGAGGCAGTTGGTGATCGGCACCCTCACGTCGTTGAAGAAGAGCTCCGACGTGTCCTGCGAGTGGAAGCCGATCTTGTCGAGGTTGCGGCCCCTCGCATAGCCTTCGCGGTCGGCCTCGACGAGGATCAGCGAGACGCCCTTGGCGCCCGCCGCCGGATCGGTCTTGGCGACGACGATGACGAGGTCGGCATGCTGGCCGTTGGTGATGTAGGTCTTGGAGCCGTTCAGCACATAATGGTTGCCGTCGCGCCTGGCGGTGGTCCGGATGCCCTGCAGGTCCGAGCCCGCGCCGGGCTCGGTCATGGCGATGGCGGTGGCGGTCTCTCCGGAGACCATCCTGGGCAGCCAGTGGCTCTTCTGCTCCTCCGAGCCGTAGGCGACGAGATAGTCGGCGACGATGTCGGAATGGAGGGTAATCCCGGCGGTCGAGCCGGCATAGGCCAGCTCCTCGTCGATGACCGCGTTGAAGCCGAAGTCGAGGCCGGGGCCGCCATATTGCTCGGGAACGGTCGGGCAGAGCAGGCCGGCCTCGCCCGCCTTGGTCCAGAAGGCGCGGTCGATGATTCCCTCTTCTTCCCAGCGGCTTAGATGGGGCAGCAGCTCGCGGTCGAAGAACCGGCGGACGCTGTCGCGGAACTGGTCGTGCTCGGGGGCGAAGGCGGTCCGGCGGGAGAGGTCGAGCATATTCAGTCCTTCGGTCTGAAACGGGGGGCGGGGGCGGGCTGGATCACGCCGGAAATGTTGTCAAACGTGCCTCGCAGCGCGTTGTGGGGATGGTCCGGAGCCTCGGAAAGCGAGAGAATCGGCGCGAAACAGGAGTCGCAATGTTGGAGAATGTTGGTCCAATGTTCGCGGGAGTGGCGGCGGAAGGCCGCTTCGAGCTCGGCGCGCAGGCCGGGGTCGTGCTGCCCGCACTCCAGACCCATCCTGTCCTTCAGCACGGCGAAGAATTCGCCCTCCAGCGCCCCGACCGAGACCCAAAGCCCGTCGGCGCACTGATAGACGTCATAATAGGCCCGGCCGGTGTCGAGCAGATTGACCCCCCGCTCGTCCTCCCACATCCCCGCCGCCCTGAGCGACCAGGTGAGGGCCGAGAGCAAGGCCGCGCCGTCGACCATCGCGCAGTCGATCACCTGCCCCTTGCCCGTCGTCCGCGCCGACAGGATCCCCGCCAGCATCCCGAAAGCGAGAAGCATCCCGCCCCCGCCGAAATCCCCGACCGCGTTGACCGGCGGAGTCGGCGGCTCGCCGGCGCGCCCGTAGGTGTGGAGCGCGCCGGCGAGGGCGATATAGTTGATGTCGTGGCCCGCGCACCCGGCGAGCGGCCCCTCCTGCCCCCAGCCGGTCATCCTCCCGTAGACGAGCCTGGGATTGTCCTCGAGCAGCACGTCCGGCCCGAGCCCGAGCCGCTCCATCACCCCGGGCCGGAATCCCTCTATCAGCCCGTTCGCGTCGCGGGCCAGCTCGCGGACCCGGGCGGCGCCTTTGTCGGACTTGAGGTCGAGGCGGATGGTCGAGGCGCGCGCGCGGCCGAGTATGTCGAACTCGGGCGGGATGACGGGCGGCCGGTCCTCACGCTCGATCCGGATCACGGTCGCGCCATGGTCGGCCAGCATCATCCCGGCGAACGGCGCAGGGCCGATTCCGGCGAGCTCGACGATGCGGATTCCGGAAAGCACCCCTGCCATCGGCCTTCAATAGGGCGGCGCGGAGGTGGTTTACAATCGGCCCGGCCGTTCGGCGATTTCGCGGCACTCGCCGAGATTTGATCGAGGTTAGCGGCAATTTCCCGCTGGCGTGCTAAGCTGCTGAAAATCCACAAATAAACCTGCGTACCGATTCGGCTTCGTCCGGACGCCGGGGTGAGAGGACGAACATGCCGGGTCTTTATGCTCGCGAGGGCGGGGAGTTCATTGCCAACACGACGCGGTTCGACGACCAGCGGCGGCCGACCGTGGCCAGGCTGGCGAACGGCAATTTCGTCGTCATCTGGGACGATATCAGCCGCGCCGCGGGCGGTCCGGACGACGTCGATTCGGTGCGCGGCCAGATGTTCAGCCCGGCGGGGCAGCCGATCGGGGCCGAGTTCCTCGTCAACACCGCCATCTATCACAGCCAGACCGACAGCAAGGTGGCGCCGCTCGCGAACGGCGGCTTCGTTGTCAGCTGGACCGATTATTCCTATCAGGGGGGCGACGACCAATCCTCGTCGGTGAAGGCGCAGCTGTTCAACGCCGCCGGGGCCAAGGTCGGCGGCGAGATCCTCGTCAACACGAACGTGCCGGGTTACCAGATGTACTCGGCGGTGAGCCATCTGCCCGGGGGCGGCTTCGTCGCCGTCTGGGTGGACGTGCCCGGGCTGCTCAGCCTTCAGGGCAACATCCACGGCCAGCGGTTCGACGCCTCGGGCGCCAAGGTGGGCGGCGAGTTTACCGTCAACACCCTCGCCGACAACCGGCAGACCTCGCCGCACGTGACCACGCTCGCCGACGGCCGCTTCGTCGTCACCTGGACCGACGGAACGCCCGGAACGCTCGACGGCAGCGGCCATTCGGTGCGCGGACAGATGTTCAACGCGGACGGAAGCCGCTTCGGCGGCGAGTTCCAGATCAATGAAAGCGCCTTTGGCAACCAGCAGTCGCAGAGCGTCACGGCCCTCGCCGGCGGCGGCTTCGTCGCCATCTGGGTCGATCAGCAGGGCTTTCCCGGCTCGGACCTCTTCCCTGCCGGCGGAACCGCGCTCGAAGGCCAGATATTCGACGCCGACGGCCATCGGGTCGGCGGCGAGTTCATTCTCAATCCGGAGCGGCGCACCAATCAGTCCGGCGCCACCGTCGCCGCCATGGCCGACGGTACGTTCGTCGTCAGCTGGAACGATTTCGGCTATCGCGACAATGACGAAGTCTGGAGCCATATCGCCGCCCAGGCCTTCGATCCGCTCGGCAAGCCGCTCGGCGACCAATTCTACCTCGAGACCCACCAGAGCGTCCACGACCAGACGGCGCTCGCCGCCCTGGACGGCGGCCGCTTCGTTGCGGTCTGGCACGGCGGCGCGGGCTCCGCTTATTCCAACAATTATCCGGGCGAGATTTACACCCAGATCTTCGCTCCGGCGCGCGGAGTCCTCGACATCGCCCTGTCGAACGCCTCGCTCAGCGAAACCCAACCCAACAATCTGGCCGTCGCGACGATCGCGGCGACCTCGGAGGCCGTCAACGCGAAGGTTTCCTACGCCATCGTCGCGGATTCGACGGGCGGCGGATTCCGAATGGAGGGCGACCGCATCGTCGTCGCCGACAATAGCCGGCTCGACTACGAATCCGGTAAGACCGTGACCCTGACGGTGCGGGCCTTCGACGGCGCGGGCGGCCATTATGACGAGATCGTCGAGCTGAACCTGACCGATTCGGCCGTCGAGCGCCGCTGGGCGGCCGGCGACGAGGTTCAGGTCAACACGACCATTTCCCGGGATCAGGAGGATCCCGTCGTCGTCGGCCTGGGCGGCGGCGGCCATGTCGTCATCTGGGAGGACCCGGACAGCGGCGGGGACCGCTTCGGACCCTCGATCAAGGCTCAGCTCTACGATTCCGACGGAGCCCGCTCGGGCGGCGAATTCCGGATCAACGGGCCGATGGGCGGGCAGCAATATGATCCCGCGGCGGCCAGGCTCGCGGGCGGCGGCTTCGTCGTCGGCTGGACCGAATATGATCCGGGAAGCGAGGCCGGCTACAGCGTCAAGGCCAAGATCTACGATTCCGCGGGTAAGCCGATCGCCGGCGAATTCGGAGAATTCTTCCTTCAGGCCGATGCGGCGCAGGCGGGCGACCAGGACCGGGTGGCCTTGGCCGGCCTGCCGTCGGGCGGGTTCGCCGCAGTCTGGCACGACCAGACCGGCGACGGCAGCTTCGGGGCGATCAAGCTGCGCCTGTTCAGCGCGAGCGGCGAGGCCCTCGGCTCGGAACGCGTGATCAACACCGATACGGTCGGCGACCAGCACGATCCGGCGATCGCCACTCTCGCTTCGGGCGGCCTGGTCGTGACCTGGACCGACCCGACCGCCGATCCGAGCGTGAACGGGATCAAGGGCCAGCGCCTCGATCCGGCGGGCAATCCCGTTGGCGGCGAGTTCGTCATCGCGGACGGAGTCGGCGCAAGCCACGGTGCGTCCGCCGTAACGGGTCTGACCGGAGGCGGCTTCGTCGTGGTCTGGCAGCAGATTTGGGGTCCGGTCCGCGCGCAGGCGTTCGACCCCTCGGGCGCTAAGGTCGGCAGCGAGATCGTCTTCGAGCGAAGCGCCTATCAGATTGACGATTCGGGCAACGGCCCGGCGGTCACCGCCCTTGCCGACGGCGGCTTCATGATCGCGGTCCAGGGCGACGGCGGATCCGGACTGGATCGCGTCGGGATTCTCGTCCAGCAGTTCGACGCCGCCGGCAAGCCCGTGGGATCGTCCTGGCTGGCGAACGACAGCGTCGACGGGCAGCAGGACGCTCCGGCCTTGGCCACGCTCGCTTCGGGCGGAATCGCGGCGGCGTGGGTCGAGCCGGTCAACAGCCCATCGAGCGACGGCAACGGCAATTCGATCAGCAGCCGGATCTTCCAGCCCATCGTCGACCGGCAGTCGAAGGCTTTTGCGGATCTTTTCGCCACCGACGAGGCGAAGCCGGTCAGCGGCAACGTCCGCAGCGACAACGGCTCGGGCGCGGACACCGGCCCCGGACGGGTCGCCGCGATCAACGGCAATCCGGCAGCGGTCGGCCAGATCATCTCCCTTGCTTCGGGCGCCTTGCTGACCCTCAATGCCGACGGCAGCTTCCTCTACGATCCCAACCATGCCTTCGATGCGCTGGTCGGCCCCGAATCTGGCGCCGCCAACGGCTCGGCTGACGACCGCTTCAGCTACGCGCTCGAAGGTGGCTCCTCGGCCGACGTGACGGTGCGCGTCGCTGGAATCACGGCGCCCGGAGAGCCGCTCCTCGGCAGCTCGGGCAACGACCGGATCACCGGGACGGGCGGGAACGACCTGTTGAGGCTCGACCAGGGCGGCGACGATTACGCTTACGGCAATGCCGGCGACGACACCTTCTGGTTCGGCTCGGCGATGACCTGGCTCGACCAGGTCGGCGGTGGCGAAGGTTCGGACCGGGTCATCCTCCAGGGCGACTACCATACCCATTTCGGTACCGGCAGCTTCTTCGAGGTCGAAACTCTTGCACTGCTGTCGGGCCGGGATGCCGGCTTCGGCGGAGGCACCGCGCAAGGCCCGTTCGGCTACACGCTCAGCCTGCTCGACTCGGCGGTTCTGTCGGGGCGGACGCTGACGATAGAAGCAAGCGGCCTTGAGCTGGGCGAGATCCTGAGCCTCAGCGCGGGCGGAGTCAGGGGAAGCCTGATCGTGAAGGCCGGGCAAGGCAACGACAGCATCGCGACCGGCGCGGGGAACGACCTTCTTTACGGCGGTGCGGGCGACGACACGCTAAACGGCGGCGCCGGCGCCGACAGGATGGCGGGGGGAATGGGCGACGACTCCTATGTCGTCGACAACGATGGCGACACGGTCGTCGAGAATCCCGGCGAGGGAATCGATTCGATCACCACCTCGCTTGCGAGCTTCACCCTCGCCGGTCTGCCCGATATCGAGTGGTTGAACGGCAAAGCGCCGGACCAGGCGAGCGCCGCCGAAGCCAAGACGGCGTTCGTCCAGGCCGCGGCAATGCCCGTGGCCGGCCAGGCGCCGACCGTGCCCGGCCAGGCGCTGACCGGCAACGCTCTCGCCAATGTCATCACCGGCGACGAGGGCAATGACGTGATCGACGGCGGCTCGGGGGCGGATCGGCTCGCCGGCGGGCTGGGCGACGATATCTACTATGTCGACTCCGGCGACATCGTCGTCGAGGCCGCCGGGCAGGGCTTCGACGCCCTGTTCTCGGCGGCCACCTACACCCTCTCGTCCGGAAGCGAGATCGAGCGGCTGTCGACGGCGGACCCGTCCGGCACGCAGACGATCGATCTGACCGGAAACGAGCTCGGCAACGCTCTGTTCGGCAATGCCGGCGCCAATCGCTTGTCGGGCGGCGCCGGCAACGACCTGCTCGACGGCGGCACGGGCGCCGACCTGCTGCGGGGCGGAGCGGACAACGACATCTACGTCGTCGACAATGCCGCCGACGTCGTCGAGGAGAATTCGGGCGAGGGAATTGATGAGGTCCGCACCTCCCTCGCGAGCGCAAGCCTGGCGAGCTATGCCAATGTCGAGAATCTGACCGGCACGTCCGCGACGGGCCAGTCGCTGACCGGCAATGCCGGCAACAACGTCATTACCGGCGGCGGCGGCAACGACTTCCTGTGGCTGCTCGCGGGGGGCAACGACACCGCCATCGGCGGCCTGGGCAACGACGTCTTCCTGTTCGGAGCGACGATGGACGGGCTGGATGCG
>DASVQS010000039.1:0-45735 GCA_036389015.1 Allosphingosinicella sp. | reverse complement strand
GCCTATCTCGGCAATCCGGTGGCGCAGCGGGCGGTGAGGCTGGTGGCGGAGAGCGTGGCGTGGTGCCCGGTCTATTCGGACGAAAGTGGGACTTTCGTCCGGAGAGAGGAGAGGGGCCGCGACGCTCGGGTGACTGGGCCCCGGCCTTCGCCGGGGAGCAGAGCGGTTTCGCTCATCGCGCCGCCATTACTCGAGACGGTGGCGGGGCAGTTGCTGCTGCACGGCAATGCCTATGTGCAGATCCTGGTCGATGCGGAGGGGGCGCCGGCGGAGCTGTTCGCGCTCAGGCCGGAGCGGGTCACGGTCGAGGCGGGGGCGGGCGGGTGGCCGGCCTCCTATGTCTACAAGGCGGGGGAGGCGAAGACGCGGCTGCCGGCGCGGGACGGGCTCGGGCGGCCGAGCCTGGTGCACCTCAAAGCCATGCATCCGCTCGACGACCATTATGGGCTGGGGTGCCTCGGCGCGGCGGCGGGGGCGGTGGCGATCCACAATGCGGCGACGCGGTGGAACAAGGCTCTGCTCGACAATGCGGCGCGGCCTTCGGGGGCCCTGGTCTATGCGCCTGAGGACGGCGGGGCGCTGGCGGCGGACCAATATGAGAGGCTGCGGCGCGAGCTCGACGAGCAGTTTGCCGGGACCGCCAATGCCGGGCGGCCGATGCTGCTCGAGGGCGGGTTGAAGTGGGAGGCTCTGAGCCTGACGCCGGCGGAGATGGACTTCGTCGGGTTGAAGGCCGCGGCGGCGCGGGAGATCGCATTGGCCTTCGGGGTGCCGCCGATGCTGCTCGGGCTGCCGGGGGATTCCACCTACGCCAATTACCGCGAGGCCAACCGGGCGCTGTGGCGGCTGACCGTTCTTCCGCTCGCCGACAAGCTGCTCGGCGGGATCGCGTCGGCGCTGGCCTCGTGGTGGCCGGGGCTGAGGCTCAGGCTCGACGTCGACCAGGTGACGGCGCTGGCGGAGGACCGCGAGCGGCTGTGGGCCCAGGTGACGTCGGCGGACTTCCTCTCCCGCGAGGAGAAGAGGGAGATGCTGGGGTTCTAGGAGAATCAACCCTCTCCCTGCAGGGGAGAGGGACAGGCGAGCGAAGCTCGCCAGGGTGAGGGCAAGGTGGCGCTGGAATGGCCCTCACCCTCCCACCGCCTTCGGCGGCGGGCCCCTCCCTCTCCCCTGCAGGGAGAGGGGTTTTTGTGGAGGAAATCATGAGCGAACAGGCGAATTCGATGCTGGCCTTGCTGGTCGCGCAGGCGGAGGGGCAGGGGGCGGGGCTGGTGACGGTGAAGGCGCTGGTCGAGGAGGCCAGCGAGGTCGGAGCGGCTCGGGCGCTGGCGGCGCTGGGCCTGAGCGACGGCAAGGCGAGGCGCGACATGGACGAGCTTCGCGAGCTTCTCCAGGCGTGGCGGGACGCCAAGAAATCGGCCTGGCAGGCGGTGATGAGCTGGCTGGTCAGGATCCTGCTCGCCCTGCTGGTGCTCGGGATGAGCGTCAGGCTCGGGCTTCTGGAGATGCTGAAATGAGGTTCGCGGGCTATGCGGCGATCTTCGACAGACCCGACCGGGGCGGGGACGTGATCCGCGCGGGGGCGTTCGCGAGAAGCCTGAAGCGGGGCGCGGGGGCGGTGCCCTTGCTGTGGCAGCACAATAGGGCCCGGCCGGTCGGGCGGATCGAATATCTGAAGGAGGACGGTCGCGGGCTGAGGGTGATCGCCCGCCTATCGCGCGAAGCGGCGGGGCGCGAGGCGGCGGCGCTGCTCAAGGAGGGGGCCGTAGCCGGGCTCAGCTTCGGCTACAGGGTGAGGAAGTTCAGCGGAGCGGCGCCGCGCGCGCTCGAGGATGTGGAGCTGGTCGAGGTCAGCCTGGTGAGGGTGCCGATGCAGCCCAAGGCTCGGGTGCATGCGGTGGAGGGCGAGGCTTCGGCAGGGTAGAAGGGCATGGCTATGCGAGGCCCGATCCTTTCCTGCGCGTTCCTGCTCGCCGCCTGCGGCCCGGCCGACGACGACCGGCCGCTCGACGGGGGGCGGCCGCTCCAGGTTTCGAGCGGCCCCGAAGAAGACAGGGAAAATGCGAAGGACCCCTGCAGGCGCCGCGAACGTGGGCGGTGGCACCACAGCGCCGGCCATTGCGAGCCGATGCTTCCACAAATGGAGATGCGGGGCGTGCTTGTGACGGCCTTCGAGGAAAGGAGCTATTTTCCGGGGATCGACTCCATCCCCGATCCCAACCACCCGGGCCGGGCAGGGACGGAGATAGAGCTGGACGGCGAGGGCCTGATCCAACGGATTGGGATCGAGCCGTCGAGCGTCCATGGCGATGCCATCTCGCTCCGGTTCATCGGGCGGCGGACCCGCGATCCCTGGAGCGTCGATTGCTTTGGGACTCCGTCCTGGGTGTTCGTCGTCGATCGCCTGATCGAGGCGCGCTATCTCGGGCCGATGAGCCCGGCGACGTGGCTGACTCCGGAAATGGCCCGGGCTCGGCCGGTGACCGTCACGGTCCGTCATCGGGGCCGCTGGGGCGAAGAGGAGAGGAAGGCCGTCGAGCGCTGCAAGGGCGGGGGCCCGGCGGTGGAGTCGCTCAGACTCGAAAAGGCCATTCGCGAAAGTCACAATCCGGCCCAGGCGAGCCCGGCCGGCAAGTCATCGGCCGAATAAAGCAACTGGAGGACCCGGCGCCGGGCGGGCATCCGGGCCCGCTCCGAGGCGTGGAGGATCGGGGTCGCATAGGCCCAGACGTCGCCGGCCTCGGCGAGGCAGGCGAAGGCGCCGAAGCGCTCGACGGCGGCCGAGATGTCGCGCTCGGTGACCGGGCCGAGGCGGTGGGAGCCGGGGGAGATGAGGAGCGGGCCGTTGTCCGCGCCGGCCGGATCGAGGTGGATCCTGAGGGTGAGGCTGCGCTCGAGGATTTCGAAGGGCGGGACGCAATGGGGGATCCCGGATTTAACCGTCCAGCGGCCGAAGCCGGGGACCTCGCGGCGTTCGCGGACCGGGATGGTTCGGTCCTGGTGCCAGCCGAGCGCCCAGTTTCGGGCCGGCGACTTGTCGAAGACCTTGGCGGCGACGGCGCGGGCGGCGGGACCGAGGATCGCGGCGGCGATGGCGTCGGCGGGGCCGAGGCGGTCGGCGAGTCCGGGCGTGGCGCCGAGACGGGCTCCGGGGCGGCCGTCGGGCAGGGATATCAGAGCGGCGAGAGCGGCGGCTTCGGCGGGGTTGAAGGCCGCGGGGAAGTGCCGGGCGCCGTCGCGGTCGAGCTGCATCGCTCGAAGGTAGCGCAATCGAGACAGGGAAGAAGTGGGATTTCGGCTTTCGCCGGAATGACGGGGACGTGTGTCCAATCGGGAAGAGGAGAAAGGAAATGCTGGAAGTGAAAGCGGATCCGCTGGAGGAGTCGTTCGAGGCTCTGGAGCGGGACGAGGGCGAGATCGCGCAGATCCGCGAGGAGATGGCGCAGCTCAAGGGGCGGATGGACGCGCAGGCGGTGGCCGCGGCGAGGCCGGCGCTGAGCGGGGCGAAAGGCTCGGGCTCGCCCTTCGTCGATTCCTATCTGAGGAAGGGGATGGAGAGCGGGATCGAACTGAAGGCGCTTGCCGGGACGACCGACTCCGCCGGCGGCTATGCGGTGCCGGAGGAGATCGACTCCGAGATAGGCCGGCTGCTGACGTCGATCTCGCCCATCCGGGCGATCGCCAACGTCGTCAGGGTCGGAAGCGCCGGCTATCGCAAGCTGGTGACGGCGGGGGGGACCCCGTCGGGCTGGGTCAGCGAGACGGCGGGGCGGCCGGAGACGGCGACTCCGACCTTCATCGAGATCGCTCCGCCGTTCGGCGAGCTCTACGCCAACCCGGCGGCGAGCCAGGCGATGCTCGACGACGCCGCCTTCGACGTCGAGGCGTGGCTGGCGAGCGAGATCGCGACCGAGTTCGCCAGGGCGGAGGGCTCGGCCTTCGTCAGCGGCAACGGGGTCAACCGGCCCAAGGGCTTCCTGGCGGCGCCGACCTCGGCCCAGCCGGACGGCCCGAGGCCGTTCGGGACTCTCCAATTTCTGGCGACCGGAGAGGTGGCCGGATTCGGCGCCGACCCGGCCGGCAAGCTGATCGACCTCGTCCAGGCGCTCCGTCCGCCCTACCGGCAAGGGGCGGCGTTCGTGATGAACTCGGCGACCGCCTCGGCGATCCGCAAGTTCAAGACGACGGACGGGGCCTTCCTGTGGCAGGCCGGGCTCGTCGCCGGGCAGCCCGACACCCTGCTCGGCTATCCCGTGGTCGAAGCGGAGGACATGCCGGACGTGGCCGCGGACACCGCCTCGGTCGCGTTCGGCAATTTCCGAGCCGGCTATCTAATCGCGGAGCGAACCGAGACCCAGATCCTTCGCGATCCCTATACCAACAAGCCGTTCGTCCATTTCTACGCGACCAAACGGATCGGCGGTCAGGTGGCGAATTCGGAGGCGATCAAGCTTCTCAAATTCACGGATTAGGCGCTCGAATCAAAGCGGTGCTTTGATCGGGATTTACCCCTCCACCATCCCCGGATCAGGTCCGGGGCTGGTCCCCCTCCCCCGCGGCGAAGCCGCGCGGGGAGGATCAGGAGTTAAAAAAATGATCGAGGGCGAGGCGCTGGTCCTGCCGCCGGAGGCGGCGGGGGCGGCGAAGGCATATCTGCGGGTCGAGCGGGCAGACGAGGACGGACTGATCGCCGGCCTCGTCGCGGCGGCGGCGGAGCTTTGCGAAGCGTTCACCGGGCGGGCCCTGCTCACCCGGGGCTTCGTCGAGACGGTCCCGGCGAGCCGGGCATGGCGGCGGCTGACGCGGGCTCCGGTGCGGGCGATCACCCTGGTCGAGGCGATCGGCGCGGACGGGGCGGCTCAGCCGCTGGCCAGCGCCGCCTACGCGATCGACCTGGACTGCGCGGGCGAGGGCTGGGTGAGGCTGACCGGGGCGGGCGAGGCTCGGCGGATCCGGGTCGGCTACGAGGCCGGCCTGGCGGGAAGCTGGGCCGATCTGCCGGCGGCGCTCAGGCAGGGAATCCTTCGCCTGGCGGCGCATTTCTACACCCAGCGGGCGGCGGACGAGCCGCGCCCGGGCCAGCCGCCGGCGGCGGTCGCGGCCTTGTGGCGGCCCTTCCGCCGGCTGCGGCTGCGCTGAGGGAGGAAGCGATGTTCGAGAAGCTGATGCTTCATGGCGCGGCGCTTGCGGGCAAGGCGGCGCGGGCGCGGCGGGCGGAGCTTGCCGCGACCCTTCGCGACGAGGTGCCCGAAGGCACGCGGGTGAGCGAGGCGGAGGAGGGCGTCGCGATCGAAGGCCGCGGCCTCGCCCGCCGCTTCGCGCTCGATCCGCAGATCCGCTGGCTGATTTCCGGGAGGCGGCGGTGAGCGGCGCGGGCGCGGCGCTGAGCGCCGCCGCGATCGAAGCGCTGGAGGCGCTCGAGCTGGGCGGGGTCTACCCGGGCCCGCCGCTTCAGGCGGCCCACCCTTATGCCGTCGTCGAATGCGGGGCGGAGACGGACTGGGGGCACAAGAGCGGAGCCGGGCGCGAGCTCAGGCTGGCGGTGATCCTGCGCGATTCCGGCGAGCGGCCGGAGCGGGCTCAGGCCTTCGCCGACGTCGTCGAGTCGGCGATCGGGGCGGGGCTGGACGTGGAGGGCTGGCGGCTGGTCACGCTCGCTCTGGTCCGGCGGCGGACGGTCGCCGAAGGCCGGGGCGGCCGGATGGGCTGGGCGGTGGCGCTCGACTATCGAGCGCGGATGCTGGCGGAGTAAATCCTCCCCATCGTGAGATGGGGAGGGGGACCATGCGAAGCGCAGTGGAGGGGTAAAGGCGCCGCGATCCGCAGTTCCGCGCGAAAACCTACCAGCCCGGTCAGTTACCCCTCCACCACCCTTCGGGTGGTCTCCCTCCCCATGCTGCGCATGGGGGAGGACAAAGGGCCTATTTCGGAGCCGCGGTGTCCACGCTGGCCTTGAAGGTCTCGACCGCATTCTCGTGAATGTAGCCGATCTCCTCGGTCGCGTTCTGCTCGGCGGTGGCCCGGGCGATCTTGGCGGCGACGTCGGTGGAGATCGAGGCGGCCCGGAAGGCGGCTTCCTCGGCCTTGCACGCAGTGGCGAGGCTGGACTGGAACGCGGCTTCCTCCTTCACGCCTTGCTTGATCTGGGCGCGGGCGAAGCCGCCGAGGCATTTGGAATAAGCAGTACGAGCCGAAGCGAGATTGCCCTGGGCGGAAGCGAGCAGGGCGACGAGCAGCACTTGTGAAATCATCCCGAATTCCAGTGCAACAATTTGAGACGACGGGAGAATATCGATGGGAGCGGAAAAGGGAAGTGCCTTTTTGCTGAAGGTCGGGAATGGCGCGGAACCGCCGATTTTCGCGACCGTGGCGGGCATGCGAACGACTCAGATGTCGGTGAACGGCGAAGCGGTCAACGTCACCAGCAAGGACTCGGGCGGCTGGCGCGAGCTTTTGTCGGGGGCCGGAGTGCGCTCGGTCTCGGTGGCGGCGAGCGGAATCTTCACCGGATCCGCGGCTGAGATACGGATCAAGTCGAACGCGCTCGCCGGGCAGATCGACGATTACGAGTTGAGCTTCGAGAGCGGCGAGCGACTGCGCGGCCGTTTCCTGGTGACCAGGCTCGACTATTCGGGGGATTACAACGGCGAGCGCAATTACGCCCTGAGCCTCGAAAGCTCCGGCGCGGTGGTGACGCTGTGAGCGCGTCGGCGAATCCCGCGCGCGGGGAAGCGGCGCTGACCGTCGGCGGCGAGACCCTGCGGCTTCGGCCGAGCTTCGAGGCCCTGGTCGCGGCGGAGGAGGAGCTCGGGCCGCTGTTCGCCCTGGTCGAGCGCGCCGCGGCGGGCGGACTCAGGGTAGCGGAGATGGCGGGACTGTTCTGGCATTGCGCCGCGCCCCGGCCGGAGGGTCTGACCTGGGAGGGGATCGGAGCGGCGATCGCCGAGCGCGGACTGGCGGGGGTGACTCCGGTGGTCAGGGTGCTGCTCGGGCAGATTCTCAATGGAGCGGTTTAGCGAGTCGGCGGCGCGGCTGGCCGGGCTGGCGGGGGCGCTGCTGGGGTGGCGGCCGGACGAATTCTGGCGGGCGACTCCGGCGGAGCTGGGGGCGGTGCTCAGCGCAATGGCGGGAGAGGACTCAGCTCCGGCGGGGCGGGCGGAGCTCGATCGATTGATGAGGCAATTTCCGGATCAATAATTCAAAGATCGGGGCGGGTACCCCTCCACCAGGCTTCGCCTGGTCCCCCTCCCCATCTGCGATGGGGAGGCAAGATATGGACGAGGAGATCGAGCGGCTGCTGGTCAGCGTTCGGGCCGATACCGGCGCGTTCGCCCGGGACGTGGCCGAGATGAAGGGGCAGCTGGAGGGGCCGCTCGCCGACGGGCTGGAGCGGGCGGGGCGGGTGCTGGAGAATGCGCTCATCCGCGCGGTGCGGACCGGCAAGTTCGGGTTCGAGGATCTCAAGCGAGTGGCGCTGGCCGCGATGGCGGAGATCGCCGCGGCGGCGATCCGCGGGGGGATCCAGGCGGCGGCGGGCGGCGGCGGCGGCAAAGGCGGGCTGCTCGCGGCGGGAGCGCAGCTGCTCGGCGCGCTGCTCGGAGCGCCGGGGCGGGCGACCGGCGGGCCGGTGGCACCCGGCCGGCCCTATCTGGTCGGCGAGCGCGGCCCGGAGCTGTTCGTTCCGACCGCCAGCGGGCGGGTCGAGACCGGGCGCGGCGCGGTCCGCGAGGTCCGCGTGAGCATCAATGTCAGCGCTCCCGCGGGCGAGGCTCCGCAGGCGCTGGCGCGATCGGGCCGGCAGGTGGCCCGGGCCGTCAAGCAGGCGCTGATGCGGGTCGAGGATTGATTGCCGTCATTCCGGCGGAGGGCCGGAATCCGTGAACGCAGGCGCTTGCGGATAAATCGCCGATCACCGTGTTCATGGATCCCGGCCTTCGCCGGGACGACGGGGAAGGAGGTTCGGATGGGTCACTGGCTGGCGCCGCCGGGGGCGGCGAAGCAGGTCGGGTTCGTCAAGCGCTTCGATCCGCGCTTCTGGACCGTCAATTTTCCGCGGCCGATGATGGCCTCGGTGGTGACGACGGGGCCGGACGCGCTTCGGGTCGACTGCGTCTTCTACAAGGCGAACGATCTGGCCGGCCTGATCTGGGAGGCCGAGGACCGGTTCGACCATGCCCTGCTCTCTTATGAGACGAGCCGGGACTTCCGGGGCTGCCGGCTGAGCTTCCGCTGGCGGAGCGGCGGGATCCGCGCGCTCGACGCGATCGATGGGCCGACCCTGACGATCGAGGGACGGGACGAAGCGGGGGCCGAGCGCAGCTGGTACGTGCGGCTGTGGAATTATTCGGAGGGGGACCCGGAGGACGCGCTCGTCGCGGTCGACTTCGCGGCGCTTGCGGGCGGCTGGGCCGGGGAGGATCCGGTCTGGGCCGGCGACGTCGACCGGATGTTCGTGTCGATGGTGGCGCCCGGCTACACCCATGAGGACGCGCCGCTCGGAGCTCCGGCCGAGGGCTGGGCGGAGCTGAGCGGGATCGCCTGCGACGGCGCCGGCTCGGTGCTCGCGACCGGCGACACGCTGGTGCCCGAGCATCGGCTTCGGATCGCGACCGGCTATGACGATCTCTACCATCTGGCCCCGGCGCGGGTGCTGAGGAACATCCTGCAGCTCGGCTATCGCGGGCCGATCAACCATTATGTCGGGATGAGCCATTATTTCCGGCTCGAGGCCAATAGCGGGGGTTTCTACATCAGCCTGGCGGGAGGGGTGCTGAACGCGCCCTGCGCCGCCTGGCACGCCGACTTCGCCGGGCGGGCCGGGGCGCTCGGCTTCGAGCTCATCTGGTCGCTCTCCTACGAATTGCTCGACCAGCATGTCTGGGGCGACTGGAAGCAAAGGGCCGGGGACGGGTCGCCGGCGCTCACCGGCTGGTCGCCGCCCTCCACCCTCCTTTCGCCCGCCCACGAAGGCGCGATGTCCTATCTCCGGCTGGTCGCGCAGGCTTTCGCCGGGCTGGCGGCGGCGGCCGGGCTGGGAATGCGGTTCCAGGCCGGCGAGCCCTGGTGGTGGGTGTTTCCGGACGGCCGGATCTGCCTCTACGATTCCGCCGCGGCGGCCGCTTTCGCGCCGGTGCCGATCGCCGACGTTCGAGCGCCGCTGAGCGAGGCGCAGCGCTCGACCCTGGATTCGGCCGGGGCCGTGCTCGCGGCTTCGACGGCGGCGCTGGCGGCGGCGGTGCGCGCGGTCGCGCCCGACTCGGAAATCCTGCTGCTCGCCTATCTGCCGACGGTGCTTGCGGGCCCCGATCTCCAGCGCGCCAACCTGCCGCCGGGCTGGGCGAGCCCGGCCTTCGACGTGCTCCAGCTCGAGGATTACGAATGGGTGACCGCTGGCAATGCCGGCGCCACCGCCCGCGGCGTGGCCGCGGCCGAGGCGCGGCTCGGCTATCCGCCGGAGCGGCAGCATTATTTCGCCGGCTTCGTGCTCGCGCCCGAGGACAAGGCGCAATGGCACAGGATCGCGGGCGCGGCGGAAGCGGCGCGGCGCCGCGGCGCCGGCGAGACGTTCGTGTGGGCGCTGCCGCAGGTCCTTCGCGACGGCTTCACCTGGTTCGACATGGGAGACGGGGACGTGGATGCCTATGAGGATGTGCGCTTTCCGGTGGCGCTGGGACGCGAGGCGAGCGTCGAGCCGGCCTTCTCCACCGCGGTGGTGACGGGCGCCGGCGGCGCCGAACAGCGCAACAGCGACTGGGCCGACGCGAGGCTCCGCTTCGACGCCGGGCCGGGGGTCCGCGGCGAGGAGGATCTGCACGCTCTGATCGCCTTTTTCCGGGCCCGGCGCGGGGCGGCGGTGGCGTTCCGCTTCGAGGACCCGTTCGACAACAGCTCCAACGGGATGACGGGCGAGCCGGGGCCTTCGGACCAGGCGCTCGGGACCGGCGACGGGGTTCGGACCGATTTTGCCCTGGTGAAACGCTACGGCGGCCAGTTGCGAAGGATCACCCGGCCGGTGGAGGGAAGCGTCCGGGTCTCGGTGTCGGGTGTCGAGCTTGCCGGCGGCTGGACGCTGGGCCCGATGGGAGTCGTGAGCTTCGAAGAGGCGCCGGCGGCCGGAGCGCCGGTCGCGGCGGGCTTCAGGTTCGACGTGCCCGTGCGCTTCGCCGAGGACCGGCTCGCGGTGAGCCGGGCCACCTTCGAGGCGGGGGAGATACCTTCGGTGCCGCTGATCGAGGTCCGGGAGGGGTGATCAAAAAATTCCCTCTCCCGCCCTTACGGGAGAGGAGGTGCCCGTCGCGCAGCGATGGGAGGTGAGGGTCTGTACCGCAGGCTCAGCAAGGCCCTCACCCCCCCAAGCCTTCGGCTTGGGTCCCCCGTCTCCCGCGGAAAGCGGGAGAGGAGATTTCACAAGGAGCTTTGCAATGCCTTTTTTCCTCGAAAAGGACCTCACCACGCTCGCCTTCTGCTGGAGGGTGGAACGGCGGGACGGGGTGTGCCTGGGGTTCACCAGCCACGATCGCGATCTCGAGATCGGCGGCCTCGTCTACCGCTCCGCGCCGGGCATGCTGCCTTCGGCGATCTCGATCTCGGACGATTTCGACGCGTCGACGCTCGACGTGACGGGCGCCCTCACAAGCGACTCGATCCGCGAGGCGGATCTTTCGGCCGGGCGATGGGATCGGGCGGCGGTGGCGCTGTTCCTGGTCGACTGGGAGGATCCGGGCGGGGAAAGGCTCGCCCTCGCCCGCGGCGAGCTCGGGGACGTGACGGTGAAGGCGAACGGCTTCGAAGCGGAGTTGCGGGGCCCCGCGGCCCTGCTCGAGCGGCCGGTGGCCGAGCAGACCTCGCCCGGCTGCCGGGCCGAGCTGGGCGACCGGCGGTGCCGGGTCGACATGGCGGGACGGCTGCGGGTGACCCGGGTGATCGCGGCGCCGGCCGAAAATGTCGTCGAGGTGGCCGACGCGCCGGGCGCATCGGGAGCCTATGGCTTCGGCCGGCTGCGCTGGATCGGCGGCTCGAACAGCGGGCTCGAAAGCCCGATCGCGGCCTCCGAGGGCGCCGAGCTGGTCCTCCAGGAGCCGCCGCCCTTCCCGATCGAAGCGGGCGACCTGGTCGAGATACGCGAGGGCTGCGACAAAAGCTTCGCCACCTGCACGGGGCGCTTCGCCAATGGCGAGAATTTCCGGGGCGAGCCGCATCTGCCCGGAATGGACCTGCTGACCCGCTATCCGGGGGGGTGAACGATGAAAGGTATCGATATCGCGGCGCGGGCTTGCGCGCTCGTCGGCACTCGCTTTCGGCCGCAGGGGCGGGATCCGCGGCATGGGCTGGACTGCGTGGGCACGGCGGCTTTGGCCTGCGGCATTCCGGTCGATCGCGTTCCTCGCGACTATGCGCTGCGCAACCAGTCGAGGGCGCAGATCGAGCACCGGCTTTGCGACTTCGGCTGCCGGCCCGTCGCCGGCCGCGAGCTTCAGCTCGGTGACGTCGTCGTCTGCGAGACCGGACCCGCGCAATTCCACATGGTCATCATCACGCCGTTCGGATTCGTCCATGCCGACGCCGCCCTTCGGCGCGTGGCGCAGCGGCCCTATCCGATCCCGTGGACGCCGGTGAGCGCCTGGCGTCTCGCCAAGGAGGAATTCTGATGGCGACGCTGGTCCTAACCGCGGTCGGATCGGCCGTGGGCGGGCCGATCGGAGGCGCGATCGGCGCCGTCCTCGGCCAGCAGATCGACGGACGGCTGTTCGCGCCCAAGCCGCGCCAGGGCCCGCGGCTCGGCGAGCTGGCGGTCCAGACTTCGAGCTACGGAAGCCAGATCCCGAGATTGTTCGGGACCATGCGGGTCGCCGGAACGGTGATCTGGGCGACCGACCTCAAGGAGGAACGGTCGAAGAGCGGCGGCGGCAAGGGCCAGCCCAAGACGGTCAATTACAGCTATTCCGCCAATTTCGCGGTGGCCCTGTCCGGGCGGCCGATCCTCGCCGTCCGGCGGATCTGGGCGGACGGCAAGCTGCTTCGCGGCGCGGCCGGGGACTTCAAGACGGCGACCGGCTACCGGCTCCACCTCGGCGGCGAGGACCAGGCGGTCGATCCGCTGATCGCCTCGGTCGAGGGCACCGGCTCGGCGCCAGCCTATCGGGGCCTCGCTTATGCGGTGTTCGAGGATTTCCAGCTCGCCGATTACGGCAATCGAATCCCGTCGCTGACCTTCGAGGTGGAGGCGGATCCGGGCCCGGTCACGGTGGGCTCGGTCGCGGCGGCGCTGGGCGGCCTCGCGGCGGCAGGGGAGTCGGTGGTGCTGGCAGGCTATGCGGCCGGCGGCGACAGCATCCGGGCGGCCATGGCCACCCTCGCCGAGCTCGATCCGCTGTCGCTGGTCGACGACGGGGAGGCGTTGGCGTTGGCGAGCGGCTCCGCCCTTCCGGTGACGATCGGCGAGGACGAGCTCGAGGCCTCGGCGCCGGGGGCCGGGGGCCGCGGCGAGTGGCTCCGGAGGAGCGGGGATTCGGTCGCGGCCGAGGCGACGCTCACTTATTACGACCCGGGCCGGGACTATCAGACCGGGCTGCAACGGGCGAGCCGGCCGGGCGCGGCGCTGCTCAGCGACCGGCGCGCCGTCGCCGCGGCGCTCGACGCCGCGACGGCCAAGGCGCTGGCGGCCCGCCGGCTCGATCGCCTGTGGGCCTCGCGGCGCTCCGCCAGGCTGCACCTGGGCTGGTCCCGCCTCGGGCTCCGGGCCGGGCGGCCGGTGCGAGTCGGCGGGCGCTCCGGGCTCTGGCGAGTGTCGCGCTGGACACTCGACCGGATGGTGCTGACCCTCGAGCTGACGGGCCTTCCCGCGACCGTATCGGTGCCGGCCGCACCGGCGAGCCCAGGCCGCCCGACCGGTCAGCCGGACCTGGTCCACGGCCCGACCTCGATCCTTCTGCTCGATGTGCCGCTTTTCGCCGAAGCGCCGCCGAGCGCGCCTCGCCTGCTCGTCGCCGCCGCCGGACCCGAGCCGGGCTGGCGGCGCGCGGAGCTGATCGCGAGCTTCGACGGCGGAGCCAGCTGGACGGCGGCGGGGCAGACCGCGCCGGCGGCGGTGGTGGGGACGGCCCTCGGAGCGCCGGCCGCCGTCGGTTCGGCGCTGATCGACGAACGCAGCGCCTTCGAGGTCGAGCTTCTGAACGAGTCGATGTGGCTTGAGAGCCGAAGCGATGCCGCGCTCGCCGACGGCGCCAATCTCGCGCTGCTCGGCGAGGAGTTGATCCAGTTCGGATCGGCCGAGCCGCTCGGCGAGCGCCGGTTCCGGCTGTCACGGCTGTTGCGCGGGCGGCGCGGGACGGAATGGGCCGCGGCCCTCCACGCGCCGGGCGAATCGTTCGTCCTGATCGAGGCCGGGAGCCTCGCCGCGGTCGACGCCCCGCTCGGATCGCTCGGCGGGGAGGCGCGCCTGCTCGCCCAGGGGCTCGGCGATCCCGAAGGCGTGCCGGCGGTTCGTCCGGTGACGGGCGAGGCGATGCGGCCGCCGCCGCCGGTGCATCTGCGGGCGCTCAGGCTGGCCAACGGCGACCTCGCGCTGAGCTGGGTCAGGCGCAGCCGCTCCGGCTGGGTCTGGCTGAGCGGAATCGACACCCCGCTCGGCGAGGAGTCCGAAAGCTACCGGCTTACCCTCGCCGGGGCGGGCTTCATCCGGAGCGTCACCGTATCGACTCCGGCCTATCTCTACGGCGCCGCCGAGCAGGCGGCCGACGGCCTCAGCGGGCCGCTCGCCGTGGAGGTCGTCCAGCTCGGAACGTCGGCGCCGTCCCGGCCGGCATCTTTAGTCACAGGCTGAGGAGACCATCATGGCGGACACCACATCGCGCTTCGCGCTGCCCTTCATCCTGCCGGGCCAGGCCCAGAAGGAGCTTTTCCACAACGAGGCGCTGTCCCGAATCGACCTTGCGCTCCACCCGGCGGTCGAGGGGCCACCCGCCGCCGCGCCGCCGTCCGATCCCGCGGAAGGCGAATGCTGGATCGTCGCCTCCGGGGCCGGCGGCGACTGGGCCGGGCGCGACGCGATGCTCGCGATGTGGAGCGAGGGAGGCTGGCGGTTCGTCGCTCCGCCGCCGGGCCTGAGCGCCTGGAACAAGGCCGCCGGGGTGCCGCTGCTGTGGGACGGAACCGCCTGGAGCGACGGCGAGCTGCCCTGCGCGGGTTTGCGCGTCGGGGGGGTCCAGGTCGTCGGCGAGCGCCAGCCGGCTGTCCCAAGTCCTTCTGGCGGAACGATAATCGACACGGAAGCGAGGGCGGCGATCGACGCTCTCACTGCGGCATTAATGTCACACGGGCTGATTGAGTGAGCATTTTAGTTGCCCCGCGGAAACCAAGGGAGCAGAGGGTCGTTTGCCGGTCGTCTGACGAGGGGCCTCAAGGATTCGCTAACCGACTCACTGAGGCATTTCGGCAACATTTGTGGGGATAAGCGTGCTTGCGCGGAAACTCCGCTTACCGTATTGAGTTCATGGTCGTTCCCGTAGGGACGCAAGAAGAAAGGGGAAAGTTTATGCGGAAGCTCGCCATCGCTATGGCGCTTTCATCCACCCTGCTCGCCACTCCAGCCTTTGCACGCGATGGCGCGATGTACATTGGCGGCGAATTCGGGGCGATGATCGTCGAAGATATGAATATCGACGTCGGTGCCACGGAGAACGCCATCACTCTGAACCATGAATATGGTTATGATGGTGGAATCTTCGTCGGTTACGACTTCGGTGCCTTCCGGCTCGAAGCCGAGGCCGCCTACAAGAAGGCCGACCTCGACGATTACCAGACGACGATCCGGCTTCCTCTCGAGGGCCCCATCTTCGCCTCGGGCCGTGACGCGAGCGGGAGCTCGAGCGCCATGAGCTTCATGATCAACGGCATGCTGGACTTCGGCGACGACGACGGGATTTCCGGCTTCGTCGGCGGCGGTGTCGGCATGGCTCGGGTCAAGGCCAACAACTATCGCAACTTCGCCAACGCGACTCCCTTCCTCGACGGCTCCGATACGAAGCTGGCGTGGCAGGTCTTCGCCGGCGTCCGTCAGGCGATCAGCGACAATATCGACGTGACGGTGAAGTATCGCTTCTTCAACGCCGACAAGGTCGACCTCGTCGCCTTCAACGGCGCGGCGAGCGAGCTCCGCTTCCGGTCGCACAGCCTCCTCGGCGGCCTGACCTTCAACTTCGGTGGCGCCGAGCCGCCGCCGCCGCCCGAGCCGGAGCCGCTTCCGGAGCCGACCCCGGTTCCGCCGCCGGTCGAGCCGACTCCTCCTCCGCCGCCTCCGCCGTGCGTCGCGGGTCCGTTCATGGTCTTCTTCGACTGGGATCGCGACGAGATCACTCCGCAGGCTTCGGCGATCCTCGACAACGCGGCTTCCGCTTATCAGACCTGCGGCCAGGCCCAGGTGATGATCGCGGGCCACGCCGACCGTTCGGGTTCGGACCAGTACAACGTCGGTCTTTCGCAGCGCCGCGCCGCGAACGTCCGTTCGTACCTGGCCGGACGCGGCATCCCCGACGGCGTCATGACCACGGAAGCGTTCGGCGAGAGCCGCCCGCTGGTCGAGACGGCGGACGGTGTCCGCGAGCCGCAGAACCGGCGCGTGGAGATCACCTTCGGACCCGGCTCCGGCTGGTAAGAAGGGGGTTCGCCGCTCCGGCGGCGCAACGCCAAAGACTAAGGAAGGAGTCGGCTTTCGGGCCGGCTCCTTTCTTTTTGAGCCGAGCGCGTCCGATGGGCTTTCCCTCTCCCGTTCCTCGCGGGGGGGAAGGGGCCAAGCCCAAGCTTTGGAAGATGAGGGTCTTTTTCTGCCTCTGTGCGACAGACCCTCACCTCCCACCGCTTCGCGGCGAGCCCTCCTTCCCCCGGGAAGAGCGGGAGAGGGGCTGGAGGCGGTTTCCCCGGACGGCGACTCCGCCCAAATCCCTTGTCGCGTCGGAAGTATGCGGGCTAAGCCGACCATTCCTTTCCCAGCCTAGGATATCCGATGCGCATCGCGATGGTCGGTACCGGCTATGTCGGCCTTGTCTCCGGCGCGTGCTTTTCCGATTTTGGCCACGACGTCGTCTGCGTCGACAAGGACTCCGCCAAGATCGTGGCTCTGAACCAGGGGATCATGCCGATCTTCGAGCCCGGCCTCCAGAGCCTGGTCGAGCGCAACGTACGCGGCGGCCGCCTCGCCTTCAGCACTGACCTGGAGCGGGGCGTGGAGGGGGCCGAGGCGGTGTTCATCGCCGTCGGCACGCCCTCGCGGCGCGGCGACGGCCACGCCGATCTCAGCTACGTGTTCGGCGCGGCCGAGGAGATCGCCTGCGTTCTCCGCGAGCCCACGGTCGTGGTGACCAAGTCAACCGTCCCGGTCGGAACCGGCGACGAAGTCGAGCGGATCATCCGGGAGACCGCCCCCGGGGCCCAGGCCTGGGTGGTCTCCAACCCGGAATTCCTTCGCGAGGGCGCCGCGATCGAGGATTTCAAGCGGCCCGACCGGATCGTGATCGGTACCGACGACGACGACGCGGCGGAAGTGATGCGGGAAATCTACCGGCCGCTCTATCTCAACAAGGCGCCACTGATGTTCACCGGCCGGCGGACCGCCGAGCTGATCAAATATGCCGCCAACGCCTTCCTGGCGACCAAGATCACCTTCATCAACGAGCTCGCCGATCTGTGCGAGAGGGTGGGCGGCGACGTCCAGGACGTCGCCCGGGGAATCGGGCTCGACAACCGGATCGGCTCGAAATTCCTCCACGCCGGCCCAGGTTACGGCGGCTCCTGCTTCCCCAAGGACACGCTCGCCTTGCTGAAGACGGCCGAGGACCATCAGGCGCCGCTTCGGATCGTCGAATCCGTGGTGAAGGTGAATGAAGCCCGCAAGCGGGCGATGGGCCGCAAGGTGGTCCAGGCGCTGAGCGGCGATGCGCGGGGGCGAACCGTGGCGCTCCTCGGCCTCACCTTCAAGCCCAACACGGACGACATGCGCGACGCGCCGTCGCTGAGCATCGTGCAGGCGCTCCAGGATGCCGGAGCGTCGGTGCGCGGCTACGATCCCGAGGGCATCGAGCAGGCCCGGCCGATGATGCCCGGAGTCGAGTTCTTCGATAATCCGTACCGGGCCGCGGCCGGCGCCGACGCGGTGGTGCTGGTCACCGAATGGGACGTGCTGCGCGCGCTCGATCTCAGGCGGCTCGCCCGCGACATGACTCAGCCGGTCTTCGTCGACCTGCGCAGCGTGTATCCCCCCGAAGACGTCGAGGAAGCGGGGCTGCGCTGGTTCGGAATCGGCCGCCCGCCGCGCAACTGAGCGGGCAACCCTTGCGACGCGGGTTCGTTCATCCCTTCGAAGTGGAGAAAGAGGATGAAGCTCGCTCGCCTGCTGTTCCCGGGCTTTTCCGCCCTCGCCGTCGTCGCCTGCGCAACGGATTCCGGCGGCGAAGCCGTCGATGACCCGGGCGCGCCCGCCGCGGTCTCGACCATCGGGCCGGCCAGGCTGACCGCCGACCTTCGCGATGCCGAGGGCCGGGTTCGGGCCAGAGCGACGGCCGAGACATCGGGCGACAGCCTGAGGGTCCGGGTGGAGGCTGTATCGATGAGCCCTGGCGCCTATGGCGCGCATCTGCACACGACCGGTCGCTGCGACCCCCCGGGCTTCACCACGGCGGGGCCGCACTGGAACCCGACCGACCAGATGCACGGCAAGGACAATCCCAAGGGGATGCACAAGGGCGACCTGCCCAACCTCGTCGTCGGCACCGACGGCCGGGGCAGCTTCGAATATACGATCCCCAATGCCGGTCTGTCGGGCATGCTTCCCAACCGGCTGATCGACGCCGACGGCGCCGCGATGGTGCTGCACGAAAAGGCCGACGACTTCCGCACAGACCCATCCGGAAACAGCGGCGCAAGGATCGCCTGCGGAGTGCTGGGCTAGATCGCTTCGCCCGCGGCTCGCGCTCGCTCCAGCTTGGTGGCCTCGAGCTCGGCGATTCGGCGAGAGCCGAGCCACAGGGCGAGCAGGGTGAAGGGGGGCACGACGTACAGGCAGAAGATTCCGGTGCTGAGGCTTCCGGTCAGGACGGACATCTTGCCCGCATAATAGGGGCCCAGGGCGAGGCCGACCATGGTGGTGCCGAGCACATAGGTGGCGCCGGCCGTGGCGCGCATTCGCGGCAGCACCAGATCCTGGAGAGTCGCCACCGCCGCTCCGACCCACATCGAGCCGAACAGCTGAGCGACCGGGCTGCCGATGTAGAAGCCGACCAGGCTGTCGGTCGTGAACATGAACCAGACGACGGGCGCGACCAAAACGACCGACAGCATATTGACGAACAGGCGGCCGCGCGGGTCGCTTCGGCGCCAGCGGTCGGCGATGATTCCGCCCGAGATCACGCCGGTGGCCGCGGCGACCGCCGCGGACCACCCGACGATGGTCGAGACTTCCTCGGCGGCGGTCATGCCGATGAGGATTTGCGCCGGATCTGCGGGGCCCGCGTAAAAGGTGCGAAGCGCATAAGGCGGCACCCAGAAAGAGATCGCATAGCTCATGAACGAGATGCTGCCGAAGGCGACGGCAAGCATGATCAGGGTCGGAGAAGCCCAGATCAGCCGATGGGTCGGAGCATCGCGGTGGCGCAGCGACTGCACCCAGGAGAAGATGGCGTAGACTCCGAGGCCGTAGGCCAGCCATTGCGGCCAGTCTCCAGTGAGCCAGATAAGGCCGGCGACGCCGGCGGCGGTGGCCATCAGAACGGCGAGGTTGACCGGCAGCGCTCCGGGCGTCCGAGCGGCGGTGAGCAGGGTCAGCGGCGGCAGGATCGCGGCGAGCTCGCGGCCGAAGTCGCGCCACGCATTGGGACGGACGACGGGCTGCGGAAGGCCGTCGGAGGCGCCGCGCTGCGGCTCGCGCAAGGTCAGCACCCACAAAGCGAGCAAGAGGCCCGGCAGGCCGACGGCGAGGAAGGCGGCCTGCCAGCCGACCAGGCCGAAAGGCGAGCCGGAGCCGCCGGGCCAGGCCGCGTTCCACCGGCTGAGGACGAAGCCGCCGATCGGCAGGCTCAGGGCGCCGCCTATGTACAGGCCGGCGGAATAGATGGAGAGCGCGGTCGCCCGCTTTTCCTTCGGAAAGCTGTCCGAGATCATCGAATAAGCGGCCGGCGAGGCGCTCGCCTCGCCGATACCCACTCCGATCCGCGCCGTGGCCAGCATGCCGAACGACGTGGCGAAGCCGGAGAGCACCGTCATCGACGACCACAGGCCGAGACCGACGGCGATCAGACGGCCGCGATACCAGCTGTCCGCGAGGCGCCCGAGCGGGATCCCGAACAAGGCGTAGAAGACCGCGAAGGCGGTGCCGTAGAGGAAGCCGATCTGGGCGTCGTCGACATGCAGGTCGTGCTTGATGTCCTGAGCCAGGATCGAGATGATTTGCCGGTCGATGAAATTGACGATGTAGACGAGGACGAGGACGAAAAGCGCGTACCAGGCGTAGCGGGTGATACGGAACGGAACGGCGGCGGAGGCGCTTTCAGCTGGGTCGGACGCCATACAGCCTCGCGTTGTGCTTTGGTCCGCATCTGGCTAGCAGAGCGACGCGCTTTGGCAACAAGGCATTGGCCCGTGAAGAGCTCCGTTCTTTTCGTCTGTCTCGGCAACATCTGTCGTTCGCCCCTTGCGGAGGCCGCCTTCCGTCGCGAGGTGGAGCAGCTCGGCCTCGACGTCGAGATCGACTCGGCGGGCACCGGCGACTGGCATATCGGCTATCCCCCGGACCCCCGGGCGGCGGCGGTCGCGGCCCGCAACGGCATCGACATCTCGAATATGAAGGCCCGGCTCGTCGGTCCGGAGGACTTCCGCCGCTTCGAGCATATCGTCGCCCTCGATTCCAACAATCTGCGCGACCTCGAGCGGCTTCGACCCGCAGACGGCAAGGCGCGGCTTTCGCTTCTGCTCGACCATGTCGAGGGCCGCGAGGGGCAGACGGTCGCCGATCCTTATTATGGCGACGACAGCCATTTCGACGCGGCGTGGGACGACGTGACCGTGGGCGCTCGAGCGCTTGCCCAAAAGATCGCCGCGGGCGGATGACGGCATTCGCCCGGCGGGTGGCCGAGCTGACCGGCGTCGCCGAGGAGCGGCTCGAGCGCCTGGCGGGCGGCGATCTCTCGGAGGTGCTGCTGCTGAGGCGGCCTGACGGGCGCTGCACGGTCGCCAAGGGCGGGCCGGCGGTGGGAACGGAAGCGGCGATGCTGCGCGCGCTGGCGGGCGTGGGCGTTCCGGTGCCGACCGTGGAAGCCGAGCATGACGGAGTGCTGCTGCTCGAGCATGTGCCCAATGACGGAGTGTTCAGCCCGCGCGCCTGGGCCGATGTCGCGGTGGCGCTTCGGAGGCTTCACTCCAGGACCGGCCAGCGCTTTGGCTGGCCGGCCGATTACCGGATCGGAACGGTCGCGCTCGACAATCGCGAGACCGGGAACTGGCCCGCTTTCTGGGGCGAGCAGCGGCTCGTCGCGACGGCCAGCATTCTCGACCGGCCGACGCGCGAGCGGGTCGAGCGCCTGGCCGCGGGGCTCGCCGGGAGACTGCCGCAATCGCCCCCCGCGGCCTTCCTCCACGGCGACCTGTGGACGGGCAACATCCTCGTCGCCGGCGGACAGCTCGCCGCCCTGATCGATCCGGCCTGCTATGGCGGCCACAATGAGGTCGACCTCGCCATGCTCTGCCTGTTCGGCAACCCGCCGGCCGACTTCTGGAATGCCTATGGCCCGCTCGAGCCCAGCTGGGAGGAGCGGCGGCCGATCTACCAGCTCTTCCCGGCCCTGGTTCATCTCCGGCTGTTCGGCCCGACCTATGCCGATATGGTCGACAGGCTGTTGATCCAGCTCGGCATCTGAAGCGAGGCCGCGCTTGACGTCGGCCAGTTATTCGCTATTTGCCTAAATAACGAATAAAGGCTGTCCCATGCTGGCTGACGCGCTCATCGCCCTCACCCTCGCCTCATCCGAGGCTCCGGCCGCTTCGCCCGTCGAGAGCCCGATCGAGGCACCGGGCCCGTCAGGCATGTTGCGCGGGACCATCGTTCGGCCCGCCGCGGAGGCGCCCTGCGTGCTGATCATCCCGGGCTCGGGCCCGACGGACCGGGACGGCAACAGCCCGTTGGGAGTCGCGGCCGCACCGTACCGCAAGCTTGCCGCCGACCTCGCGACTCGGGGCATCGCCTCCGTCCGTATCGACAAGCGCGGGATGTTCGGCAGCGCCGGGGCCGTCGCCGACGCCAACGCGGTGACGATCGCCGACTATGCCCAAGACATTCACAATTGGGTGAAGGCGGTGCGGTTGCGGACCGGCGCCGGCTGCGTCTGGCTGCTCGGCCACAGCGAGGGCGGACTGGTGGCGTCGGCGGCGGCGCAGCGGCCGGACGGGATTTGCGGTCTCATCCTGGTCGCGGCGCCGGGGCGCAAGCTCGGAACCCTGCTTCGCGAGCAGCTTCGCGCCAACCCCGCCAACGCACCGTTGCTCGATCAGGCCATGGCGGCCATCGACCGCCTGGAGGCCGGCAAGCGGGTCGAAGCGGCGGCTATCCATCCCGCGCTGCAGCCATTGTTCGCCCCCCAGGTGCAGGGCTTCGTGATCAGCCTTTTCTCCTACGATCCCGCCGAGTTGATCGCGCGCGTGAGCAAGCCCGTCCTGATCGTGCAGGGCCAGCGCGACCTTCAGGTCGCCGAGGCGGACTCCCGGCGACTCGCGGACGCGGCCCCGCGCGCGAAGCTGGTTCTCCTGCCCGGAGTGAATCATGTGCTGAAAGCGGTCGCGAGCGACGACCGAGCGGCCAACCTCGCCACCTATGCCGATCCCGACCTGCCGATCGCTGCGGCCGTGGTCGACGCCATAGCCGACTTCATCCTCCCGGCGGACTCCGCTCACCGTGAGCCGCGATGAATATCGTGTTCGAGGCCCTCGCGCATCCGACCCGGCGAGCCATCCTCGAGATGCTGAAGCGGGGCTCGATGACCGCCGGCGAGCTGGCCGAGGCGTTCGACGTCTCGAAACCGACCATGTCGGGCCATTTCGCCAAGCTGAAAGAGGCGCGGCTCATCCAGGCCGACCAGCGCGGCACGACCATCCTCTACAGCCTCAATCTGACGACCCTGGAGGAAGTGCTGCTCGGCTTCATGGGACGATTCGGCGTGGCGCCCGAGCCGAAGGAGGAGATGTCATGACCAGAAAGATCCTAGCGGCGGCGTCCGCGCTGGTGGTCGCGACGATGATCGCCATATCGTTCGCCGTCGGCGCCTCGCTGCCGGGGCACGTGCAGCTCCCCATCCATTGGGGCCTGAACGGCGAGCCGGACGGCTTTGCGGGTAAATGGCCAGCGCTGCTTCTGCCTTCGGCCGTGACCGCCCTGCTCTCGCTCCTATTTTATGCGCTGCCCGCGATCGAGCCGAGGCGAGAGGGTCTCGAGCGAAGCCAGGGCCTCTACCTGTGGGGCTGGGCGTCGCTGCTGCTGATGGGCGCCGCCATCCAGACTGCCGTCGTCGCCGTGGCGCTGGGCTGGCCGGTGAACGCGGGGCGACTGATCGTCGCCGCGACGGGAGCGATGCTGGTCCTGATCGGCAACCAGCTCGGCAAGTCGCGGAGCATGTACCTGATCGGAATGCGCACGCCCTGGACCCTGGCCAGCGAGGACGTCTGGATCCGCACCCACCGGCTCGCCGGAAAGCTGATGGTGACGGGCGGCGTGCTGATCTTCGGCGCGGCCCTCCTCAATCCGCCTCCGGCGCGGCTGATGGCCCTTCTCGTCGGGGTGATCGCGGTGAGCGCGGGGATTCCGGCCGCCTATTCCTTCCTGCTGTGGCGGCGCGAGCGCGCCGTTCAGCCGAGCGAGTAAAGCTCGACCGGCGTGTACAGCGGACCGTCGGGCGTCAACAGGCTCTCGTAGAGCAGGAACTCGCTTACCTCGAACGCGGGACCGGAGAGGGCGCCCGATCCTTCGATCAGCGGCTTGATCGGGCCGGCGCCGCGCGGCAGGCGGGCGAGAGTGACGTGAGGCATATAGGCGCGGCGGTCCGGCTCGACGCCGACCCGGACCAGGGCCTGGTCGATCTTCTTGTGAAGCGCCTGGACGGGCTCATGCGGTGCGACTCCGGCCCAGAGAGTGACCGGCTCGCCGCGGCGATCGAAGGCGCCGAGGCCGTTCAAGGCGATCGAGAAGCGGGGATGCTGGACGCTGCTCAGCGCCGCGTCGACGTCGCGCGCCAGATGCCGGTCGACCTCGCCGATGAAGCGCAAGGTAAGGTGGAGCCGATCGTCGTCCAGCCAGCGCGCGCCGGCAACTCCGCCCATCAGGTCGAGGAGGCGGGCGCGGACCGGTGACGGCGGGCGGATCGCGACGAACAGGCGGTGCATGGCCCCCGCCCTTAGACCGCGGCGAACGTCCTGCGTACCGGTTTTCCTTGAATGTCGACCCCATTCTCACGATATTGCAGAGAGCGGCGACGGGTATTCGCCGCCAAAGGAGAGACTTCAAAATGGCTAACGGATTTGACCCGCGCGCGACCGCATCGCCGCACACGGCCGAGACGGTCGGCCGCGAGAGCGTCGCCTTCGACGCGGGGCTGCGGTCCTATATGCTGTCGGTTTACAACTATATGGCTTCGGGCGTCCTGCTGACCGGGATCATCGCGCTGGCGATGGTTTACACGGGAGCCGTCCAGTCGCTCATCAACCCGCAGACCGGAGGGCTCAGCGTCCTCGGCTATGTGCTGATGTTCGCGCCGCTAGGCCTCGTCTTCTGGCTGAGCTTCGGAATCAACCGCATGTCGACGTCGACCGCCAAGGCGGTGTTCTTCGGCTATGCCGGCCTTCTCGGCGCGTCGCTGTCGACCCTGCTCCTGGTCTATACCGGTACCTCCGTCGCCCAGACGTTCTTCGCGACGGCGGCGGCCTTCGGAAGCCTCAGCCTCTGGGGCTACACGACCAAGAAGGATTTGAGCGGCTGGGGCAGCTTCCTGATGGTCGGCCTCGTCGGGCTGCTCGTAGCCATGATCATCAACCTGTTCTGGCCGAGCGGGCCGATGGGTTTCGCGATCAGCGCGATCGGCGTTCTCATCTTCGCCGGCCTCACCGCCTACGACACGCAGACGATCAAGAGCATGTACTTCACGGTGCGCGGCACCGATCATGAAGGGAAATCGGCGATCATGGGTGCGCTGCACCTCTATCTCGATTTCATCAACATGTTCCTGTTCCTGCTGCGGTTCATGGGCAGCCGCGACTGACGGTCCGTGGCAGACTGAAAAGGAAAGGGCCCGGCGGCGACGCCGGGCCTTTTTCATTTGTTCAAGCGACGAACCTGCCGAAGAAGTCCAGAGTGCGCTGCCAGGCCAGCTTGGCCGCGGCGGCGTCATAGCGTTCCGCCGATGTGTCGTTGTGGAAGGCGTGATTGACGCCCGGATAGACGTGCGCTTCGACCGTCTTGCCGGCCGCCGCAAGCGAGTCGCGCCAGGGAAAGCCGGTCTTGTTCACCCGCTCGTCGAGCCCGGCATAATGGAGCTGGAGCGCCGCTTGCACCTGGGACGCCAGCGCCGGGTCGGGGGCGGGGCCGTAGAAGGAAACGCCCGCATCGAGGACGTCCCCGGCGGCCAGCGCCACCCGGTTGACCATTCCGCCGCCCCAGCAGAAACCGACCACACCGGCCTTGCCGTTGCTCCCAGGCAGCGATTTCAAAAGGCGAAGGGTGGCGACCGCGTCAGCCGCCGTCGCCGCGAGGTCGAGCTTGCCGATCGCCTCGCGCGCGGTATCCTGGTCGGCCGGGGTGCCGCCGACCGGCGACAGGAAGTCGGCCGCGATTGCCCGGTAGCCGGCGACGGCGAGTCGCCGCGCGACGTCCTCGGTGTACGGATTGAGGCCGCGATTCTCGTGGATGACGAGCACTGATCCCAGCGCCGCGGAGGGATTGCGCGGCTCGGCCTGATAGCCCTTCATCGTCCGGCCGGCGCCCACCGGCCAGCTCATCCGGCGCGCCCGGAGCCGGCCGTCCTCCTCCGGAACGAGCGTTGCCGCGGCCGGATCGGCGGCGATCGAAGCGAGCAGAACGGACGCGGCCGCGGCGCTGCCGGCGATCCTGGTCAGCTGTGCCATGAAGGCGCGCCGGTCCATGCCTTCGTGGGTGAAGCGGTCGTAGAGGGCGATCGCCGCGGCGCGAACGTCGGCCATGTCAGGCCTGCTCGGGCTGCGGCCGGGACTGCTCGGGCATCAGCGCGTCGTCCATCTCCCGGGCGCGCAGAGCGGCGGGGCGGTTGCTGATCCGTTCGAAATATTCCGCGAACGCCGGCCGCTTGTCGATCGAGCCGAACATCATTCCCCAGCCGATCTGCGAGCCGACATAGACGTCGGCAGCGGTGAACTGATCGCCGCATATGTAGGGGCCGGAGCCGATGCAGCGCTCGAGCGTGTCGATCGTCTCCTCGAAGCTCCCATAGCCGGCCATCATCTTCTTGTCGGGGGGAGCGAGCAGGCCGAGCGACTTGGCGGTCACCGCCGCCTCGACCGGGCCGGCGGCGAAGAACAGCCAGCGATAATAAGGCCCGCGGCGCGGGTTGCCGGACGGCGGGGCGAGACCCGCGTCGGGAAAGGCGTCGGCGAGATAGGCGCAGATCGCCGCCCCTTCCGTGACCACCGTGTCGCAATGCCTGATCGCCGGCACCTTCCCCATCGGATTTATCGCCAGATATTCGGGCCCCTTCATGGTCGTGCCATAGTCGAGCAGCACCGTCTCATAGGGATGGCCGACCTCCTCCAGCATCCACCGAACGATGCGGCCCCGGGACATGGGGTTGGTGTAGAAGGTGAGGCTCGTGTCCGACATGACGGGTGCTCCTTCGGCGTAGGGGCGCACACTATCGTCACTCCCGCGAAAGCGGGAGTCCTATGGCCTCTGTGACCGAGATCGACGTCCGCTTGGATTCCCGCCTTCGCGGGAATGGCGGGGAGGGGGCGCCCTCCCCGAATCACTCTACGCCTGCTCTTCGGGCTGGCCTTGCTCGCCTTCCGGCTGGCTCTGCTCACCCTCGGGTTCCGCCGCCTTCTTGCCGCGCTTCTTGCTCGGCTTGGGGGCGGCGGGGACGATTTCGAAGGTGGGGGCGTCGTCCCTGATGGTCACCTTGACCTCGCCGCCGTGCATGAGCTTGCCGAACAGAAGCTCCTCGGCGAGCGGCTGCTTGATCTTCTCCTGGACGAGCCGGCCCATCGGACGGGCGCCGTAGAGCTTGTCGTAGCCGCGCGACGTGAGCCATTTGCGGGCCTCGTCGTCGAGGTCGATATGGACGTTGCGGTCCGCCAGCTGGAGCTCGAGCTGAAGGATGAACTTGTCCACGACCCGGGCCACCACCTCGGTCGGCAGGTAGCTGAACGGGACGATCGCATCGAGGCGGTTGCGGAACTCCGGAGTGAACATCCGCTTGATCGCTTCCTCGTCCTCGCCCTCGCGCGTGTTGTTGCCGAAGCCGAGGCCCTCGCGCGCCATGTCGCTGGCGCCCGCATTGGTGGTCATGATCAGGATGACGTTGCGGAAATCGACCGTCTTGCCGTGATGGTCGGTGAGCCGGCCGTTGTCCATGATCTGGAGGAGGATGTTGAACAGGTCCGGATGCGCCTTCTCGATCTCGTCGAGGAGGAGGACCGAATGCGGATGCTGGTCGACGGCGTCGGTCAGAAGGCCGCCCTGATCGTAGCCGACATAGCCCGGAGGCGCTCCGATCAGACGCGAGACGGAATGGCGCTCCATATATTCGGACATGTCGAAGCGCTGAAGCGGTATGCCCATGATCGAGGCGAGCTGGCGCGCGACCTCGGTCTTGCCGACCCCGGTCGGGCCGCTGAACAGATAGGAGCCGATCGGCTTGTCGGGGTCGCGGAGGCCGGCCCGGGACAGCTTGATCGCCGAGGCGAGCCGGTCGATCGCCTGGTCCTGTCCGAAGACCACCCGTTTGAGGTCGCGATCGAGATGCTCGAGCGTCTTCTTGTCGTCGGACGAGACGCTCTTCGCCGGGATCCTCGCGATGGTCGAGATGACCGCCTCGATCTCCTTGGTGGTGATTGTCTTCTTGCGCTTGTTGGGCGGAACCAGCATCTGCATCGCGCCGACCTCGTCGATCACGTCGATCGCCTTGTCGGGAAGCTTGCGGTCGTTGATGTAGCGCGCCGAAAGCTCGACCGCCGCCTTGATCGCGTCGGTCGTATATTTGACCTTGTGATGATCCTCGAACGCGGTGCGCAGGCCGGCGAGGATCTTGATCGTGTCCTCGATGGTCGGCTCGTTCACGTCGATCTTCTGGAAGCGCCGGAGCAGCGCCCGGTCCTTCTCGAAATGATTGCGGAACTCTTTGTAGGTGGTCGAGCCGATGCAGCGGATCGTGCCGCCCGACAGCGCGGGCTTGAGGAGATTGGAGGCGTCCATGGCACCGCCGGACGTGGCGCCGGCGCCGATCACGGTATGGATCTCATCGATGAACAGGATGGAATCGGTGAGCTTCTCGAGCTCGGTCACGACCGCCTTCAGCCGCTCCTCGAAGTCGCCGCGATAGCGGGTGCCGGCGAGCAGGGCGCCCATGTCGAGCGCATAGATGACCGAACCTTTGAGGACCTCGGGCACGTCGCCTTCGACGATCTTGCGGGCGAGCCCCTCGGCGATCGCCGTCTTGCCGACGCCGGGGTCGCCGACGTAGAGCGGGTTGTTCTTCGAGCGCCGGCACAGGATCTGCACCGTGCGGTCGACCTCCGGACCGCGGCCGATCAGCGGGTCGACCCGGCCGCTCAGCGCCTTCTCGTTGAGATTGACGGTGAACTGCTTGAGTGCGGATTCATTCTTCTTCTTGCCCTCTTCGGGCTTGGATTCCTCGACGCCCTTGACCTCCTGCGGCTCGGACGCGGCCTCGCCCTTGCCGACGCCGTGGCTGATGTAGCTCACCGCGTCGAGCCGGCTCATGTCCTGCTGCTGGAGGAAATAGACTGCATAGCTCTCGCGCTCGGAGAAGAGCGCGACGAGGACGTTGGCGCCGGTGACTTCGTCCCGGCCCGAGGACTGGACATGGAGGATGGCGCGCTGGACGACGCGCTGGAAGCCGCTGGTCGGCGACGGATCGGTCTGGCCGTCCACTTTCAGGGCCTCGAGCTCGCTGTCGAGATAGGCTTTCACGGCCTCGCGCAGCTCTTTCAGATCGACTCCGCAGGCGCTCATCACCTTGGAGGCATGGGCGTCCTCGGTGAGCGCGAGCAGCAGATGCTCGAGGGTTGCATATTCGTGCCGGCGTCCGCTGGCTTCCGCGAGAGCGGTATGCAGGGTCTGTTCGAGTTCGCGGGCGAAGGAAGGCAAGTCGTTTACTCCTCAAAGCCCGCAAAAATTCACGGACTACATGGCCTTAATGTCGGGCGTCGGGCTCCCGTCATCAAGCGCACCTCCAAAAAAGCTGGGGAAAAGGCCGAATGTTCCCGAAGCTTCCTCATTTCTTGAATAGCTGCTCGGCGCTTGCCCGGTGGTTAACCGCGGCGTCGATCTTGGCGCGCACCCGTGCGATCTCGGCCTCGAGCGCTTCGATCCGGGCGTGGAGCTCGTCTACCGACAGCGGATCCAGGTCCTGTCGACCGAGCAGGATCAGCGGATCGTCGGGCTTGTTCGGGAAGAGCTCGTCAAGGTCCATGGCCTAGAATCTCTCTTCCCGGCCGCGCCGTCAAGGCGGAGGGCTTGCGTCGCCGCGCATTCGGCGCGAGGCGTGACCGCATGAGCGCAATCCCCGAGACGATGATCGCCATTGATCCGGCCACGCCCGGCGGGCCTGAAGTCCTTCAGCCGGTCCGGCGCCCGGTTCCCGAGCCCGGGGCCGACGAGGTCCTGATCCGGGTGGCGGCCGCGGGCGTCAACCGGCCCGACGTCATGCAGCGGCTCGGCTTCTACCCGCCGCCGCCGGGAGCGCCCTCGATACCGGGCCTCGAGGTCGCCGGAACGATCGTCGATACCGGGCCGGGGGCGGCGAGGGAGATGTACGGAATGGCGGTCTGCGCCCTGGTGCCGGGCGGCGGCTATGCCGAATATGCCGTCGCGCACGCCGACATCTGCCTTCCCGTGCCCGGCGGCTTTTCCATGCCCGAAGCGGCGGCGCTGCCCGAGACCTTCTTCACCGTCTGGAGCAATCTCTTCCAGCGCGGCGGCGCCAAGGCTGGCGATACGGTGCTTGTCCACGGCGGCACCAGCGGCATCGGCACCACCGCCATCCTGCTCGGCAAGGTCTTCGGCCTCACCGTCATCGTCACCGCCGGATCGGCGGACAAATGCGCTCGGGCGCTCGATGTGGGGGCCGCGCACGCGATCGACTACAAGACGCAGGATTTCGCGGCGGAGGTGAAGCGCCTGACGGATGGCGCGGGAGTCGCGGTGGTCCTCGACATGGTCGGCGGCGACTATGTGCCGAGGAACCTGGCCTGCCTGGCCGAGGAGGGGCGCCACGTCTCGATCGCGGCTCAGCGCGGTCCGAGCGTCGAGATTCCGATCTGGGACGTGATGCGCAAGCGCCTGATCCTGACCGGCTCGACCCTGCGCGCCCGCTCCATCGGCTTCAAATCGGCACTGGCCGACGAGCTCAGACGCGAGGTGTGGCCGCACCTGGAGGCCGGCCGGATCCGCCCCGTCATCCACGCCACCTTCCCCCTGGCCGACGCGGCCGGCGCCCACCGGCTGATGGACGGCGGCGAGCATGTCGGGAAGATCGTGCTGACCTGCGGATGAGCCTCGCGGAGAGCGCTTCGGCGATCGATTCGATGCTAGGCCGGATGGTCTTCTCGGGGCGCTGGCGCGACTATCAGCAACGGGTTCTCGACGAGCTCGATTCGCATTTGCAGGACCGGAAGCTCCATGTCGTGGCGGCGCCGGGATCGGGAAAGACCGTGCTCGGCCTGGAGCTCGTCCGCCGCCTCGGCCGCCCTGCGATCGTCCTCGCGCCGACCCGGACCATTCGCGACCAGTGGCCGGCGCGGCTGGTCCCCCACTTTCTGCCCGAGCCGCCGGCGAAGGGCGAGATATCCTTCGATCTGGAAGCGGCCGCCGAAATGACGGTGGCAACCTATCAGGCGCTCCACGCCATTTGGGCGGACGAGCGGCCGGAACGCTTCGCCCGGCTGCTCGCGAGCCTCGACGCGATCGGCCCGGTGACTTTGGTGCTCGACGAGGCGCACCACCTGCGGCGCGAGTGGTGGAATGCGCTCCAGGGGCTGGTCGATGCGCTGCCCGCCGCGCGGCTCGTGGCCCTGACGGCGACTCCCCCTTACGACGCTCCGATCGCGGAATGGGCGCGCTACGATGGGCTTTGCGGAGCCTTCGACGCCGAAATCGGCGTGCCCGAACTGGTCCGGAGCGGCGATCTTTGCCCCCACCAGGATCATGTCATCGTCTCCAGCCCGAGCGCCGACGCGCTCGCCCTTCTGGACCGGCGCCGCTCCGGGCTGGCCGACATCCTGGCCGAGCTGCGATCCGATGCCGCGCTGCTCGAGGCGATCGCGGCCGCTCCCTGGCTCACCGCGCCCCAGGCCCACGTCGAGGCCATATTGGAAGCACCGGAGATGCTGTCGGCGGTGCTGGTCCATCTCGCGGCATCCGGACGAATGCTGCCGCCGGCACCGCTGGCGCTGCTCGGGGTCTCCGCGAGCGAGGTGCCGGCCCCTTCGCTTCAGTGGTCGGAGCTGCTGCTCGACGGCCTGGTTTTCCGCTTCGCGGAAAGCTTTCCGATAGGACGCGAGCCGCGTTCAAAGCTCAAGGCCTCGCTCAACCGGCTCGGCCTGATCGAGGGAGGCCGAGTCCGGCTGTGCGAAAGCCGGAGCCTGTTCACGCTGATGTCCGGAACTTCGCCAAGCTTGACAGCATCGCCCAAATCGCGCGTGCGGAGGCCGAGAGCCTTGGCGCCGACCTCCGGATGGTCGTGCTGAGCGACCATGTCCGCGCAGGAGACCTGCCCGACTCGGCGCAAGCCGAGTTTCACCCCGCCAAGCTCGGCGTGGTGCCGATCTTCGAGACATTGCGGCGGTCGGCGATCGCCGGGCAGCGGCTGGCGGTACTGACCGGCAGCCTGGTGATCCTCCCGGCCAGCGCGGAGCAAGCGCTACGCTCACTGGCCCGGCGCCGCGGCGTTGCCGAGGATGGGCTCCGGCTCGTTCCGCTCCCCGGATGCCCCGGCTATGCGCGGCTGGTCTCGCAGGGGCCCGCCGAGACCGAGGTTGTGGATGTCGTCACCCGTCTGTTCTGCGACGGCGAGCTGACCGTCCTGGTCGGCACCCAAGCGCTGCTCGGCGAGGGCTGGGACGCGCCGGTGCTCAACAGCCTCGTCCTTGGAAGCAACGCCGCCGCATTCATGCTTTCCAACCAGATGCGCGGACGGGCGATCCGGACGGATCCCGCCCGCCCCGGCAAGGTCGCCAACATCTGGCACCTCGCAACGGCCCCGGAGCTGCCGGCCGCGGCCTGGGACGGCTGGCGCGAGGGCTTCAACTGGGGGCAACTCGACGACGTGCAGGTCATCGGTTCCGACCTCGCGCTCCTGAGGCGCCGCTTCCGGGCGTTCGAGGGCATTACCAACAGTGGCCCGCCACGCATCGTGAGCGGGATGGCGAGACTCGGCGACATCGACGACGGCGGAGCGCAGACGTGGAATATGCGCAGCTTCGACGTCGCCAGGGACCGGGCGGCGATCGCGGAGCGATGGGCTCGCTCGCTCGGTGAAGCCTCGCCGCGCGCGCACGTCCGCAGCGTCGCTTCGCCCAATTACGCTCCACGGGTTCTCGCCTGGCGGGATACGCTCCGATGGCTGGGATGCAGCGCCGTAGCCGCCGGCGCGTTCGCCGCCGCCGCGCAGATGCGCGACGCCGCGGCGCTGGAAGGGCTGCCGCAGCTGGCCATGGCCATCGCCGCGGCGGGCGCGCTCGCGGCCTTGCCGAAGCTCGCCAAGGCCGGTTGGCTGCTCTTTCGCAACGGTTCGCTGGAGGGCAGCCTGGAACAGGCGGCCAAGGCCGTGCTCATCGGTCTCCATTCGGCCGGATGCCTGTCCGACCTGGAGCGTGGCAACGCCAGCTTCGAGATCGGCGTCGGCCTCGACGGGCGACTCGACATCCTCGTTCACGGGACCTCGCGGACTTCCGAACGGATGATCATAGAGGCGCTGGCGGAACTCCTCGGCCCGGTCCGAAACCCCCGCTATCTGCTGGTCCGCTCGAGCTGGCTGGGGCCGAGGCGGCGCACCGACTATCATCCGGTCCCGGCGGCCATCGCCCGACGCAAGGAATCGGCGGAGGAATTCCACAGGGCGTGGAGGGCCAGTGTCGGCGACTCGAGGCTTGTCTTCACACGCACTCCGGACGGTCGACTGCTGCTCCTGCGGGCGCGGGCGCGCTCGTTCGCCGCGGGCTTCCGGCGCGCCGTGGACCTTCACTCCGCCTGGCTCTGACCGGAGCCGCCGGCGCAAGTCGGAGAATGGACATAGGCCGCTGCGTCGGCGAAGGGCGGTGCGACTGAGAACGCCAGGGGAGGCCGGAACATGGCTGAGACATTGACGCTTCACGAATATTCCCAGTCCGGGAATTGCTACAAGATCCGGCTCACCGCGGCGCTGCTCGGGCTTCCGATCGAGCGGCGCGAATATGACATCGCCAAGGGCGAGACCCGGACTCCCCAATTCCTCGCCGAGATCAATCCGAACGGGCGAATTCCGGTCCTCCAGGTCGGGGAGCGCTTCATCCCCGAGAGCAACGCCGCCTGCTTCTACCTGGCCGACGGCACGGAGCTGGTGCCCGACGACCGGTTCGAGCGGGCCGACATGCTGCGCTGGATGTTCTTCGAGCAATATAATCATGAGCCCAACGTCGCGACCCTGCGCTTCTGGCTGGCCTTCGTGGGCGAGGATCGGCTGAGCGAGCTTCAACGCTCCCTCCTGCCCGGCAAGCGCGAGGCGGGCGAGGCGGCGCTCAAGCTGATGGACGAGCATCTCGCCGACCGCGCCTGGTTCGTCGGCGACGGCCTCAGCCTCGCCGACATCTCGCTCTACGCCTACACCCATGTGGCCGGGGACGGCGGTTTCGACCTCGGCCGCTACCCGTCCATCACCGCCTGGGTCGCTCGCATCGCCTCGGCGCCGGGCTATGTGTCGATGGACGCCTGACCCGGCTCAGCAATCGCCGGGGTCGCCTCCGCCGTGAAACTTGGTTCCGCCATTGAAGCAGCTCGCCTCGTTGGCGACGTGAACGAAGGCCACAGCGCTGGCTATCAACACGACTCCCGCGACAATGCCAATGGTGGCCAGAGTCGAGAGGTCTTTCTTGTCGTCCTCGGGCCGCCCCAGCAGGTTCATCTGGTCGAGGCGCCTGCCGGCGAGCGTGAGGTCGGGCTTGGCCTTGCGCGGTGAAAAGCTGAGTTCCAGCCCGTCGCCGATCGCCGTGCGGCTGTCCGCGCCCCTCCGGCTGTGGGCGGTGGAAGCGACGGCCAGGCTTGCCCGAACGTCCTTCTCCCTGCCGCCGAGGCTGGCCCGCAGCCGCAGTCCGGCAAAGGCTCCGCGCTGATTATCGACGAAGTAGCTTCGCCCATCGAGCTCGGCGGCTTGCGCCGCGGTCGCGGCGGGCAGGACCTGGGCCGCTGCGACGAGGACCGTGATCAGCAATCTTTTCATCTTCATTCCCCCTAAAGGGCCGCGCGCGAGCGCAGCCGATTCATCGAGCTTCGATCCTAGGATGCCGGTAACGACAGCCCTGGATGTGGGGTCGTCAAAAAAAGTTGCGGCCGGGCTGGCGGCGCCATTCGCCTTGCCCTGCGGCGCTCGCTGGACTAGATCGCTGGGCAACGTAACGGCCGCTCCGGGAAGGGGCGGCCCTTCTTGTTTTTGGAGACGACAAGTGGTTCAGCCGCTCATGCCCCATGCGACCGCCGCCTGGCTGGTCGACAATACTTCGCTCACTTTCGAGCAGATCGCCGAATTCTGCGGCCTCCACATCCTCGAGGTGCAGGCGATCGCCGATGACACGGCGGCGACCAAGCTGACCGGGCGCGACCCGATCCGCGCCGGCGAGCTCAATCAGGAGGAGATCGACCGCGGCCAGGCCGACCCCGGCTACAAGCTCCGCATCCAGAAGGAGCCCGACCAGACCCGCCGCACCAAGGGCCCGCGCTATACGCCGGTCTCAAAGCGCCAGGACAAGCCCGACGGAATCGCCTGGATCATCCGCAACCACCCCGAAATCTCGGACGGCCAGATCGGCAAGCTGATCGGAACCACCCGAACCACCATCGCCGCGATCCGCGACCGCAGCCACTGGAACATCGCCAACATCCAGCCGAAGGACCCGGTGACGCTCGGCCTGTGTTCCCAGCGCGAGCTGGACGCGATCGTCGCCAAGGCGGCCAAGGCGGCCGGGATCGAGCCGGCGCCCCAGGACCATCGCCTCGCCGGCGATCGCGAGGCGCTGATCGAGGAGCTGCGCCGCGAGCGCGACACCGCCGCCCGCGAGGCCGAAGCCGCCCATGCCGCCGAGGAGGCCGGCGAAGCCGCCCCGCGCGAGCCGACGGCCGATGACCTCTTCAAGAGCTGAGCCCGCCAGCCCCGACGTCTCCCTCACCGATCCGGACGAGGCCTACAGCCACAAGGGGCTGACCTACCCGCTCGGCCGCCGCGGGCCCGATCAGGGCGAGATCATTGCGCTCGCCGACGGAGTCGGCTGGGCGCGGCTGCCTATCCCCGGCTCGCTCAGGCACATCAACATCTGGGTGCTCGACGACGGCGAGGGGGTGGCGCTGGTCGACACCGGCCTCGACATCGCGCCCTGCCGCGAGGCCTGGGAGGCCCTGTTCGACGTGCCGCTCGCCGGGCGCTCCGTCACTCGGGTGATCTGCACCCATTTCCATCCCGATCATATCGGCCTCGCCGGCTGGCTGACCGAGCGTTTCGGCGTGCCGCTGTGGATGACACGGGGCGAATGGCTGTTCGGCCGGCTGCTCGCCAGCGACATCCGTGACTCGCCGCCGCGCGAAGCGGTGGCTTACTGGCGCGCCGCCGGGTGGGACGAAGCGCGGATCGAGGTCGAGGCGGCGAAGGGCTGGGGCCGCTTCGCCTCGGTGGTCAGCCCGATCCCGGTCAGCTTCGTTCGCATGGAGGAAGGGGACAGGCTGACGATCGGCGGGCGAGAATGGCGGGTCCTGATCGGCAGTGGCCACTGTCCCGAACATGCCTGCCTGGTGGACGACTCGTCCGGATTGATGATCGCGGGCGACCAAGTGCTGCCGAGGATCACTTCCAACGTCTCGCTCAGCCTCAGCGAGCCCGAGGCCGATCCGCTCGGCGACTGGCTCGCCTCGATCGACAAGTTGAAAGGCCTGCCCGACAGCCTCCTCGTCCTCCCGTCCCACGGCGAGCCCTTCACCGGTTTGCACGCCCGGCTCGACGCGCTCGACCACGGGCACCGCGACCGCCTCGACGCGCTCCACGCCAGGCTGGGCGAGCCCAGGCGAGCGGTCGACTGCTTCGGAGTGCTCTTCGCCCGCCAGATCGACGACAGCATGCTCGGCCTCGCCACCGGCGAGGCGTTGGCGCACCTCAGGCGGCTCGAAGTGGAGGGAAGGGCCCTTCGGGAAAATCGCGACGGCGTCTGCTGGTACCGAGCCGCCTAGAAGTAGTGACCGAAGCTTCGGCTATTCGCGCGCGCCGGGGCATCGGCCCTTGGAGTCGACCAGCGCGACCTCCCAGGCCAGGGCGAGTCCGCCGGTTTCGGTCGAAATCGCCTCGCTCGCGCGCAGCGGCACGCATTCGTTCGGCGATTTCACATAGGCCAGGGAGCCGCCCTTGTGAGTGTAGGTCACCCGGCAGAACAGGATCGAACCGCCCTTAGGGTCGGCATCCCGCACCTGGCAGTCGTAATTGCTGACCTTGATGGCCTTGGGCGGCTTCAAGCAGCCGACGCGCGCGCGGCACGCCATGGGGTGGGCCGCCAGACGGACATAATGCGCTCGGATCGCGGCTTCGAGCTCGGCCTGGCTGGGCTGGGTTCCGGCCGGGATGGTCGCCGGAATCGACGCCGCCGAGGCGAGAGCGGCCGCGAAGCCGGCGAGATGCATTGCAGCAAACATGGCCTGAGCATCTCATAGTCGCTGTAAGGCGGCAAGCGCCGGTCTTCTCGCCCCCGCTTGACCCTCGCCTGTACCGGGGCCAATGCTCGGGCCATGCCGGAAGCCTCCGAAACCATTTCCGAACTCTCCTTCGAGGCCGCGCTGAAGCGGCTCGAGGAGATCGTGCGCCGGCTCGAGAGCGGCGAGGCTTCGCTCGACGAGTCGATCGAGCTTTATGCGGAGGGCGACCGCCTTCGCCAGCAATGCGAGGCCCGGCTCCAGGCGGCCCAGGCCAAGATCGAGAAGATCCAGCTCGGCCGCGACGGCCAGCCGGGCGGCACCGTCCCGTTCGACGCCGGTTGAGCCGCCGCTCGGTGGCGGACTCCTCGCTCCTCGCGCCCGCGTTCGGCCAGGTCCGGGCGGAGGTCGACGATTTCCTGACCGCGCTGCTCGCAGTTCCCCCGGATCCCAGGGCGAGGCTCTACGAAGCTATGCGCTATGCCGCCATCGGCGGTGGTAAAAGGCTCCGTCCGCTGCTCGTCGTCGCCGCTTCCGCTCTTTTCCACACGTCTCGCGAAAGGGCCGTAAGGGTCGGCGCGGCGGTGGAGTGCATCCACGTCTATTCGCTGATCCACGACGATTTGCCGGCCATGGACGACGACGACCTGCGCCGCGGTAAGCCGACCCTCCACAAGGCCTATGGCGAGGCGACGGCGATCCTCGCCGGCGACGCCCTCCACGCCCTGGCCTTCGAGATCCTAGCCGACGAGGCGACCCATGAGGATCCGTTCGTCCGCGCCGAGCTGATCGCCGAGCTTGCCCGGGCGGCGGGCCCGGCCGGAATGGCCGGCGGCCAGATGATGGATCTCGCGGCCTCGGACGAGACCCTCGACCTCGCCGCAGTCACCCGCCTCCAGCAACTGAAGACGGGCGCCCTGATCGCCTTCTGCCTGGAAGCGGGCGCGATCATGGGGCGCGTCCCACCCGACAAGCGGCTGAAGCTGCGCGGCTATGCCCGCGACGTCGGCCTCGCCTTCCAGATCGCCGACGACCTGCTCGACGAGGAGGGGCAGGAGGAGAAGACCGGCAAGAAGGTCGGCAAGGACCGAGCCAAGGGCAAGGAGACGTTCGTCACCCTGCTCGGCCGCGAGCGCGCCCGGCGGCAGGCCGCGATGCTGGTCGCTCAGGCGGTGGACTATCTGAAGAGCTACGGGGCGGAAGCGGACCTTCTGCGCGCAATCGCCCGGTTCGCGGTGGAGCGGGACCATTGACGAGGACCGTCACCCCGGCGAAGGCTGGGGTCCCGTGGGGTGAAGAGCGCCGGCGCTTTTCACCCGGCGGGCCCCAGCCTGCGCCGGGGCGACGTGAAGGGGGGTGAGCATGAGGACAGGAGTCTATCCGGGCACGTTCGATCCGATCACCCTCGGCCATATGGACATCATTCGCCGCGGCGCGAAGCTGGTCGACCGGCTGGTCATCGGAGTCACCACCAACCCCTCCAAATCGCCGATGTTCTCGATCGAGGAACGGATGGCGATGGTTCGCCGCGAGCTCGCCGGCCTCGGCGACGAGATCGAGGTCGTCTCCTTCGATTCGCTGCTGATGGACTTCGCCGAGCGGGAAGGCGCCTCGATGATCGTCCGCGGCCTCAGAGCCGTCGCCGATTTCGAATATGAGTATCAGATGGCGGGGATGAACCAGCAGCTGAACGACCGGATCGAGACGGTTTTCCTGATGGCCGACGTGTCGCTTCAGCCGATCGCGTCGCGGCTGGTCAAGGAGATCGCCCTCTACGGCGGCGACATCGCCAAGTTCGTTCCGAGCGCGGTGGTGGCCGACGTCGCCCGCCGGGTCGAGGCGCTGGGCCGCAAAGGCACTTGATCCGGCCGCCCGCGCCGCGCAATATCGCCCCCCAAGAAACGGATTTATCCGGGGAAATCCATAAACATGCGTATCATGACCTTGCTGGCCCTGCTGCTCGGCCTGTTCCTCGCCGGTTCCGCGGCCGCCCAGGGCCTGGCGGCCCCCCCCGCGACTCCCGCGGCCGATCCGGAGAACATCCTCCTGCTCGACCTTTCGAGCGGCGGCCGGGTGGCGATCCAGCTTCGGCCCGACGTCGCCCCCAACCATGTCGCCCGGGTCAAGGAGCTGGCGCGCAAGGGCTTCTACAACGGCCTGACCTTCCACCGGGTCATCGACGGCTTCATGGCCCAGGGCGGCGACCCGCTCGGCGACGGCACCGGCGGCTCCCAGCTTCCCGACCTCAAGGCCGAGTTCAACGGCCTTCCCCACGTCCGCGGGGCGATCGCCGCCGCCCGGGCCGAACCGCCGGACAGCGCCAACAGCCAGTTCTACATCATGCTCGGGACCCGGCTCTCGCTCGACGGCCGCTACACCGTCTTCGGGCGGGTGATCGGCGGAATGAACTTCGTCGACGCGATCGAGAAAGGCGAGCCGCCGGCCAATCCGACCCGGATCCTGCAGGCCTCGATCGCCGCCGACAACAAGGCGCCGCCGGCGCCCGGCCAGACCTTCGCGGCGCCCGCAGTCCCGGCCGCCGGAGCCTCGCACGGCGGCATGGCCGGCCCCGCGGTGCCGCCGCCGCCCGCGATCCGGCTCCCCGAATCCAAGCCCAAGCCGCCGCCCAGGAAGAAGCAGTAAGCCCAAAGGGTGCGCGTCGACGATTTCGACTTCGCGCTTCCGCCGGACCGGATCGCGCTCAGGCCGGCGAGCCCGAGGGACTCGGCCCGGCTGCTCCACCTGCGCGGAAGCGAGATCGCCGACCGCTCGGTCGCCGACCTGCCTCGTCTGCTCCGGCCCGGCGACGTCCTCGTGTTCAACGACACGCGGGTCATTCCCGCCCAGCTCGAGGGGCGGCGGGGAGCGGCCCGGATCGGCGCCACCCTCCACAAGCGCGAAGGCCCGCGCGAATGGCTCGCCTTCGTCCGCAACGCCAGGCGCGTGCGCGAGGGCGACCGGATCGATTTCGGCGACGGGGTCGCCGCAGTCGCCGGCCCGAGGGGCGAGGACGGCAGCCTTCGGCTCGCCTTCGAGGGGGAGGAGCCGGTCGAGCTGCTGCTCGAGCGCGCCGGCCGGATGCCGCTGCCGCCCTATATCGCCGCCCGGCGCGAGGCGGATTCGAGCGACTCCGGGGATTATCAGACGATGTTCGCGGCCAGGGACGGCGCCGTCGCCGCGCCGACCGCGGCGCTCCATTTCACGCCCCGGCTGATGGCGGCGCTCGCCGGGGCGGGGATCCGCCACGAGACCCTGACCCTCCACGTCGGCGCCGGCACCTTCCTCCCGGTCAAGGCCGGGGACACGGCCGATCACCGGATGCACAGCGAATGGGGCCGGATCGACCCCGCCGTCGCCGGGCGCCTCAACTCGGCTCGGGCGGCGGGCGGGCGGATCATCCCGGTCGGAACGACGTCGCTTCGCCTCCTCGAAAGCGCCGCCGACGAAGCGGGCGCGGTTCGCCCTTTCGAGGGCGATACGGCCATCTTCATCACCCCCGGCTACGCTTTTCGCGCCACCGACGGCCTGATCACCAACTTCCACCTCCCGCGCTCGACTTTGTTCATGCTGGTCTCGGCGCTGATGGGGCTGGAGACGATGCGGGCGGCTTACGCGCATGCGATAGCGGAGGGGTACCGGTTCTACTCTTACGGGGACTCGAGCTTGCTTCTGCCGGGATGACGGGCGTCCGCGCCATCCGAGCCATGCCTCGATCTTCGTGCCGGTCGATTTTTCAACGCGAAGGCGCGAAGGCGCAAAGAGGCCGGAGCGCTCCTCCAGCCATCGGCCTGGCGGGGGACTCGGCCTCTTCTGAGGGACCGCGGCTGCCATCCGCTTCGCGGGACTCTTTGCGCCTTTGTGTCTTGGCGTTCAGAATTGAGTTCGCACGGACTGTGATTGAGAGGCGCGCGGCACGCAGGCCCATGCGCAGCTCCGCCACCGAGCCGGCTGGGCTGGTAAATGTATATTGTCACTATTCAAGGCCGGCGCCCTCCGGGCCCGTTCGCGGGCTCGGTGCCGGGAGAGAAAACAGTGACAGTATACATTTATCGGGGGGCGGCTGGTGGTGCGACGGGCTGCCGTCGCGCCGTCCCACGCACGTAGCAGGCGGGTAGCCGGCACCGCCTGATGCCTCTGGATCGGATTTTCCCAGGTTCCGGCTTTCGCCGAAGGACGGCCGGCCCGCGCCACGCGAGCGCACCCGCAGCTTCGGTGCCGGTCGATTTTTCAACGCGAAGACGCGAAGGCGCAAAGGCGCGGAGCGCTCCTCCTTCGCTTTGGCTGATGGGAGACTCGGTCTCGTTGGACGAACCGCGGCTGCCATCCGCTTCGCGGGACTCTTTGCGCCTTGGCGTCTTTGCGTTCTAAAATGAGTTCGCACGGACGGCGGTTGAAAGGCGCCTGGCGCGCAGGCGTTTGCTTAGTGCCAGGCAGCTGGTGGTGGCCCTCGCCTCGTCGCCCCCCCCCGGCAGAGGAGAGAGTGACAATCACCGGTGGCTGTCACAAAAGGCCTGTCTAAGGCCCGCGCCGTCCGGGCCGGTCCTCGGGCTCGGTGCCGGTCGATTTTTCAACGCGAAGGCGCAAAGGCGCAAAGGCGCGGAGCGCTCCTCCTGCGCTTGCGGCGACGCGGTGCTGGCCGGGTTGGACGGACGGGGATTTTTCCGCTTCGCGGAATCTTTGCGTCTTTGCGTCTTTGCGTCTTTGCGTTCAGAAATGGGCTCGCGCGGACTGCGGCTGGAAGGTGGATGCGACGCAGGCCGTCCGAAAGGAGGACGAGAATGAAGGCTGGATGGCTGTTGGTCGTCACTCTGCTCGCGCAGGCGGCCCCCGCCCCGGCGAGCCAGGTCGCCGGGGCGTGGTTCATGGGCGAGTGGCAGTGCACGCTCGACGGGCGGCCGACCCGAATGGAGTGGCGGGCGGCCAGCGTCGAGCGTGGCGCAAGCGACGGCGAGGTCGGGACAAGCGTGGCCGGTGCGGAGCGGCGGGGGCGGTTCCAGGACGGGGGAAGCTGGTCCGACCTGACCTTCGTCCGGGCGACGTCAACCACCCTCAACTTCCGCCACGAAGACGGCAACGGCTGGTTCCTGCGGCGGCTTTCGGCGACCCAGGCGAGGGGCAATTCGACCTGGAACGGGCGACCCTACCCACTCTCCTGCACCAGGACGCGCTGAACGCGGCGCGGCTCCGCTGGGGGACAGTCACTAGTGACTGTCCCCGGTGACTGTCCCCTGGGCACCCAGTGACACCGGCGGCGGCCGGCGGGCGGTGGCGCACGCCAAAGCCCGACGGCGGCGATGGTGCAGCGCCGCCGCCGACCGGTTGTCTGGTCAGCAGGCGATGGTTTTCACGTGCCCCGCCTCGCCATATTCGAGGATTCGCCGATCGCGGGTGACGAGCGGCACGTCCAGTTCCCGAGCGGTTGCGACCAGCAGTCGGTCGGCGGGATCCTGGTGGAATTCGCCGGGGAGCCGAGAGGCGGCGAGGGCGATGTTTATCGTGAGCGGCGTCTGGGCGAAGCCCGGCTGGGCGAGGAGCGTTGCGAACCAGGCTTCGGGGGTGGGCGTCAGCCGCAGCCTGGGAGCGCCGGCGCGAGGGCGGGCGAGGAGGCCAAGCTCCCAGGCGCTGACCGAGGAGACGAGGACTCCGCGCGCCAGCGCCGCCGCGACGACGGCGTCGGCGGCCGGGGATTCGAGGGTTCCAGTCACCGTCCACACCAGGGCATGGGTATCGAGCAGAAGCTTCGCTTCGCCCTCAGCCACGGTGCAAAATGTCCGTGTCGGCCTCCATCTCGCCATCGAAGACCGGCGCCGTCAGGTCGAGGTCCGGATCGATCCACACCGTTCCGGCCATGGATCCAAGGATCGAGCGCGCCTCTTTGCCGGATAGCGGAGGCGCGGTCATGACCGCGACGGGCGAACCGCGATGGGTGATCGTGACCCGCGACAGCCGACGTTCGCCGAGCCGCCGGAGAATGTCGAGGCACTTCGCCTTGAACTCGGAGGCTGCAATCGTGATCTCCATGGGTCCGCTCCGACTGGTCAATCAGACTGATCATAGCAGATGGCCGGACTCTTCGCCACGGCTGCCCCTCGTTTCGCTGCGCCCGCCCTCAGCCTGCGCTTCGCGCTTGGCCATGCCGAGGTTGCCCCTGTCCCCCGGACACCGCGACGTCACCTGGGGGGCGAGGCGGGACCCCAAAGCCGGAACTCCCTTCAAGGGTGACCGGCCGTTGCGGCGAAGCACAGGTCGGCCTAGCCGGTGCGAATGCACATCCGATCATTCCGGCCGGAGGACTCGCCCGCGCTCGCGGAGATCTTTCATTCGGCGGTTCATCGGATCGGGGCGCTTCATTACTCGCCAGAGCAGGTGAAGGCCTGGGCGCCCGCGGTGCCGGGCCCGGAGCGCTTTGTCGAGCGGGGCGCGGACGGGCGCATCCTGCTGGTGGCGGTGGACGGGACCGACCGGCCGCTCGCTTACGGCGACCTCGAAATGGACGGTCATATCGATCATCTCTACTGCCGCCCGGACGTCGCCGGGACCGGCGTCGCCTCAGCGCTGTACGACCGGCTCGAAGCGGCGGCCGGGGAGCGCGGGATCGCGCGCCTCTTCGTCGAAGCGAGCGAGCCGGCCCGGCGCTTCTTCCTGCGCAAGGGCTTCGTCGCGATCCGGCGACGCGACTTCGTGCTGGGCGGAGTCGCCATCCACAATTTCGCGATGGAAAAGTCCCTGCACGCCTGAGCAGGCTGCTTCCCCCCGGTCCTGCTTCGCGGCGCCCTCACCCTGCCCCCGCGCAGCGCGTCATCCGGGACTTGATCCGGGATCCATGAACACCGCCGTTCGAGATCGGCCACCTTCCGTGTTCATGGACTCCGGCCTTCGCCGGAATGACGGACTTTCGAGCCCGGAATTAGGTCCGTTCCGGGTCTATCCTTGATATATAGGAAAACTCCTACGATCTTCCTATCGGCGGGAATGGCCAGGGGAGAGGGGGTCATGGGAGAGGGGAGCGAGGGCAAGCGGCCTTACCGGCGGCTTACGCAGGAGGAGCGGGCGCGGTTCCTGGCGGTGCTCCGGGAGACCGGGAACCGGAAGGCGGCGGCGGCGGCGATCGGCATCGACCCGCGGTCGATGGACCAGAGACGCGAGCACGATCCGGAGCTGGACCGGGATTGGGAGGAAGCGGTGGAGGCGGCGCACCGCGGGCTTTCCCGCGCGAGCGGGCCGTTCGACTGCCCGCAGGCCGGCAGGTTCAACATGATCAGGCGCGGCAAAAGGGGGCGGCTGCAGCTCGTCTCCAGCGGCGAGGATCGCTGGAACGCGGCCGTGGAACGGCGCTTCCTGGAGGCCTTGCGCGCCTGCGGCAGCGTCCGAGGCGCGGCTCGGGCGGTCGGCTTCACCGAAGGCACGATCTGGGAGCGCCGGCGCAAATGGCCCGCCTTCGCCGAGGCGCTCGAGCAGCTGCTCGACGAAGCCGAGCTGTCGCTCGAGTTACGGCTCGCCAGCCAGGGCAGCGACTCGGTGCAGGCGGAAGTGGAGCCCCGTGCGGACTCGAGCGAGGCCGAGCCGACGCAGGCCCTGCCGCTCGACCGGGACTTCGCGATGCGGTTCCTGAAGTGGCGCGAGGAGAAGAGGCGAGGCCGAGGCCGGTGGGCGCCGAGCGCAAAGCCGCCCTCGATCGAGCAGGTGACCGAAAAGATCGTCCGGCAGGTCATGGCGATCAAGAAGCATCGCGAGCGGCGCGGGGACGGGTGAGGCCGGCGGGACTCCCCTCTCCCTGCACGGGAGAGGGGTTGGGGGTGAGGGCCTGTGGCGGGGCCCTCCCTCTCAGGGAGAGGGTTTGATCAGGAGAGGCTGGAATGACCAACTTGGGACGCGGGGCGCTGAAGGCGCTGGAAGGACTGGACGAGGACGGTGTCCGAGTCGCAATCGGGTCGCTCACCGAGGCCGAGCGGCTCGTCTTCGCGACCGACTGGCCGAGCTGGGCGCATGCCGGCCAGACGCCGCCGGGCGACGACTGGCGGGTCTGGGTGCTGCTCGCCGGGCGCGGCTTCGGCAAGACCCGGGCGGGCGCCGAATGGGTGTCGGCCTTCGCCAGGGCCAATCCGGAAGCGGCGATCGCGCTGGTCGGCGCCAACCCGAACGAAGCCCGGGCGGTGATGGTCGAGGGCCGCTCAGGCCTGCTCGCGGTCGCCCGGGACGACGAGCGCGACCGCATGCGCTGGGAGCCGAGCCTCAGGCGGCTGACGTTCGCCGGCGGCGCCCAGGCCTTCGTCTATTCGGCGGCGAATCCCGAGAGCCTGCGCGGTCCCGAGCATCATATCGCCTGGTGCGACGAGCTCGCCAAATGGCGCTGCGGACAGGCGGCCTGGGACAATCTGAGGCTCGGGCTTCGGCTGGGGGAGAAACCGCGGGCGCTGGTCACGACGACTCCGCGGCCGGTGCCGATGCTGAAGCGCCTGCTCGCGCTCGACGGGACGGTGCTGACGGGCGGTGCGACCCGGGCCAACCCGCATCTGCCCGACGATTTCATCGCCGCGGTCGAATCGGCGCACAAGGGCACGAGGTTCGGGCGGCAGGAGCTGGAGGGCGCTCTGCTCGACGATCTGGAGGGCGCCCTGTGGACCCGCGACCTGATCGAGAAATCGCGGATAGCGGCTGGAACCGGCGAGCGTCACTTTCGGCGGGTGGTCGTCGGGCTCGATCCTCCCGCTTCGCAGTCGGGAACGTGCGGAATCGTCGTCTGCGGCCTCCTCGCCGACGAAAGCGTGCAGGTGCTCGCCGATTGCTCGGCGGGCGGGCTCAGCCCGGAAGGCTGGGCGGGGAAGGCGGCCCGGGCGGCTCGAAGCTGGGGGGCGCAAGGCGTGGTCGCGGAGAGGAACAACGGGGGCGAGATGGTCGCCGCCGTGCTTCGGGCGGCGGATTGCGGGCTGCCGGTGACCCTCGTCCACGCCAAGGACGGCAAGGCGACGAGGGCCGAGCCGGTCTCGGTGCTGTTCGAGACCGGCCGGGCGAAATTCGCCGGCGCCTTCCCCGAGCTGGAAGACGAGCTGGCCGGCTTCACGGCGGCGGGATGGCAGGGCAACGGAGCCAGCCCCGACCGGGCGGACGCGATGGTCTGGGCGATCACCGAGCTCGCGGTTAAGCCGCGAAGGGCGGAGCCGAGCGTTCGGAGGCTTTGACCTTTAGCTCCCCTCTCCCTGTAGGGGAGAGGGGCTGGGGGTGAGGGCTTGCTGAGCTGGAGGGCTTGCCCTCACCCTCCCACCCGCTTCGCGGGCGGGCCCCTCCCTCTCCCGCAAGGGGAGAGGGGCTAGTTTTTCCCCTAATCACCCCGAAACTCCGGCACCTTCTTCGCCGCGAACGCTTCGAACGCGCGCCGGAAATCGTTTGTGGCCATGCACAGTGCCTGCGCCTGCGCCTCCATTTCGATCGCGGTCTCCAGGCTCACATTCCATTCCTGGTTGAGCTGCGTCTTGGTAATCCCGTGGGCAAAGCTAGGCCCCGCCGCCAGTTCCCGCGCCAGCGCATGCGCCGCTTCGAGCAGCCCGCCCGGCTCCACCAGCCGGTTGTGAAAGCCCCAGCGCTCGCCT
>DASVQS010000038.1:0-86214 GCA_036389015.1 Allosphingosinicella sp. | reverse complement strand
TTGGGGCGGGGGGGGGGGGACGCGCGATCGGCTATGACGACGTCGCCGCGGCCGCCTGCGAGGAATATGGCAAGCTCGGTCGGTCCCCGCCGGACCTCGGCTTGTGCTGACCAAGGCGCTCGCCGAGCGGCGGCGCGATCCCGCCGCGGCCGTCGACTCGCGCCGGCCCGGCCAGTGGCGCCGGCGCCCGAGGACTCCGGAGCCCGACGTCGATCCCGACGCCGGGGCCTGGCCGGCTTATCTTCCCGCCGCGGATGCCGACATGACGTTCGCGCCCGACCTCGTCACCGCCTCCCTCGACGGGGACCGCCTGAAGTCGCCGATGTTCGCCGCTCCGGTGGAGGTCAAGTCGCTCTACGAGCAGCTCGACGCCAAGCTCGACCGGGCGAAGGACGGCGCGCCCATCGAGGATGCCGGCACCAGGGCCGAGCCTCCGGCCGACGAGGCGCCCGTCAATGCCGCCGAAGACCGCGCCCCTCCCGCCGGCGGCTCCAAGGAGGCCCTGAAAGACGAGAAGGATTCGAAGAAGGACGAGAAAGACCAGAAGAAAACCGCCTCGGACCGGCAAGGCGAGGATCGCCACGGCAAGGACACCCGGCCCGGCGGGGACAAGAAAAAGGCTCCGCCCAAGGGAACTCGCAAGGCCGCCAAGGTGGCTCCGCAGGCCGAGCCCATTGCTGCGCCGCCCGGCCCGCCGCCGCTCCCCGAAATCCCCACGGTCGAGACAGGCCCGGCCCAGCTTCCCAATGAGCCGTCGCTGCGCGCGGATCCGCCGGCCACTTTCTCGTCGCCGAGCGCGCCGGAGTCCCGCCCGGCGCGCGCGGCGGGCGGAAAGCCCGAGCCGCCCGGCCGGGATTCCCTGCTGGCGATCGCCGCCTTTCGCGATGCGGTCGCGGCAGCGCGCCGACTGCACGAGGAACTCGCCCGGGATTCGGCGGAGGCGGTCGGCCGGGTCCAGGCGGGCGCCGAACGGCTGGCCGAGCTTCGCCAGCGCGACCTCGAACACGGTCTCGACGCCCTCTCGCGAGCGCTCGGCGAGGCGCGCATGGACCTCGACCGGAGCGCCGATTCCGCCGATCAGCTCATCGCGGCGCGCGAGCGCTCGACCCGGGCGCGAATTCACGCGATCGCCCGGGCCGGCCTCGGCGCCCTCGGCGGCGCCTGGGGCTCGGCCGACAAGGTTCTCAGGGGCCATAGCGACAACAAGGACAAGGCCAAGGCGGCCGGCCGCGGCAAGATCGGCGAAGTCGAGCGGGCGAGCGCCGCCGCCAGCCGCAAGATCAACGCCCTGGTTCCGAACCGGGAAGAGTTTTTCTCCGACTACGGCAATGCGCTCGAGGTGGCCAAGAACGAGAAGATCAAGCGCCACCTAGCCAGCGCGACCAAGCCCAGCGCCGAGCTCTACGACAAGGAAGCGAAGGCCGAGATCAAGTCGCTGACCGCGACCTTCGACCAGATGGATATCCAGCTCGAAAAGCAGTTCACCGACATCCGCAACAATATGGCGAGCACGGCCGCGTCGAGCAGCGAATCGCTGACCAAGGTCCGCGATTCCGCGCTGCGCCAGGCCTCCGCCAAGGCCGAAGAGCTTCACGCCTCGGTCGCGCAGGCGCGGGCCGGCGGTCACTCCGCTCTGGTCAGGCAGCACAATGTCTCGCGGCGCCAGCTGATCGCCAACCATCGCGACCGCGGCCGAGGCGAGGCGCAGGCGGCGCGACAGCGGGCGTCGCGCGGGGCCAGTGCCTTCAATTCGCTCGCCACCGCCCAGCAGACCGGAACGACGGCTCTGGCGACCACGCTCGCCAAAGAAGCCGCCCGTCCCGCGGCCGAGTTCGCCCGGGTGATGAAATCAAGCGCGACCTCCTTCGCCCGGCAGGTCGAGCGGACTCGCTCCGACCAGCGCCCGAAGCTGCTGCGCGGCGCCGAGGGTGGCGAGCCGGCCGCGATGGCGCAGGGCCAGGCGAGCTCGGCGCGATCGGCCCGGACGGCCGACGACATGGGCCAGCGCATCCTCGAATCGGCGGCGAGCGCGTCGGCCGCGGTGACGGAGCAGGTCGCCAAGGGGGTCGAGCCGTTCGCCACCATGGCCGAGCCCGTCGCCGAGACCCGAAGCTCGACGCTCGCCTCGGCCCGTAACAGCTATGCGGGGGCCAACCAGAAGGCCGGCGAAGCGGTGGTTCTCGCCAACGGAACCGTCGCCAACGCCTGGGAGGGGAAGGGCGGCGGCAATTCCAGCGACACCAAGGACGCTCCGCCGGCGACTCCGAAGCGGGGCGAGGGCCCCGGCGCCGCCGAGGCTCCGGCCAAGTTCGTGCCGCGCGCCGACCAGACCGCCCAGGATCCGCAGAAGAACGACAAGGGAGTGGCCGGCTTCCTGACGAAGGTGCGGGTCGAGATCGAGAACATGATCACGAAGAAGGCCGGGACGATCCACGGCCATCTGACCGCCGCCTCGACTCCGGTCGAAAGCGTGCTCGCCGAGCTGCGCGGGATCACCGCCAAGCAGGGCGCCGCCCTCGTCTACCAATATTTGAAGAACCACCACCGCCACCTGCGCAGCCATCTCAACAGCGAGTTGCGCAAGATCATGTCCACCGGCGCCACCGACGACGCCAACGTCCGCGCCGCCATGAACTACCTCAACGGCAATCATGTCGAGGGCGCCCGCCAGGAGATGAAGGCGGCGGTCAACTGGTCGAACGACGAGGGCCGCGTCGAGCGCGTCCAAAGGATGCTGACTCCGGCCGAGCTCGGCCAGCTCAACGATAAATACAAGGACGAGATGGAGGAGATCGTCAGCGATCTCGGCGGCAACGAGGAAAAAGCCGCGCGCGCGCTCAATCAGATCAAAGGCGAGCAGAAAGGGGAGACCAAGGACCAGCGCGAGCGGCGCGAGGAGATGAATATCCGGCAGCTCGGAATCGCCAACGCCTACGGCCTGCAGCACGACATCGACCAGGCGCGCGAGAAGCGCGGCGAGGCCGGCGGCGACAAGACCGCCGAGGCGGTCGGGCAGAAATACCAGTCGATGGGCACCGACATCCTGTCCGGCTTCAACCCGCTGGACGCCGGCTTCGAGGATCCCGACGTCGTCGCGAAGCGCAAGGAGCGACTCTGGAAGGCGACCGGCGAGCAGTTCGAGAAGGTCGTCGAGACGCTGCCCGACGGGACGCCCTACAAGGCGCCGCCCGGGGAGAAGGGCGGATTGAGCGCGATCGCCCGCTACGCGTCGGCGGCTCGCAATTACTCCGAATATGTCCCCAACGCGCGTGGCGACGGTGGCCATAACCGCACGGTCAGCGAGGGGCTCGACCGCCACCAGAGCGAGCTGATCGACGCGATCGTCAGGAGCGGCCCGGACAGCGAGGACGCGGCCGCGGCGACGATCATGGCCGAGCTCAACCGCAAGAGCGGGCCGCCGCGCGAGGACAAGATGCGCAAGGCGCTGGGCAGCGACATGCTCGCCGCGGTCGAGGGTGAAAGCACGGAGGATCGCGAGAAGGCCAAGAAGGACGTCACGGTCGACGGCAAGGTGATCAAGGGCACGGAGACCCGGGCCAGGGAACGCCGCGACAAGATCCTGCGCCGGGTCGGCGAGCTCGATGCCAGCGCCCGGGCCGCGGCCCAGCCGGCGGGGGAGGGCGCCAAGGGCGCTCCCCCCCAGCCCAAGCCGCCCGAGGAGGTCCAGAAGCAGATCCTGCAGACGCTCGACACCAAGCTCGCCAACGATCCCACCGCCAAGGCCTACACCCGCTCGATGGTCGAGAAGCTGGAGCCCGATCCGCTCACGGCGTTCGAATTCGCCATCGCCCATGAAGGCAAGAACAAGGAGACCCTCACCGCCGCCACCAGCCGGATGGATCGCGACGAGATCGACAAGGCGGTCAAGGCCTGGGAAGACAAGAACGGGCGCAATCCCAGCCTCTACGCGAAGCTCGGCCTGTTCGAGGAGGGCAAGGGCAAGGGCATCCTCGAAGGCGACGCGCGCAACGAGGTCGAGCTCAAGTTCATGGGCGTGCCGCGCAACGACCGGGAGCGCGCCGAGGTCGCCAGCATGACGACCAAGCAGCAGATCAGGGACGCCGGAATCGCCGGGCCCGGCCTCGCCGCCGAGGAATATCAGCGGATGGTGACGAACCAGAACAAGCTTCTGGCGATGATGGGGGTCACCAAGGACGACATCGACGCCAAGGGACGGATCAAGCTCACCGACAGGAACGGCAACAAGATCACCGGCCATTTCGACGAAAAGGGCAAGCTCGTCGTCAAGGACGAGCGCGACCGCGAGGGCTTCGAGACTCTGATGCAGCTCTCGACCATCCACGCCGACAATTACAAGCAGACCGTCGACAAGATCGCGATGGGAATCACCATGGCACTGATGGTGATCGCGGCCGTCGTCACCACCTTCCTGACCGCCGGCGGCGCCGCGGCGATCTGGGGCCCGATCCTGATCACCGCCGGCGCGGGCCTGGTCGGAATCGGAATGACGGCGGCGATCCGCGGCGACCGCTACACCACCGCCGAGCTTCAGCGGGACCTGGTGATGACCTTCGTCCAGGCCGCCACCGCCGGCCTCGGCGCTTATGCCGGCACCGCGCTCAAGGGCGCCGGCACGGCGGCCAAGGCCGCGGCGACCGCGCCGAAGGTCGTCAACGCGGTCAAGGCGCCTGCGCTCAGCTTCGGTGCCAAGGCGCTCAACCTGGGCAAGGAGGTGCTGATCGATTCCGCCATCGGCGGCACCACCAACGCGATCAATTCGGCCGCGGGCGCGGCGATGGATCCCGAGAACCGCCGGCAGGGCAAGAGCGCGGAAAAGGCGTTCGAGGGCGGCTTCAAAGGGTTCATCAGCGGCGCCGCCGGCGCCGCGCTCACCAAGCCGATGGGCGATGCGGCCAAGAGGCTCAAGGGCGGCGCGCTCGGCGAGCGGGTGGCGAGCAACGTCGCCGGCGGATTTACCACCCGGCTGACCGAGGCGCGGGTCGGCCAGGCGATGGGCGACCCCCACCAGAGCTGGGCGGAATCGCTCGAGGTAGCCAAGGAGGGCGTCGTCCAGGACGTCATCCAGGCCGGAGCCGAGCATGGCGCCCATGGGGCGGGCGAGCGCCGGGCGGAGCGCAAGATGGCCGCCCGTCTCGCGGCCGCCGGAGAGGCGCCGGCTCAGGCCGCCGGGCATCCGCCGGCGCACTCGGCCGCCGATCCGACGGGGCCCCGTCCGGCGCCGGAGGGACCGCCGCCGAGACTCGCGGCCCCGGATCAGGCGGCGCCGCAGCCGCAGGCGCCGCGGCCCGCTCCGCCCGAGCCGGTCGGGCCGCAGCATACGCCCGAATCGATGGCGCGAGCGGCGGCGGTCCATGAGGCATTGCCGCCCGAGGCGCGCTCCGCGGTCGACCTGGCGCTTCCGGTGCGGCCGCCAGCCCCCGATCCGGCGATGCCGCCGCCCGAGCCGGCCATGCTCGCGAGGCCCGCCGTCGAGGAGATGCCGGCGCCGCGTGCGCCGCGCCCGGAGGACGCCGGGCCCGCTTCCAGGCCGGCCCGGCCGGACGAGGAGGGCGCCGGACCCCGCCGGCCGGTCGCGCCCGAGGAAGCCGAGGCCGCGCGCAAGGCGCCGCCTCCGGACCAGGAGGAGGCGGCTATGCTCCGGTCCGCCGCCACCTCCGACGAAGAGCCGCGGATGCGCTCAGCCTTCGACGACGATCCCGAAAAGACCAACCCGGGCATTCGCATCGACCCGCCGAGCTTTCCCGACGGAGTCAATTTGAAGCCCGGAACGCTCGAATCGCTGCCCGAAATCGCGATCGAAACGGTTGTGCGCCCCGTCGATCCCACGGACGGCAACCAGGCGAAGCAGAATTACGATCTGATGCGCGCTCGCCAGCCCGGTAAGGAGGTGCTGCTCGCCTACAACCCGGAGACCGGCCATTATATGGTCATCCAGGGCGGGCCCAATTCGGTGAAACCTCCGCCCGAGGGCTGGATCACCCTGCGTCACTCGCATCCGAAGCTCGACACGAGCGACCCTTACCATCAGCTCACCGCCGTCCTGCCGTCGGGCATCGGCGGAGATTTCCATGTGCTGCGCAGCGAGCTCGACCGGATGCCGGGCGCCAAGCTGGGAATGGAGGTCAGCCGCTCCTCGGTGATCGACATCGAGGTCAACGGAACTCAGGTCAAGACGACGTTCGAGATCACCCGAAAGGGCGCCAATTACAGCCTCAGCGTGACGATCGACCCGGCGGTGCACGGAGTGTCGAAACTGGGCCCGTTCCATGGCGATCGCGATTCCGCGCTCCGGACTTATGCCGAAAAGGCTCGCGATGCGACGAGCGGCGGGTCGCAGTTCGGGCTCAACCGCAAACCGTCGGACAAGATCGTAATGAGCCCGACCGCCGACGGTCCCAGCCGAGTCGTCCGCAAGGCGACGCTGGCGGAAGCGGAGCGTCACGACGTGAAGTTCGTCGCCGAGCGGATGGCGCAGGCCGAGAAGTTCGACCAGCAGGGAAAGGGCGTGCTGCCGCGCGGCGAGCACGATCCCGTCATCGCCCATGCCGCGACCACCGGCGACGCCCACGCCCGGGTCCGCGAAATGGGGCTGGTCGGCCAGCCGGACTCGCTCGAGCGCCTGACCCGCCTGCTCAATTCGTCGGACCCCACTTTCACCCCGGAGATGCGCTCGGCCGTGGCGAAGGCGACCCTCGACGCGACGCGTGCGGAGCTGATCCGCACCGGCGGCCTCGCTCCGGGCGACGAGCTTCTGATGCTCTTTCGGGGAGTCACCGGCGGGCGCACCGACGATTATCACAAAGAGGGCATCGACCTTTCAAAGCTCGGGCCGGGCGGCGACGAGGACGCCGGGCGGGGCCTCTACGGAAGCCAGGATTTCCAGAGCGCGCATCGCTACACGGGCGAGGACGGCAATGGCGCGGTCCTGCCGCTGATCGTCCGGCGCAGCGAGCTTGGCAACGTCATCGACGTGCGTTCGGGAACGCCGCTCGGCGACCGCTGGCTCGCTTATGTCCGGGCGACCGCCGGCGAGGGCCGGATGATGCCGAGCCATCCCCATCTCAGCGGTGTGCTCGATCCGCGCTTCGACGTGCCGATGGGGCTGGGACGCGGCGGGCGCGGCACTCGATTCGAGCAGTTCCTGGCCTCGCTCGCCGCCGATCCGACTCTTCCCCCGGCGATCCGCGAGGCGGCCCGCGATCCGCACATCACGTTGATGGACCTCGGCGGAGTCGCCAGCTGGGGCAACGACCGTTCGATGCTGACCGACCAGTTCGCGATGCACCACCAGCGCGTCGCCGACCTGTTCAACCAGGCCCATGGCTTCCCGATTCCGCATGGCGGCTCCGGAAGCGGCGCGGAGCTGCGCACCGAAAGCTTCAATCCGTCGGGGGGCAAGGGAGCGGGAGGCGTCCCGACGCCGCCCACGCCACTAATTCCAGAGCCCAAGACGCTTCCCCATTTCGATCGCGCGCTCGAGCTGGCGCTGAAGCCGCAGCTCAAGGAGCTGGAGGGCCTGGCCAATCGCGCCGTGAAGACGATCAACGACCTCCTCACGCCCGCCGCGAATGGTCAGCCGCACGTGTCGAAAGCGCTGATCGACGCCTATATCCGGGAACCCGATCCCAAGCTTCGCGGGCACATGCGCGATACGATCGCGGCCCAGCTCCTGGCGAACAATCTGCCGCGCAAGGAAGTCCTCGCCGCGCGACACGCGCTCGTGGATCTCGATCACGATCTGCGCGACTATCTGAACGAGCCGGTCCGCAAGTCCATCGCGCGCCTGCCGGAGCTCTCGCCCTCGGTCGTCGCCAGCTATATCCTCGAGCCGTCGGCCGGCGCCCGCGCCAAGGCCCGCCAGGACATCACGGATCATCTCCTGGCGCAGGGCAAGTCCGCGAAGACCGTCATGGGCATCATGCGCGAGCTGGTCGCGCTGGAATATCGAGTCGGGGATCGGACACGCCAGATCGCCGGGAAATTGCAAGACGGCCACCTCGCCGCCTCGACCGACTCCTCGATCCCGACCGGGATGCAACGCGCCGTCGATCATTCCCCCGCTTTGGCCCTGCTCGCGGCGCGAGATCCCGCGCTCTTCGCCGAGATCGCCACCAAATATTTGAAGCAGAACAAGGCGGCGGAAGCGGGCGCGGATGCAGAGTCCTTCTTCTTGAAGACGATGCGGGCCAAGGCGAAGCTCAAGTCGGCGAAGAACGCCGGAATTGCGGCCAATGCGGCGGCGCTGGTCGCCGAAATGGAACCGATGCGGGGCGGTATCGGCGATTTCCGCGGAGGACTCGCCGCGGCGATCCGGGACGTACGCGGCCCCGAGGACCTGAGCGACAGCCGCTCGGTCAATCGCCGGGAGCAGAATTTCGAAGGGCGTGTTCCATTGATCGGCGAAGACGGACTGACCCCCGGCGCCCGGGTCGATCACTACGAATATGGCCGGAGCACCGTTGTAAAGGTGGATGGCGACAGCGTCACATTGCTGACCCACGCCGGGCGCGAGGAGACGATCAACCTGTCCGATCTCGACACATTCCCGGCGCTCAACACCAATGGGGAGGAGGTTCCCAAGACGGTCCCGCTGCGCGACGAGAAGGAGCAGAAGGCGGCCCAGGACGATATCGATCGTTTTCGCAAGGACGAAAGCCTACCCGAGTTCGCGGACGAGTCGGAGGCCGGGACCGTCTCGATCGCGCGCGCGATGGGCGAGCAAGGAGTCGGCACGAACTCGACGCTCGCGGCTCGAACGGTGAACCTGACCCATGAGGAGCGCGGCGAGCTGCTCCTCCTGTTCAAGAAGCTGGGCCTCGACCCCCAGGACACCAGCCGCGATCCGCGCTTCGTGCACCATGGGGAGCTCGCCTCACTGGTCGAGTTGCGCAGTGAGCTTCGCAAGTCTGGAAAACCGATGCCCGAAGTGGTCGAACTCTTCGTCGATCGCGACACCTGCGACAGCTGCAAGAAAAACCTGAGCATCGTCGCCGCGTTTCTGGGAATCCCCGAGCTGCGGGTTTATACGCGAGGCCAGGCCGCCGGCTCGAGGCCGCTCATCATCAGGGCACGTTGACCATGTTGGAAATACGCGACGCCAGGGGCCGAATCCGTGAGGATCTCTCCGAAGAAGCCCTGTCTCTCGGCATCAGGAACGCCGATCGGGATCTTGTGATCGGGTCGCTGAACGAGATGGTGCTGCGACGGACCGACGGCGCGGGGGCCGAGCTCATTTTCCACCGCGCAAAGGACGGCCGTTACATGATCACTCATGTCGACGCTGACGGCCTTGGCAGGACCGCCGTCGCCGACGGCGATCCGGAGGAGACCGTGAAGATCGGCATCGGCGGGGAGTTCGAGGATTGGCCGGGCGACCATTTCATCGAGCCTTATCTGGCGGTCGCGGTCGCCGAGCGCTTCATGCTCGACGGCGGACTCGATCCGACCGTCGAATGGAGGCCCTCGACCGCGCACCTCTGACTTGGGCGGCGGCTGGAGACCTTGCCTAGGCGAGTTGCATTGACCTACGTCAATGCGCGATCGGATCGAGGCCCTCATGAGGGATCTATGCGGACCCATGTTCCTACCGCCGGCATTCGAGCACCGATCGCGTCCCGCCTTCGGAATTCGTCCCTGATTCCCGGCTTGTTCGCGCGAGCTCGGAATGGGCCGTCCGGGCGGGCGGGCCCTGGCGCGGCGCTCGCGTTGGCGCTGTCCGGATGCTCGGGCCGGAGCATTTTCGACTCGGTCGGGCCGGTCGGGCGCGACGACGGCCGGATTCTCATCGACGCCACCTTGATCATGCTCGCGATCATCGTTCCGACGATCCTGCTCGCCTTCTGGATGGCGTGGAAATACCGGGCCTCCAACACCAGGGCCGAATATCTGCCTTACTGGTCCTATTCCGGCCGGATCGAGGCGGTGGTCTGGTCGATCCCCATACTCACCATCATGTTCATCGGCGGAGTCATCTGGATCGGCTCGCACAGGCTCGATCCCTTCCGGCCGATCGATTCGCCCGTCCCGCCGCTCGATGTCCAGGTCGTCTCGCTCGACTGGAAATGGCTGTTCATCTATCCCGAGCAGAGGATCGCGACCGTCAACCAGCTCGTCGTCCCGGCCGGGCGTCCTGTGCGTTTCAGGCTCACCTCCGCGAGCGTGTTCAACACCTTCTTCGTGCCCAGGCTCGGATCGATGATCTACACTATGCCGGGGATGGTCTCGGAGCTCAACCTGCAGGCCGACCGGCCCGCATCGATCTGGGGCCAGTCGGCCCATTTCAGCGGCGACGGCTTCTCCGACATGCAGTTCCAGGTGAGAAGCGTCGCTCCGGACCGGTTCGCGGCCTGGGCCAGCGGCGCGCGCGGCGGCGGCCCTGTGCTCGATCTCGCCGCCTACGGGCAGCTGGCGCGCCAGACCCATGACGTCGCGCCGATGACGTTCAGCGACGTCGATCCCCGCCTGTTCGACGCGATCGCGACTCAGCGGATTCCGCCGGCGCCCGGGCCCCAGCCCGGCGACGCCGCGCACGGCGGACGCGAAGCTACACCGGCGGGGAGGAACCACTGATGCTTGGCAAGCTGAGCTGGACGGCGATCCCGTGGGACCAGCCGATCCCGCTCGTCACCGGCGCGGTCCTGATCCTCGTCATCGGCGGGGTTCTGGGGCTGATCACCTGGAAGAAATGGTGGCCCTATCTCTGGAACGAGTGGTTCACCAGCGTCGACCACAAGCGGATTGGAATCATGTACGTCCTCCTCGGCGTGCTCGGGCTCGTCCGGGGCTTCGCCGATGCGGTCATGATGCGCACCCAGCAGGCGGTCGCGGTGGGCGGCGCGCAGGGCTATCTCGAGCCCGAGCATTACAACCAGATCTTCTCCGCCCACGGCACGATCATGATCTTCTTCGCCGCGATGCCGCTGGTGATCGGCTTCATGAACTTCCTTATCCCGCTCCAGCTCGGAGTCCGCGACGTCGCCTTCCCGACCCTCAACAACGTCAGCTTCTGGCTGACCGCGGCCGGGGCGCTGCTGGTCAACGTCTCGCTGTTCGTCGGCGAGTTCGCCCGCACCGGCTGGCTCCCTTACCCGCCGCTGAGCGAGACCGCCTACTCGCCCGGAGTCGGGGTCGATTACTATCTGTGGGCGGTGCAGATCTCCGGCATAGGAACGCTCGCCACCGGCATAAACTTCGTCACCACCGTGCTGAAGATGCGCTGCCCCGGAATGAGCTACATGCGCATGCCGATGTTCACCTGGACCGCCTTCGCCTCCAGCCTGATCATCGTCGCCGTCTTCCCGATCCTCACCGCGACCCTCGCCATGCTGAGCCTCGACCGCTTCTTCGGCTGGCACTTCTTCACCGCCGACGCCGGCGGCAACCCGATGATGTTCATGAACCTCATCTGGGCGTGGGGGCATCCCGAGGTCTACATCCTCGTCCTTCCCGCCTTCGGCATCTTCTCGGAGATCTTCTCGACCTTCTCCGGCAAGCCGCTGTTCGGCTACCGCTCGATGGTCGCGGCGACCTTGTTCATCTGCATCGTCTCGATGATGACCTGGCTCCACCACTTCTTCACCATGGGTTCAGGCCCCGCCGTCAACACGGCCTTCGGAATCTCCACCAGCATCATCGCCGTCGGCACCGGAGTGAAGATCTACAACTGGATCTTCACGATGTACGGCGGCCGGGTCCGCTTCAGCGTGCCGATGCTCTGGTCGCTGGGCTTCATCTTCACCTTCGTGATCGGCGGAATGACCGGAGTGCTGCTCGCCGTTCCGCCCGCCGACTTCCTCGTCCACAATTCGATGTTCCTCGTCGCCCACTTCCACAACGTCATCGTCGGCGGCGTCGTGTTCGCCTTGTTCGCCGGTCTCGACTTCTGGTTCCCCAAGGCCTTCGGCTTCCGGCTCCACGAAGGCTGGGGCAAGGCGAGCTTCTGGTTCGCCTTCTTCGGCTTCTGGATCACCTTCACGCCGCTCTACATCCTCGGCCTCGAAGGCATGACCCGCCGCCTCCAGCACGTGAACATGGAGGAATGGCAGCCGCTGCTCGTCGTCTCCGCGGTCGGAGTCGGCGTCCTTGCCGTCGGAGTCGCCTGCCAGGTGATCATGCTCCTCGTCTCGATCGTCCAGCGCGACAGGCTGCGCGACGTCACCGGCGATCCGTGGGACGGCCGCTCGCTCGAATGGGCGACCCCCTCGCCGGCGCCTTTCTTCAACTTCGCGGTGATGCCCAACGTCGAGGGGGAGGAGGCCTATTGGGGAATCAAGATGCGGGCGGTCGAATCGCAGCGGCTCGGCCCCGAGCCCAGATACGAGCCGATCGAGATGCCCAGGCACTCGCCCGTCGGCTTCTACACGGCCGTCTTCGCCAGCGTCGGCGGCTTCGCCCTCATCTGGCAGATCTGGTGGCTCGCGGGCCTCGCCCTTGCCGGCGCCTATCTCGGCTTCGTCGTCTTCGCCTGGCGCGACGTCAATGAATTCCACGTGCCGGCCGAGGAAGTTGCCAAGGTCGACCGCGCCCGCCGCGCGGCGCGCAAGGCCTTGCTCGAGCGGATCGCCGCGGACGAGTCGAAGGACGCCCCGCCCGCCGCGCCGGCAGGAGCCGCGGCATGACCGACACGCCCCCGCTTCCCGCCGCCGTCGAGACCGCCAGGCGAGTCCGCGAGGATCCGCACCGCCTCGGCCATCGCGACCCCCACGCGCACGAGACGGTGCCGGGCGCCGGCCACGGCATGACCGGGCCGGCGAGCAAGCGGGTCATCGTCGGCTACGGCTTCTGGATATTCCTCCTCTCGGACATCGTCATGTTCGCCTGCTTTTTCGCGGTCTTCGCCGTTCAGCGGGGCGCGACCGCCGGCGGGCCCGGAATCGGCGAGCTGGTCGAGATCCCCCGGGTCGGGTGGCAGACCGCGGCGCTGCTTCTGTCGAGCTATACGTGCGGCTTGTCCTTCGCGGCGACCAACGCCCGCAACAGGCTCTGGACCCAGGTCTTCCTGCTCCTCACCGGGCTGCTCGGCCTCGTCTTCGTGGGGCTGGAGCTGCAGGAGTTCATCGACCTGGCGAGCCGCGGGATCACCCCGCAGGTCAGCGGGTTCCTTACCGCCTTCTTCGGCCTCGTCGGACTTCACGGAGTCCACGTCACCATCGCCGGACTGTGGCTCCTCACCATGATGGCACAGGTCCAGCTGAAGGGCTTCCGGCCCGAGATCGTCCACCGGCTGATCTGCTTCAACCTGTTCTGGCACGCCCTGGACATCGTCTGGATCGGAATCTTCACCATCGTCTATCTGATGGGAGCAACGGCATGAGCGAGCTCGAATACGATCCCCGTCCTTATTCGGGCGTGATCGACAGACGCGAGGACCATGCGCCCGGCGACGAGCCGATTGAGACGGCCGGAGGATATGTCCGGAACGCCAACCTAGGCCTCGGCTTCTCGGTCATCCTCACCGTCGCCGCCTTCATCCTCGCCGGCACGCAGCTCATCTACGCCCCCGCGATTCCGGTCGCGCTGCTCGTCCTCGCGATCGCCCAGATGGGCGTTCACCTGGTCTTCTTCCTTCACATCACCACCGGCCCGGACAACACCAACAACGTCCTGGCGCTCGCCTACGGAATTCTGATCGTGTTCCTGATCGTCGGCGGGTCGATCTGGATCATGAGCCACCTCAACGAGAACATGATGCCGATGGACCAGCTGATGCAGATGCAGCCCTAGGGCGGGGTCAGGGCGAACCGCGTCCGTCGCGGCGGACTCGCAAGGCGCCGAACGCCGCCAGGATCGCCAGGGCGAACCAGGTCAGCGCATATTGCAGGTGATTGTTGGAAAAGGAGACGGTCGTGAGCGCCGCGACGGGCTGCCGGGCGGCACTGGAGCCCGTCCGCGCATCGATGAAATAGGGCGCGAGTGTGTCGAGCCCCCGGGCGCGCCCGATCGCCTCCACATCGCGCGAATACCAGCGGTCGCGAGCCGGGTCGTTGGAGCGAAGCAATGCGCCGCCCGGCTCGCTGGCGCGCAGGAGGCCGGCGACCGTCACGGGCCCCTTCGGCTCGCCCGGCCGGCGCCCGGGGCGGCCGCGATGTTCGGGAGGCACGAAGCCGCGGTTGACCAGCAAGGTCCATCCCCCGTCGGTCCTCAGCGGAGTCAGAACCCAATAGCCTGGACCGAGCCGGGTGGCCGCCTGGACGAGGGTCTCGCGATCATGGAGGAAGAGGCCGCGGACGCGGACGGAGCGATAGACGTCGTCTCTGGAGACCCGGCCCCAGTCCCGCGGGCCGGGTGCGTCCGAGGGAGGCTGATGAAGGCGTTTTTCGACGGCGGCGATCAGCGCCAGCTTTTCGGTGCGGCGCTCCAGCTGCCAGAGACCGAGCGCGAGAAACAGGAGTCCGGCGGCCAGCAGCCCGGTCATCAGGACGCGTCCGGTCAAGGTCCGGTCCGGTCCGACAGTGTCCATGCCGCGCTCCCCAAGTCCTGCGATGAGCCGGCCCCTAATGCCCGCGAATGGCGAGGAGGCTTCGGCCTCGGGCATTATCCTGAAAGCCGGTTCCCGGCTATCGCGCAGAAGGCGCCGACGGTGACGTCGCACCTCCTCACGCGCCTCGGAGCGAGACTCGAGAATCCGGCCCTGCCACCGCGACAGGGGCGCCTTCCTCGACGGTTATTCTTGCGTCATGATAGCGTTATCATCTAGCTGCCAGCCAAGGCCCGGTCAGAGGCCTCGGGAGTGGTTCAATGGCCTTTGCACCAAGACAATTGGCCGTGTCCGTATCCGTCGCGGCTATGCTCGCGCTGGGGGCCTGCGGCACGACCAACGGCGGAACCGTTCATGGCGAGCGCTGGCCCGCCGTCCGGTCCCGAGTTCCCCATGACGGCGCGGCCGAGGCGCGCATCAACGCCATCCTCGCGCAAATGAGCCTCGAGGAGAAAGTCGGCCAGATTATCCAGCCGGATATCTCGAGCATCACGCCCGAGGAGGTGCGCCGCTACAAATTCGGCTCGATCCTCGCCGGCGGCAACAGCTCGCCGGGCGGCAAGGAGACGGCGCCGGCGGCCGAGTGGCTGAAGCTCGCCGACCGCTTCTGGGAAGCTTCGCGTTCCGCCGACTGGAAGGACTCGAATATTCCGCTGATGTGGGGGATCGACGCCGTCCACGGGCACGCCAACATCGTGGGCGCTACCATCTTCCCGCAGAATATCGGGCTCGGGGCGACTCGCGACCCGGAGCTTATCCGGCGCATCGGCGAGGTCACCGCGCGGGAGATGGTCGTGACCGGGCTCGACTGGGATTTCTCGCCGACCCTCGCCGTCGTCCGCGACGACCGCTGGGGCCGCACCTACGAGGGCTTTTCCGAGGATCCGGAAATCGTCCGCGCCTATGCCGGACGAATGATCGAGGGGCTTCAGGGGCGAGCGGGCACGGAGGAGTTCATGGGGGCGGGCAGGGTCATCGCCACCGCCAAGCATTTCGTCGGCGACGGCGGCACCGCCGGCGGCAAGGACCAGGGGGACAATCCCTCCTCGCCCCGGGAGCTGCGCGACATCCACGGCGCAGGCTATCCACCCGCCGTCGAAGCGGGCGTCCAGGCGGTCATGGCGAGCTTCTCGTCCGTCCGCGGGGAGAAGGTGCATGGGGATCGGGACCTGCTCACCGGTGCGCTCAAGTCCGAAATGGGCTTCGACGGGCTCCTCGTCGGCGACTGGAACGCGCACGGCCAGGTGCCTGGCTGCACGAACACCTCCTGCCCGGCCTCGATCAACGCCGGACTCGACATGTTCATGGCCCCGGACAGCTGGAAAAAGCTTTACGACAGCACGCTCGCCCAGGCGCGGTCCGGCGAGATCCCGCTCGGGCGGCTGGACGACGCCGTCCGGCGCATCCTTCGAGTGAAGCTTCGGGCCGGCCTGTTCGACAAGCCGAAGCCCTCCGCCCGCCCGCTCGCGGGCCGCTTCGACCTGCTCGGCTCCAGCGCGCACCGGGCGGTTGCTCGGGAAGCGGTTCGCAAATCGCTGGTGCTGCTCAAGAACCGAGGACAGCTGCTGCCGCTCTCGCCCCGCGCCAATGTCCTGGTCGCCGGCGACGGCGCCGACAACATTTCCAAACAGGCCGGCGGCTGGACGATCACCTGGCAGGGCAGCGGCCTTGCCAACGCCGATTTTCCCAATGCGCAATCGGTCTATGCAGGCATCCGGGAAGCGGTCGCCGCGGCCGGCGGGCAGGCGACCCTCAGCATCGACGGCCGTTATACCGCCAGGCCCGACGTCGCGATCGTCGTGTTTGGCGAGGAGCCCTACGCCGAGTTCGTCGGGGACCGGCGGAGCGTCGAATACAGCCCGGCCGACAAGAAGGACCTCGAGCTGCTTCGGCGCCTCAGGCAGGCCGGCATCCCCGTCGTGGCGGTCTTCCTTTCCGGGCGCCCCCTCTGGGTGAACCCCGAGATCAACGCCTCCGACGCCTTCGTCGCGGCCTGGCTTCCGGGCAGCGAAGGCGGCGGGATCGCCGACGTCCTGTTCCGCGACTCGGCGGGCAAGGTCCGGCACGACTTCCACGGGAAGCTCTCTTATTCGTGGCCGAAGCGGACCGACCAGACCCCGCTAAACCGCGGCGATGCCGATTACGACCCGCTCTTCGCCTACGGCTACGGCCTGACCTATGGCGAGTCCGGCGACTTGCCGAAGCTGTCGGAGGATCGGCCCGCGGGCGAGGGCCTTCCGGAGGGCGTGCTGTTCGCGCGGGGCGCGCTTCCGGAAGGCTGGCGATGGCAGGCGACGGCGCCCGACGGCGGCCGTGCGCCCGCCATGACGGCCTTGGATCGCGGCGCGCAGGAGGATGCCCGGCGCCTGGCCTGGCCGGGCGGCGGGGAAGGCACGGTTTCGATCGTGCCCCCCGCGCCGATCGATCTCTCCCGCGAAGCCACGGGCGAGCTCAGCCTGATCTTCGACTATCGGGTCGACTCGCCGCCGACCGAGGCCGTGTCGCTGTGGATGGCGTGCGGCGACCATTGCGGCGGCACCGTGCCTGTCGCGGGCCCGCTGCGCGCGGGTCCGGCGGGGGAGTGGCGAACCCTCGTCGTGCCGCTGCGCTGCCTCGCTCGCGCCGGCCTCGACCCGAAGGCGATCCGCACCCCCTTCGCGCTCACCACCAGTGGCCGCCTGACCCTCGCGATATCCGGCGTCCGCATAGCCAGCGCGGTGATCGACCAGAATAAGTGCGGAGCTCCCTAGGCCAGACCCTGCAAGGCCAAATAGCGGGTTCGCGGCCTCTACTGACCCAGATCGAGCACGATCACCGGCCCGATGTCGACCGTCTGCTTGCCGGTCGCCAGATGCAGAGTGGCGTTGAGAGCGCCGGCCGCATAATCCCTGTCCGACTTGCCGCGCACCTCGTAGAGCTTCCACTCCGGGCCGATCGTCGCCGGGCCGCTGAACAGTGGGCTATAGGGCGCCGAGGCGAGCTGGACGGCGTTATAGGGCAGAGTGGCGGTGGCCAGGCCGCCTTCGCCCTTCGCGAGCCGTGCCCAGAAGGCGAGCACCAGCCTGTCGCCGGTCCTGACCGGCTTCTGGATCGCACTTCCGACGGCAACATCCCAGGCGTTCGCGCCTTTGCCCGCCACCTGGATGCGGAGCGCCCTGCCGCCCTGGACTCCGGGGTCGTCGCGCAGCTTGGCCGACGCCCCCGTCACCTGCGGAGCGCCGGGATCGTTTATGATCCTGCTCGCGATGTCGTCGGGAGCGCCTTGCGCCTTCACCGCCGCGATGGAGGCCGCAAGGGCGAACGCGATAAGAGCGGGTTTCAGTCGCATCGGTCTCTCCAGCTCGTCATGTTAGCGCTCTCACGATTCACTTTTCTTCGCAAGCCGGATGGGGCAAGGCGATCGCTCGGGGCCACGGGGACAGTGATCGGCAATGCTCAGCGCGAGCACACTTTCGGATCGTCGCGGCGCGTGGGCTTTCGTGGCCGGGGTCGCCGCCGTCACCGCCGGCGTGCTGATGCACGCGCCGATGTTCTGGATGGGCCGGCACAATCATTTCGTCCTGTCGGGCATGCCGATGGGAGGCGAGATGATCGCCGGGATGGTGGCCATCGTCGGCGGAGTCGCCGTCGCGGCCTACGGGCTCCTGCCCCGGAACGTGTCCCGGCTGCGGTCGGCGAGCGACGAGATCGCCGTCTCCCCGCCCGAGGACGCTCCGATGTCCAGGGCGCATTGGGTCCTGATGGCGGTGCTGGTGATCGCTCTGGTCATCGACATCATGAAGCCGGCCAGCCTCGGCTTCGCTTTGCCGGGCATGATGGGGGAATATAAGGTCGACAAGGCGACCGTCTCGCTCTTCCCCTTCGCCGCTCTGGTCGGGACCGTCGTCGGCTCGATCGTCTGGGGGATCATCGCCGACATTTACGGGCGCAAGGCGTCCATCCTGCTGTCCGCCGTGCTGTTCGTCGGAACCTCGATCTGCGGTGCGATGCCGAGCTTCGCCTGGAACGTCGGGATGTGCTTCATGATGGGTGCCGCGGCGGGTGGGATGCTGCCGGTTACCTATGCGCTCCTCGCCGAGATGATGCCGAGCCGTCATCGCGGCCGGGCCCTGGTCCTGGTGGGCGGATTGGGCGCCGTCGGCGGATATTTCGCGGCGAGCGCACTGTCCGCATTGCTCCAGCCCTGGTTCGGCTGGCGGATCCTGTGGCTGCTCAACCTCCCGACCGGCCTGGCGCTAGTGCTGCTCGGAGCGCTCATCCCGGAATCGGCCAAGTTTCTCCTCGCCAGGGGGCGGAGGGAAGAGGCTCGGCGGGTGATGGATCGCTTCGGCGCGCAGGCGCACAAAGCTCCGCCGGAAGGCGTCGGGGCCCTTGCCAAGGGACCCGCGGTCGCGCTCACCGGCGCAGCCTTTTTCGGCAAGCTGTTCGCTCTGAGCCTGGCCGCGATCTGCTACGGCCTCATCAATTTCGGCCTGCTGCTGTGGCTTCCCGCCGACATGGTCGCCAAGGGCTACAGCATGGAATTGTCCAGCGCCTTGCTGGCTCAGTCGGCTCTGATCGCCTTTCCCACCGTCTTCGTCACGGCTTGGCTTTACGGCCGCTGGAGCACCAAATGGTCGGTGGTCGGGTCGGTCGCGGTGACCTTGGCCGGCCTGCTCGGGGTCTTCGCGCTCGAGCTTCAGCTGATCGCGAGCCCGCTGCTTCCGGTGGCTCTTCTGATCGTCGGGACGAACGCGCTTATCGCGATGCTCCTGCCCTATGCCGCGGAGAGCTTCCCGCTTCGAATCCGGGGCCGGACGACGGGGACGGTGGCCGCCTGCACCAAGGCGGGCGGGATGATCGCTCAGTTCCTCGCGATCCTTGCGCTGGTGCCGCCGCTCGATATCGTCTCGCTCGGAATCCTCGTGCCGACGGTCGCGGCGTTGGGCCTGGTGGCCTGGTTCGGCAAGGAAACGCTGGGCCGGGACCTGCGGGACCTCGATCCCGACGGTCACACCTTCGCGGCGACCGGAATGTAGGTCGATTGCGATTGCCGGAAACTCGACCTTGACAGTGGATGCCTCTGTGTTAGCGCTACCAGCGTCATTCAGTCGGTGGAATCTTCGCGCGTGAGCAGGAACTTCTCGGCAGCCCAGTTGCCGGCCGACTCGGCCCGGGCCGTTCTCGTCGGGCGGCTTCTGCTGGACGAGGGTCCGACCCCGGTCGCGATTCGCGACGGCGCCGTGTTCGACCTCTCGAGCCGGGCGCCCACCGTGGCGGACCTGCTCGACCGGGGCGCGGAGGCGACGGGAGGCGGCGTCAGGATCTGCGCGGCGGAGGAGCTTCCCGCCGACCGGCTCCTCTCGCCGCTCGACCTGCAGGTGGTGAAGGCCGCCGGAGTCACTTTCGCGGTCTCCGCGATCGAGCGGGTGATCGAGGAGCGGGCCCGTGGCGATTCCCAGGCCGCGGCTTCGATCCGCGAGCGGCTGGAAAGCCGGGTCGGCGGCGCCATCCGGTCGGTAGTGCCCGGCACGGCGGAAGCGGCAGCCCTCAAGCAGGCGCTGATCGACGACGGCCTGTGGTCGCAATATCTCGAGGTCGCGATCGGTCCGGACGCGGAGATCTTCACCAAGGCGCCGGTCCTTTCGACGGTCGGCCATGGCGCCGACATCGGCGTTCGATCGGATTCCACCTGGAACAATCCCGAGCCCGAAATCGTGCTCGCGGTCGACAGCCGCGGCCGCCCCGCCGGAGCGATGCTCGGCAACGACGTGAACCTGCGCGATTTCGAGGGGCGAAGCGCGCTCCTTCTCGGCAAGGCGAAGGACAACAACGCCTCCTGCGCCGTCGGCCCGTTCATCCGCCTGTTCGACGATGATTTCACCATGGACGACGTGCGCGCCGCCCGGGTGGAGCTGGTGGTCGAGGGGCTGGACGGCTTCCGCCTCGAAGGGGAAAGCTCGATGGCCGAGATCAGCCGCGACCCCGACGAGCTGGTCCGCCAGGCGCTCAGCGAGCATCATTATCCCGACGGCTTCGCCCTGTTCCTGGGCACCCTGTTCGCGCCGGTCCAGGACCGCGACGAGCCCGGCCGCGGCTTTACCCACAAGGAGGGGGACGTGGTGCGGATCTCGACTCCGCGCCTCGGAACCCTGGTCAACCGAGTGACGACGTCCAGGGCCGCCCCGCCCTGGTCGTTCGGAGTGCGGGCGCTGATGCGCAACCTCGCGACACGCGGGCTGTTGACCGACGTACAACCGCAAGGAGCTGAGGCCGGTGCCTGACACCCTGACCCATCTGATCGGCGGCGAAAAAGTCGCCGGAGAGGCGGCCGGCGAGAGCCTCAATCCGTCGAACCTCGACGACGTCGTCGCCCGCTACCCCAAAGCGACCGCGCAGGACGTCGACCGCGCCGTGAAGTCGGCCCGCGAGGCCTTTCCGTCCTGGTCTGAAGCCTCGCCCGAAGTCCGCTCGGACGTGCTCGACAAGGCGGGGTCGCTGATCATGAGCCGCGCCTCCGAGCTCGGGAAGCTCCTCTCGCGCGAGGAGGGCAAGACTCTCCCCGAAGGAACGGGCGAGGTGATGCGGGCGGCGCGCATCTTCAAATATTTCGCCGGGGAGGCGCTTCGCCGGCACGGACAGGCCCTGGATTCGACCCGGCCCGGCATCGACGTCACGACCCATCGCGAGGCGGTCGGCGTGTTCGGGCTGATCACCCCGTGGAACTTCCCGATCGCCATTCCCGCGTGGAAGACGGCGCCGGCGCTCGCCTTCGGCAACACGGTCGTGCTCAAGCCGGCCACGCCCACCCCCGCCATCGCCCATGCCCTGGGCTCGATCATCGAGGAAGCGGGAGCGCCCGCGGGCGTGTTCAACATGATCATCGGCGAGGGCGATTCCGGTTCGGCCCTGGTCGACCATGAAGGCGTGGACGGGATCTCGTTCACCGGCTCCCAATATGTCGGCGGCAAGGTCGCCGAGGGCGCGATCCGGCGGCAGGCGCGGATCCAGCTCGAGATGGGCGGCAAGAACCCGCTCGTCGTCCTCGACGACGCCGATCTCGAGCGGGCGGTGACCTGCGCGATCGACGGCGCCTTCTTCGGCACCGGCCAGCGCTGCACGGCCTCGTCCCGGATCATCGTCACCGAGGGCATTCACGACCGCTTCGTCGAGGCTCTGGCGGAGCGGGCGAGGGGCCTAAGGGTCGGCGACGCGCTCGATCCCTCGAGCCAGATCGGCCCCGCGGTCAACGAAAGCCAGCTCGAGCAGAACATGCGCTATGTCGGAATCGCCCGCGACGAAGGCGGGCGAATCCTGACCGGCGGCGAGCTTCTGACGCTTGCGACTCGCGGCTATTACATGGCCCCGACCGTCATCTCCGACACCGATCCGGACATGCGCATCAACTGCGAGGAGGTGTTCGGCCCGGTCGCCAGCACGGTCCGGGTGCGCGATTACGAGGAGGCGCTGGAGATCGCCAATCGCGGCCAGTTCGGCCTTTCGGCGGGAATCGTCACTAATTCGCTCAAGCACGCCCGCCATTTCCGCCGCGCCATCCGCGCCGGCATGGTGATGGTCAACCTGCCGACGGCGGGGGTCGACTATCACGTCCCGTTCGGCGGCACCCGCAAGTCGAGCTACGGCGCGCGCGAGCAGGGCTTCGCCGCGGTCGAATTCTACACGCAGACCAAGACCGTCTATACCGGGGGCTGATTCTCAAGTGACCGAAGCAAGCGACAAAAGCGCGGTTTATCCGAGCCTCAGAGGCAAGCGCGTCCTCATCACCGGCGGCGGCTCGGGCATCGGCGCGGGGATCGTCGAGGCCTTCGCGCGTCAGGGCGCGAAGATCGTCTTCTTCGATCTTGCCGAGGAAGAGTCGCAGGCTTTGAGCGACCGTACCGGAGCTCGGTTCGAGCGGCTCGACCTCACCGACGTCAAGGCGCTTCAGTCGGCCATCGCCCGCCTGAGCGGGGAAGACGGCGCGTTCGACGTCCTGGTCAACAATGCCGCCAACGACGACCGCCACTCGATCGAGACGGTGACCGAGGAATATTGGGACAATCGCCTCGACGTGAACCTCAAGCACCATTTCTTCGCCGCTCAGGCGGTGATCCCGGGCATGCGGGAAAAGGGGGGAGGGGCGATCGTCAACCTCGGCTCGATTTCCTGGCACCTCGGAATCACCGACCTTCCGGTCTACCAGACGGCGAAGGCGGCGATCGAAGGGCTGACCCGCTCGCTTGCACGGGAGCTGGGGCCGGACGGAATCCGGGTCACCTGCGTGGTGCCCGGCAACGTGCGCACGCCCCGCCAGCTCAAATGGTACACGCCCGAGGGCGAGCGGGAGATCGTCGACGCCCAGTGCCTGAAGGGCCGGCTTGCGCCCGAGGACGTCGCCGCGATGGTCCTCTTCCTCGCGTCCGACGACGCTCGGCTGATCACCGGGCACGAATATTTCGTCGACGCCGGCTGGCGGTGACATGCGGGGGCTGGGAGCTCTCAATTCCTCCCCTGCATTTGCAGGGGAGGGGGACCGCGCGAAGCGCGGTGGAGGGGCTCTTCGGGTTCGGAAAGGCCCCTCCACCATGAGCAGGTGGACAGTGCCCCGCACTGTCCAGCCCTGTCCGGGGGACAGGGCGACCTGCTCATTTCGCATGGTCCCCCTCCCCTGCAAAAGCAGGGGAGGATTTAGGGCACGATGCGCCCTCGCCTTCACGGCCGCGCTGGCCGGGACGGCCGCACAGGCCGCTCCCGTCCTCCACCCGCTCTTCTCCGACCACGCCGTCCTGCAGCGCGGCCGTCCGATCGCGGTCTGGGGCACCGCCAAGCCCGGCGAACGCGTCAAAGTCAGCCTCGGTGCGGTGTCGCGCGACGCGACCGCCGGCCGCGACGGTCGCTGGCGCGCCGACCTGCCGGCGATGGAGGCGGGCGGGCCATACCGGCTCGAGGCGGCGGGGCAGGGGGGTGCCCGGGCGAGCGCCGACGACGTCCTGATCGGCGACGTCTGGCTCTGCTCCGGCCAGTCCAACATGGAGTTCCCGCTGGCGCGCGCCCTCAACGGCGATGCGGAGGCGGCGGCCGCCGCCGATCCGCGGCTGCGACTCCTCACCGTCCCGAAAAAAACGGAAACGGCCCCCGCCGCCGGCTTCGGCGGGCCCGTCGCCTGGGCGGAGGCATCGCCCCAGTCGGTCAGGGACTTCTCGGCCGTCTGCAACTTCATGGTCCGCGACCTCAGGGGTTCGGAAAAGGTACCGGTCGGCGCGATCGCGGCGAGTTGGGGCGGCACCGCCATCCGCTCGTGGATGGACGACGCGTCCAGCCGCGCCGCCGGCGGGGAGGACTTCGCCCTGCTCGAACTCTATCGCCGCGATCCCGCCGCGGCCAACCGGCGGTTCGGCGAGCGCTGGCAATCCTGGTGGCGCGCGCGCTCGCCGCTCGAGCCGTGGCGCGACCCTTCCGGGCTCGCCTGGAAGCCGATGCCCAGGATCGGCTATTGGGAGGGGTGGGGGGATCCCGCCTTCGCCGCCTTCGACGGCATGATGTGGGCGCGCAAGACCTTCACTCTGACCCGCGAGGAGGCGGCCCGGGCGGCAACGCTCTCGCTGGGAGTGGTCGACGAGATCGAGGAGACCTGGGTGAACGGCGTGCCGGTGGGCAACACGTTCGGCTGGGACGTGGCCCGGGATTATCGGCTGCCGGAGGGGTTGCTGCGGGAGGGCGAGAACGTCGTCCTCGTCAACATGTACGACGGCTATGGCGCGGGCGGGTTCCAGGGACCAGCGGAGGCGCTCAGGCTCGGCTTCGCCGGCGGCGGCTCCAGGGCGCTCGGGGAGGGCTGGCAATTTGCCGTCGCACCGGCCGGGCTGGGCGAGCCGCCCCGGCCGCCCTGGGACGTCGCGGCCGGCCTTTCCCTTATCCACAACGGCATGATCGCACCGCTCGGGCCGTTCGGCTTCAGGGGGGCCGCCTGGTACCAGGGCGAGACGGACGGCGGCATTCCGGCGGACTATGCCGAGAAGCTTCGGACGATGATGGCGGGCTGGAGGCGCCAGCTCGAGGCCCGGGATCTACCCTTCCTCATCGTCAGCCTGGCCAATTTCGGAGCGCCGGCCGTGAGCCCGGGCGCCAGCGGCTGGGCGGAAGTCCGAGACGCGCAGCGGCGGGTTGCGGCCGGCGACCGGCATTCGGCGCTGGTCGTTGCGATGGATCTCGGCGACCGCCTCGACATCCACCCCGCGAACAAGCAGGAGGTCGGGCGCCGCCTGGCTCGGGCCGCGCGTGCGGCGGCCTATGGCGCGAAGGAACCGGCTGGGCCCGAGGCGGTGCGGGCGCGCCGCAGCGGCGGGGACATCGCCGTCGAATTCGCGGGAGTCACCGGCGCGCTGCGCAGCTGGAGCGGATCGAGCGTTCTCGGCCTGGAGCTGTGCGGGGCGACTCAGGAAAGCTGCCGCTACGCGGCCGCCGTCGCGAAAGGGCGCGAGCTCCGAATTGCCGACGACGGCAGGCCGGCGACCCGGGTCCGCTATGCCTGGGCCGACAGCCCCGTCGTCAACCTCTACGACGAAGTGCCGCTGCCGCCGGGGCCGTTCGAGCTGCCGATCGAGTGATTGCCTTCCCGTCGAAGACGGGGAGGGTGACCGTCGAAGGCGGTGGAGGGGTGACCGGGCTCGGGCAGGAAGCGTCCCGCGCGAACCTCTTGGATCCAAATAAGGTTACCCCTCCACCAGCTTCGCTGGTCCCCCCCATGCTGCGCATGGGGAGGCAATCAGTCGCTTAATGGTTGTGCCTCGGCGTCTTCGCGGACGTTCCGCGATACTTCACGGCCATTTCCAGGACTCCGCCCTCCGACAGCTGCCCCGTCTTCTCGCGATAGAGCTCCTCCCAGGGCGTCTGGCTCGCGGGAATTTCAGGAGGCGCCTCTGCCCTCCGCCTCGCGATCTCCGCCTCGTCCACCAAGGCGTCGCAGGTGCCGGCGTTGAGGTCGATCCGGATGAGGTCGCCGCTGCGAAGCCATGAAAGCCCGCCGCCGGCCGCGCTTTCCGGCGAGGCGTTGAGGATCGAGGGGCTGTCGGACGTGCCCGATTGCCGACCGTCGCCGAGCGTCGGAAGGCTCGATATCCCCCGCTGCAGGAGCCGGTCGGGCGGCTGCATGTTGACCACCTCGGCCGAGCCCGGCCAGCCAAGCGGGCCGGCGCCGCGGATGACGAGGATCGAATTCTCGTCGACGTCTAGATCGGGGTCGTTGATCCGGTGGTGGTAGTCGTCGGATCCGTCGAAGACCACCGCCCGCGCCTCGAACACCCCCTCGCTTCCGGAACGCGCCAGGTAGCGCCGCCGGAACTCCTCCGAGATCACGCTCGTCTTCATGATCGCGAAGTCGAACAGATTGCCCCGGAGGACCAGGAATCCGGCACGTTCCTTGAGGGGCCGGTCGTAGGGGTAGATCACCTCGCGGTCGGTCGTCTGCCGGCCTTCGAGAGTCTCCGCCAGGGTCCGTCCGGTCACCGTGACGGAGTCGCCGGCGAGCCGCCCCGCCTGGAGCAATTCCCACATGACCGCGGGCACGCCGCCGGCGCGGTGGAAGCGCTCGCTGAGATATTTCCCCGCCGGCTGCATGTTGACGAGCAAGGGCACGTCGTAGCCGTGCGCCATCCAGTCCTCCGGGCCGATCTCGACCCCGGCGTGGCGCGCCATGGCGACGATGTGCGGCTGAGCGTTGCTCGACCCGCCGATCGCGGCATTGACCCGGATCGCATTGAGGAAGGAGTCGCGGGTGAGGATCCGGGAAGGCCTCAAATCCTGGTAGGCCAGCTCGACGGCTCGGCGGCCGGTCTCATAGGCCATCTGACCACGCTCCCGATAAGGCGCGGGTATCGCGGCATTGCCGGGCAGCGACATACCAAGCGCCTCGGAGATCGCGTTCATCGTCGAGGCGGTGCCCATCGTGTTGCAATGGCCGGCCGAGGGCGCCGAATCGGTGGCGCGCCGGAGGAACTCCTCTTCGTCGATCTCGCCGGCGCCGAGCAGCCGGCGCGAGCGCCAGATCACCGTGCCGGAGCCGACCAGCTCGCCCTCATGCCAGCCGTCCAGCATCGGTCCGCCGGAGAGGGTGATGGCGGGTATGTCGACCGTGGACGCGGCCATGATCCCGGCCGGAGTCGTCTTGTCGCAGCCGGTGGTGATGACGACGGCGTCGATCGGATAGCCGTTCAATATTTCGACGAGGCCGAGATAGGAGAGGTTGCGGTCGAGAGCCGCGGTCGGCCGCCGGCAATTCTCGAAGATCGGATGGGTCGGGAACTCCATCGGGATTCCACCGGCGTCGCGGATTCCGGCGCGGACCCGGTGGGCGAGCTCGACGTGGATCCGGTTGCAGGGCGTCAGGTCGGAGCCGGACTGGGCGATGCCGATGATCGGCTTGCCGCAGCGCAGCTCGTCGGGCGTGATGCCGTAGTTCATGAACCGCTCGAGATAGAGCGCCGCCATGTCGCTCCGCCCCGGGGCGGCGAACCAGTCGCGCGAGCGGAAGGGTCGGGCGGGGGTCCTCACCCTGCCTCCCCATGGCTTTGCCATGGGGAGGGGGACCGGGCGAAGCCTGGTGGAGGGGTATTGGCGAGGCCTCGCCATTTACCCCTCCACCCAGCTTCACGGGGTCCCCCTCCCCATCTTGGATGGGGAGGCAGGATCATCCCACCATCTCCTCCAGCTCCTTGCCCTTCGTCTCCCGGATGAACTTCTGGACAAGGAAGAAGCTGATCACCGCGCAGACGCCGTAGAAGGTGTAGCTGGCGGCGAGGCCGAGATTCTTGGCCATTCCCGGAAAGGTGAAGGAGACGAGGAAGTTGGCGAACCACTGGAAGAAGCCGGCGACGGCGAGCGCCGAGCCCCGGATCTGGTTGGGGAACATCTCGCCCAGCATCACCCACATCACCGGCCCCCAGGAGACGTTGAAGAAGATCACGTAGAGGTTGGCGGCGACGACGGCGATGAGGCCGAGGTCGCGCGACAGGACGAGGTTGCCCTCGGGATCGAGCGACCCGTGACTGAAGGCGTAGACCATCACGAACAGGGTCGCCGCCATCCCCGCCGACCCGATCAGGAGCAGAGGCTTGCGGCCGATCCTGTCGATGACCGCGATGGTGATGAAGCAGGCGGCGATCGAGACCGCGCCCGAGACGATGTTGATCAGCAGCGAGTCGCTCTCGCTGAAGCCGGCGAGCTGCCAGAGAGTCGCGCCGTAATAGAAGATGACGTTGATGCCGACGAGCTGCTGGAACACCGCCAGCATGATCCCGACCCAGACGATCGGGCGCATGCCGAGCAGGCTCCGGGCCCCCGCCGGGGCGAGCACGTCGCCGAGCCGGGGCCGGTGGTCGGCGCTGAAGGTGGCGCGGATCTCTTCGAGCTTGGCCCGGGCGACGTCGGCGCCGAACAGCCGGGTCAGGACCGAGAGGGCGGTCTCGTCGCGGCCCTTCGAGACCAGGTAGCGCGGGCTCTCCGGGATAAACAGCAGGGCGATCAGGAACACGGCGGCCGGAATCGCCTGCATCAGGTACATCCAGCGCCAGGCCTCGATTCCGGCCCAGAACGGCGCCGTCGACTGGCCCGCTGAAGCCGCAAGGAAATAATTGACCAGGAACGCGGCCGTCAGGCCGGTGATGATCATGATCTGCTGGACCGTCGTCATCCTGCCCCGGATGCCGGCCGGCGCGACCTCGGAGATGTAAGCCGGAGAAAGCACGCTGGCGGCGCCGACGGCCATTCCGCCCATGATCCGGGCCGCCACGAACAGCAGGTGGCTTTCCGCGACGCCCTGAAGGATCGCGCCGGCAAGGAACAGCAGGGCCGCGAGCATCATCGTGTTGCGCCGCCCCATGAGATCGGCCAGCCGGCCGGCGAAGAAGGCGCCGATGAAGCAGCCGATCAGCAGGGACGCGACGGTGAAGCCTAATCCGTTGCCGGGCGAGAAGCTGCCGGGAACGAGATCGAAGGCCCGGGCGAGCCCGTCCTGGGTGCCGTTGACCGCGCCGCTGTCGTAGCCGAACAGGAAACCGCCGATCGTCGCCACGGCGACGATCGCGCCGATAAAGCCCATATTGGCCCGTTGCGGGCTTGCCTCGGTCATTTGCGATCCTCCTCCCAAGATGCGGGCCGACTCGTCCGGCGGCTCTCCCGATCGATGTTAGCGTTAACTTCGCGGATTATCACGCCTTGATTTGGAAGCTCGCTCGCCGCCGCTCACGCGCTTCTCCGAGCCTTCGGCAGGCGCGCCGCCGGCCCCGAGGACTCGCGGATGACGAGCTCGTGCTCGAGCACGCGTTCGGCCGGGCCTGCGGCGACGCCCGAGCGGCGCCCGCGCAGATCGGCGAGCAGCAGATCCAGCGCCGCCTCGGCCATCGCCGACACCGGCTGACGGACCGTGGTAAGCTCGGGCCAGACCGTCGTCGCCGGCGCGGTGTCGTCGAAGCCGACGATGCTGATATCGTCCGGGACGCCGAGCCCGCGGCGATGGGCGACGCTCACCGCCGCCGCCGCCATGTCGTCGTTGCTGGCGAAGATCGCCGTCGGCGGATCGGGCAGGTCGAGCAGCCGTTCGGCGGCGGTCAGGCCCGACCTGAAGGTGAAATAGCCCTGTTCGATCGGGGCCTCGGACGGGTCGACCCCTCCGGCCTCGAGCGCCGCCTTGAAGCCGCGCTCGCGCTCGATGGACGCGATATGGGTAGGGAAGCCCTTGATCAGGCCGATCCGCCGATGCCCGAGGCCGAGCAGATAATGGGTCATCTCGGCGGCGGCGGCGAAGTCGTCGATGCGGATGTTGAGCGCGTTCTCGTAGAGATGGCCCATGGCGACCGTCACCACCGGCATCTCGGCCGCGGCGAGCTCGGTCAGGATCGGGACCGATTCCGACAGCGGCGGAGGCAGGATCACGCCCTCGACCTGGGTCGTCGCGAAGCGCCGCGCCGCTTCGGCCTGCTCGGCTTCATCCTCATATTCGCAGGCCTCGATGACGAGGTGGCAGCCGGCGCGCCGGGCGCCCTCCAGGGCCCCGACCAGGAACTGGCTGAGATAGGCGTCGCTGGGATTGGCGTAGAGCAGGCCGATATGGGTCGCCTGGCCGGCGGCGAGGCTGCGCGCCGCCGTGTTGGGAGTATATTTGAGCCGCTCGATCGCTTCGCGCACGGCCTCGCGGGTGCTGTCGCGGACGTTCTTCTCGCCGTTCATGACTCGCGACACGGTCATCGCCGAAACACCGGCGGCGCGAGCGACGTCCTCGATTGTAACACTGCCGCGGCTGCGGCGGCTCGGCCTCGCCATTATTGCCCTCCGAGGCCAGCCTAGGAGGGCCGCTACCCCATTGCAATGCGCAGATGCGCGGCCTTATGGTAGCGCTATCACAAAGACCCGCCAAGGGCGATCGGGAGAAGAATATGATCCCTCATCACGGGCGCTCCGCCTCCCGCGGCGCGATGGCCGCCGCCGCCCTTTCCCTTTGGGCGACGTTCGCCACGATCCCGGGAGCGGTGCCGGCCATCGCTCAGCCTCTCGCCCGCCGGCCGCTCTACAAGGACGCCTCGCAGCCGGTGGAGCGGCGGGTCGAGGACCTGCTCGCCCGGATGACGCTCGAGGAGAAAGCGGCGCAGCTCGTCACCGCCTGGGAGCATAAGGGCGATATCCAGACGCCCGAAGGCGCCTTCTCGCCGGAAAAGGCGTCGAAGGCCTTTCCGAACGGCCTGGGCCAGATCGCGCGGCCGTCCGACAAGCGCGGGGTCGCCGTCTCCAATGCCGCCGCGGGCGCGACCGCCGGCGCCAATCGCGACGCTCGTGATACTGCGGAATATGTCAACGCCGCCCAGCGCTGGGCGATGGAGCGGACCCGCCTCGGAATCCCGATCCTCATGCACGAGGAGGCGCTCCACGGCTATGTCGCCCGAGGCGCGACCAGCTTCCCGCAAGCCATCGGCCTCGCCAGCTCCTGGGACCCCGAGCTGGTCGAGCGGGTCTTCGCGGTCGCCGCTCGCGAGATGCGGGCGCGGGGGACTAATCTCGCGCTCGCCCCGGTCGTCGATGTCGCCCGCGATCCCCGCTGGGGCCGTATCGAGGAGACCTATGGCGAGGATCCCTATCTGGTCAGCGAGATGGGCCTCGCTGCGATCCGCGGTTTCCAGGGACGAACGCTGCCGCTCAAGCCGGACAAGGTGATGGTGACGCTGAAGCACATGACCGGCCACGGACAGCCCGAGAACGGCACCAATGTCGGCCCCGCCCAGATTTCCGAACGAACCCTCCGCGAGAATTTCTTCCCGCCTTTCGAGCGCGCCGTGAAGGAGCTTCCGATCCGGTCGGTAATGGCGTCCTACAACGAGATCGACGGAATTCCGTCCCACGGCAACCCCTGGCTGCTCAACGATGTGCTTCGCGGCGAGTGGGGCTTCAAAGGCGCCGTGGTCAGCGATTATTTCGCGATCCGCGAAATGGTGACTCGCCACCGCATGTTCCGCGACGTCAAGGACGCCGCGGTCCGCGCCATCCACTCCGGAGTGGACGCCGAGACTCCGGACGGCGAGGCCTATGTCTACCTTCCCGAGCTGGTCCGCGCCGGCCGAGTCCCGCAGGCGCTGGTCGACCAGGCCGTCCGCCGGGTGCTTCGCCTCAAGTTCGAGGCGGGGCTGTTCGAGAATCCCTATGCCGATGCTCGCCGCGCCGAGCGCAAGACGGCGACTCCCGACGCCGTCGCACTCGCCCGCGAAGCGGCGCGCCGATCGATCGTCCTCCTGAGGAACGAAGGCAATCTGCTTCCCCTCGACGAAGGCCGAATCAAGCGGGTCGCCGTACTCGGCACCCATGCCCGCGACACGCCGATCGGCGGCTACAGCGACGAGCCGCGCCATGTCGTGAGCGTGCTCGACGGGATTAGAAGCGCCTCCAACGGCAGGTTCGAGGTCGATTATGCGGAAGGCGTCCGGCTGACCCGAAGCCGCTCCTGGTCCGCCGATCCGGTCGACCTCGTGCCGGCCGGCGAGAATCGCCCGCTGATCGCGGAAGCGGTCGAGACGGCCCGCAAGGCCGACGTCGTGGTGATGGTGCTGGGCGACAACGAGCAGCTCAGTCGCGAAGCCTGGGCCGACCAGCATCTCGGCGACCGCGCCTCGCTCGATCTGGTCGGCCAGCAGGAGGAACTCGCCCGCGCCGTCCTGGCGCTCGGTAAGCCGACTGTGGTTGTGCTGCTCAACGGGCGGCCCTTGTCGGTAAATTATCTCGCCGAGAACGCGCCCGCCTTGATCGAAGGCTGGTATCTCGGCCAGGAGACGGGGAATGCCGTCGCCGACGTCCTGTTCGGAAAGGCGAATCCCGGCGGGAAGCTGCCGGTGACGATCGCCCGTTCGGTCGGCCAGCTGCCCATCTTCTACAACCGCAAGCCGACCGCGCGCCGCGGTTACCTGTTCGATTCGGCGGCGGCGCTCTACCCGTTCGGCTTCGGCCTCAGCTACACCAGCTTCGACATCTCCGCGCCGAGGCTCGCCGATTCCTCGATCGGGGTGAAGGACACCGCGCGGGTGAGCGTGGACGTGGTCAACTCCGGCCGCCGCACGGGCGACGAAGTGGTCCAGCTCTACCTCCGCGACGAGGAGGCCTCGGTGACCCGGCCTGTGCTCGAGCTGAAACGCTTCCAGCGAGTCACCCTGAAGCCCGGAGAGCGCCGGACCGTCACATTCGAGCTCCGGCCCGACGATCTCGCCTTGTGGAACATGGAGATGAGGAAGGTGGTGGAGCCGGGCACCTTCACCGTCTCGGCCGGACCGAACTCGGTCGATTTGAAGAGTATCAAGCTGACGGTGGAGGCGCGCTGAGGCTTATTTTCGGCAAAGCGAATCGAGCATCGCCGCATGGCTGGTCCGCGGCGGCAACTTGAGGCCGCGCGCAGCGGCCCGGCCCTCAAGCCCTTGCGGCGGCGCCGGCAGTGCCGGATTCATTGCTTCGCGGTAGAACTGGTCGCGCTGGGCCTCCGCCAGGGTCACGAAGCGGAATCCCTCGCGCCGGTACAGGTCGAGCAGCCTCGGAAGCATGCGCGCGTCGAACGCGCCGATATGCAGGAGCAGCACATAGGGAATGTCGCGCCCGTAGAGACTGCGTGAGAGGCCGCGGTAGAAGTCGATATTCGCCCGCGCCGACTCCAGATACGCGCTTTCCATCTTCGCGATTGCCGCCTCGTCCCCGGCCGCCCTGCAGCGGGCGTAGGGGGCGGTCCACTGCCAGTCCGAGAAGTCCATCGTAACCTCGGCCACGCGATACCCGCGCAGGGCGAGAATGGCGCGGACGGCAGCGCGTTTTTCCGGGGCTTCGCCCTCGGCGAGGAAAGGATATCGGAACCACCGCCAGTCGCGGCCCCTGCTGAAACGCCGGAGCAGCGGCTCGTTGCGGGCGATCTCCTCCTCATATTCGGCTGGCGTGGCGGAATTGGCGTTCCGGTGCGTCCATGTGTGGTTGCCGAGCGGCAAGCCCGCCTTGCGCCAGGCGCGAAGCACCTCTTCCGTTTCGGGCTGGCGCTCCGTCCAGCGGCCGTTGACGAAGCCGTAGGCCTCCGGGACGTTGGCGGCCTTGAAGGCGGCCATGAATCGCTGGGTGACCTCGATCGGGGTCTCGCCCGGGGGCAATTCGCCGTGGACCGGCAGATCGTCGACGGTGACGGCGAGCAGAGGTGCCGGCGCGCGCTTTGGCGCGGGCCCGGATTTGCCGGCGAGCCAGGCAGAAACCCACACCAGCGGCGCGTTCCAGTTGATCGCGACCTCGTTGAGGCTGAAGGCGCGGTAATCGTCGAGCCAGCAGGTCTGAGGCGCGCATTTGCCCTTGATCGAGGGCGCGACCTCGTCGGTCATCATGCTGTTGTTGGGGCCCCCGGAAAGCGCGCCCGGCGGGGGTGGGGGGTAGCGCGGATCGGCCTGCCGCGCCCAGAAGCGGTGGTGCGGGTTGAGCATCGGCCGGGCGCCGTATCCAGTGACGAAGGAGCGATCGAGCGGGTTTCGGCCGAGGAGGAAGTCCATCGAGTCGACGACTCCGTCCCGGTAGCGCCGCTTGCCGGTGAGGTCGTGAGCGATCGCAAGCAGCATGGCGCGGTTGAGGATCGAGGAGGTCGAGCCCCAGGGCCAGCCGCCCTGCGGAGCGTAAGGCAAAGCGTAGCCGACCTTGTCCGTATCGGCGAGGAAAGTGTCGGCGGCGGCGCGGATCGAGGCCCGGAGCGCGGCCGTCTCCGCCCGCGCCAGCCGCGGGCGAACCGTGGCGAGCGTGATCGTCCCGAGCGTCGCCACGCTGTTCCACCCCGGCGCCGTCGCCGCTCGAGTCCGGAAGTGCGGTGAGGCGCGGACGGCGGCGGCATATTCGGGCTTGCCGGTGGTGGCGAGAAGCTCGGCCGCCGCCCAGTAGAATTCGTCGGCAAGGTCCATGTCGCCGTAGGCGCCGCTGCCGGTGAAGTCGGCGATCGCCCAGACCTCCGGGTTGCGGCGCGCCGCGGCCCAGGCCTTCTCGGCGGCCTCGAGGCAGCGCTCGGCGAAGGCGGAGTCGATGGTCCGCCAGATGCGTGCGCACTGCGCGGCGGTTGCGGCGAGGTTCAGGGTAGCGCCGGTGCTCGGCGGAAAGAGCTGGCGCTTCTCCCTGTCCTCGTGCGGAGCGGTCGGCAGCGCCGTCCAGCGGACGTCGGCGACCTTGTGATGGGCCATGCCCGAGGCGTCGATCCCGCTGAATACGAGGCCGGAAACGCTCCTCTTCTGTCCCACCGGCACCGAAAGGCGGGTCCCGTCGGGCACCTGCATCTTGAGGAGGAATTCCAGCTCCCAGCGCGCTTCGTCGAGCAGGTCGGGGACTCCGTTTCCAGCTTCGGGAATGGCGGCTCCGCCGTCGGCGAAGCGGGCGCGGGCGTGGCGCTCGTAAGCGTTTAGCAGGGTCCAGACGGCGATTCCGCCGTTGACGACATATTTGCCGTGGTCGCCGGCATCGTACCAGCCGCCGGTGACGTCGAGTGTGTAGGAGCAGCCCGGCCAGCGATTGCCCTTCGAATCGGCCCCGGCGACGCAGGTCGCGCGCTCGCCGACATGGCCCGCGGGCCGCGCCCGCTCGCCGCCCACGTACCGCGCCTCGATCGGGGTGCCGGCGCGATTGTGGTAGAAATAAGCGAGCGCGTCGGAAGGCAGCCTGTCGTAAAGGCGCGGCGAAATCGAGAAAGCGCGGCTCGCCGCCTGTCCGACGACAAGTCTGTAGCCCGATCCCACCTTTCGGTATCCGCTGAAATCCACCCGGTGGACATGTTCGCCCGACCAGCGATCGTCGCCGAAGACGGTCGTCCGTCCAGTCGCCCGGCTGCGCCCCGCGGAGTCGACGAGCCGCCAGTCGAGCGGCGCCTCCGACGGATGCGCGAGCATCGCCCTTTTCGGCCCGTCGGGAAGCACGCCCAGCTGGTTAAGCCGCATCGGTGCGGGCTCCCCCGCCGCGGCGAGCAAGGGAAGGGCGGCGGCGAGGAGGAGCAGCCTCATCGCTGCGCGGGTTCCGCCAATGCGGGCGAGTATGCGTGCAGTCCGAAGACGGCGCCGACGAAGCCGCCGGCAGTCTTCGTGCTGAGGATATGGCCGTCCTCGCGCCCGCCCAGCGTCCGCCATCCGCCGGCGCCGGTCGCGTAGGAAAAGCTATATTCCGCCTTCCGAGCGTCGATGCGAAGACGGACGGGCGCTCCGAAAGCGGCACTCAGCGGTGCCGAGGCGATCAGGGCCCCTTCGGCGGGGTCCTTCGGCCCGGCGCGGCGGCGAAGCTCGACAAAGGGACGCCCGCCGCGACGGGCGACGGCGAGATAGAAGAAATATTCGTCGTTCTGAAGCGCCGCCAGACCTGCCGAATCGCCGTCCTCGCCGGGTGTGAAACGGACGACCGTCGAGGCCGAGGCATCGAGATGCTGCTGGCGCCGGGCGAGGAAGGATGGATTGCCGAAGCCGCCGAGCGGCACGCCGCGGGCCTCGATGCGAAGCTCTCTGCCGGAAAGGGCGTACCAGCGCTCCCGGGGATTGCGCATCATCATCCAGCGGTGCGGAAGCACGGGCCCGTCGAACTCGTCCGTGACCGCGAACGCGCCACTGGTAGGCGTCGCCGGAGTGGGTTGCCGGGGAAGATTCGGACGGCGGTGGAGGTAGGGGATCGGCTCCCCAGGCCGGGTGATGCGCGGCCAGCCTCCTTCCCAGGTCACCGGCAGAAGGAAGACCTCGCGGCCGGTATTGTAGAAATCGCCCTCATAGGGGCGGACGGCGAGGAAGGTTGCCCACCATTCGCCCGGCGCGGTTTCGACGAGGTCGGCGTGGCCGGCCGACGTGATCGGATCGCCGCGGTCGCGCGGCAGATCGCGCTGGGTCAGGATCGGATTTCCCGGATAGGCTTCGTAGGGCCCGTCCGGCCGGCGGCTGCGAAGCACGACCTGCGAATGGCCTTCCGCCGTTCCGCCCTCGGCGGCGAGGAGATAGTAGAATCCGTCCTTGCGAAGGATGTGCGGGCCCTCGATCCAGATCGGTTTTTTTGAGATGTCGACGCCGCCGTTGACGAGGACCTTGCGCGGTCCCAACGTCTTCTTGGAGGCCGGATCGAAGCGCTGGATCCAGATCGCCCGGTGCCCCTCGTAGAGCGGCCGGCCTTCCGGCGGGCCATTGTTCAGGATCCAGACGGAACCGTCCTCGTCGAAGAACAGCGACGGGTCGATCCCGCCTTCGAGCTCGGGCAGCCAGACCGGGTTCGACCAGGGACCCGCCGGGTCCTTGGCGGTGATGACGAAATTGCCGCCGCAATCGACGCATGTGTTGAGGATGTAGAAGGTGCCGCCCCGATGCTCGATGGTCGGGGCGAAGACTCCGCGGGAGAGGCCCAGCCGGCCGAAATCGAGCTGGTCGGGCCGGTCGATCGCGTTTCCGATCTGGGTCCAGCTGACGAGGTCCCGGCTGCGGAAGACCGGGATTCCGGGGAAATAGGCGAAGGTGGATGTGACCAGATAGAAATCGTCGCCGACGCGGGTGAGGCTCGGATCCGGGTAGAAGCCCTTGAGGATCGGATTGCGATATTCGCCGGCACCGGCCGGGAGGGCGTCGACGGGATCGGCGCCGCGATACTCGAACCGCTCGAACCGAGCGGTCGGCGCTCCGGCCGGCGCGCCCTCCAGGCTCGCGCAACCCGCGACGATCAGCGCTGCGACGGCTGCGAAAGACACTCTCACGCCGCCGCCGCCAGTTCGGGTGCGGCGCAATTCTCGAGGATGAATTGCTTATGCGTCGGCATGTACTCGGCCGAATTGTGAGTCGCCTCGGCGATGTGCCTGAGCCGCCGCCTCGTCTCCTCGAGCGGCATGATGTCGGCGACCGGGTCGTAGGTCCGGGCCTTCATCAGCTGGCCGATCATCACCGCGAACCAGCTGGTGTCGTTGAACAGCTCGTCATTCTCGCGGAAGGTGCGGCCATAGGCCTCGAACACCCTTATCTTCTCTTCCAGCCGGTCGGGGATCGGCATCGTCCGGCAATAGTTCCAGAATTCGGAATCCTCCCGCTCGGTCGCCTTGTAATGAAGGACCAGGAACTCCCGCACGATCTCATATTCGTTGAGGACGATCCGGTTGAAGCGGTCGATGTCGGCCTGCTGGAAGCTGCGGTCGGGAAACATCGTCATCAGCCGCGACAGGCCGCTCTGGACTAGCCAGATGCTGGTCGACTCGAGCGGCTCCATGAACCCGGCAGCGAGGCCCAGGGCGACGCAATTCTTGATCCAGAATTGCTTGCGCCGCCCCGTTTTGAAGGGAACGACCCTCGGATCCGCGAGCGGTTTTCCGTCCAGGTTGTTCATGAGGACGTCGATTGCCTCATCGTCCGACATGAAGTCGCTCGAGAAGACGTGGCCGTTGCCGATGCGGTGCTGGAGCGGGATCCGCCACTGCCAGCCGGCGGCGCGGGCGGTCGACCGCGTGTAGGGCGTGATCTCGGGCACGCTTTCGCAGGGCACGGCGATGGCGCGGTTGCAGGGGAGGTAGTGCGACCAGTCCTCGTAGCCCGCCTTCAGCGCCTGCTCGATGATCAGGCCGCGGAAGCCCGAGCAGTCGATGAAGAAATCCGCCTCGATTTTTTCGCCGCTCTCCAGAGTGACCGATTCGACGAAGCCGTCCTCGCTGCGCAGGTTGACGTCGACGATCTTGCCCTCGTGGCGAACGATCCCTCGCCCCTCCGCGTAGCGGCGAAGGTAGCGGGCGTAGAGTCCGGCGTCGAAATGATAGGCGTAGGCGATCTGCGAGAGCGGCGAGTTGCCGGCGTCGAAAGGACGCATGAACTTGCCGCGCTCGCCGGCCAGGGCGGGAAGCGACCATTCGTCGAGCCGCGGCGCCTCGCCGAGCTGGTGGAGCCGGAGCCAGTGGGCGTGGAAGGAGACGCCCTCCATGTTGAGCCCGTAGGAGCCGAAGGGGTGGAAATAGCGGTGGCCCTGTCGGCCCCAATTGTGGAATTCGATTCCGAGCTTGAAGGTGCCCTTGGTCTCGCGGACGAATTCGTCCTCGTCGAGCTCGAGCATCCGGTTGAAGGTCGCCATCTGCGGGATGGTGGCCTCGCCGACACCGATGATTCCGATCTCGTCGGATTCGATCAGCGTGACCTGGCAATATCGGGTGGTCAGGATCTTCGCGAGGGTGGCCGCGGCCATCCAGCCCGCGGTGCCTCCGCCGACGATGACGATGCTGCGGATTCGCTGGTCGGTCACGCAAAAGCTCCTTGGGGTGTTACGGTGCCGGTGTTGGGCGCACGGCCGTGCCGGGCCAGATAGTCTGAGTGGCTCGGCATCTTTTCGGCGGCCTGGCGGATGAATTGTGCCATTCTCGCCAACGTACCGCGAACCTCGCGCTCGTCGACGGTGTCCGCCAGCGGATCGTAGCGCCGGGGAACGATGCCCTGACCGAGCAGCACCGCCAGCCAGCTCGCCTCCGAAAAGAGCTCATCCTCGTGCCGGAAGATGCGCCCGTTCTCGCGGAACAGCTCGATCTTGCGGCGGAGGCTGTCGGGCACCTCCATGGCGCGGCAGCTGCGCCAGAAGTCGGAATCGTCGCGCTCGGTCGCCTTGTAGTGGAGGATGATGAAGTCGCGGATCTGCTCGATCTGCAAATCGCCGAGGCGGTTATATTCGGCCGCGAGGACCGGGTCGAAATCCCGGTTCGGGAAGAGGGCGAGAAGCTTGGAGATGCCCGTCTGGACCAAGTGGATGCTGGTCGATTCGAGCGGCTCGAGGAAGCCGCCGGCGAGGCCGAGCGCAACCACGTTCCTGACCCACAGCTTGCGCCGGCGTCCCGCCGCGAATCGAATGACCCGCGGCTCGGCGAGCGGGGCCCCGGCCGCATTGGCGACCGCCGCCGCGGTCGCCTTGTCGTCCGACAGGTGGGCGCTGGAATAGACATAGCCGTTGCCGGTTCGGTGCTGGAGCGGGATGCGCCACTGCCAGCCCGCGGAAAGCGCGGTCGAGCGGGTACAGGGCGGGGGCTCTCCGGCTGAAGCGGACGGAACGGCGACAGCGCGGTCGCAAGGGAGCCAGCGAGTCCATTCGTCGTAACCGGTTTTCAGCGCCTGCTCGATGAGGATGCCCCGGAAGCCTGAGCAGTCGATGAAGAGATCGCCTTCGATACGAACGCCGCCCTCGAGCCTGGCTGCCGCGACGAAGCCGTCCTCGCCGCGCAGCTCGACGTCCACGACCTTGCCCTCGCGCCGTGTGACTCCGCGCGCCTCTGCGTAGGCGCGCAGATAGGCGGCGTAGAGGCTCGCGTCGAAATGGAAGGCGTAGTTCAGAGTGGAGAGGATCGAGCGCGGGTCCCGGACCGGCCGCTGGAACCGGCCGAGCTTCGCCGCGACCGCGCAGAGATTATAATCCTCGAGCCAGGCGGCCTCGCCGCGGGCCCGGAACTTCAGCCAATATTGATGGAACTTCACCGCCTCCATGTCCGCGCCGAACTCGCCAAACGGGTGCATGTAGCGATGGCCCGGGCGGGTCCAATCGACGAACTCGATGCCGAGCTTGAACGTCGCCTTCGTCTTCGCGACGAAATCGTCCTCGTCGAGGCCGAGCACGGCGTTGAAGGTCCGGATCGGCGGAATCGTCGCCTCGCCGACGCCGATCGTGCCGATCTCGTCCGATTCTATGAGGGTGATCGCCACCCCCGCCGCACCGAGCCGGGCCATGGCCGCCGCCGCCATCCACCCGGCGGTGCCGCCGCCGACGATGACGATGCTTCGGATGCGGCGGTCGCTCATGCCGCGTTCTCCCGCGCGGCGCGCCGGGCGAGATAGTCGCTGTGCGAGGGAAGCGTGGCGGCCGAGTCCAGCATGATCGACCGGATGGAGCCGAAATGAGTCCGGATTCGATCCAGCGGGATGGCGTCCGCGCGCGCATCGTAGCGCCGCGGGCGAACTCCGAAGGCATCCAGGGCGGCGATCCATTCCGCTTCCTCGAACATGTCGCCGTCGAGCAGCGGGACCCGCCCGCGGCTCCGGTAGAGCGCGATCTTCCGGGCGAGCGGGTCGGGGACGGCCATGTATCGAACCTGGTCCCAGAAGGGTTCGCCGCGACGGCCGTTCAGCTTGTAGGGGAGGATGAGCCGATCGCGGAGGCGGTCCAGCTCCTCGCTGGTCGAGCGATTATATTCGATCGCCTCGGCGGCGGCATCGCGCGAGGCCGGGAAGAGCCGAAGCAGCCTCGCCAGCGCTTTGTGCAGGAGATCGAGCGACGTCGACCCAAGCGGTTCGACCGTCGCGGCGGCGGCGCCGATGGCGACGCAGTTGCGGATCCACGGCCGTTTCCTGCGCCCCGCCTCAAAGGCAATCCCCGGCGAATCGGCAGCGCCGGAGCAGGAGACGAGAAGCTCCCCGAGGCCGCCCTGATATGGCACGATCCGACGCCAGCCCGCCGCGCCGGCTTCGATGTGCGAATAGGGCGCCGGCGGCACGGGCGTCGCCGAGCGGGACGCCTCGGCGCGGTCGCACGGGAGCCAGGCGCGCCAGCTCTCGAAGCCCGAGGCGAGCGCTCCTTCGCTGAGCAGCGCCGAGGGTCCGGAAGCGTCGACGAAGAAATCGCCGGCCACGGTTTCCCCGCTCGCAAGACGAAGCCCGGCCAGGTCGCCTTGCTCGCCGAGCTCCGCGGCGACGAACGGACTCTCGAGGGACCTGACGCCACGCTCGAGCGCGAGGTCTCGAAGGGCGAGGGCGTAGAGGTCGAGCGGAAGGTGGAGCCCATAGCTGTAGGTGGACAGGACCGAGGAGGGATCGTCGGAGGGCCTCGCGAATCGGCCCATCTGCGCCGCGATCGTCGCTACCGAGAAATTGCCGAAGCGGATTTCGTCACCGGCCGCGCGCAGGCGCCCGGCGAGCTGGTGAAACGGGACGGTCTCGAGTGCGGCGCCGATATCCCCGAAAGGCAGGAAAAAGGTCGGTTCGGCGGACGACCAGCCGGAAAAGGCGGCGCCGAGCGCGTAGGCCGCGTTCGAGCGGCGGATAAGGCCTTCCTCGTCCAGGCCCAGCCGGATGTGAAATTCCCGGATGGAAGGGAGGGTCGCCTCGGCGGCGCCGAAAGGACCGAGGCTGTCGTCCGATCGGCCGACGGGCACCAGCGACACGCTGTAGCGTGGCTTCGGCAGGGTGCCGGCGAACATTGCCGCGGCCGCCCAGCCCGCGAGCCCTTCGCCCAGGATGACGAGCTTCATGCCGCCGCCTCCGCACCGATCGCACGCAGGAAGTCCCGGTGCGGTGGCATGCGTTCCGCCGCGGCCCCGCACGCCTCGGCGATGCGGGACATCTCGGCCTGGAGCCGCGGGGCGGGGACGGCTTCGCTGAGGGGATCGAAATTCCGCGGAACGACATTCTGGCCGAGATAGACGGCGATCCAGCTAGGCTCGAGGAACATGCCTTCGCGATAGTTCACGACGTAGCCGCGCTCGCGGAACAGCTCCATCTTGTAACGCAGGGACTCGGGCAGCTCCATCGTCCGGCATTGGTTCCAGAAAGGAGTGTCGTCGCGCTCGGTCGCGCAATAATGGAGGATCAGGAAGTCGCGCACACGCTCATATTCGAGCGCCATCACGCGATTGAATTCCTCGGCGTCGAGCGGGTCCCAGGCGCGGTCCGGAAGCAGATCGATGAGGTGGCCGATGGCCAGCTGGATGAGGTGGATGCTGGTCGATTCAAGCGGCTCGAGGAAGCCGGCGGACAAGCCGATGGCGACGCAATTCTTCGCCCATTGCAGACGGCGCTTGCCGGTAGTGAAGCGAAGCCGGTTCGGCTCCGCGAGCGGCTCGCCTTCGAGCTGGGCGACGAGCGCCGCCTCGGCCTCGTCGTCTGCGATGAACGCGCTCGAATAAACGTGGCCGTTGCCGACCCGGTGCTGGAGCGGGATTCGCCACATCCACCCCGATTCCCGCGCCGTCGCCCGGGTGTAGGGCGTGAGCGGACCTGTTCCGGCGCAGGGCATGGCGATGGCGCGGTCGCAGGGCAGCCATCGGGTCCATTCTTCGTAGCCCGCCTTCAGCGCCTGCTCGATCAGGACTCCACGGAAGCCGGAGCAGTCGACGAACAGATCGGCTTCGAGATGCCGCCCGTCCGCGAGGGCGAGCGAAGAGATGAAGCCGTCCGTCGGCCGCAGCGCGACGTCGACGATTCGCCCCTCAGTGCGCTTCACGCCCCGCGATTCCGCATAGTCGCGAAGGAACCGGCCGTAGAGGCCGGCGTCGAACTGATAGGCGTAGGAAAAAGTCGAATGGAGCGAGGCGGGATCGTCGGCCGGATGGGCGAAGCGGTTCCGCCTCGCCGCCTGGATCGGAAGCGAGAAATGCTCCAGCGGGACCGTCGAGCCCGACGCGCGCATACGCAGCCAATGCTGGTGGAACGGGATTCCGCCCAGGTCGGTCCCGAAGGCGCCGAACGGATGGACGTAGGAATCGCCGATCCGCCCCCAGTTTCTGAACTCGATGCCGAGCTTGAAGGTCGCCTTCGTCCGCCGCATGAACTGGGCCTCGTCGAAGCCGAGGGCGGCGTTGAAGAAGCGGATATGGGGCAGGGTGGCTTCGCCGACTCCGACGGTACCGATCTCCGCCGACTCGACGACCTCGATGGCGATCGGAAGCCCGGCGAGCTTGTTGGCTAGGGCGGCGGCGGTCATCCAGCCGGCGGAGCCGCCGCCGACGACGAGAATCCGTTCGATGGCCTGGTGCGCCATCATCTGCCCGGGTGGAGTATATTGCAGAAGTGCAACATTTTCATCCTTCCAGCCGACGGCGGGTCCACTGCCTCTTGACGGGATCGCCAAAGCCTAGATAGTTACCGCTAACAACGATTGGCGCGGCGTCAAGTGTTAGCGCTAACATTTGTGGGAGGTAGCATGAAAGGGATCGAATCCCGAGAGTTCGAGATCGCGCGTGAGCGTCTCGGCCTTGCGATGCGTAGCGGTGTTTCGGCGCTCGCTTTGTGCATGGTGGCGCTCGCCACCCCCGCCTTTGCCCAGACGGACCAGCCCACCGCGGCGCAGACGTCGGACGATGACGACGAAACCTCCACGGAAGAGCAGGGCGGAGTCTCGTCCGGAGTGACGGATCCCGAGGCGGTAACGGAAGGCGACATCGTCGTCACCGGCATCCGCCGAAGCCTTCAGCGCTCCCAGGATATCAAGCGCGACTCGGAAGTCGTCGTCGATTCGGTGACGGCCGAGGACATCAGCGCTCTTCCGGACCGCTCCGTGACCGAGGCGCTCCAGCGCATCCCGGGCGTGGCCATCGACCGGTTCGCCGCTGGACGCGACCCCGACCACTTTTCGACCGAAGGCAGCGGAGTCGTCGTCCGCGGCCTTACCTACGTGCGCAGCGAATTGAACGGCCGCGACACCTTTACCGCCAATAACGGCCGCGGCCTCAGCTTCTCCGACGTGCCCTCCGAGCTGCTGGGCGGCGTGGATGTTTTCAAGAGCCCGTCGGCCGATATGGTCGAGGGCGGAATTTCCGGCACGGTCAACCTGCGCACCCGGGTGCCGTTCGACAACAAGGGCTTCGTGGTCGCGGCCTCGGGCGAAGCCAATTGGGGCGACATGCGCGAGGAGTTCACGCCCACCTTCTCGGTGCTGGCCAGCAACCGCTGGCAGACCGGAATCGGCGAGATCGGCCTGCTCGCCAGCTTCGCTTATTCGCAGCTCAAATGGCGCAACGACGCCGTCCAGATCTCGAACTTCGGCGCGCGCACTCTTTATTCGAACGGCGACGTAGTGCCCAGCGCGGGTGCCACCGCTCAAGGCACCGTCTATCTGCCGCGCGGTGCGGTGCTGCGTACTCAGGATACGGACCGCAAGCGCTACGGTTATTCGGCCGCGGCGCAGTGGCAAAGCAACGACCGCTCGCTGCTTGCGACCTTGCAGTTCATGCGCTCCGACGCTCGCGAATCCTGGGACGAGCACGCGCTCGAAACCGCCACGGACAACGTCACCTCGAACGGCGATTCCCGCGCCGTGCCGGGCACGACGCTCGACTTCGACGACAATGGTGTCTTTGACAATGGCGTGATCACCGGTCCCACCGGCTGGCGCGACGACCAGAACAACACCGCCGCCTGGGGCGGCAATGGGGACGTGCGCACGCCGCGCTACGGGCTGCAGAGCAACAACCAGCGCCGCGCCCAGCGCTCGCGCCTGGTGACGAGCGACTACAGCGCCAACGTCAAGTGGAACGCCACCGACCGCCTCACCGTCAACCTCGACTATCAGCACGTCGATTCGAAAGTGAACCTGCTCGACGTCGGGCTCTGGACTTCGGCTTTCCAGAACGTCTTCATCGATCTGAACGGCAGCCACATCCCAACGGTCGAGTTCCGGCCGCCGGAAGTCTGTTCGGGGCCCGCCAAGAACAGTCCCTGCACCGACCTTGCCGGCGGCGCGTCCGACCAGAATCCGAGCTATTTCGGAGTCGACCCCCAGGGCAAGGCCCACAACAGCTTCTCGGATCCGTACAACACTTTCTACCGCAACATCATGGATCATATCGAGGACAGCGACGGCAGCGAGGATGCCGCCCGAATCGACCTCGATTACTCCTTCCCCGACAACAGCTGGCTGAACTCGATCCGGGTCGGCGCGCGCCACGCCGAGCGCGAGAATGTGGCCCGATTCTCCACCTACAATTGGGGCGTTCTGAGCGAGATTTGGGGCGGCCGCGGACCGGTCTGGCTGACCGATCCGATCGACGGCAATCCGAACACCAACGGCGGCGCTCCGGCAACAGGAGCCTATGAGGAGTTCAACTTCCCCGGCTTCATGCGCGGCAAGGCCGGCGACCCGCTGCTCGGCCAGTCGATGCTCTATTATTCCGGCGATCCGGTGAAGGATTACGAGGCCACCAGTGCCTTCGGACTCCAGGTCGGCGACGAGTGGCGGCCGCGCCTGGTCGACGGCTGCCCGCAAAACTGGGTGCCCCTCGCGATGCGCTGCGGCACCGTTGCAGGCACGCCCTTCCGTCCGGGCGAGATCAACCCGGTGGACGAGGAGAATAACGCCGCCTACGCGATGCTCCGCTTCCGCCACGAATTCTCGGGCGGGTTCAAGCTCAGCGGCAATGTCGGCGTCCGCTACACGCATACGACCCGCGAAGCGGCGGGTACGCAGGTGTTCAACCAGGTGACTTTCTCGACGGAGGCGGCGTGCACGACCCCGCAGCTGGATCCCGTGACCGGCCAGCCGCTCCCGCCGACGCCCTTCTGCGCCTTGCCCGCGGACGTGCGCCAAGCCGCCCGCAACTTCGCCAACGGTGCGGTTGCGACCGATATGGCCAAGCTCAACTACGATTATTTCCTGCCGAGCCTGAACGTCAAGGCGGAGGTGGGCGGAGGCGTGCAGTTCCGCCTTGCCTATTCGAAGAGCGTCACGCCCCCGGACTTCGGGCTGACACGCAACTTCTACACGCTCACCCTCGCGGCCAACCAGGAGGACATCGTCGCAGGCGGCGGCCGGCCGATCGCTCGAGCGACGGTCGGCAATCCGAATTTGAAGCCGATCACCTCGGACAATTTCGATCTATCCGCCGAATATTATTTCAACCGCGGCGGAGTCGGCCAGCTCACCCTGGCGGCCTTCTACAAGAGGCTCCACGGCGTGCTCACCAACGGCACCGAGCGCATTCCGTTCACCAACAATGGCGCGACGTTCGATGCGATCGTGACGACGCCCGTCAATTCGACCGACACGGGTAAGATCAAGGGCTTCGAGCTGGCCTATCAGCAGGTCTACGATTTCCTGCCCGGATTCCTCTCCGGCCTCGGCCTCAACGCGACCTACACCTTCGTCGACTCGAGCGGAGTCCGGCAGAGTACCTTGTCGGAGACCGATCCGGACGTCGCTGCCGGCAATACCGCCAATATCGACACCAGCCTGTTGCCGCTCCAGGGCCTTTCCAAGCATACGATCAACATCCAGCCCTTTTACGAGAAGGGGCCGTTGACGATCAGGCTGGCCTATAACTGGCGGTCGCGATTCCTGCTCACCACCCGCGACGTGATCGTGCCGTTTGCGCCGATCTTCAACGAATCTACGGGCCAGCTGGACGGCTCGATCTTCTTCACGGTCAACAAGCGGATCAGGATCGGCTTCCAAGCGGTGAACATCCTGAACGAGGTCACCAAGACCTCGCAGGTGATCAACAACGACCTCATCCGGGCGCCGCGCTCGTGGTTCATGAACGACCGGCGCTTCTCGGGCATCGTCCGAATCACGATGTAGGCCCGATGCATTCCGAACTAAGGCGTCGCGATATCCTCGCGGCGCCTTTTTTTGAGGTCAGAGGGATCGGTAGTTGATGAAGATGTTCGCGGTGAGCCGCCCCCGGCGCGGATCGTCGCTCAGGTCCTGGCCGGCGGCGATCCGGCCGGAATGGAAAGCTCGGCTGCGGTAGACGAGGACGCGATCGAATTCGGCGTCGAAAGCGGCGGTGCGTTCATAATGGGGACTGTCGCCGTCGATATAGGCGCTCGGCGCTTGGCCCAGCTCGCGAGACCGGACGGTCTCGTAGGCGAGCTGCCGGTCGGGTGTCAGCGTTTCGAATCCGGTCGCCCGGTGCCGGTAGAAAGCGGTGCCGCCGTGGCGGCCGTCGCAAAGATAGTGGAGCAAAGCGAACTGGAGCGGGTCGGTGGTGTCGACATGAGGGATTCGCTGAAGCGGTGCGAGCCGGTCCGGCGGCAGGGTCACCAGCGAAAAGCTGCATTCGGCGCGGGCGAGCTTGACCCGATCGAGGCCGAAGGCGCTCCGAATATTCGGGTCCAGTGCCCTGACCAGCGCCTCGACATAGTTCAGCGGAGCCGGCGCCCGGATCCCGGGATAGCCGCCCGAAGGCCCCCAAACCGGCTCGAACCACACTTCGCTCGCCGCGTAGTCGACCAGTGCCCCGGCGTGAATCATCGCACCGTCCACCAGCAGTACGGGCTCGCGCTCCAGTCCGATCCTCTCCAGCGAGAAGGGCGGGTCGGGCCGAAGCGAGAAGTCGTAGCGGTCGCTCATTGACCGGGCGCGTAGGGGAATCGGAGCGATTTGTAATGGTCGAGGCTGTGGGCCGGCGGCGCATAGCCTTTGGGCAGTTGCCGGCGCGAGACGCTCTGGAAATACGCAATCGATGCATCGCGCCACCATTGCGCTTCCTCCTGCTGGATGGCGAGGAAGGCGGCGACCTGCTCGTACCGCTCGGGATCGACGCGCGGCTTGAGGGACGTCCACGTGCGCCGCATCTCCCCGACGGCCGCGACTCCGCGCGAGTAGCGATAGATCAGCTCGTCCCAGAGGGTTCTGCCCGAGCTCAGGCGATGGTCCCAGGGAACGCGGTGGAACCAGAGGAGATAGTCGTCGGGCACGGTCTCGAGGCTGCCGAAGCGGGCAGCGACGGCCGGCGCATACTGCCCGACGGCGTTGCTGCCCGAGGCGGTGCGGTCGAAGCCGATCCCGCGCGCGTCGGCGCGGTGATAATAGGCCGGATTCCAGTCGCGACGCTCGAGGTCGTCGACCCAGGGGGCGGGGCCGTAATGGTGGCCCGTCGCCATCAGATGGTGGAGGCCGAGGGGGGTCATATAGTCGACGACGGCCTGACGCGATCGCATCATCATCGCGACGACGGGCACGACCAATTGCGGGTCGTTGCCCCAGGTCATCCGGGCCCATTCGCCGGCGATCGCCTCCGCCGACCGGAAGGGATCCCATGCGAGACGACCGAAGGCGTACCAATTGGCCTGATCGAAATGCGATCCGCTCCAGTTGCGGTCGCTGCCGATGTTCGCGACCCCGGCCATTCCGGTCAGGGTTGCTGCGACCGGGGTGCCGGGCCCGCGCGCGAAGGTGTCGGAGCGAAGCACCTCCTCCCACATCGTGCCGAGATAGGCGAGATGGGTTGCGAAGCCGAGATATTCCTTGGTGATCTGGGCTTCCAGGACCAGCGGCGTGCGCGGCATCGCGCCGAACAGGGGATGAAAGGGCTCTCGGGGCTGGAAGTCGATCGGCCCGTTCTTGACCTGGAGCAGGACATTGTCGCGGAACTTGCCGTCCAGCGGACGGAATTCCTCGAACGCCTGCTTGGCGCGGTCGCCGTCGGCATTGGCCGTATAGACGAAGGCCCGCCAGATCACGATGCCGCCATGGGGCATGAGGGCGTCGGCCAGCATGTTGGCGCCCTCGGCGTGGCTGCGCTTATAGTCCTGCGGGCCGGGCTGGCCTTCGGAATTGGCCTTGACGAGGAAGCCGCCGAAATCGGGGACGTACCGGTAGATCTCGTCCGCCTTGGCCTTCCACCAGGCGCTCACCTCCGGGTCGAGCGGGTCCGCCGTGGGGAGCTTGCCGAGCTCGATCGGAGCGCGGAACCGGGCGGTGAGATAGACCTTGATCCCGTATGGGCGGAAGACATCCGCCAGCGCCGCCACTTTCTTCAGGTAGAGCGGGGTCAGCACCTCGGCGTTGGCGTTGACGTTGGTGAGGACGGTGCCGTTGACTCCGATCGAAGCGTTGGCCCGGGCGTAATCGGCGTAGCGCGGTTCGCTCCAGCCCGGCAGCCGGTGCCAGTCCCAGAGCGAAGCGCCGGCATAGCCGCGCTCGACGCTTCGATCGAGATTGTCCCAGTGGTCGAGGATTCGGAGCTTGAGCTTGGGCGCGTCGCGAAGGTCGAGCGAGTCGATCGGCTGCCGGGTCTGCAGCAGGCGCAGGAAGGCGAAGGCGCCGTGGAGGACTCCGATGTCGCTATTGGCCGCGATCACCGTCGCCCGGCGGCGCTCCAGCATGACGCTTCGGATCAGATAGCCCTCGTCACCGAGACCCGCGAGCGGCAGGCGGAGCCGGCTTATGGTGCGGGAGGAGCGGGGGGTTCCGGCGATCAGTACTCCCCCGATGCCCGGCACCGGCCCGAGCAGTCCGGCGAAGCCCCGCTTCAGCTCCTCATCCGCCGCGACAAGGGTGGGTGAGGATCCGGCCAGCGACACCTGGGCCAGGAGCGGCGCGTAACGCTCGCGCCATTCGGGCTCGACCGGACGGTAGCGAAGCCACAGATCGTAGCCATCCTCGGCGGCTGCGGGCGTGGCGGTAAGAGGCGGTGCAAGCAGCAGCAGTGCCGTCAGCGCGATTAGACGGGGGAGAGTATCAGGAACTGTCTCGCGCCACATTGCAATTGTCCGGCCCTTGTGACCCTGTTAGCGCTATCAGTACCGGTATCGAGAAGGCAAGCGGCATGCTCGCGATAAGGAGAGGCCCGTGACCATCGACAGACGCGAGTTGCTCGCCGGGGGCGTGGCATTGATGGCTTCGGCCTGTGCGACCCCCGTCGTCGGTCCGGCGGCGGCCGAGGCCTCGCTGGACTCGGTGGCTCGGCGCGGCGGCCGCCGGTTCGGCTCGGCCGTGGCCTGGGGCCCGCCGGGCGGCGACCGGGGCAGCTTCGCGAACCCGGCCTATGCCGCCTTGCTCGAGCGGGAGTGCGGCCTGCTCGTACCCGAAAATGAGCTGAAATGGGCATGGACCCGCCCCTCGGCCACCGAATTCAACTTCCGTCAGTTCGATGCGATCGCCGAATATGCCCGAGCAAAGGGCTTCCAGCTGCGCGGCCACACGCTCTTCTGGGCGCCCGAGAAATGGTATCCCAGGTGGCTCGCCGGCCATGATTTCGGGAGCCGCCCCGCCAAGGCGGCCGAGGCTCTGCTGACCGGGCATGTCCGAACCGTCTGCAGGCGTTACGGGACGCGAATCTATTCCTACGACGTGGTGAACGAGGCAGTGGAACCGGAAACCGGTGCGATCCGGGACACCGTCGTTACCCGGGCGATGGGCGGCGAGGCGATGCTCGACCTTATGTTCCACACGGCGAAGGCCGAGGCGCCGCATGCCCAGCTTGTCTACAACGATTATATGAGCTGGGAGCGCGGCACCGAGGACGAGACCCACATCCGGGGCGTCCTCAGGCTGCTCGAGGGGTTCCGCAAGCGCGGCACGCCGGTCGACGCGCTCGGCGTTCAGTCGCACATCCGGCTGCTCAAGGACCTGCCGGTGGCCGAGATCGTGCGCGAGTCCGAAGGTCCGTGGCGCCGTTTCCTCGATGAGGTGGTGGCGATGGGCTACCGGCTCATCATCACCGAGTTCGACGTCAACGACAGGAAGGCGCCGGATGACATAGGGGTGCGCGACCGGATGGTCGCCGACTATGCGAAAGCTTATCTCGACCTGATGCTGACCTACCACGAGCTTCGTGACGTCCTCGCCTGGGGAATGGTCGACCGCTACAGCTGGCTGACCGGCTTCGACCCGCGCGCCGACAAATCGATCAAGCGCGGTACGCCCTACGATTCGGCCTTTCGCCCGAAGGCGTTGCGCGAGGCGATCGCCGCGGCGTTCGCGGGGGCGCCGCGGCGGGCCTGAACGCGTCCCCCAATGCGGGATCGGCCCTTGGCTCCCACGACGAAGGCGAGCCATTGGCCAAGAATCCGGCTGTGCGTAACCTTTTGGCTTGGTGACCCCTACGGGACTCGAACCCGTGTTTTCGCCGTGAGAGGGCGACGTCCTAGACCGCTAGACGAAGGGGCCGTTGCACTTGCGAGCGGCGCATATCGGTGGAGCGGCTGTCGCTGTCAAGCTGGCGGAGGCGCTCGCGGACGCTTAGGGAGCAGGCCATGTGCAACCTCTACAGCAACAAGGTGGCTCCGGACGTCATCGCCAGGACCTTCGAGCAGTTGGGAATGGTGCTGAGCTTTCCCGACGGACTGCCCAACCTGCAGCCGCGCGAGGAAATCAGGATCACCGACCAGGCACCGATCGTCCGCTGGAACGAAGGCGTTGCCGAGCTGGTCCAGCGGCGTTGGAGCTGGGCCGGGCCGGGCGGCAAGCCCGTCTACAATTTCCGTTCCGACGGCCGGGAATTCACCAACTTCGACGCGGGCGGCCGCTGCCTCATCGTCACCGACGGTTTTTACGAGTTCACCACGCCGAGCGAGCCGCGCGCCGACAAGCGCAAGGACCGGTGGCTGTTCACCATGCCGGGCCGCGACTGGTTCTGCATCGCCGGGCTTTGGCGGAAGGGGGAGGCGGGCGAGGCTTTCACCATGTTGACCACCGAGCCGGGCCCGGACGTCGCCCCCTATCACCACCGTCAGGTCGCCGTGATCGCCCATGAGAGCTGGAGCGACTGGCTCGACGGCAGCGGCTCGGCGCGCGACCTGCTCGGGCCGTGCCCGGCGGGGACGCTTGAGGTGGTGAAGGCGGGCTGATAGCTCGTCATCCCGGGCTTGACCCGGGATCCACGAACACGAAAATCGGCGGATAGGGCGCGGCGACCGGATCGCCTCATTCTCGACGGACGATGTTTATGGATCCCGGCTTTCGCCGGGATGACGGGAGGGTCAGGCCGCCTCGGCCCCGCGGGCCCGGGCCAGCTCCACGGCGACCAGCTCCGCCACCTCCAGCGCCTGGGCCCGGTTGAGGCGCGGGTCGCAATGGGTGTGATAGCGGGCGGCGAGATCCTGCTCGGTCACCGGATCGGCGCCGCCGGTGCATTCGGTAACGTCGCGGCCGGTCATCTCGACGTGAATTCCGCCGCCGGCGACGCCTTCGGCGCGGCAGGCCGCGAAGAAAGCGCGAAGCTCGCCGAGGATCCGCCCGAGGGGCCGGGTCTTATAGCCGCTCTCCGTCCGAACCGTGTTGCCGTGCATCGGATCGCAGGTCCACAGCACCGGATGGCCGGCCGCGGCGACGGCCCGGAGCAGGGGCGGAAGGCCCCGTTCCACCTCGCCCACGCCCATCCGGCTGACGAGAGTGATCCGGCCGGGCTCGAGCGCCGGGTTGAGGGTATCGAGCAGCTGGAGAAGCAGGTCGGGGCCAAGGCTCGGGCCGCATTTGATACCGACCGGGTTGGTCAGGCCCCGAAGATATTCGACATGGGCCGAGCCGGCGAAGCGGGTCCGGTCGCCGACCCAGAGGAAATGGGCGGAGCTGGCGTACCAGCCGGCGCCGTCGCGCCGGGTCAGCGCCTGCTCATAGGGCAGAAGCAGGCCTTCGTGGCTGGTATAGACCGGCTCCGGCCCGGCGAAGGCGCGCAATTGGCTCAGCGCGGCTGCCGACTGGCCGTAGGCCCGGAACATCCGCTCCGGGTCGGGCCTTCGGGAGGCCTCGTCGAAGGCAAGGCCGTTGACGATGTCGCCCCGGTACACGGGCAGGTCGCCGCCGTCCTTGTGCTCCAGCTCGCGCGAGCGCGGCTTGGCGAACTGGCCCGCGATCCGGCCGACCCGGACTATGCGCAGACCGCTGGCCGCCGCCAGGCGCCGGGCCATCGCGTCGATCAGGCCGGCAGTGCCGCGGATCGTCTCCGGCGAGAATTCGGCAAAGCTCTCGGCGCAGTCGCCGCCCTGGAGAAGGAAGGCTCGGCCCGCCTGCGCCTCGGCCAGCTGCGCCTTGAGCGCGTGCGCCTCGGCGCTCGGCACCAGCGGCGGGTAAGCGGCGAGCTCGCGGAGCGCGGAGTCGAGGGCGGCGCCATCGGCATAGGTCGGCTGGTGCCGCGCCTCGAGCGCCCGCCAGCTCGCCGGGGTCCAGTCCTGCGCCATTGCCGCTCCTTCGCGGATCGCGCCCGCCCGCGCAAGCAATTGACGCGCGAAGCCGATAAGTAGAGGGAAGCGCTTGTGAAAAGTCTATTTCCCCACAGCGCCGCGACCGGCGACGTCACCGTCCGGGTCTCGGTCAGCTTCCTTCCCGAACAGTCGGAGCCCGGCCGCGGCCGCTGGTTCTGGGCCTATCATGTCCGAATCGAAAACGGATCCTCGGGGGCGATCCAGCTGATCAGCCGCGAATGGACGATCGCCGACGGGCGCGGCGGCCGGCACCAGGTTCAGGGCGAGGGCGTCGTCGGCGAGCAGCCGGTGATCGAGCCGGGCGGCTCGTTCGATTATGTCTCGGGCTGCCCGCTTCCGACCCCGACCGGCTGGATGGAGGGCCATTACCGCATGGTCGCCGCCGACGGCCGCGCCTTCGACGCCGCCATCCCGCGCTTTCCGCTCGTCGCCCCCGCCGTCACCAGCTAGAACGGGCCGGTTCAGGAGTGTTCGAGATGCCTATCCTCGTCCTTGTCGCGGCCGGCGCGGCTCTCGCCTCTCCCGCCGCCGCCGCTCCGGCGGGCGTTCCGGCGCGGGCGATGACCTGTCCCGTCGGCGGCGGGGGTTTCCAGTTCCAGCCCGTGGCGCCGCCCGTCGTCGCCGGGGAGCGCCCGGACGGACGGCCCATCGGCGGCGTGAGCTTCCCGCTGCCCCTTCCGGAATGCCCGGACAACGGGCTCGTCCTCTACAAGGACTATGATCCAGGCGAGGTCGCCAGGCTTGAGCCGCTGGTGGCATCCGAGGACTATCAGGCGCTCCGCAAGGGTGACACCCAATATTACCGCGCTTACTGGCTGATGCGCGAGATGGGGCTGCCGCCGGAGCGTTATTTGTGGGCCCTGCTTCAGGCGAGCTGGGAGGCGGAGGGCAGGCCCGAGCTGAGGAAGCGCTATCTGGAGGAGCTCGTCGAGGCTTCGGCCAAGGTGGCGCCCCGTCCCGGCGATCTCACCTGGATCGGGATGGAAGGGCGCGCGATCAACGCGCTTCGCGAGCTAGGCCGTTTCGACGAGGCTCTCGCGAGGCTGGACAAGGTGCCGCTGGCGAGCCTCGCCGTGCCGGCGCCGACCGGCGCCGCCGCGACCCCCGAAGGGATGGCGCACGCGCGCAGCCGGCGCGGGTGGCAGCTCTATTTCAGCTTGATCCGGCCGGCGATCGAACGCCACGATTCCGCTATCGCGCCGCTCGACCTGCTTCCGCGCAGCGTCGCTTACGGCCGCTGCCTCGACGAGGCGGGCAAGCTGGACGAGGCCGGCCGGGCCTTTTGCGAGAAGGAGACCGCGGGCGTTGCTGAGCTGCGCGCGGCCCGCGACAAGCAGTCGAAGGAGCTGGAGATGCTTCGCCAGTCCCGCGAGGCGAGCGGGCGGTAATTCACTTCATCAGGCTGATCAGGCGGCTCATCAGCGAAATGAAGTGGGCTTCGTCGAGGGGCTCGGCCGGGTTGTTCCAGGTCGCCGACACCGCCATCCACCGGCCCGAGCGGGATTTCAGCAGGAAGCTCAGGTTGAGCACGCCCGGCTCCGAGCCGCCCTTGAAGCCGAAATAGTCGAAATCCTTCGCCAGCGCCGGCCCGAGCCCGGGGTTGATCGCCAGCAGGTCGAGCGCCGTCCGGTCGCCATTGCGGCGCAGCCAGTCCAGGGTTCGGACGAGGTCGGCGGGCGAGGCGAACCACTCGACCGAGGCGATCTCGGCGGGACGGCCTCCGAGCCGGGCCGGGTCGAGCGTCGAGGCGCCGACACGCTCGAGTTGCGGCAGCAGCGCCCGGCGCCCGGCTTCGTCGGCGGCTTTCCAGCGCTCGAGCAGGGCGGGATCGCCCAGCTTGAGGGCGAAGGCGTCGCGGGTCGACAGGAAGGGCCGGTCGCGCTCCGGCGCCTGGACCCCCAGGGCCGGCAGTAGCTGCTCCACCTTGTCCCGGCCGACCACGGCCAGCAAGGTGTCGGTGGCGCTGTTGTCGCTCATCGAGATCATCAGCGCCGCGAGGCTGTGGAGGGTGATGGGCGAAGCTTTCGGCCAGTCCTGGAGGAGGCCGGAAGGGAGCGAAGGCTCCCCGAGCGGGACGACGTCGCTCCACCGCCGCTCGCCCGCTTTCACCTCGCGCGCCAGCTCGGCTAGAACGAACAGCTTGAAGGCCGAGCCGATCGCCAGCGGCCGCTCCGCTTTCTGGGTCAGGAAGTTGACCGGTCCGGAGTCCTCGAGCCGCGCCGCGGCCAGCGAAACCTCGCCGGGCAGGCCGACGATCTCTCCGAACAAGGCGGGCAAGTCGGCGGCGGAAGCCTCGACACCGGCGACGATCATCCCTTCGACGGGGTGCGGCGCCTGCGCCGCGACCGCCATCTGGAATCGAACGATGGCCCGCTCGAAAAGGACGAACACCATGCCGCTGGCCGGGTTGCGCGCCTCGATCCGGATCATCTTCCGGGCCGGGCCGTAGCTCGACTTCAGCTGCTCGGCCACGGCCTTGAATTTCTCCGGCGGAACGTGAGCGAGAAAGGCAGGCGAGAAGAAGGTCTGAGGCGCCGTCTCGCCGTTGAGCAGGCGGACAAGCTCATTGGCTCGGGCCGTGAAATCGGGGGAAGGCTCCGCCGCGGTGGCCGCCGCCGCCCAGAGGAGCGCGAGCAGGCAGGCCAGCCAGCGCGCCGCGCCCGTCACGCGTCGATCGCCTCTTCGTCGATGTCGGCGGCGTGGCTCTGGATGAAGTTGAAGCGGTGCTCCGGGTTTCTCCCCATCAGCCGGTCGACGAGATCGCGCACCTTGTGCTGCTGCTGATAGCCCTCGGGGAGGGTGACCCGGATCAGCGAGCGGCTCTTCGGGTCCATCGTCGTCTCGCGAAGCTGCGACGGGTTCATCTCGCCCAGGCCCTTGAAGCGGCTGATCTCGACCTTCTTGCCCTTGAACAGGCTGGCCTCGATCTCGCCGCGATGGGCGTCGTCGCGGGCATAAGCGACGGTCGGACCCGCCGACAAACGATAGAGCGGCGGCTGGGCCAGGTAGAGGCAGCCCTGCTCGACGATGTTGGTCATTTCCGTGAAGAAGAAGGTCATCAGCAGGGTCGCGATATGGGCGCCGTCGACGTCGGCGTCGGTCATGATGATGATCCGGTCGTAGCGCAATTGCGCCGGGTCGCAGCGCTCGCGGGTGCCGCAGCCCAAAGCGAGGGCGAGGTCGGCGATCTCCTGGTTGCCGCGGATCTTGTCGGCGCTCGCCGAGGCGACGTTCAGGATCTTGCCGCGGATCGGGAGGATCGCCTGGGTCTTGCGGTCGCGCGCCTGCTTGGCCGAGCCGCCGGCGCTGTCGCCCTCGACGATGAACAGCTCGGTCCCCGCCGGATCGTCGCTATTGGCGCAGTCGGTGAGCTTGCCGGGAAGCCGGACCTTGCGCCCCGAGGTCGCCGTCTTGCGCTTGATCTCCCGCTCCGCCCGGCGCTTCAGCCTCTCGTCCATCCGCTCGAGCACGAAGCCCAGAAGCGCTCGCCCGCGCTCCATATTGTCGGCGAGATAATGGTCGAAATGGTCGCGCACCGCCGCCTCGACCAGCCGCGCCGCGTCCGGGCTGGTCAGCCGGTCCTTGGTCTGGCTCTGGAACTGGGGATCGCGGATGAACACGGAGAGCATCACCTCGGCGCCGCCGACGACGTCCTCGGCCTGCACCTCCTTCGCTTTCTTCTGCTGGCCGGTGAGATCGGCGAAGGCGCGCACGCCGCGGGTCAGGGCCGCCCTTATCCCCTGCTCGTGGGTGCCTCCGTCCGGGGTCGGGATGGTGTTGCAATAATAAGACGACCCGCCCTCGCTCCACAAAGGCCAGGCCACCGCCCATTCGACCAGCCCGAGGCCGCCCGGGAAATCCTGACGGCCGGTGAAGAAGTCGCTGGTCGCGCAATTGCGCTCGCCGATCTGCTCCCTGAGATGGTCGGAGAGCCCCCCGGGGAACTGGAACACCGCCTCGGCGGGCGTTTCGCCCTCGACCAGCGCGGGATCGCAGCGCCAGCGAATCTCGACCCCGGCGAACAGATAGGCCTTGGAGCGGGCGAGGCGGTAGAGCCGAGCCGGCTTGAACCTGGCCTCCGGCCCGAAAATCTCGGTGTCCGGGACGAAGCTGACGCTGGTGCCGCGGCGGTTCTGGGTGGCGCCGAGCGACTCCAGCTTCGAGACCGGCTCGCCCCGCGAGAAGCTCTGGCGCCAGAGCTCCTTGTTGCGGGCGACCTCGACCACCGTCTCGCTCGACAGGGCGTTGACCACGCTTACCCCGACTCCGTGGAGGCCCCCCGAGGTCGCATAGGCCTTGTTCGAGAACTTGCCGCCCGAATGGAGCATGGTGAGGATCACCTCGAGCGCCGACTTGCCCGGATAGCGGGGATGCTCGTCGATCGGCATTCCTCGGCCGTTGTCGGTGATCGTCAGCCGCCCCGCCGTCCCCTCGACCGCCTCGAGAGTCACCTCGATCCGAGTCGCGAACCCCGCCACCGCCTCGTCCATCGCATTGTCGAGCACCTCGGCGGCGAGATGGTGGAGCGCCCGCTCGTCGACTCCGCCGACATACATTCCGGGCCGCCGGCGAACCGGCTCAAGCCCCTCGAGAACCTCGATCGAATGGGCATCGTACTCGGCGGACGGAGCGGCGGTGGACGCGAACAGGTCTGACATGGGGGAGGTATAGGGGGAGGGGCCGGGAGGGGGCAAGTTCCGGGGTTGTTCTATCCACAGCTTCGAGGGGGCATGATTGGAGGGGTCTACCCGGAGGCGCGGAGGCCGGAGGGGCTGGGAGGCGATCAGGCTTCGCTCCTTCCAGATGACCTGCGTCGGCCGGATTGGGTAAGAACAGTCTGGTGACACACATGATTGTCACCGATTCGACTCCGTTGACCTAATAAGATTCAATGTATACTCTGTATCCTTTGAGTATGGAGTTATCATGGCCAAGCAGCTATCCGGCGCCAAGCTGGCGACCATACCGTCTCTTCCGGACGCTCTCAGTTCCATCGGCATAAGTGGACGCGTATCGACAAAGGATTCCTTCACGATCGAGTATTCGGATGGCCTGCTGGTCGCCACCGTTCGGAAGAGAAACGGGATGGTCCAAACTTCACGACGAAGCGTGGATGGATCTTTCCAAGAGGCGACTTCGTTCGATCCAGAGAGCGTTTCCAAGAAGCAGAGGAATGCGTTGATCAAGCGCCTTGCCAGCGGAAGAATGACTCAGTCGGAGATCGCGAGACGGACCGGTGTCAGCCAGGCAACGGTAAGCAATGTTTTGCGCAAGTAGATTACGCGAGACGATCAAACAGGCATCGAACGGGACAGTTTGGTGACAGTCACGTTACCTTCACCGGGAACTCACGGCAGTTCGGGATCGCGCGACGACAGGGCGTCGCGCGACTCTTCGCGCGGTCGCGGCTTGGCTCGCGACAAATTCATGCCGCCGAGCGCGCATGGAGACCGGCCGAGTGTCTCACGCAAAGCCGCGAAGCCGCTGGTCGTGAAACAGTGACAGTATACATTTATCGGGATCGCCGCAGGCCGGTAAATGTATACTGTCACTGCTTAAGCCGAAGCATCGAAGAGGCGGTGTCGGCGGCGCCTGGCGGCCAGCGACGGCTCGGTGAAATGCACACCTTTCGGTGACGCGGCGCGACTGGGTCCGATCCGGGAAACAGGGACAGTATACATTTATCAGGGGCGGCCGGGAGGTTGGTAAATGTATACTGTCCCTGTTTAAGCCATATTCGGTGACCGGCTCCTTGAGGTCGGAACCGCCGCGACTGGCGGGAAGGCGCGGCCGCCGGCGCGGGGTCGCCGGCGGGGCGGCTGTGAATCGGGTCCGTGCCGTGCTAACCCGCTCCCGAGCATCGGGGGGGAGCCAATGCCGTATCCGCGCGCGCATTATTACGTTCTGGTCTGCATGGCGGTCATCACCGCGGGCTTCTGGCCAAGCTATTTCGCGCAATGGGGGAGCGTGCCGTGGCAATTCCACGCTCACGGAGTCGCCGCGAGCATCTGGGTGACGATGGTGCTCGCGCAAAGCTGGACCGCGCATCGCAAGCCGCAGCTGCCGCTGCATCGCGCGATCGGCAAGTCGAGCCTGCTGCTGTTCCCGTTCCTGATCGGCGGCCTGTTCGCGATCATCGACGTGACCGCCGGCAAATTCGCGGCGGGGCAGGGGCCGGTGACGATGATGTTCGGAGGCTCCTTCCTGCTCGGCCTCCTCGTCGCGGTGACGGCCTATGTCCTGCTCTATTACAGGGCGTTGCGCTACCGCCGGAAGGTGTGGCTCCACTCGGGCTATATGCTGGCGACTCCGCTGATCCTCTGGGAATCCCCGCTCAGCCGCCTCTTCAATGGCTTCGTGCCCGGGCTCACCGTCCGCGGTCCGGAGGATTTCGGCCGGATCCTCGCCTCCATCGAATGGGCGATGGCGACCGCCCTGCTGTTCTGCGTCGTGGTGCGCTGGCGAGTGGGGGAGCGGGCCCACCCGTTCACCGTCGCCGGAATTCTGATCGCCGTCGAGATGGTCGCCATGGGCTTCCTGGGCGACCTCGCGATCGTCCGCTCGGCCTTGCTGCTGCTCGCGAAGCTGCCGAGCCCGACCGTCGTGATCACCGGCTTTGCCATAGGCGCGGCGACCAGCTGGGCGGGATGGCAGGCCGGGAAAAGGCCCGAGGAGAGCCGCGGGCTGATGGCGCAGGCGGCCTGAGCCGGGCGACCGCGATAACGGGGCCGGCGGCCGTCGGCGAGGCTTACGCTTCGGTCGCGGAAGGGGCGGGGCCGGACGCCGGTCGCGCTTCGGCCCGGTCGGTGGTGACGCTGCTGATCTCGTCATCCTCGTTGGCGACGATGATCGTCTCCCGGCCGTCGGCGCCGCGCAGGCGCAGGATCCGGCGGTTCTGGACGCTTCGCCAGCCGATGGCGACGATGATCGCGAAGACTCCGAGCCCGAGGAGGACGGCCAGAAGAGTTGAGGTCGAGTTGGTCATCGCGCTTGTCCCGGCAGTTGGCTGAGGCCGCCCGTTTAGCGCCTGTAAACGTTAAGAAGTTCGTATGCGGGGTGCCACATGGCCTTCCTGCTACGCGGCGCTCCGGTGCCGGATCGGTTTCACCCAAAGCACCAAAGGCCCAAAGATCGCAGATACAAAGCGCTCCGCTTCATCGAGAGGTCTCACGCGAAGCCGCAAAGCCGCTAAGGGACAGTCGTGACTTTCGACCTTTCCTCGATCTTCCTAGCCGCCGCCGCGGGCGTGCTCGGCGGGGCGATGAACGCGCTTGCGGGGGGCGGGACGTTCGCGACCCTGCCGGCGCTGATCGCGCTCGGCCTGCCGGCGAACATCGCCAACGCCACTTCCAACGTCGCCTTGCTGCCCGGCGCCGGGGCGAGTGCCTGGGCCTATCGGGACGAGCTTCGCCCGGTGGCGGGAATGTCGGTTCGGCTGCTGGCTTCGCTGACCTTCGGCTTCGCCCTCGCCGGAAGCCTGCTGCTCGTGCTCACGCCGACCGAGACGTTCGACATCATCATCCCCTGGCTCCTCCTCTTCGCCTTCGCGGTGATGGCGTTCGGGCCGAGCGCCGCCGACTGGCTGCATGCGCGGGTCACGATCGGGCGGCCGGCCCTGCTCGCGGCGCAGGCGCTGCTCGGGGTCTACGGCGGCTATTTCGGCGGCGGGGTGGGTTTGATCACCACCGCGGTCTACGGCCTCCTCGCCAACATCCGCCCGCGCGAGCTGTTCGCGATCCGCACCGCGATGCTCGCGGTGGCGAATTTCGCCGCCGCTTTGGTGTTCGTCGGCTTCGCGATGGTGTGGTGGCGGGCGTGCGTTCCGATGCTGCTCGGGTCGACGCTGGGGGGCTGGCTGGGGGCGGCGGTCGGCAAGCGGCTGTCGCCTCGGGCGGTGCGGGTGTGGACGTTGCTCGTCACCGGGGGGACGACGGTGGTGTTCTTTGTTCGGGCTTATGGAGGATAGCGGGGCCAGGCCCTCGCGAAAGCGGGCCATCCCGGCCTTGTCCGGAATCCCTCAAGCCTAGAACGGATAGTCCATCGGAGTTCCGGCTTCCTCATCGTCCGGCAGGAAGATCGGGCCATGTGTGTCGCCGATCGACCAGAGCGGATGTTCGTCAATCCGGAGCAAGTCCCGCCAACGCGTCGCCTTCGAATAAAGGACAGGCCGAACTGCGCGACAGCCAGGACTACAACCGCCGCCACAGCCTCGGGCGCGCGAATCAGGGTTGCACGATTTCCATGCAGCTCGCGGTCGTGCTTGACCAGATTATACGCGTCGTAACAGGCCAGCGATCGGTCGGACTTGCCGAGCTCCAGCCGCGAAACGGCGTCGGCGCAATCCCGGGATACTCCGGGGAAGGCGACCGAATAGTCGGCAAGCCGCAGCGCTGCCTCAACTTTGAAATAGTCGTTCGTAGACCAGCGTGAGGCCGGTTTTGCCGCGTCGTAGTGGTTCGCTCGCAATATCCCTTTCCCTCGAGCCTAAATCTCAGTGGCCTCCAGCAGGAGGATGTTGCGAAACTCGCCGCCGAATACGCCGAAGTTGGGCTCGGACGGTCCGACGATCTGGAAGCAGAGCGTAGCGAAGTCCGGGCCCTTTGCGAACGGCGTTGGGAAATCCCCGGGGTGCTGATGATGAGGCCTCGCCATCCGCGGGAAATAGCGGCCGGGAGGAATGTTCATCGGCTCGATAGTCCAGGCCTTTTCCCCGGGGAGCAGTTCAACGCTCCGGCGGATGCACCCAGCCGGATCAGCGCCGATCGGCACTTCCGCCGAGCGTCCTGCGCCTAAAGCGGAGCGATCGCCTTGGTGCGGTCGAAATAGACGATGGAGTCGAACTGCTCGCTGAGCCGGGCGTCGAAATAATGCGCCCTGCGCTCGTCGTGGGGAAGGTAGACGGCGCCGATAGCCCGCTGCTTCCTGGAGCCGGCTAGGGCCGAGGCGAGCGGCCTGTCGCCGCGCAGGAGCAGCGAGAGGGCCGGGATGCCGGCGGCATGGAAGAGCGCCGCCCAGCTGCCCGCGAGCGATGGCCACATGGCGTTGCGGCGCCCCGGCCGGTCCCATTCCTCCGCGGCGAAGACGCTTCCCGTGTGGCTGAAGAAGCCCACTAGAAAGGCCGCCTGGCCGTGCCTCTGGCGCATCAGCTGGCCGAGGTTGAGCTCGCCCCGGTTCGCCGCGGAGGTCGCGCGGGCGTCGCCGACATGGCTGTTGTGGGCCCAGACGATGACCCTCGCCGGCCGCGCCGCCAGCGCCTCGACATGGGCGGCGATCTCCTCGACATTCGCGGCCATGTGGCGGTCGCGCACATTCCAGGCGAGGGTGCCGACGGCGGCGGTGCGGAAATAATCCTCGGCGGCGGCGACCGAGGCCGCGCCCCGGATCGCGCCGAACGCCGCTTCGGCTTCGGCGGGATCGGCCGGACGGGGCAGCTGCCGGACCTCGGCGAGCACTGCCTCGGCCTGAGCTCGGCAGGAATTGCGGGGATTTCGCGCCGCGATTCCATAGGCCCATCGGTCCGGCCGGTAGCGCTCGAAGCAGCGATAGCGGCGCGCAGTGCGCTCCGCCGCGGCGGGGTGGTTTCGCTTTAGATAGGTTTCGACACCTTTGGCCGCATCGAAGAGATCGTAGACGTCCATCCCGTAGATTCCGACCCGTCGTTCGGGCGGGCGCTTCATGTTGATCGCTCGAAGCCGCTCGACGAAGTCGCGAAACTCTTCATTGGCCCAAGTCCAGGCCGGAAAATTTGAATAGGCGCCGAGGGCCTGCCGTGCCGTGCGGTCCGCCCCGAGGCCGCGAACGTAGAGGTTGACCCGCTGGGTCGCCGACCAGTCCCCTTCGATCGCCACCGCGTCGGCGCCCTCCTCGAGGATCAGCCGCTCCGTCAGCCGTGCGCGCTCGCGATAATATTCATGGCTGCCGTGGGTCGACTCACCCAAGAGGATCCGGCGCGCGCCCGACGCCGCAGCGAGGATGTCGGAATAATCGGACTCCGCGCCGGCGATGGGGCGGGCTGAGGCTCGGATTGCCGGGACCGCGGAACTGTCGGTCGGGGCGGCGCCGCCGAGCGGAAGGAAGAGTGCGGCAAGGAGGAGACGGGCCAGGACGGTGCGCGCCCGCCTAGCCGAACAGGCCCCCGCCGGACCTGGGCTCGTCGCCGTGGATCCGGTCGAGATAGGCCGAGGCGAGTTCGTAATGGGCCTGGACCGCGCGACGATGCTCGGCCGCCTGCGCGAGCGCGATCTCCGCCTCGGCTCGGCGTTCATAATATTCCTGTTCTTCGTGAGACATTTAGCCCGGATTTTCGACGTTGTTTCGTTCGGGTATCAAACGGGCGGGGCGCTATTCTCGTTCCCCGAAATCGGACTAATCCAGATTGTTGATCCTAGCGAATCCGGGGGCTTCGAGCGCTCGCGACCACCCGGTCGCGCCCTTTGCCATCCGCTTGAACTTGGGAGCGGTGGCAAGGGGCGCGACGAGGAGGGCCGAGCCCTGCGGAAGCGCCGATTTGATCCGGTGGTAGAGCGGCGACAGCCCGAGCTCGCTGTCGACGAGGGTCAGGCCAGGGCGAAGCTCGAACCGGTCCAGGGGGGCGGCGAGTTCCTCGGCGATGGCGCTCTCCCCGTCGTGCCAGACAAGGAACAGGGCCATCGCTCCGGCCTAGCGAATCCGGGGCCCGCCGAACGGCAGCGGAGGCGGCGGTCGGCGGTCGCGACGCGGGATCTGCGCCTGGTAGGCCACTCCGCAATGCTCGACGCAATAAGGGAAGCCGGGATTGGCCGGGCTTCCGCAGAAATGGAAATCGGGCTCGCCGGGATGGCCGATCGGCCATTTGCAGATCTTCTCGTTAAGGTCGAGCAGGCTGGTCTTGTCGGCGATCTCCGGGCTCGGCTTGGCCGGGACGAGACGGCGCGGAGGCGCCGGCGGGATCGGCGACTGCTGCTCGCCGGGCGCCTGGCGGACGAAGCCGCCCGGTCCGATCGAGCGGATCTGCGGCGGCGGCGGAGCCGGGGCCGGCTCGGGCGCAGCTGCGGCCGGCCGGGCTTCGGCTTCGGCCTCGGCCCCGCTTTCGTACGGCCGGACATCGGGCGCTTCAGGTTCGGCTCTCGGCGCGGCCTCGGTCCGGGCCTCGGGCTCGAACGGATTCTCGAACGGCTCCTCGTTCGGCTTGACCGGCGAGGGCCGCGACTGAAGGCCGAGCCGGTGGGCCTTGCCGATTACCGCGTTGCGCGAGACTCCGCCGAGCTCGTCGGCGATCTGGCTCGCGGTCATGCCCTGGGTCCAGAGCTCCTTCAGCCGGTCGATCCGTTCGTCGGTCCAGGACATGGATAATATTGCCTTCCTTGTAAGCTTGCGGCTCACGGCGTCTGCCTCTAGCGACGGCGCGGTGAACGACCAGCCTTCTCATTGGATGCGGGCCGCCCCGGGCGTGCCGGTGATCCGGAACGTGAACTGGGGCGGCCTCAGGACCCTCTATGTGAAGGAGGTGAGGCGTTTCTTCAAGGTCCAGCTGCAGACGGTGTGGGGCCCCGCCCTGACGACGCTGCTCTTCCTGGTCATCTTCAGCGTCGCTCTGGGCCGGGCCGGCCGAATGGTCGGGCTCGGCGGGGCCAGCTTCCACTTCGCGGATTTCCTCGCGCCCGGACTGATCGTCATGGGCATGCTCCAGAACGCCTTCGCCAATTCGAGCTTCTCGCTCCTCGTCGGCAAGATCCAGGGCAATATCGTCGACTATCTGATGCCGCCGCTGTCGACGGCCGAGCTGATCACCGCCCTGATCGGCGCCGCCGTCACCCGGGCCGCGATGATCGGATTGGCGGTGTTCCTCGCCATGCAGCTGTGGCCGGGAGTGCACGTCATGCCGGTCCACCTGTGGGCGGTGCTGTGGTTCGGGCTGATGGGAAGCATGATGCTCGCCTTCTTCGGCCTCATCACCTCGATCTGGGCCGAGAAGTTCGATCATGCCGCGGCGGTGACCAACTTCGTCGTTGCGCCGCTCTCCCTGCTGTCGGGCACCTTCTACTCCATCGACAGCCTCGCCCCGGCCTTCCGGGCGATCAGCCACGGCAACCCTTTCTTCTACGTCATCTCCGGCTTCCGCTACGGCTTCCTCGGCGCCGCCGATTCGCCGATCCTGCTGGGGGCGCTGGGGTTGCTGGCGATCAACCTGGGGCTTGGAGCCCTCACCTACGTCATGCTTCGGACGGGGTGGAAGCTCAAGGCGTGATCTTGCCTCCCCATGCGCAGCATGGGGAGGGGGACCAGCGAAGCTGGTGGAGGGGTGACCTTTCACGGGCCGGAGCCAGGTCACCCCTCCACCGCCTTCGGCGGTCCCCCTCCCCATCGTGCCGATGGGGGAGGCAAGTCGTTCATAAAACTCCCCATTTAGCTGAACGAAAGCTGTCGACTCCATTCAGCCTCGCCACACGACCCGAGTCGTAGAAGCTCCCTACCAACAAGGAGCAAGTCCATGCGTAAGTTTCTCATTCCCGTCCTGGTGCTTTCCACCGTCGTCGGCGTCGCTCCGGCCGCGGCTCAGCACGGCGGCTACCACAATGACAATCGCGGCCATGTCGGCTGGAACCGCGGCGGTCCTTCCCGCCAGGCGATCAACGAGCTGCTTCGCGACCTCCAGCGGGCCGAGAACGGAATCCAGCGTTCTCTCCAGCGCCGGGTCATCTCGCAGCGCGAGGCTTTCGGCCTTCGCCGTGAGGCGAACCAGATCGAGCGCCGGCTCAACCTGGCCAGCCGCAACGGCATCAGTGGCCGCGAGTTCGCCTCGCTGAGGATGCAGGTCAACCGGCTCCAGCAGCGCCTGCGCATTGAGCGCCAGGACCGCGACGGCCGCCGCTACTAAAAGCGCAAGCAGGGCGGGCGCCGCGATTTGACGCGGCGCCCGCTCCCTCTCTAGAGGCAGGAAGGCGATCCGTCAGGGTCGTCTTTTTGCATTCACCGGTTCGGAGTTCCTCATGGCCATCACGCCGCTCATGCCCGTTTACCCGCGCTCCCCGGTGCGGCCGGTGCGAGGGGAAGGGGTCTATCTGTTCGGCGAGCGCGGCGAGAAATATCTCGATTTCGCCAGCGGCATCGCCGTCAACCTGCTCGGCCACGGCCATCCCCATCTGACCAAGGCGATCCAGGAGCAGGCGGCGACCCTGATCCACGTCTCCAACCTCTACGGCTCGCCCCAGGGCGAGGCGCTGGCTCAGCGGCTGGTCGACAACACGTTCGCCGACACCGTCTTCTTCACCAATTCGGGCGCCGAGGCGGTCGAATGCTCGATCAAGACCGCGCGCCGCTACCATCACCACCACGGGCGGCCCGAGAAGCACGATCTGATCACGTTCCGAAACGCCTTCCATGGCAGGACGATGGCGACGATCAGCGCCACCGACCAGCCCAAGCTTCGCGACGGCTTCGCGCCGCTACTGCCGGGTTTCACGGTGGTCGACTTCGACGATCTCGAAGCGGCCGAGGCCGCCGTCGACGACAACACCGCCGGCTTCCTGGTCGAGCCGGTCCAGGGCGAAGGCGGAATCCGCCCAGCAAGCCCCGAGTTCATGCGCGGGCTCAGGCGGATCTGCGACGAGAAGGACCTGATGCTCGTCCTCGACGAGGTCCAGTGCGGGGTCGGGCGGACCGGCAAGCTCTACGCCTATGAGCATTACGGGATCGAGCCCGACATCCTCGCCTCGGCCAAGGGCATCGGCGGCGGCTTCCCGATGGGCGCCTGCCTCGCCACCGAGAAGGCCGCGGCCGGGATGGTGGTGGGAACCCATGGCTCCACCTACGGGGGCGGCCCGCTGGCGATGGCGGCGGGCCAGGCGGTGCTCGACGTGGTCGCCGATCCCGAGTTCCTCGACCGGGTCACCCGGATGGGCGAGCGCCTTCGCGGAGCGCTCGAGCAGATGATCCCCAATCACGACCATCTGTTCGAGAGCGTTCGCGGGCTCGGCCTGATGCTCGGGGTGAGGATGAAGACCGACAGCCGCGCCTTCGTCGGCTATTTGCGCGAGCACGGCCTCCTCACCGTCGCGGCGGGCGACAACGTCATGCGCGTGCTTCCGCCGTTGATCATCGAGGAGGCGCATGTGACGGAGTTCGTCGAGCGCCTGTCCGAAGCCGCGCGGCAATATGAGGTGCCCCAGGCGGCATAGCTTGCCTCCCCATCGAAGATGGGGAGGGGGACCAGGCGAAACCTGGTGGAGGGGTGACCTGGCGCAGGCCTGTTCCAAATCACCCCTCCACCACCTTCGGTGGTCCCCCTCCCCATGCTGCGCATGGGGAGGCAAGGAACCTTGAACCCCCCGCCATCCCTAGCCACATCGCGCCCATGACCTCCCCCGATTTCAACACCGAAGCGCGCTCCGCAAATCTCGACGAGGCCCTCGGCTTCACCATTCCCGGCCGCAACGCGCGCGGCCGGCTGGTCCGCCTGGGGCCGCTGCTCGACGAGATATTGTCGGCCCACGATTATCCGGCGCCGATCGCCCGGACCCTTTCCGAGGCGCTGGTGCTCGCGGCGCTGCTTGGCTCGCTGCTCAAGGAAGACGAGGGTCAGCTGACCATCCAGGCGCAGACCGACAGCGGAATCGTCGATCTTCTCGTCGTCGATTATCGGGCCGGCGAGCTGAGGGGCTATGTGCGCTTCGATTCCGAGCGGCTCGGCGAGCTGCCCACCCGCCGCGATCTCGCCGCGTTGTTCGGCAAGGGCTATCTCGCCATCACCTTCGACCATCCGCTGGCCGAGGAGCGCTACCAGGGGATCGTCCCGCTCGAAGGCAGCTCGCTCGGGGAGGCGGCGCAGAATTATTTCAGCCAGTCGGAGCAGCTGCCCAGCGTCGTCCGGCTCGCGGTCGACGATACCGGCCACATCGCCGGCGGAATCCTCGTCCAGCATCTGCCGGAAGGGGAGGAGGGCCGCGACCGCCTCCACACACGCCTCGACGATCCCGAATGGGAGCATGTCCGGATCCTCGCCGAGACGATCAAGGGCCATGAGCTGACCGACCCGGCGCTTCCCCTCGGCGAGGCCTTGTGGCGGCTGTTCCACGAGGAGGAGGTGCGGGTGCTCGAGGCGATCCCGCTGGCCAGGGGCTGCCGCTGCAATTTCGAGCATGTCCGCGGAGTGCTCGCCCGATTCGGCGCCGCCGAGCGGGCGGACATGGTCGACGAGGACGGAGTCATCAACGTCGACTGCGAATTCTGCTCGCGGGTTTTCCCGGTTTCCCTCAAGGATTTGGAGGGCTGAGGGAAGCGCCTCTGAAGCCATGTCGATTCCGGCCGATTTTGATGCTATCGGCTCCCGCGTCATGTCGTATCTGCGGGGTCGTTTGCGCCGGGGGGCGCTCGGGCTGGCCGGCTTGCTCGCCGTCGCGGCGCCGGTTCTGGCATCCGCTCTTCCCGAGCTTCAGACCTTTGCCCAGCTCGAGCGCGGACGTTGGCAGCTGCGCGGAGTCGAGGGCGAGCCGCGATCGATCTGCCTCGGCGATCCGGCCGCGTTCGTTCAGCTCGAACATGCGGGGCTCGCCTGCGAGCACGAGATCGTGACCGATTCCAAAGGCGCGGCGACGGTCCAATATTCCTGCCCCGGCCGCGGCTTCGGCCATACCAGCATCCGAATCGAGACCCCGCGCCTCGCCCGCATCGACACCCAGGGCCTGGTCGACGGCCGCCCCTTTTCGTACCGGGCAGAGGCACGCAAGGTCGGGGCCTGCTGAGCGTCCCTGCCTCCCTGCGAGCAAAGCTCGTGGGGAGGGGGACCACCCGAAGGGTGGTGGAGGGGTAATTGGCTCCGACTTCGAGGTTCGAGCGCTAACCAGAAACCTTCAGCGCCAACACCCCTCCACCATGCTTCGCATGGTCCCCCTCCCCATCTTCGATGGGGAGGCCAGTGCCCCCCGTTAAGCCCTTGTTTACCCTGATCCATGTAAAGAAGAGCCGTGCCGATTGTGGGCACGCTTTCCTCCCTAGCAGGCCTCACGGCCTAAACTGGGCCGCTCCTCACCGGGCGGCCCGTTCTTTTGGGGCGCTTGCGCCCCGCGCCCGGGCCGATTAGCCGCCCTCCATCATGTCCGCCGCCGCGCCCAAAGCCGTCGCGCTCCTTTCCGGGGGCCTCGATTCCATGGTCGCGGCCGCGACCGCGCGCGAGTCCGGCCATGAGCTCCTCGCACTCACCATCGATTACGGCCAGCGCCACCGGATCGAGCTCGACGCAGCGGCGCGAATCGCCGCGGAGCTGGGGGCCGAGCGGCATGTCGTCATGCCCCTCGACCTGCGTCCGTTCGGAGGCTCGGCGCTCACCGCCGACATCGCCGTTCCCAAGACCGGATTGGGGGAGGAGATCCCCGTCACCTACGTGCCGGCGCGCAACACCATCTTCCTTTCGCTCGCTCTGGGCTGGGCCGAGGCAGCGGGCGCCGCCGACATCTACATCGGAGTCAACGCCCTCGATTATTCGGGCTATCCCGATTGCCGTCCCGATTTCATCGCCGCCTTCGAAGGGCTCGCCGCCCTTGCCACCAGGGCCGGTGACGAAGGCCGGCGCTTCCGGATCATAGCTCCGCTCCTCCACATGACCAAGGCCGATATCGTTCGCGAGGCCGCCCGGCTCGGTCTCGACGCCGGCCTCACCTGGTCCTGTTACGATCCCGCGCCGGAAGGGCGCCATTGCGGCCTCTGCGACAGCTGCAGGCTGCGCGCCCGGGGTTTCGAGGAGGCCGGCCTCGCCGATCCCACCGATTATGCGGCTCGGCCGTGAGCTACGCGGTCAAGGAGATTTTCCTCACTCTGCAGGGCGAGGGGATCCAGGCCGGCCGGCGCGCCGTCTTCCTGCGCTTCGCGGGCTGCAATCTGTGGTCGGGGCGAGAGCGGGACCGGGCGGAGGCCCAATGCCGTTTCTGCGACACCGACTTCGTCGGCACCGACGGCGAGAATGGCGGGCGCTACGAGGCGGTGGAGCTGACCCGGCGCGTGGCGGAGCTATGGGCGCACGGAGAGCGGCCGCTGGTGGTCGTCACCGGCGGCGAGCCGATGCTCCAGCTCGACGGCGCCTTGATCGATGCGCTCCACTCGGCTGGGTTCGAGATCGCCGCCGAGACCAACGGCACATTGCCGGCCGCGGCGGGGCTGGACTGGATCTGCGTCAGCCCCAAGGCCGGCACCCGGGTGGTCCAGCGCTCGGGCGACGAGCTCAAGCTGGTCTGGCCCCAGGAGGGGATCGATCCGGAGGCCCTGCTCGACTGGGATTTCCGCCATTTCGTCCTCCAGCCGCTCGACGGCCCGGAGAAGGCGCGGTCGACGGCGGCGGCGGTGGCTTATGTCATGGCCCACCCGCGCTGGCGGCTGGGCCTGCAATCGCACAAGCTGATCGGGCTGCCCTGACCAAATTCCTCCCCGGCATTTGCCGGGGAGGGGGACCAGGCGAAGCCTGGTGGAGGGGTCCTTCGGACTCTGTAGAACCCCTCCACCGCGCTTCGCGCGGGCGCCCTCCCCGCGAAATCGCGGGGAGGAATTAAGATTTCTATTTCGCCGTCCCGCCGCAGGCGCGGCGGAGGATGTCCTTCTTGCTGTAGCATTCCGCCGCCAGCGGCGGCAGGTTCCTGAAGCGGATCAGATAGGGCCGGTAGGCGGGGCGCGGGTCGTAGGCGGGGACGAGCGCGTTCCTGAGCTCGCGCATCCGAGCCTGGGCGACGTCGATCAGCCGTCCCTTGGGGGTCGCCAGCGCGGTCTTGGTGATGTTAGTCGCGGTCTGGCAGAAGATCATCTGCGCCTGCAGGGTCGACCAATTGTTGTAGGTGATGGTCGAAAAATCGTCGAACGCCTTCTGCCCCTTCGCGCCGAGAGTGCGTTTGTAATAATTGTTGAGCGTCGTGTAGGCGGCTGCGAGCTCGACGCTGTGGTGGGCGAGAAGCCCGTTGTAATTGGGAACCGCCCGCAGATAATCGGAGAACTGGCACTGAAGCGCGGCGACGTTGAGCCCGGCGCGCAGGTTCCAAAGCAGATTGGCGCGATGCTCGGCGGGCGTGGCGCCGGTCAGCGGCAGGCCGACGAGCGGATCGCTCGCCTCGATCGGCGAGGCCCTGAGGTCGGGCTGGCTGATATAGAGCTGGGCCGGCGCCGGGGCGGCCGCGGCAATTCCCGCGAATGCGGCGGCGGCGATGAAGCCGTTCTTCATCCTGATGGCCATGCAGGTCCCCTCGAGCGCTGGACACGCTGGCTCCATGCTTAGCAGGGGTCGCCTCGCAATAAAGCTTCACGGGCCGTACCCGTCTTACCTGGGGCACGGCTCGTCATACCTAAGCGGCTGAGCGGGAAATGAAAAGCACCGCCGACAAGAAAAGGGCCGCCCGGTCGCCCGGACGGCCCTTCGTCGAGAAGCTCGACCCGTCGATTACATGCCGGTGGTGTTGCCCGAGCCGGTGTTGGTCGTCGTGTCGGTGGTGGTGCTGGTGCTGCTGTTGGTCGTGGTCGTCGCGTTCAGGTCCGCAGCGGTGCCGAGGGCGTTGCTGTCGGTGGTGGTGTTGAGCGCGTCGACGCCGGTGACGTCGCCGGTGTTACCCATGAGGGCGTCGTCGGTGTAGTTCAGCGCGGTGTTGTTGGCAGCCGCGTCCTCGCCACCGCCGCAGGCCGCGACGAGCAGGGCCGCACCGGCAACCATCGAACCGGTCATCACTTTCGAAAGAAGGTCACGCATTTAGAAACTCCCTAGGTTGGACGATTTGGACGGGATGGCCCCTTTTTTGCCAAATCAGTTTTGCACAATAAACGGAAAGGATAGTGCTCTCAAGCCTTACTCGCGTCCCCCCTCCAGGGAGCGCAGGAATCCGCAGAGCCCTTCCCTCAGCGCCAGGTCGAAACGTTCCTGTCCGGCGGACACTCCCATCTCGGCGAGGCTGGTCACTGGGAAGTCGGCAATACCGCACGGCACTATGCCTGAGAAGTGGGAAAGTTCGGGGTCCAGGTTGACCGAAAATCCGTGGTAGCTGACCCAGCGCCTGACCCTCACCCCGATCGCCCCGACCTTGGCCTCGCCCGCCGGGCCGTCCGCCCAGATGCCGATCCGCCCCTCAGCCCGGCGAGCCTCGACCCCGAGGCTGGCGAGGGTTGCGATCACCCACCCCTCGAGCGAATGGACGAAGCCGCGAACGTCCCGCCCGCGCCGGTCGAGGTCGAGAAGCACATAGCCGACGCGCTGCCCCGGCCCGTGATAGGTATAGCGCCCGCCGCGCCCGGCGGCGAAGACCGGGAAGCCCTGCGGATTGAACAGCTCGGCGGGGTCGGCGCTGGTCCCGGCGGTGAACAAGGGCGGATGTTCGAGCAGCCAGACCAGCTCGGACGCCTTGCCGGAGCGGATCGCCGCGGCGCGCGCCTCCATCTCGGCGAGCACCGGGGGGTAGGGGCTGAGCCCCGGAGTCACCCGCCATTCGATATCGTCGTCACCGGCCATCGCGGCCCCTCCTTCGCCGTGCGGGGAGGCGAGGGCAAGGGCCTTGCTCCGCAGGCCGAAGATGCGGCAGTCGCCCTTTTCAGGCGGATTCGACGCGGGGTGAAAGGACGGGGCATGGCCAGGCTCGTGTTCGGGATGAACCAGTCGCTGGACGGCTTCGTCGACCATCTGGAATTCGCTCCGGACCCGATTCTCTTCCGCCACTTCGTCGAGGAGGCGAGGGCGCAGTCGGGCAGCGTCTACGGCCGCAACCTGTATGAGCTCATGCGCTACTGGGACGAGGACCGCCCCGAATGGGGCGCCGACGAGCAGGCCTTCGCGGCGGCCTGGCGGCGCCAGAGGAAATGGGTCGTCTCGCGAAGCCTGAAGTCGGTCGGCCCGAACGCCGAGCTTGTCGGCGACGATCTCGAAGGGGCGATGCGGGCGCTGAAGGCCGGGCCCGGCGGGGAGATCGAGGTCGCCGGCCCCGGGCTTGCGCGAAGCCTCACCGAGCTCGGCCTCATCGACGAATATCGGATCTACCTCCATCCCGTCGTCCTCGGCCGGGGCACGCCCTATTTCGCCGGCCCGCGCCCGCCGCTGCGCCTTCTCAGCCACGACCGGATCGGCGAGGATGTGATCAGGCTGGCCTACGTCCCGGCCTAGGGCCGGTATCGCCCGGTTCGCCTGGGTTCACGCAAAGACGCGAAGCCGCAAAGGGTCCGAGCTTCCCGGAGCCGGTGGAATCCCCCTCGCACGGCGCGGCGCCGCCTGAGGAAGTGACCGTCACTAGTGACCTATTGGTGGCCCTACCCCCTTCACGGATCAACGGTATGCCCTGGTCCGTAGGCAACCCCGGTCGTGTCCACGCCGATCCCAGGGGAATTAAGCACGAAGTTTTCGTACGATCTGCGTCTGTCCCTCGCGAATAAAAAGCAAGTGATGATGGAGGCAAGGCCGGCAATATAGGGAAGGGTCCGCGAGAACTCTAAACATTTGAATGGCAGGCCGAGCCCGGGCATGACTCGCACAGAAAAGTGAAACGCTATGACCAGTCCTGACACGGCTACCGCTAGACCTGCTTGAATCTTAAAATAGCTAATCATTCTATTTCTTATTGATCGATGCTTACCAAAGTAGAACTGTATATCGTGCTGATCACTCCTCAGTAAAAACTGCCTCTCTATGTTCGCGATAATCACAAGATTTCTATTATACCAATAACCACTATCTAGCATGTGGGCGTACATCCATGTCGCCAAGACGACTATTAGTGAGACAGCGATGTCTAGGGGGACGATGTTCTTTTCAACCAGTGCTAGCAGCGCAAATGCGCCGATCACGACAGAAACCGTTTGCCAGACGACAGTCATTTGACGATTGATGTCAGCAAACATTTGACGGTACATCTCCATCAGAAACGTCTTGCGGTCATCCATTTGAATTCTCCAGACTGTAGTCGATCCACAAAGAATTGATATTGACTATAGATTCTCGTAAGCATGTTTCATATCCACCCGTTGGATGCGGCTTGAAGCTCCTGCCGTCAAAGTAATCGCCAAACTGCGCATCGTAGGTGAATCTATTACAATCCATCGATATCACTGACATACGTTCAGCCAATCGCCGTTGCGTGTCAGGCCGCCCGCCCAGCAAATGTACCGCCGACGACGCGAAAGCTTCCGGACTGATCTGAGTCCCGCCGTAACGCGTGGGCACACTGTAGCCCAGGATGAACTCATTCGGGATCAGGCGATGCATCCGATCCTCGAGGCGCGGGTCTTTGGGTACGATAATGACTCGCGTGGCGTGCTTCTGAAGCTTGCTTGCCTCAACGAGCACTCGATCGAGTTGACTCATGCATTCGATATCACGTGCCACGGTGACGAATGGCCGAACTTGGGCCGCAGCGGCAAGATGCGATTCTAAGCAATAGTTCTTCCAATCGATGTCGAGGAAGCCGAAACGGGAAAATCGCACATGCCGGACGTCACGCAGATTGGTGTAGCGCGCGCCTGGTCGCCAGCCTTCGGCCATCGCGAGGGAGATCACCCTCTGCCCGTGGGCGACGAATTTGAGCAAGTGGTTCCCCTCTCGTCGGCGCGCACGTCACTTCTGCGGCCTTGGTCGCTTTCGATCAACGGCGATGAGGGATGCTGGAGCGGGAACGCCCGTGCCAGTATGTGCCAAGCAAGCACTTGGCACCTACGCGGCAGGCGACCGGTGGGGATGCGGGGCGTCGGGCCGGGAATTTGCGAAGTCGTCACTCGCGCCGGCGGTACTCTGACTGCTTCCCGAGATAATCAGGCTCGGAGCTATGATGAATCCCCTGTTGCAGATTCATCCAATGTTCTAGTCTGCGCTCATGTCCAAGCTCCTCACCCCTAACCAGATCATCGGCGAGATTGGCGAGAATGCGGTACGCGGCCGCTTCCTCGCCATGGGTTTCCAGTTCGACGGCCGATCGCGCCTTGAGGCCGGCGTCGATGGAATCGCCGAGGTTATGGAAAATGGGCGCCCGATGGCCCGCATGATCGCGGTGCAAGTCAAATCCACCACGGACGCACGTTACGCATCAGAGACGGACGAGGGCTTCACTTACCTTCTCCGCCCGCAGGACCTGGAATATTGGAAGGGGTCCAACCTGCCGGTGATCGTCGTGTTTTATCGTCGATCCGACAACAGCTTCTACTGGAAGGAAGTTTCGCGCGACGCGGATGAGGCCGAGCGCCGACTCCAGATAGACAAGACTTTCGACGTCCTCGACAACAGCACGGTGAACCGCCTGGCCGGCCTGACCGTGCCGAAAGCGGGGTTCGGCTACTACGTCCCGGCGCTGGGTGGCGGCGAGGAAGCGCTCGTTAACATTCTGCCGATCACCCTGCCTGCCGAGATGTACGTCGCGTCTACGCCCTATGATGGCAGGCGCGCGACTGCCCTTCTTCTGGACGCAGAAGAGCCAGCCCGCTTTGACTGGATCATCGCGGGCGGATCCTTCTGGTCTTTCCACGATCCGCGTACCTCGGTCTGCAGCGAGATCGTCGATCTGGACCAGGTGGACGCGATTGAAACGGCGGACCTCGCCTTCCACGACGATATCGATGAAACAAACCGGTTCGTGCACCTCCTGCGCCAGGCCCTTCGACATCAGACGCGTGAGGACTTGTACTGGAGCAAGGACCACAAGATCCTCTACTTCCGGGCCGTCGAGGCCGACACGCCTCGCAATTTCGCCTATGAATCTGCGAAGAAGAAGACGGATGCCGACGTCGTGATGGTCGCGATGAGCGACAAGGAGGAAGGCAAGGTTTCGTTCGTCCGCCACCACGCCTTCGCGCCACGTTTCGAGAGGCTAGGCGACCAGTGGTATCTGATCATCTCTCCAACCTACTACTTCACGACTAACGGATTCGCACCGCACCCTTATCCAAGCGCGCTCCTCGCCGGCAAGAAGCGACTGGATAAGAGCGCGGCTCTGCGGGGTCAGGTGATCATGTGGCACCGCTATCTGACCAAATCCGATCGCGATGCCGAACGCGCCGCGGGCGGCCTGTTCGGAGTGAAGACCACGTCCGAGCCGCGGCTTCGTTTCGGCGAGCCGCCCACGGTCCAGCTGGAGACCCGCGTTCCTGAGGATGGCTGGGGCGGAGGCAAGAAAAAGGCGGATACAGCCGATCGGATGGAAGGTCTCTTCGGATGAGCACCTTCGACACCCGCATCTTCAAGGAACCCGAACTCGAGTTCGGCGACCACCATCATCATCTCGATCCCCGTCTGGGGCTCTTTGAGGCCGGTCCTCTCCAGCCCTTCGTCGGCGACGTCATCAAAATTGGCGTCATCGGAAGCGCAAAGACTATAGAGGACACCCGAAAATTTCTGGCGACCGCCGCAGCCGGCATCGAGGGGAAGTCGGAGAAGCATCCGAACATGCACCCGGCCTTCCCGGGCCTAGGCAACCAGAGTCCGTACCGCTGCCGGTTCGAGGTCGAGGACGGCGCAACCGCGGCCCTGTCTCAGAGCAAGCTCGACAAGATCGCGAAGGAGCCGGACCATCAGCACGCCGTCGAGATGGCGGTGGACGAAATCGTCGCAGAACTTCGTTCGATGGATGAGGGAGGGCACCGCCCCGACGTCGCCATCATTGCACTTCCCGTACGCCTTCTCGAGCGCGTGTGGAGCGCCAAGGTCGATGCCGGCGGCACGATGGAAAAGGCTGACAGCAGCGGATCGGATACTCCCAACTTCCGAGGAATGCTGAAGGCCCGGGCGATGAGCCTCAGCTTTCCGATCCAGATCGTCTGGGAGGACGTGATTGATGACAAGGCGGCCATCCCGCAAAAGATCAAGGAAAGCAGCGCACGGAAGATTCAGGACCTCGCAGGCCGCAGTTGGAATTTGCTGACGACGCTTTACTACAAAGGCAGTGGACGCATCCCTTGGCGACGTATGCCCAAGGAGGGCGAGTTCACGGCCTGCTACATCGGGATCAGCTTCTACCGCGAGGCGGGAGGCCAGCAGCTCTTCACCAGCGCCGCCCAGATGTTCGACGAACGCGGGCGAGGCTTTGTACTGAAAGGGAAGCGTGCACACACTGAGAGCCGCGGGCGCCATCCTTACATGGCCCGCGAGGACGCCCGAGAGATCGTCGAGAATGTGCTTTCGGCGTACAAGACCCACCACAAGACGCTGCCGGCTCGGGTGATCGTGCTGAAAACGTCGCGGTTCAAGGACGAGGAGGCGGAGGGCATCCTTGAAGCGCTGGATGCCGCTGGCGCCGAGCTTCGCGATCTCGTCTGGGTCCAGGAATCCTATTCGGTTAAGCTGCTCCGCGACGGCAACTATCCTGTCTTGCGAGGTACCTTTGTCGACCTAGGCGGGAATGGGCTGCTCTATACCAATGGCAGCATGCCTTATTATGGGACCTACCCGGGCCAGTATGATCCGCGGCCCTTGCTGCTTTGTCCGCATCGCTCCTGCGACAGCACTGCCGCGCAGCTAGCTGAGGAGGTGTTTTCGCTGACCAAGATTAACTGGAATTCAACCCAGATGAACCAGCGCCTGCCCATCCCCATACGGGCCGCGCGCATGGTGGGCGAGGTTTTCAAGTACATGGCGGAGGGTCAGGTCGAGAGTAGCGATTACCGAAAATACATCTAACTCACCGAGCGTTTTTTTGTCGGCTGGTCCATCATCAGGACCCTGGGGCTGTGCTAGGTACATGCCTATCACAAATAGAGAAAACCTACCTCCTCCGCTTCCCGCGAAGCGCCACTCCAGTCAGCCGACTTATCGCCTCCGCTTGGACGGCTTAGAGGCCGGCGGGTCGCCGAACCAAGCGTCCACCTCCGCCTGCATGTCGCGATAGAGCGGACGCCGATCCCGGAGCAGATCCGGGACAGGCTTAGTCCTTGGACAGGCTCAGGATGAGCGGGGCGCAAGGGCTTCCAAAAAAGATGGATCCCGGATCCCCCGGATCAAGTCCGGGGCCGGGATGACCGGGAAAGGGGGGCGGCCTGGCCTTACTCCCCGATCTCCTCCCGCGCGCCCAGCCCCTGCCTCAGCACGATCAGCCGGATGACGGAGGCCATGAACATCAGATGCGCGACCACCATCAGCGGGATGAGGATCCGGAGGTCGGTGGGGAGGTCGCTCCAGTGGCCGAGGACATGGCTCCAGCCGCGGTCGGTCCGGCGGTAATAGCCGGTGTCCTGGTGGAGCGTCTCGACATAGAGGAAGCCGGCGATGAAGAGGGGGAGGCCGAGGAGGCCGAGATAGGCCTGGCCGAGGCGCCATTCCTGGTCCTCGTCGATGTAGCGGGTGCGGGTGAGGAGATAGCCTTCGGCGCTGCGGCGGTTGCCGTGGACCTTGCGGGCGGCCCAGCGGCCGAGCGCGGCGAGGGGCGGAAAGGCGAGAGGGGATTGGATCGGGCCTGACCTTTTTTCAACGACGGGGCGGCTGCCGGAGGATCGACGTTCGTGGGTTCCGGATCAAGTCCGGGATGGCGGGGGGCGGTAGCGCTTAGGCCCCTCCACCATGCTTCGCATGGTCCCCCTCCCCGAGAAATCTCGGGGAGGACTTGACGCCGGGAAATTGAAGGAGACTTCGCGTTCTTTCTATGTTCTATCCCCCGGATGGGCCGGAAGCGCAAGAAGCTCGGGCGTCCGGCGGTGGTCGACTCCGGCGCGAAGGTGGCGATGCTGGCGGCGCTGCGGGAGGGGCGGCGGCTGGCCGAGGTGGCGGCGGCTTATGGGGTGACCCTTCAGGCTTTCTATTCGGCGCGGCGGCGGGATCCCTTGTTCGCGGCGGCCTGGGCGGACGCGCATGCGCTTTCGGCGGAGGCGGAGCGGCGGCCGGCGGGGGAGGCCGCGGCCGGGGCGGGGGAGGCGTTTCGGGTCGCTCCGAACAACCGGCGGGGGATGCAGCGGCGGCGGATGCGGCACGTGCGGTTCGACGAGCGGCGCAAGGGGATCTTCCTCGACGCGTTCGCGCGCAGCTGCGACCTCATCGCCGCGGCGGCGGCGGCGGGGGTTTGCGAGCGCACCGTCTACAATCATCTGCGCAGCGACCCGGCGTTCGCCGAGGCTTTCCAGGAGGCGCTCGAGGCGGGCTATCGCCGGCTCGAGGCGGAGGCGGTCCGGCAGCGGCTCGAGGCGCAGGCGCGGATTCGGGCGGAGTTCGACGCGGCCGAGGCTGCGGGGATTGCGGTTCCGGCCGCCGAGGAAGGGCTGGAGTTCGACCGGACGATGAAGCTGCTCGCCCGCTGGGAGCGCCGCGACGGGCGGCTCGGGCGGCGCGAGGTGGGCCCCGGGGGGCAGCGCCACTCGACGTTCGAGGAGGCGATCGCCGCTCTCGACAGGAAGCTGCGCGCCCTCGGCCTCCGCACGGGCAAGGCGCCGCCGCCGGAGGGCGGGTGAAGGGGCAGGGGGCGGCAACGCCGCGCCGTGATCCCGGATCGAGCCCGGGACAGGCTCGGGCCTTCGCAGGCCCGGGACGAGCTCGCCCGGCTTCAGGCCGGGCGCCTCGCCGGCCGGCCCTTCGTCTTCGCTCAGGACAGGCCTGCGCCGTCTCCCTTCGCTGCTCGCGATCGCGTTGCGATCGCCGCGCTGCTCAGGGGCGGCTGGGCGCTTGAGGCGGCGCGGCGCCGCCCCTATGCTCGGCCCAAAGCACAAGGGGCCGAACGCATCATGACATTCTCCTACAGCGCCGTCTGGGCCGAGGCCGTCGCGCTGCTTCGCCGCCACGCCTCGCTGATCGCCACCGTCGCCGGGGTGTTCATCTTCCTGCCGGGGCTCCTCGCCGCCTATTTCCTGCCCCAGCCCGAGCCCGCCGAGCTTGCCAAGCTCGGCGAATTGTGGATCGAATATGCGAGCGCCAACTGGCCCTGGCTTCTGCTCAACGTCGCCGCCTCGATGATCGGGGCGATCGCGATCCTCCTGCTGCTGTTCGCCCGCGACATCAGCGTCGGCGGGGCGATCGCCGCCGCGCTTGCGCTACTGCCCGGCTATTTCGTCGCAATCCTGCTCAGCAACTTCGTCATCGTCCTCGGCTTCCTGCTTCTGATCGTGCCCGGAGCCTATGCGCTCGGACGGCTCGGGCCGCTCAACGCGGTGCTCGTCGCCGAGGGCCACAGGAGCCCGGTCGCGGCGATCCGCCGCTGCCTCGAGGTCACCCGCGGCCACGGCTGGGCGATCGCCGGCCTTCTCATCCTCGTCGCGCTCGCCGCCTCGATCGTCGTCGCGGTCGCGTCCAACCTGCTCGGGATCCTCTTCGTCCTCGCCGCCGGCCGGGACCTCGGCCAGCTGCTGGTGCTGATCGTCCGGGCCGCCGGGAGCGCGGCGATGGCCGTCCTACTCATCGTCCTCAACGCGGCGATCTACCGCCGGCTCGGCGAGGGCCGCTCGGCCGCGGCCGCCTCAGCCGCCGATTGAGGGGATTTGCGGCGCCGCCTCGGGCGGGAGAAGGCCGGCGAGGCGCGGATCGGGGAAGCTCTCGAAGGCGCGCTTCACGGCGGTGAAGCCGGCGTTGAGATAGGCCTTGAGGGCGGCCGGATGGTCGAGCGTGCAGGTGTTGACCGACACGAGGGTCACTCCGGGGCGCCAGGCCAAAGCGAGGGTTCGGGCGAGCAGCCAGGCGCCGTGGCCCCGGCCGGCGAGCTCGGGGACGAGGCCGAGGAAGCGGATCAGGCACTCGCCAGAGCTTCGGAAGTCGAGCTCGACCATCCCGACCTCGATCCCGGAGCGGTCGACGACGGCGTGGACCTCGGCCATCTCGCGGCTCAGGCGCTCGTCGTCCATGGCGAGCCGGGAATACCACAGCCAGCGGGCTCCGACCCGCTCGAAGAGGAGCCGGTAGCGGGCCGGCGCGGGGTCGCTCCAGCGCTCGAGTCGGAGCGGCGAGCCGGGGAGGGGGCGGAGCGGCGGGCGTTCGGCCATCTCCAGATAGGTGACGACGGCGCCGACATGGCCGGAGGGCAGCGGGACGAGGCTCATCCCGCTTCCTTCCAGGCCGAAGCGATGAGGAGCAGCCCGAGCAGGAGGAAGAGCGGGCTGTAGAGGCGGGTGTCGAAGCGCGCCCAGCGGGTGCCGCGGAGTGTCTTGAAGAAGCCGACATAGCGGTTGGGGACGAGCGCGCGGGCGACGAAGGCGGCACCGGCGGCGGCGAGGGCGGCGCGGGCCAGTCCCTTCGGCAAGGGCAGCGGGAGGCGGCCGGCATGGCCGAGGAGGAGCAGGGCGAGCGCGGCCAGGCCGAGCGCGACCGCCGCCGCCGCCGGCCGCCACCAGGCGAGTCGGTGGGCCATCACCGGCGCCCCGTCCGGCCGCTGCGGAAGCGAGACCGACCAGCCGAGCCGGCCGCCGAGCGCCCAGTGGAGATGGAAGGCGGCGGCGAACGCGATGATCGCCAGGGCCGGGACGAGGATCATGAGGCGAGCCTATCATCACCGCGGCGCCCTGCCCATGCCGGCGGCGCGGTGCAGGAAATGTTCATCGGGAGGATGGGTAAGGTCGCCGTTCATCGGCCGAGGAGCGGGAATGGGCCCTGGAGCGAAAGCGGAGGTCAAGCGCGCCGTCCTGGCCGTCCTCGCCGGGGCGGCTCTCGCTTCCCCTGCCGCGGCGCGGGCCGGGGAGTTGCCCGAGCGGGTCGAATCGGTGACCGTCTACGGCGACGACCCGTGCCCGAAGTCGCAGGGCGACGACATCGTCGTTTGCGGGCGCAAGCCCGAGACCGAGCGCTACCGGATTCCCAAGGAGCTCCGCAGGAGCCGGGACCAGAGGCGCGGAGCCGCCTGGGCCACGCGAGTGGCCGAAATGGAGGAAGCGACCCGCTTCACCAGGCCGAACAGCTGCTCCGTCGTCGGAAGCTGGGGGCAGACGGGCTGCCTCGAAGCGGCGATCCGCAACTGGGTGGCGGAGCGGCGCGGCCGGTGAGCCGCGCCCGGAACTGCAACAATCGAAACCAAATCGGCCGCCGCGCGGCATCGGCGGGAGACGTTCGAGCGGCAAGGTGAAGCCTCCGGGGGCCGGGCGCGACACCGTCGCCACGGCCGCTTTCCAACGATCCGGAGCGAGGCTCCGCGGAGGTTTTGATGCTGTTTCACATTTCGATCGCGGCCGAGCGGCCCGAGCCGGCGGCGCGGCTCATCGCCGAGCTTTGGGACGGCCGCGCCTATCCCTTCCCGCCGGTCGCGCAAGGGAGCTGGATCGCGATGGCGGGCGACGATCGCGGAAGCGCGATCGAAGTCTATCCGCTCGGAACCGAGCTTCACCTCGGCGAGGGCGAGTCGCCGGTGCGTCCGGTGGCGGGCCGGCCTTCGCCCAACGGCCCGGTCCATGTCGCCATCGCCACCGAGCTCGACGTCGAGTCGGTCAAGGCGATCGCCGCGCGCTACGGGGCGCCGGCGAAAGTGTGCGCGCGCGGACCTTTCCGGGTCATCGAAACCTGGGTCGAAGGGAGCTTCATGATCGAGGTGCTGACGCCGGAGATGCAGGCCGAATATCTCGCCAGCTTCAACTTCCCGGTCTACGAGGGCTTCCTGGCCGCCGCCGGCCTCGCGCAAGCCGCCTGACCGCAGCTTGGGGATCAGGAGCAATCGTCACCCCGGACTTGATCCGGGGTCCACCTTCCCGCCGTCGCCGCGAGAAGAAGGTGGATGCCGGATCAAGTCCGGCAAGACGATGGATCCGGATCCAGCGCAAGATGCTCTAATCGTCGGCAGCGGCGGCGAGGAAGACCGCCCGCTGCGCGGCGAAGGCGCGCTGGTAGGCGGGCCTCGCCTCGCCCCGGGCGACGTAGGCGGCAAGGTTGGGGAACTCCTCCAGGAGGCCCGAGCCTTCCAGCCGGCGCAGGACTGTGACCATAAGCAGGTCGGCGGCGCTGAAGCCGCCGTCGAGCCAGTCGGACCCGCCGAGGCGGCCGGCGAGCTGGGCGAGGCGGGCGCGGATGCGGTCGTCGACCATGGCGAGCCGCTCGCCGGACCAGGGCCTGTCGCCTTCCAGATATTCGACGACGTCGCGGTCGACGATGGGGGGCTCGACCGTGTTCAGGGCCGCGAACATCCAGGCCACGGCGCGGGCGCGGGCGTTGGCGTCGTCGGGCAGCAGGCCCGAGTGCCGCTCGGCGATGTGGAAGACGATCGCGCCCGATTCGAACAAGGCGAGATCGCCTTCCTCATAGGTGGGGATCTGGCCAAAAGGGTGAAGCGCGAGATGAGCGGGCTGCTTCATCGCCTCGAACGAGACGAGGCGGACGTCGTAGGGCTCGCCCACCTCCTCGAACGCCCAGCGGACGCGCATGTCGCGAGCCTGTCCCTGGCCGCGGTCGGGGGAGTTTTCGAAGGCTGTGATGGTGGCGGTCATTGCAGGGCTCCGAAGGTAGCAGGCGTGTCTATAATTTCCGGGCTGCCGCAGTCATGCAAGGGAGACCGTTTCGCGCCTCGTCATTCCGGCGAAGGCCGGAATCCCTGACCACCGGCGTTCCAGGTGCGGCTGCGCCGGTGTTGATGGATTCCGGATCAAGTCCCGGATGACGATGTTGCGAAGCGGTCCGAAGATTATCTGATTCATGAATAGGTCCGCACTGGACTCAAGCCGCACGCCGAGTCACTCTTGCCATCCAGGCAGCGCCGGGGGGCCGAGTCGCTTCGCGAAGACGTCAAAGAACGCGCGCGCATCGTTTCGCTTTTTCGCCTTCGACCGGTTCTGCGGGACGGGATCAGATCGGGAGCGGCCGCGCCAACATTAATCGCAGTTTCGAATAGGTCTGTCTGGCGGGAAATGCGCTGCGCCCGGTCGTCGATGAGGGGAAGGAATTCCACGTGGCGACGTACACCGGCACCAACAGCAACGACGTGATCATCGCGGGCAACGGCGGCGATACTCTTTACGGCCAGGGAGGCAACGATACGCTGGTCGGCGGCAATTCCGGCGACATCCTGATCGGCGGCGACGGCAACGACCTTCTGGATGGCCGTAACGGCAACGATCATCTCGCGGGCGGCGCCGGCGACGACGTGATCGACGGCGGCAACGGGTTCGACACCGCTTATTATTCCGACGACATCGGCAAATATTCCTTCCTCGCCAGCGCCGGCTTTCTCCACATCCGCCACCTCGGCGGATCCGGCCCGGACGGCCATGACATTGTGATCCGGGTCGAGCGGCTGGTCTTCGCGGACCGGGTCATCGAGCTCGGCAGCGGCAAGAACAGGCCGGTCGCGATGGACGACTTCGTCTCCGTCACAGAGGACAGCGGCACCTACAGCAGCGGCGCCGCCGGAGTTCTCGCCAACGACTATGATTTCGATGGCGACGCGATGACCGTCACCGCAGGCACGTTCGTCGGCGCCTATGGCACCCTCACCCTCAATTCGAACGGGACCTACACCTACACCTTGTCCGCCGCCGCGCAGGCGCTCGGCCTCGGCGACAGTGCCCAGGACAGCTTCAACTACACCGTCAAGGACAATGACGGCACCGACACCGGCACGCTGGTGTTCACCATCGCCGGCCGCAACGATGCTCCGGACGCGGTCCACGATTCCGCCTCGACCGGCGAGAACGAGGTCGCGGCGATCGACGTGCTCGCCAACGACACGGACGTCGACAATGGCGCCGTTCTCACCGTCACCGCCGCCTCGGCGCCGGTCGGCCAGGGCAGCGCCTCGGTCGTCGGCAACCAGGTCCAATATGATCCGGGCAGCGATTTCGAGAGCCTCGCCGAGGGCGAGAGCGCGGACGTCACGGTGAGCTATTCTATCACCGACGAGCATGGTGCGACGGACAATTCGACCGTCACCGTGACCGTGACCGGCGCCAACGACGGCCCCGTCGCCAATCCCGACACGGGCTCGACGAGCGAGAATGCGGTCCTCACGATCGACGCCGCCGCCAACGACACCGACGTCGACAACGGCGCGGTCCTGGCGGTCACCGCGGCGTCCGCTCCGGCCGGCAAGGGCAGCGCCGCCGCCGTCGACGGCAAGGTCGAGTTCGACCCCGGCACCGATTTCGACCATCTCGCCGTCGGCGAGAGCGAAATCGTGGTCGTCGGCTATACCGTTGAGGACGAGCATGGCGCTTCATCCTCCTCGACCGTCACGATCACCGTCACCGGCACCAACGACGGCCCGGTCGCCAATCCGGATACGAGGACGACCAGCGAGAATTCGGCCGTCGTGATCGACGTTCTCGGCAACGACGTCGACGTCGATCACGAGGCCGTCCTCGTCGTCACGGCCGCCTCGGTGCCGGCCGGGCAGGGCAGCGTCACGATCGTCGAGAACCAGGTCCGGTTCGATCCGGGCGACGACTTCGTCGGCCTGGCGAGCGGCGAGAGCGCGGTCGTCGTCATCAGCTACACGATCGAGGACGAATATGGCGCCTCCTCCTCGTCGACCGTCACCGTCACGGTGCAGGGCCGCGAGCCGGGCACCAGCACGACCGGCACCAACGAGGGCGAGACTCTGATCGGCACTCCGGGCGACGATACGCTCGATGCGCTCGGCGGCGACGATTCGGTCTTCGGCCGCGGCGGCGACGACATCATCTTCGGCGGCGACGGCAACGACAATCTCGACGGCGAGGAGGACAATGACGTCGTCGACGGCGGCAATGGCGACGACATCATGGCGGGCGGGCAAGGCGACGACCAGCTGCTCGGCCAGGCGGGCGGAGACATCGCCTTCGGCGGCGACGGCGCGGACCAGCTGTCCGGCGGCGCCGGGTTCGACCAGCTCTACGGCGAGGCCGGCGACGACGTGCTCGACGGCGGCGGGGACGACGACAATCTCGACGGCGGCGAGGGCGACGACCAGCTCTCGGGCGGAACCGGCAACGACGGTCTCGCCGGCGGCGAAGGCAACGACGTCCTGGCCGGCGGCGACGGCAGCGATTTCCTGGCCGACTTCAACGGCACCAACAGCTTCGCGGGCGGTGCCGGAAACGACCATATCCTCGCCAGCTCCTCCGACGGGGCGCAGACGATCGACGGCGGCGACGGCAACGACACGATCCGCCATTATTATCGAAGCTCGGCTAGCACGATCACCACCGGCAGCGGGATCGACACGATCGAGATAGCCCACGCCGATGTCGGGACCGAGGCGATCGTCGTCACCGATTTCACGGCCGGCGCCGGCGGCGACAAATTCCGGCTTTCGGGCGACGACGGCTCGCTGCTCAGCCTGCTCCAGGGGTGGGACGGAAGCTCAAACCCGTTCGGCTCCGGCTTCCTCCGCCTCCAGCAGGACGGCTCCGACACCCTGCTTCAATGGGACCGGGACGGCTCCGAAGGCGGCTTCGACTGGGAGACTTTGGCCGTCTTCCAGGGCAGCGACGCCGACGAGTTCACGGGCGACAATTTCGAGCCCGGCTACAGTCCCGACGGCTCCGCTCCGGCGGGCGAGACGATCAACGGCACGGCGGACGACGACGTCCTCACGGGCACGATCGGCGCCGACACGATCAACGGGCTGGACGGTAACGACTTCGTCAACGGCGGCTCCGGCGCCGACCAGATCAACGGCGGCGACGGCGCCGACACTCTCAACGGCGAAAGCGACGGCGACGTCGTCGACGGCGGCAACGGCGACGACTCCCTGTCGGGCGGCAACGGCAACGACCAGTTGTACGGCCAGTCGGGCAACGACAATCTCGACGGCGGCGACGGCGACGACCAGATGTTCGGCGGCGACGGCAACGACACGCTGA
>DASVQS010000037.1:0-18746 GCA_036389015.1 Allosphingosinicella sp. | reverse complement strand
GGTGAGCGTCGGGCCGGCATAGGCGCTGTAGATTTCGGCGACGTTGGCACTGTCGATGGTTCGGGCGGCCGGCACCGGCACCCGGAGATCGGCATGGCTGCGCGCCGCCATGGCGCCGGCGTCGAGGGCGAGAACCCCCGGTACCGCGTCGACATGGACGGCGGCGAGACCGCTGACCACGTCATGGTCGCTGAGATGGTCGTTCCAGCCGACCCTGTGCTGGTAGTTGGCGCTGATCGTCGCCTGCACCCGCCGGGTCCTCACCGCCGCGTCGACCCCTCCGCCGACTCCGGTATAGGTGAGCACCTCGCCGCGGTCGAAGTCGATGGTCGCGACCTGCTGCACCTCGAGATAGGGGTGGATGCTGGTCCTCGGCTCGCCCTGGACGGCGGCCGCGCCGGCGATCAGGCTGATGCCCGTCGCCGCTGCGAGGCCGAGCCAAGTGCGGCCAGCAAGTCTTTGGAAAAGAGCCTGTTTCATTGGCCATATCCATAATAAGAGCCGAACCGTCGACCGGTCGCGGCGAAGCCCGTGCCGTTGAGCAGGAGGCTGATCTGGGGGCAGCCGGAAAGCAGGCCCGCGGCCTCCTTCAGATCCGCCTCATTGGTCTGGTCGGCCCTCACCACCAGCAGCAGCTGGCCGACATGGGCGGCGAGCGCGGCGGCCGCCGAGGCCATCAGGGCGGGCGGGCTGTCGAAGATCACGACCCTTTTCGGGCGCCCTTCGGTCAGCCGGGCCAGCACCTTGGCGGTGCGCTCGGAGCCGAGCAGCTCGGGGACGTCGTTCTCATAGCGCCCGGCGGGAAGCACCGAGAGGTTGCCGATGTCGGTGCGGATGACGAGCCGCTCGGGATCGAGCGAAGGATCGGCCAAAGCGTCGACCAGGCCGGCGCCCTGGGCATCGAGGCCGAGGATCGAAAGCACTTCCGGCTTCGGGAAATCGGCGTCGACGAGGAGAACCTCCATGTCGCGCTCGCCGGCCAGCGACAGCGCCAAATTGACCGCGCAGAAGGTCTTGCCCTCGTCGGGCTGGGCCGAGCAGACCAGGATCGTCCGGCGCTTGTCGGCGCTGACCGGGCTGCCCGCGCCCATTCCGAGCAGGAGCTGGCGCTTGACGATCCGGAACTCCTCGGCGAGCGGGCCCGCCGGGCTGTCCGGGACGATGAAGCCCCGTTCGCCGAGCGATTTGCGATCGACCGGCGCTTTCGCTTCGGTGACCGCCGGAAGAGTGGTTCCCCGGCGAAGGCCGGGGCCCAGGTCTTCGGAGGCGCTGGGCGTCGGCTTTTGCCGGGCAGCGGGAGCGGTCTCGCGCGAAATCTCCGGCTCCGGAACAGGAGCCACCGGGACCGTCGCCGCCGAGCCGAAGCCGTAAAGCTCCGCCGCGCGCTCGAGGAGCGAGCCGGAATGGCTGAGGGGGCTGTGCTTGTTCATCTCGGGCTCCCTCACGCCACCGTGCTTCGCTGCCAGAATTCGACCGCCAGAAGCAGCGCCCAGGCCGCTCCGAGCGCCCCCGCCCCGCCGCCGAGCCAGAGCAGCCGCTGGCGATGCTTCGCCCTCGCCTCCGCGGTGAACACCTCGCCGATCGAGCCGAGCACCGGCAGTCCGGTCGCCTCCGCGAGGCGGGTCTGGGTCGGGAAGGTGGTCTGGATCTGCCCCAGCACATAGGCCGCGCCGGCGCCGGCGCCGAGGCCGACGAACAGGATCAGGGTGAGCAGCAGCGGCCGGTTGGGGGTCAGCGGAACGCTCGGCTGGCTGGGCGGGTCGATGACCTTGAACTTGACCGCGTCGGTCTGGCTCTTGACGTCGGTGCGAAGCCGCACCTGGTCGCGATCCTCGAGCAGTTTGTCATATTGCCGCTTCAGCACGTCGTAATTGCGGTTGAGCTTCTCCTGCTCGGCGGCGACCCCGGGCTCGGAGGCCTGGCGGGTGCCGAGCTGGGCGAGATCGGACTGGAGCTGCGCCTTGCGGGTCGCGGCCGCGTTCACCTGCCCTTCCTTCTCGGCCACCATCGCCCGAAGCGAGACGTAGGAGGGGTTGGGCATGGATCCGGCGCCGGCCGGCTCGCGCGCCGCGAGCGGCTTCAGGCGCGCGATCTGGTTGCGGAGCCTGACGACGTCGGGATGGGAATCGGTCCAGCCCTGGGCGGCCGCCTGGGCGAGCTGGCCCTCGAGCGCGGCGAGCTGGCCGCGGGCACCGCCGCCGCCGTCCCCGCCGAGCATCGGCATTGACGAGGGAGTCGCGGCGAGCTGGCTGCGCAGCGCGGCGAGCGAGCTCTGCGCCTGCATCAGCTGCTGCTCGATCCCCGCGAGCTCGGTCCGGGCCGCGCCCATGCGGGCGCCGATCGAGCCTTCGCCGGGGAGGAGGCCGAGATAGCGCTGCTCGAACTCGAGCCGGCGCTGCTCGGCTTCCTGCAGCTGCGCCTCGCGACTTTTCAATTGCTGGTCGAGGAAGGCGAGGCTCTGGTTCGCCTCGTCGCGGTCGCCCGCCAGATTCTGCTCGACGAAGATGTCGAGCAGGCCCTGGACGACCGCCGCCGAGAGCTTGGCGTTCTGGCGGTTGGAGAAGCCGGACACCCTGGCGGTGGCGCTGATCTCGAACATATTGTCGGGCTGGGCGGTGACCTTGATCGATTCCCTCAGCTTCGCCACCTGCACCGCGAGGTCGCGCTCGCTTGCGACGAGGCCGGCGAGCTCGGTCTTGCGGACGACCTTGGCGAGATTGTCGCTCGACGTGAGCGTCTGCTTGACCCGGTTCAGATCCCCTTCCCGCTCCTGGACGGTGATCCCGACCTGGTTGGGAAGGATCGACTGGATCTGGACGAAGACCCGCGCCTTGGATTCGTACGTGTTGGGGATCAGGGCGACGGCAAGCCAGCCGACCAGGCACAGGCCCCAGGCGACGGCCAGCGCCAGCCAGCGGCGGCGCCACACCTGGTGGATCGCGATCCTTATCTGTTCGTAGAGTCCGTCCATCGGGCCTGCGGGTCCTTGCGTGCGTGTGCGGGTGGCGGCGGCGGGCGCCCCTAGAACATGCTTTCCGGGATGATGATGACGTCGCCGGGCTCGAGCCGCACGTTGGCGCTGGTGTCGCCCTTCTTGAGCAGCCGGGCGATCTTCAGGTCATATTCCTTCTGGGTGCCGGTCGCTCGGTCGTGGCGGATCAGCCGGGCGCGGTTGCCGGCGGCATATTCGGAGAGGCCGCCGACCGCGATCATCGCGTCGAGCAGGGTCATGTTGGCCCGGTAGGGAAGCGAGGCCGGCTTCTCGGTCGCCCCGACGACCCGGATCTGCTGGCTGAAGCTGCCCTGGAAGGTCTCGACCATCACCGTGACGCGCGGGTCGTCGACATATTTGGTCAGCGCCAGGCGGATGTCCTCGGCGAGCTGGGCGGGAGTCTTGCCGGCGGCCTGGAGGTCCGGGATGAGCGGCGTGGTTATCATTCCGTCGGGACGGACCTGGACCTTGCCGCCGAGGTCGGCGTTGCGCCAGACGAAGACGTTGAGCTGGTCGAGCGCTCCGATCACATATTTCTCGGCCGGAGCGGAGTCGTCGGAGCCGACGAAGCTCGCCGGCGGCAAGGTGGCCCGGCCCTTGGCATCGGCCGCCGCGGCCGCGCCGAAACACAGGGCGAGAGCGAGGGTGGAACCTACGAGTGAACGCATCGGACTATTCCTCTTCGTGTCGCCGCGGATCCGCGGCCCTGACGTCAGGGACGCGAGATTTGGGTCCGCTATGGTCTGAAGAGGTAAAATTAGCGTTAGGAACAATGGCCTTTAGAGGCGCGTCCCGAAATGGGACTGGTGTCGGACGACGATTAATTCCGTCTTCCGTCACCCCGGACTTGATCCGGGGTCCACCTTTCTTGTCAGCCGCTTGGAAGGAAGAAGGTGGATGCCGGATCAAGTCCGGCATGACGAATTCACCCCACCACCATCTCCCGCGGCGGCGGGTGGCCCAGAAAGGCCTCGGGGCTCGCCGACCTCCCGTAGGCTCCCGCGAGGAACACCGCGACGAGGTCGCCGACCTCGGCCCGGGGGATCATGACGTCGTCGGCGAGGCGGTCGAGCGGGGTGCACAGGCAGCCGACGATGCTCGCTTCCTCCTCGCTCTCGGCGCCGAAGCGGCCGGCGATGGCGACCGGATAGTTGCGCCGGACCACCTGGCCGAAATTGCCCGAGGCGGCGAGCTGGTGGTGCATTCCGCCGTCGGTGACGAGGAAAGTCTTGCCGTGGCTCTCCTTGCGGTCGACGATCCGGGTCAGATAGACCCCTGCCTCGCCGACCAGCCAGCGCCCGAGCTCGATCGCGAAGCCGCTTTCCGCGAGTATGGCGGGGCGATCGCGCAACGCTTCGGCCAGGGCGTCACCAACATCTGCCACGTTTAGTGGCGATTCCGTGGCGAAATAGGGGATTCCGAATCCGCCCCCCAGGTTGACCAGCGGCGGAGTCGCGCCGGCCGCCTCGGCCAGCTCGGCCGCGAGCGCCACCGTCGCCCGCTGCGCCTCGATCAGCGCCTCGGCCGAAAGCGCCTGGGAGCCCGCGAAGATGTGGAAGCCGCGCCACTCCGCGCCGCCGTCGATCAGCCTTTTGACCAGCGCCGGAACGCGCGCGGAATCGACCCCGAACGGCTTGGCGCCGCCGCCCATGCGCATTCCGGAGCCCTTGATCTCGAAGTCGGGATTGACCCTGACCGCAAGTCGAGGAGTCCGTCCCTGGCCGCGGCCGATCGCCAGCGCCCGCTCCGCCTCGCCTTCCGATTCGAGGTTGAGCGTGACCCCGGCCGCGATCGCCGCGGCGATCTCGTCGTCGCGCTTTCCCGGCCCGGCGAAGCTGATCTCCGAGGCGTCGGTGCCGCTCGCCAGCGCCGCCTCCATCTCGCCGGCGGAAGCGACGTCGAGCCCGTCGACAAGCTTCGCAACTGTTTTCAATAACGGCTCGTAAGTGTTTGCTTTAATGGCGTAATGTAAATTAACGCCCCTAAAGTGTGTCCTGAAGAGATCGACTTGCGAGGCAACTTTGGCAACATTGTAGACGAACAGAGGGGTGTCCCCCGCCGCCTCGACCAGCGCATCGGCGCGGCGGCCGCCGATCAGCAGCATCCCGTCTTCGGCCTCGAAGCCGGCCGGAATCGCGCCCATGGGCTTGCTCATGGATTCAGCTCGCTCTTGATGACTTCCCGGTCGAGCTTGCCGTTGGGAGAGCGCGGCAGCTCGTCGCGCCAGATGATATGAGCGGGCTGCATAAAATTCGGTAACTCCCGCCGCAGATAATTGCGCAGCGCCTCGTCGGGCCCCTCGCCGCGAACGACGAGCGCGATCGCCTCCCCCAGCCGGTCGTCGGGGATCCCGAGCGCCACGGCCTCGGCGACGACCCCGCTCGCCACCGCCGCTTCCTCGAGCTCGGTGGGGCTGACCCGGTTGCCGCTGGTCTTGATCATCGCATCCTCGCGGCCGACGAAATAGAGCAGCCCTAGTTCGTCCTGCCGAACCCGGTCGCCGGACCAGACGGCTATGCCGCCGTAGCTCGAGCCCGGCGGCGCCGGTTTGAACCGCTGCGCCGTCCGCTCGGGATCGTTCCAATAGCCTTTCGCCACCAGCGGCCCGGCATGGACGAGCTCGCCGTCCTCGCCCGGCGCGCAGAGCGCTCCGTCCGGTTTTGACGTCATGACTTCAGCGAAGGGAATGGCCTGGCCGATCGAATCCGGATGGTCGTCGAGCAGGGCGGGCTCGAGATAGGTCGAGCGGAAAGCCTCCGTGAGGCCGTACATCAGATAGAGCTCGGCCGCGGGGAACAGCTCGCGAAGGCGGCGGACGATGGACACCGGCAACCGTCCGCCGCTGTTGGTGAGCCGGCGAAGCGACAGGGCCGCTTTGGGCGGCCAAGGCGCCTCGACCAGCTGCACCCAGAGCGGCGGCACTCCCGCGAGGGTGGTGATGCCGTGGTTTTCCACGGCCCGGATGACGTCGCGCGCGGCGAGATATTCGATCGGCACCACGCACGCCCCCGCCGCCCAGGTCGAGAGCAACTGGTTCTGGCCGTAATCGAAGCTGAGCGGGAGGACGCCCAGCACGCGGTCCTCGGGCGCCAGCCGCAGATAATGCGCCACGCTGACCGCGCCGAGCGCCATGTTGGCGTGGCTCAGCATCACGCCCTTCGGCCGGCCGGTGGAGCCGGACGTATAGAGCAAGGCGGCGAGATCGTCGGGATCCGCGGCCGAAGGCGGCAGGCGGTCGTCGCCGGCCAGCATCCCCGCTGCCTCCTCCTCCGCCGCCGCGACGCAGGCCGCGGGCAGGTCCCCCTCGCCCAGGGTCGCCAGCCGCGCGTTGCCGGTGATCAGCAGCCTGGCGCCGCTGTCGGCGAGGATGTGGCCGACCTGGGCGCGCTTGAGCAGAGGGTTTACGGGCACGTGGACGAAGCCGGCGCGGGCGCAGGCGAGCGGCAGAAGGCTCGTCATCCGGGTCTTGGGAAGCCAGCTCGCCACCCGGTCGCCCGGAGCGAAGCCGCGGCCCTTCAGGGCGGCGGCGAGAGTCCCGACCGCCGCTTCGAGGCCGGCATAATCGAGCAGCCCCTCCCGGGTGAGAAGCGCCGGAGCGCCGGAATCGCCCCTCAGCGCCAGATGGTCGAGCGGAAACGGGGTCGGATCGGGGGCTTGCACCTTGCCTCCTGAGTGCGCCACAGCAGGAGGCCGGGCTTCGAGCCGAGGGGATAGCGCGTTGGGCTTCGAGGTGGAACTGTTCGATAGCCTCGATGCGGTGGCCGCCGACGCCGGCGGCGCGGTAGACCGCTCGGCATCCCTGTTCGACCGTCTCGACTGGTTCCGGCTGGTCGCCGCTCATTGTCCGCCGCCGGGACGCCTTCTTGCCGCCCGTGCCCGAAGCGGGGAACGCGCTGCCTGGCTGTTCCTCGCCGAGAAAGACGGCCGGGCGGAGGCCTGGCGCTGCTGGTACAGCCTTCGATTCGGGCTGGCGGGCGATTCCGAAGGCGCCGAACCGATCGCAAAGGCGCTGCGCAAGCGCTTGAGCCGGCTCGAGATCGCACCACTGGGCGATGCCGAGCCACTCGCTTCCGCCTTCCGCCGCTCCGGCTGGATGACCCTCATCTCGCCCGCCACCACCTCCTGGCGGATCGACACGGCCGGACAGGATTTCGAGACCTATTGGGCGGCGCGCCCGGGCAAGTTGCGCAACACCGCCCAGCGCAAGGCTAAGGCCGCCGGGCTCGACATCGCGATCCACCGGGCTTTCGATCCCGCCGCCTGGGCCGCCTATGAGGATGTCTACGCCGCGAGCTGGAAACCGGAGGAAGGCTCGCCCGCCTTCCTGCGCGCCATGGCCGAGCAGGAGGGCGAGGCCGGGCGGCTACGCCTGGGGATCGCCCGCAGGGAGGGGCGCCCGCTCGCGGCTCAGCTCTGGACGGTCGAGGACGGCACGGCCTGGATCCACAAGCTCGCCTATCGCGAGGACAGCAAATCGCTGTCGCCCGGCACGGTGCTGAGCATGGCCATGTTCCGCTCCGCGCTCGACGAGGACCGGGTCTCGCGGATCGACTACGGCACGGGCGACGACGGCTACAAACGCGACTGGATGGGCGAGCGGGCCACTCTGTGGCGGCTCGAGGCGTATAACCTCGCGTCCCCCCGCGGACTGCTGGGCGCGGCCCGGGCCGGATTATCGGCGCTTGTCCGTCGCGTCCGAAGCCGTTAGGCGCGGCGCGCCACCTGGGGGAACCTTTCATGACCGCCGTCACCAACGACGAACAGGAAGTCGATTCGACGCTTCGGGCGGTCCTTCGCGACGTGCTCGGCCTTCCGGAGGCTCAGGTCGCCGAGTTCGACGAATCGAGCCCGCTCTTCGGAGCGCTTCCGGAATTCGATTCGATGGCCGTCGCCGGGCTTCTGACCGAGCTCGAGGAGAGGCTGGGGATCCTTATCGAGGATCATGAGGTCGATGCCGACATGCTCGAGAGCTTCGGCTCCCTTCTCACCTTCGCCCGCTCCAAAACCCTCCAGTGACGGCGGGCGGCCTCCATTATTCCCGGTACCGGACGGGAGGCCGCGACGAATGGATGATGCGGATCGGCAGCGGTCCCCCGCTCCTCTTCCTTCCGCCCCTGTTCGAGGAGATGAACCGCACCCGCGCCCTTCTGGCGACGGCGATGCGGGCGCTGGCGGCGCGGGGCTTCCAATGCTGGCTTCCCGACCTTCCGGGGACCGGGGAGAGCGAGCGGGCGCTCGAGGAGACAGGCTGGCAGGACTGGCGCGAGGCCGCGGCCTCCGCCTTCGAAGCGGCCGGGGCGGTCGCCTCGATCGGGCTTCGCGGGGGCGCCCTGCTCGACGAGCCGGCGCCGGCGCGCTGGCGCTTCGCGCCCGCGACCGGAGCCTCGCTGGCCCGCGACCTCGCCCGCGCCGGGCTGATGACCGAAGGCTGCGGCGGCTATGCGCCGTCCGAGGCCCTGCTCGCCGAGCTCGCCGCGGCAGAGCCCGCGGCCGGCGGCAAAGTTCGCACGCTTCGTCTCGCAACCGACCGCGGCGAGGCTGATCTGAAGCTGGAGGGGCCGCCGCTCTGGCGCCGCGCCGAACCTCAGAACTCGTCTGAGCTTGCCGAAGCAATGGCCTCGGATATCTCGCAATGGGTGCGCGCATGCGGCGCCTGCTGAGCTTCGACTGCGAAGCGGCGCAACTCGGCGCCAGCCTCGATTCGGCGGACGGCGCCACCGGCCTACTGTTCGTCACCGGGGGCACCCAGACCCGAATCGGCTCGCACCGAATGTACGAGCGGCTGGCCGGAGCGCTCGCCCGGGCGGGCTGGCCCTGCTTCCGCTACGACCGCCGCGGAGTCGGCGACAGCGGCGGCGACGATCCGGACTTTCGTGACAGCGGGCCGGACCTCGCCGCCGCCGCCGCCGCCTTTCGCCGCGAGCAGCCCGGGCTCAGCCGGTTGCTTGGCTTCGGCCTGTGCGACGGGGCGTCCACCCTCGCCCTCCACGGCGCAGCGGCCGGGCTGGACGGCTATATTCTCGTCAACCCCTGGTTCGTCGAGGCCGAAGCCGGCGAGCCGCCCGCGGCGGCGATCAAGTCGCGCTACAAGGAGCAGCTGCTCAGCATCGAGGGCTGGAAGCGTTTGCTTTCTGGGTCAATATCTTACCGCAAGGTCTTGAAAGGGATCGGCAGGCTATTGGCAAGCAAGCCGTCGAGCCTTTCGGGCGAAATTGCGGCCTCACTGGGCAAGGCGCGAGTCCCCGCCCAGCTCATCCTGGCGAGCCGGGATGCCACTGCGATCGCCGCTCAGGCAGAATGGGCGTCACCCGCGTTCAAGAGACTGCGCCAGGCCAATCCGGATCCGCTGACCATCGACAGCGACGCCCACACCTTCTCGAGGCCGGGCGACGAAGCAGCCTTGCTGGCGGCAGTGAGGGAGGCATTGGATCGGCTCTGATCCGTCATGCCAGCGAAGGCTGGCATCCCGTCGGGTGAAAGGCGCCGGGCTCTTCACCCAACGGGGCCCCAGCCTGCGCTGGGGCGACGGGTTCAGACGACTTCGTGAACCGGCGCCGAAGCTTCGAACTCCGCCTCGGCGAGGAACTTCTCCGCATCCAGCGCCGCCATGCAGCCCGTGCCCGCCGCGGTCACCGCCTGGCGATAGATCTTGTCCATGACGTCGCCGCAGGCGAAGACGCCCTCGACGCTGGTCCGGGTGCTTCCGGGCTCGACCTCTATGTAGCCGTCCTTGTCGAGGGTGAGCTTGTCCCTGAACAATTCGGTCGCCGGCGAGTGGCCGATGGCGACGAAGCCGCCCTCGACGTCGATGCTCGAGATCTCGCCGCTCTTCGTGTCGCGAAGCTCGAGGCCGACCAGGCCCTCCGGATCGCCGCCGGCGACGAAGCGGTCGACGGCCTTGTTCCACAGCACCCTGATCTTCGGATTGGCGAACAGCCGGTCCTGGAGGATCTTCTCGGCGCGCAGGCTGTCGCGGCGGTGGATGAGGGTGACGTCGTGGCTGTGGTTGGTCATGTAGAGCGCTTCCTCGACCGCGGTGTTGCCGCCGCCGATCACCGCCACCTTGCGGCCCCGGTAGAAGAAGCCGTCGCAGGTCGCGCAGGCCGAGACTCCCCTTCCCTTCAGATGCTCCTCGCTGGGCATGTTCAGCCACTTGGCCTGGGCGCCGGTGGCGATGACGAGGACGTCGCCGGTGTAGATCGTGCCGCCGTCGCCGACGAGCCGGAACGGGCGGCGGCTGAGGTCGACCTCGACGATATGGTCCCACATCATCCGGGCGCCGACATGCTCGGCCTGGGCCTGCATCTCCTCCATCAGCCAGGGGCCCTGGATGACGTCGCGGAAGCCGGGATAATTCTCGACGTCGGTGGTGGTGGTGAGCTGGCCGCCGGGCTGGATGCCCTGGACGACGATCGGCGCGAGGCCGGCGCGGGCTCCGTAGATGGCGGCGGAGAGCCCGGCCGGGCCTGAGCCGAGGATCAGCATGCGGGTGGAGTGGGTTGCGGGCATGGCTCGCGAGATATGGCTGTGACCCGGCGGGCGCAAGGCGCATTTGCCGCCCGGAGGACGGCTTGGTAGAGAGCCGCCAAGCGTCAGGAGTTCAAAAATGGCCCACGACAATCCGCTCGGCCTCGACGGTTTCGAGTTCGTCGAGTTCACAAGCCCCGATCCCGAGGCGCTCGGCGACCTCTTCCGGCGGCTGGGCTTCGCCCACCGCAGCGACCACAAGGTGAAGCGGATCCGCCATTACGCCCAAGGCGACATCAACTTCCTGCTCAACATGGAGTCCTCGGGCCACGCCGAGGATTTCCGGGGCGCCCACGGCCCTTCGGCGAGCGCGATGGCCTTCCGGGTCGCCGATGCCGAGCGGGCGCTGGCGCTCGCCGTCGAGCGCGGCGCAACCCGGGTGGAGGGCGAATATGGCCTTCCGGCGATCGAGGGGATCGGCGGCTCCTACCTTTACCTCGTCGATCTCCACGGCGCCGAAACCCTCTACGACCGCGATTTCACTCCGACCGGGGAGGAGGTCGTACCGTCGGGGCTTCACACGCTCGACCACCTCACCCACAATGTCCATCGCGGCCGGATGGATCATTGGGCCCGGTTCTACGAGCGCATCTTCAACTTCCGCCAAATCCGCTATTTCGATATCGAGGGCCAGCAGACCGCCCTGCTCTCGCGGGCGATGACCGCGCCCGACGACAAGATCCGGATCCCCTTGAACGAGAGCCAGGACGAGTTCAGCCAGATCGAGGAGTTCCTCAGGGAATATAAAGGCGAGGGCATCCAGCATCTCGCCCTTGCCACTGACGACATCTTCGCCACCGTAGATGCCCTTCGCGCCAACGGCGTGACCTTCCAGGACAGCCCCGACACCTATTACGACATGATCGACAAGCGAGTGCCCGGCCACGGCCATTCGATCGCCGAGATGCGCAAGCGCCGGATCCTGATCGACGGCTCGCCCGAGACCGGCGAGGGGCTTTTGCTCCAGATATTCACCGAGAATATGATCGGCCCGATCTTCTTCGAGATCATCCAGCGCAAGGGCAACGAAGGCTTCGGCGAGGGCAATTTCAAGGCCCTGTTCGAATCAATCGAGCTCGACCAGATCCGCCGCGGAGTGATCCCCGCCGCGAGCGAGCACGCCTAGCCGAGCAGCCGCTGAAGCTTCAGCGCATCCGACGTCGCCGCCGAGGAGGCGGTGTTGTCGAAGATACACCAGGCGGGAACGTCCGCGGCGGCGAGACGCTCGGCATAGGCTTCGAGCCGGCCGTCGTCATAGCTCGACCGGTAGGTCGCCGGTGAGCCGTGCAGCCGATAATAAAGGAGGCCGCGCCAGCCGCCCGGCTCGGCCGCGGCCGGAACCCGCGCCGGGTCGGCGGCGACCCGGGCGATCCGGCACTCGGCGAGCAGCGAGTCGGCTTCGGGCTCGAACCAGCTCGGGTGGCGCGGCTCACAGGCGAGGTTGCGCTTCCACCCGGCGCGAAGCCCGGTGAAGAACGGCTCGGCCACCGCGGGGTCGAACGCGAGGCTCGGCGGCAGCTGGACGAGCAGCAGGTCGAGCCTGTCGCCGAGCTCCGCCATTTCCGCCAGCGACTCGGCGAGCGGCGCCGAGCAATCCGCCAGACGCCGCTTGTGCGTGATCTCCTTGGAAAGCTTGGCCGAGAAGAGAAAGCCGTCGGGGACCGACGAGGCCCAGCGCCGCCAGGTGTCCGGCCGGTGCGAGCGATGGAAGGAGGAATTGATCTCGGCGCAGGCGAAGCGCGCCGAGTAGCGCTCGAGGCTGCTGCCCTCGCTCGGGAAGGCGCCGGCCGAAGAGGCCGGGATCGTCCAGCCGGCGGTGCCGATTCGGAAAACGGGTTCGGACATCCGCGGCGAACGCTCGGCGCCTATTCGGGCTCCTCAGCTTCCTGCCGGCCGGAATGGAGCGAGCGCCCGTTGGGGGTGAAATGGCGGTTGAGATCGCCGACGAGCCTGAACAGCGCGTCCTTCATGTCCTCGGGCAAAGCGAGATAGGCGGAGAGAAGCTGGCTCGCATCCTCGCCAAGCCAAGCGCCCTCGCTGCGCTTTGCGGTGAGCACGTAGACGACGTCGACCTTCGCGGCGGCGAGTCGGGCCAGATAATCCGCGCGAAGCTCGCGGCGGTCATTCTCATAAAGGCTCTGCTTGGGAACGTCGGTCCCAACCAGAGATGCGAACTCCGCCTGCTTGAGGCCGAGTCGTTTCCTTTCCTCCGCAAGCCTAGCCCCGAAACCCATCGATTCTGACGATCCCCACTCGACCGGCCATCGCAAATCAATGGCCCACCACGAATTTAATCCGAATCGGTTCATTGCACAGCCGATTTCAATCTGTCTCCTGCATTTTTTGTCCTCGCGGAGATGGCGGCGCGATCGCCCGCCGGGCGGCGCGAGTGCCGGAGGAAGAAATCCGGTCGCCATCGCCTCTGCGGGGTCAACTCCCTCGTCGTCCGGACCTGATCCGGCATCCATGAACACAGGTCCGCCCGGGCTCGCGCCGGTCCGTGTCCATGGATCCCGGCCTTCGCCGGAGTGACGCTACGGCAGGAAATCCCCCTGGACGAGCGGCCCGCCGGTGACGGTGACCTGGATGACGAGGTCCGCGGCGCCGTCGCCATTGACGTCGCCCTCGACGAACCAGTCGCTCCCGGACTGGTAGGCGCGAAGCTGCCCGGCGACGTTGGTGAAGGCTCCGGAGCCGATCCAGGTGAAGGCCTGGTCGCCCGCTAGCCCGGTGTTGGCGTCGATCTTCGAGAGGTCGATCCTGTCGGTCCCCGACGTGAAGTCGAGGATATGGTCGGCCGAGCTTGCGGAGGAGTCCGTCGCCAGTTTGTAGGCGAAGGTGTCCGCTCCGCCGCCGCCGGTGAGCTGGTCGGCGCCGCCATTGCCCTGGATGATGTCGCCATTCTGGCTTCCGGTGATGTTGTCGCCATTGGCTCCGCCGATGATCCGGAAAGAGCCGTCCGTCTCGGCGGCTCCGTTGAACACTAGAGTCTCGCCGCCGCGCAGCTTCGCGCCGTCGACCACCATCTGGACCCCGGCGGCGACGTTGGCGTCGTTCATGGTGAGGTTGTAGCTGTAGCTTGTGCCCAGCGCCCCGTAGCGGGTGTCCTGGGCCGAGAGCAGGCCGATGCTCTCGATCCCGATCAGCTGGCCTGCACCGAAGGTCAGGCTGTAGCTTCCGCGAAGCGCGAGCTGGTCGACGCCCGAGCCGCCGTTGACGAAGTCGCCCGCTCCGAAGTGGTTGTCCGAGCCGAACAGGAAGACATCGTTCTTCGCTCCGCCGGTCAGAGTGTCGATCCCTCTACCGCCGTAGATGAAGAAGCTGCCGTCGGTCTCGGCCGAGCCGTTGAAGGTCAGATTCTCGCCGACCCGAAGCTTGGCGCCGTCCACCGTCAGCACGGCGCCCGCCGCGACGTTCACGTCGCGGGTGGTGAGGTCGTAGCTGTAGAGATTCCCCGCGGTGTCGCCGAAGCGGGTGTCGTTGCCCGACAGAAGGCCGATGGACTCGATCCCGACCACGCCGGCGCCGAAAGTGAAGGCGATGCCGCCCTGAAGAGCGATCTGGTCGATGCCGGAGCCGCCGTCGGCCGAGTCGAACCGGTCCATCGTCGCACCGAACAGGAAGACGTCGTTGCCGGCGCCGCCGATGCCGGTGTCGCCGCCGCCGTCCTGAAGTCGGATGAAGTCGTTGCCGGCGCCGCCGGTGATGACGTTGTTGCCGCTGTTGCCGCGGAAATCGTGGCTCGAGTCCGACACGGCGGTGAGCTTCTCGACATTCGCCGCCAGAACATAAGTCGCGAGCGCGGTTCTTACCTCGTCGATGCCTTCGCCGGCATTCTCGTCGACGACGTCGCCGGCATTGTCGACGAAATAGAGGTCGTCGCCCCAGCTGCCGCGCAGCGTGTCGGCACCGCCCTGCCCGTCCAGGACATTGGCGTAATCATTGCCGATCAGAGTATCCGCAAAAGCGGATCCGGTGAGGTTCTCGATGTCGGTGAGCCGGTCGAAGCCGGAGCCTCCGGTATTCTGGGCCTCTCCCGGCAGCCTGAGGCTCACCGAGACCCCCGCTCCGGCCGTTCCGTAGAGCGCCGTGTCGTTGCCGGCGCCCCCCTCGAGCCGGTCGTCGCCGTCGCCGCCGTCGACGACGTCGTTGCCCGCGCCTCCGGTGATCCGGTTGGCGAGGCCGTTGCCGGTGAGGCTCTGGCCGGCGGCCGAGGTCCCCGTCAGAATCTCGAAATTGGCGCCGAGCGCGTAGGCGCCGAGGGCGGTCCGGACCTCGTCCGTCCCAGCGCCCGCAGCTTCGGTCGCGACGTCGCCCTCTTCGATCAGGTAGACGTCGTCGCCCAGTCCGCCCGCGAGCTGGTCGGGGCCCGCCGCGCCATCGAGGACGTCGTTGCCGCTGCCCCCGGTCAGCCGGTTGGCGAGGCCGTTGCCGGTCAGCGCCTGGCCGGTCGCGGAGGTCCCGGTCAGATCCTCGACAGTGGCGCCCAGCGCATAAGCGGCGAGCGCGGTCCGGACCTCGTCGACCCCCTCACCGGCCGCCTCGAAGATGATGTCGCCCGCGTCGACGACGTAGACGTCGTCGCCGAGCCCGCCCGCCAGCTGGTCCGCTCCGGAGCCGCCGTCGATGAGGTCGTTGCCGTCGCCTCCGGCAATGACGTTGGCGAGGCCGTTGCCGGTCAGCACCTGGCCGGCGGCGGAAAGGCCCGTCAGGGTCTCGACATTGGCGGTGAGGGCGTAGGTGGCCAGTGCGGTGCGGACGTGATCCGCGCCGGCGAAGGCCTCCTCGACCACGATGTCGCCCGAATCCACCAGATAGATGTCATTTCCCTGCCCTCCGGCAAGGAGGTCGGCGCCGGCGCCCCCGTCGATGACGTCGCCGCTCGCACCGCCGGTGATGACGTTGGCGAGGCCGTTGCCGGTCAGGATCTGGGTCGACCCCGACAGGCCGGTCAGATTCTCGACATTGGCGCCGAGGGTGTAGACGGCCAGCGAGGTGCGCACCTCGTCGACGCCGGCATCCGCCGACTCCGTGACCGAATCCTCCGAGTCGACGATGTAGATGTCGTTGCCGAGCCCGCCGGCAAGCTGGTCCGCCCCGCCGCCGCCGTCGATGACGTCGTCGCCTCCGCCGCCGGTGATGACATTGGCGAGGCCGTTGCCGGTCAGAATCTGCCCCGTCGCGGCGATTCCGGTCAGATTCTCCAAATTCCCGCCGAGCGTGTGGGCTGCAAGGACGGTTCGGACCTCGTCGGCGCCGGCGTTCGCCGCCTCCGAGATCGAGTCGCCGGAATGGTCAACGAAGTATATGTCGTTGCCGAGGCCGCCCGCCATCTGGTCGGCGCCCGCGGCCCCGTCGAGCACGTCGTCGCCCGCTCCGCCGCTGAGGATGTTCGCGAGCGCGTTGCCGGTCAGAGTCTGGCCGGAGCCGGAAAGGCCGGCGAGCCGCTCGACATTGGCGGCGAGGACGTGGCTCGCAAGGCTCGTCCTGACCTCGTCTATTCCCTCGCCGGCAAGCTCGACCACCGAGTCTCCCGGGTCGTCGACGAAATAGAGATCGTCGCCCGCTCTGCCCGTCAGCGTGTCGGCGCCGGCGCCGCCGTCGAGGCGGTCGTTGCCGGGGGTCCCGGAGATGTGGTCCGCATATGAGGAACCGGTGACTCGCTCGATCGCGAACAGCTGGTCGCCCTCGGCGTGGCCGCCGCTTCCGACCCCCGCGAAGAGATCGATGGTCACTCCCGCGGGAGAGGCCGAGTAATCCGCCTCGTCGGTTCCGGCCTCGCCATGGAGAATGTCGGCTCCGGCGGAGCCGCGAAGCACGTCGTCGCCGTCGTTGGCGATCATCCTCTCAGCGCGAAAGGTGCCTTCGAGCACATCGGCGCCGACCGTCCCGACGATGTCGGCGCCCGGGGCCTGGGTCACGACGATCTCGAAATCGTCGAAAATGGAGGCCTTGCCGTCGCTCGCCGTCACCCGAACCGTCAGCGGGGCGCCGACCTGCTGGAGCGGCGGAGTGCCGGAGAAGGTCCGGGTGCCGGCGTTGAAGCTCAGCCAGGAAGGCAGCGGCGCGCCGCCGGCCAGAGTCGCCTGGAAGGACAAAGGCTGCGGGCCGTCCTGGTCGATGAAGGAGGTTCCGGGAATGGTGTAGGCCGCCGCCTGCCCGTCAGCCCAGACCTGGTCGACCGTATGCGGATCGCCGAGCACGGGGGGAGTGTTGAAGTACACCCCGAGCTGGACGACCGTGTCCGCGAACCGGGCGAGCTCGACGCCCTCGAGGGTGTCGGTCCCTTCATCCCCATTGGCCGCATTCAGGTCGCGGATGGTCGTCCGGCCGGCCGTGCCGCCGAACTCGTAATCGGCGAAATTGCCCGCGAAGACGGCGACGTCCTCAACGCCCTCGCCGCCGCCGAAGATCGAATCGTCGCCGGCGCCGCCGGTGAGCGTGTCGTTGCCGGCGCCGCCGGTGATCGTGTTCGCCAGCTCGTTGCCGGTCAGCGTCTGGGCCGACGCCGAGGTCCCGGTCAGCACTTCGACATTGGCGGGAAGGACGTAGGTCGCAAGGGCGGTACGCACCTCGTCCCGGCCCGCGCCGGCCAGCTCGACGACGGTGTCGCCGGGATCGTCGACGACATAGACGTCGTCCCCCGGACCGCCCTCCATCACATCGGCGCCGGCGCCCCCGTCAAGCCGGTTGGCGACGTTATTGCCGATGAGGCGATCCGCGCCTGCCCCGCCCACGGCGTTCTCGATGGTCACGTTGAAGGCGATGGCGATGTTCTTGGTGAGGCCGCCGGCGTCGCTGAACGCGCCTTCGTGAAGGTCGATCAGCGAGGAGTCGCCATAGCCGGACAGGTCGATCGTATCGACTCCGCCGCCGTCCCAGATCGCCACCACCGGCCCGGCCGTCACGGCGAAGTTGAAAGGCGAGCTCGCGCCCGTGTTCGAGTTGAAACCGTAGACCGTGTCCCCGGCGCGGGTCGACATGTTCGGGCTGTAGAGCGACTGGAGCGCGAGGATGTCGTAGAGAAGCGGAGTGCGCCCGACGTATTGGACGCTGCCGATATAATGGTCCGCGCCCGTATTCGCCGCCGAAAAATAGGACATGACCGAATATTGGATCGTGTCCTCGATGAACTGGGCGTCGTTCTGATAGGTGGGCCCCTGCCCGTTATAGTCGCCCGGGTGCGACAGGCCGAGGGCATGCAGGACCTCGTGGATTGCGACGAACGACGTGAAGTCGTTGAAGCCCTCGTTGGCCGTGCGTTGGGCGATCCGGGCGTTGTTGAACCGGATGTCGGCGCCGTAAATGGCTTCGGATCCATTGTCCCGGAAGGCGAACATGGCGCCGGAATAAGCGAGGCTCTGGCTGTTCGCGTAGAAGGCGATGCGCGGATTGCCGGGCCCGGGCTGCTGCTGGTTGTCGGGAACCTGGACGAAGGTGAGGTTGACGATCTCGGCGATCACCGCGAAGGCGTTCTGGACGGCCGCGCGCTGGGCGGCGGAGAACGGGACCCAGCCCGCCTCGTTCGGCACATAGGCGGGCTTCTGCTCGAGGAACGCATATTGGATCGGATTCTGGGGCGTCGCCCAGAAGCCCACCTGGGTCAGCGCAGTGACATAGCCTTGGTTGGTGATGTGAGGCTTGTCCGCCATGCCCGCTCCTGTCCGCCGATGATCAGCGAAAAATCACGCCGGCGCAATCCCTTGAGCGGGACCGCGATTGCTAATCCGGGTTCACGGGATGCGCCCCCCGTGATTCCGGACCTGATCCGGGATCGATGAACACGGCCCCCTCCCGTCGTCCCGGACATCCGGGATCCATGAACACGGGTCGGCGAGTTATTCCCGCCGCCGGTGCTCATGGATTCCGGCCTTAGCCGGAATGACGCTCAGGGCAGGAAGTCGGTCTGGCTCACCGCTCCGCCGGTGACGCTGACCTGGATGACCAGGTCGGCGGCGCCGTCGCCGTTGACGTCGCCCTCGACGAACCAGTCGTTCCCGGACTGGTAGGCGCGAAGCTGGCCGGCGACGTTGGTGAACGCGTCCGAGCCGATCCAGCTGAACGCCTGGTCGCCCGCAAGGCCGGAGTTGGCGTCGATCCTGGAAAGATCGATCTTGTCGGTCCCCGACGTGAAGTCGAGGATATGGTCGGTCGCGCTTGCGGAGGAGTCCGTCACCAGCTTGTAGCGGAAGGAGTCCGCGCCGCCGCCGCCGGTGAGGATGTCGGC
>DASVQS010000036.1:0-43703 GCA_036389015.1 Allosphingosinicella sp. | reverse complement strand
GTCAGTGGCCCCTCTTCGTCTGTGGGCAAGCAAGTAGGGACTTCGATGCGCCCCCGCAACATGTAGCCCGACTTTCACTTTAAATTCAGGCTGGATCGCCTATATGGGAGCTGCCGGGTTCGCCCGGCTATGGTGATAAATTGCAGCGTGCAATAGACGCAGCGGACCCGGGGGCGGTACCCGGCGGCTCCACCAGGTGGGCCGAGCCACACGGGCGACACGCATGAAGCGTGCCGCCCCTGCGGCTCAGCTGATGGGGCCGAACTAGGATCGACGTGTGTTGAAAAGCGCTGTTTTTGCCCGGCCTGAATGCGCCGTAAAACCGTTCATAACCACAAGTGCCAACGACAACGAGGCGCTCGCGATTGCTGCTTAATCCCAATCCTCACGGATAAGATTAAGTAGGCCAAAAGCGCGGTTCGGACCGCACCGGGCAACAGAAGCGGTTACGGCGGTACGGGGAGCACCGAGCAACAGAAGCTCCCCACTTTCCCCTCGCGCGTCATTCCGGCGAAGCCGGCCTTTTCCGTGCGGCAGCGATGCTTCGGATCATCGCGGGACATCCTCGGCCCCAAGCTATTGACCTCAAAGGGACTTGGGGTTCATTCCGGCTCGGGGGGCTCCGTGGAAGGAAATGCCATGCCCAATGCCGACAAGTTCCAGAACCGTCCTCAGGCGCGGGACGACAGCGCGGTGGTCAGCGAGGACGGCTTCGTCGTCATCGACGTGCTCGCCAACGACCGCGGCAACCCCCAGATCCTCTGGTCGGTGGATCAGGACGATCCCACCAGCCAGAATTACGGCTACCTGCTGCCGTCCGGCGCGTTCGTCCAGACGACCGGGATCCACCATCGCGCGGTCTACAAGACTAACGGCGCGTTCGATTATCTGGCCGAAGGCGAGACCGCGACCGACACCTTCACCTACTCGATCCGCCTCGGCGACGGCACCTTCAGCACCGCCACCGTCAATGTCGTCATCCAGGGCGTCAACGATCCCGCCTCGATCGCCGAGACGTATGTGACGCTCATCGAAGGCGACAGCGCGGACGACCTGTCGACGTCGGGCATTGTCGCCATCGACGACGTCGACGGGCCCGAAAGCTTCATCGCCGGCACCCAGGAAGGGCAGTACGGCACCTTCACGATCGACGAGGCCGGCCACTGGACCTACACCGCCTACAGCTCGCACGACGAGTTCGAGCAGGACACCATCTACGACGAGTCCTTCGCCATCTACGGCGCGGACGGCACCATGGGCATGGTCGGGCTGGCTTTTCTCGGCACCGCCGAGGAGCAGGCCATGCCGAACGTCGCCGGCGGCGCCGAGGAGCAGGCCATGCTGAACGTCCTCGCCAATCCGGACCTCGCCTTCGCCTAGCGCCGGCCCCCTCATTCCGGCGAAGCCGGAATCCATGGACACGGTCCGGTTCGAACATCGCGCCGGCGCCGAGGCCCATGGATTTCCGGATCGGCCGGGACGGCCAGCGGCCCGGGGCGTGAGCGAATGGATTCCCGCCCGCGCGGGAATGCCGTATGACCGGCGCATGCGCGCCCTCATCCTCCTCGCCCCGCTGCTCCTCCTCGCCGCCTGCGAGCCCGAGCCCGAGAACGTCCAGGCCAGGGCCGAGACCCTGTCCCGCCAGCTCGAGGAGCGCGCCAACGAGATCGAGGCCGAAGCCTCGAACGACGTCGAGGCCCGGGCCGAGCCGCTCGAGAACGAGGCCGACGCGCTTCTGAACCAGCTCGCCGGCAACGAGTCGGGCAACGAATTTCCGCCCGCCAATGTTCAATAGGCGCTAGCGGGGCGGGCCGGGGGCCCGCGGCGTCGTCATGACCGGGCTCTTCGCCGGATCGGCGCCCAACAGAGCGAACAGTTCCGCCCGGCTCAGCACGGGCGACGGAAGCCTGAAGCGTTCGGGATCGATCTTTCGGAACTCGAGCGCCGCCAGCTTCGCCTCCGGGTCGTCGACGAACAGCACGACCCCCTCTCCCATCAGGTCGATCGCCTGGCGCTCGCAGTCCGGAGGACCGCGATCCTTCGCCGCGTAGAGCAGGTTGCGCCGGAGCACCCGCCCGAAGGTCTCGAGGGCCGGGCCGCGCATGACGACGAAGTGCCGCCACGCCCCGCAATAGCCCTCCATCCGGTAGCCGGTGCCGGTCCAGGCGCCGATCTTCTCCTCGCCGCTTTCCACGAAGCGGCCGCTCGGCGGCGTCGTGGACCCCGGCGGACTCCACAGCCGGTTGAGCCAGGCGGTGTAATCGGCCCAGTCGGCGACGATCCATCCGCCCTTGTGGCTCATGACCCTGAGATTGCGCCCTTTGGGAGTCGTCAGAGTGTAGATGGCGGGGGTCGCGGCCGCGCCCGGCGGATATTCCTCGATCCGCCCCCAGCCGTTCGCGGCGGCCTCGATCACCCGCCGCCCGACATGGGTCTCATAGGTCGCGACGACATCGGCGGAGGCGGCGGCGCAGCCCGCCATGAGCAGGATCAGCGCCGCGATCAGGCGGCCGGCGAGTCGATGGGCCATGACGGCGCGACGTCTACCAGACCTCGTCAGCGCTCGATAGCCGCTGACCGTCGCGGCGCTGCGGCTCCGGCCGGGCCGGCTGCCCCCGACATCCCGGTCATGCTGAAGCGGCTCCAGGGCCGCCCTCCGCCGGGAGGCGCGGGCCGGCGCCCGAAGCTCCTAGAGCGGTTCCCAATAGGAGCCGTAGCCATACTCGTTCTTGGCGCAATAGCCGATGTGCTGATACTGGATGTAGTTGGACGACTGACCGGTATGGCTGGTGTAGCAGGCGCCGAAATAGCAGCAGTCGCCCTGGTCGAAGCCGACCTCCTGCGTATAGGTCGCATCGCTATAGTAGATCGTGTTGTAGATCGGCTCGCCATGATTGGCATAGACCGGTGCCGGCAGCGAAAAGATTCCGGCCGCCAGCACGGCCGCGGCTATCCTGCGCTTGATCATCTTCTTTCTCCCACGTTCGTGCCGGCTCGCCCCGAGTCGGCCTCTTCATTCTAGACCTTCGCGGTCTCCGCACAACGGCCGACGGCCGGCGAATCTGTACGGAATTATACGTACGCGATGCTGCGCCGGGACTTGGGAGCACCCGCTTCGAGCCTTCGCCGGACGCGAAAAGGCCCCGCGGTCGCCCGCGAGGCCTCTTCTCCCGTCTCCATCGGAGATGGAGAGGAATCCCGTCTTGAGCCCTTACTGGGCGTTCTCGGCCGGGACCTTGACGTCGACGTCGGGCACCTGGACGGTCTTGTTCTCGGTGCCGACGCTCACTTCCGGCGGGGTGACGTTGAATTCGGGGAGCTGGCCGCCGGTCGCGTTGACGTCGACGTCGGGGAGCTGCGCATTCTTGGTCTGGTCTACGTCGCAGGCCGCCAGGCCGAGGCCGCTTGCCGCGGCGAGCAGTAAAGTGATTTTCTTCATAACGACTCCTGTTCGCCCCCGGTAAAAGCAAGACGCCCCGGCAGAACCGAGGCGCCCGTCGGCAGAAGGGAGTAGGCCTGCCAATATCGCGGCGTGACGCGACCCGTTCCTAACCTGCGGCAATAAAATATGTTCCGCCCGCGTTACGGCCCTAAGGGCAGGAAGCGATCGAAAGGCTGTGCAGTGAGCGAAGAGGTTCGGACGGAATATCGCGGCGGCTGCCTGTGCGGCGCCCTGCGCTGGCGGGCGCGGGGCGGGCCGCTCTTCGCGGGCCTGTGCTTCTGCGCCGACTGCCGCAAGGCTTCGGGCTCGGCCTTCATCCCCTTCCTCGCTTTCCCGGCCGCGGCTCTCGACTTCACCGGGGCGCCGCGCCAGCATCGCTCGCCCTCGATCCGGGGAAGCGAGGCGGTGCGCAACTTCTGCCCGGCCTGCGGCGGCCTCGTCTTCGGCGGCGAGATCGGCAGGGACGAGAGCCACACCCTCTACGCCGGCTCCCTCGACGACCCGGGCCTGTTCAGGCCCACCCTCGCCATCTTCGTCCGCGACCGGCCCCAATGGGCGCCGCTTCCGCCGGGCCTGACCCTGTTCGACGAAATGCCCGGATGAGCCTTCCGGACGCCTGGCGCCTGCCCTCCCGGCCCGCCGCGCCCTCATCCCCGCCGCCGGTGCCTCCGCGCCAGCCGGATCCGCTCGGCGATGGTCGTCTCGGCCTCGAGCTCCGGCGGCACTTCGAATTCGAACGGCCCTTCTCTCCCCGCGCCGCTCCGCGCCTCCACCCACAGCCGCCCGAACGCCTTCGCCTCGGCCACCCGCCGCCGAAAATCCGGCCACCGCCGCCAGTGCGCCTCATAGGAGGAGAGAGTCATCCCCGCCCAGGCGCAGGCCAGCCGCGAATTGGCGCATCGCCTGAGGAAGCCGAGGAACCGGTCCTCCGCGCGCGGAGTCCATCGGCTCGAGGCGGGCGAGCGGATCACCTTGCCGCCGCGGGTGGCGGCGAGGTCGGCGCCGCCGCGGCTCCGCCACCCGGGCGGCGGCCGGTTGCCCGCCTGGGTCCCGAGCCGCTCCTCCGACTGCGCCTTGGCCGAGCGCCACCGGGCGCCAAAAGCCGGATCCGCCCGCCGCCGGTTGAGGATGGTCGAGCGCGATACGCCCGCCTCCTCCGCCGCGAGCCCCTGATTGCCGGTCGCCGCGAACGCCCGCAGGAAGGCGTTGAGTATCTTCTCGCTGGTCCTGGCCGTCATCCCGCCGTCCTGTCGGAGGGCAGCATAAAGCCCGGCGGCGCGGCGGGTCTCCTTCAACCTTCGCTCCGCTCGTGCCGAGCCTGGCGAAGGACGGTCAGAGCCGTTCCTCGATCCAGTGCCACATGGGTTGCGGAAGCCAGCCGCAATAGCTGCCCTCCAGCACCTGGGCGACGATCACCTTGTCGGCGGGCTCCAGGCCGGCGTGGAGATCGGCATTGATCTGCCCGGCGGTGAGAGGCGTCGACACGAAATAGACCGACTCGAATTCCTCGTCATGGATGAACTCATACGCCTCGACCCGGGCGATGAACGCGGCGCGCAGAGCCTCCATCTCGGCCTCTCCGCGGCCAAGCTCCGGGCTCAGCTTCCAGGTGATGAGATAGACGCCCAAGTCCGCTCTCCTGCAAACCTGCATCCTATGGATGCATATGATCCCCGGGCAACATCCTTCCGCTCGCCTCCGATCTTCACGAGCCCTCGATCCCCTTTGCGGCTTCGCGGCTTTGCGTGAGACACTCCTTCACCGCGCGGCAGATTCACGGCAATCATCGAAAAGCGTCTATTCGAGCTTGGCATAATGCGCTAACCGATGATCTCACCATGTGGGGCATGGACGACAAGTGACCGATGACCGGGAAAGCCGCGCGCCGGAGCCGGCCAGCCTGCTCGCGATCAGCCGCGTGCTCGAGGAGACGGCGCGGATGCTCCACGACTGGGCGCTTGCGGAGGACCCGCCGCTGAGGCGCCCCGCCGACCCGCCGCTGCCCATCACGGCGAGAACGGTCAGATCGATCATCGCCGCCCGCTGGCTCCGCCGCGAATATCTCGGCATCGAGATCGGCGACTCCGACTGGAGCCTGATGCTCGAGCTCTTCGCCGCCCGCCTCGAAGGCCGCCACGTCCACCAGACCGGTCTCTCCGTGGCCGCGGGAGTCCGCCAGAGCACCGCCCTCCATGCCGTCCGCCGCCTCGCCGAATCCGGAATCCTGGCCGTCAGGCCGGACCCGGGCGACGGCCGCAAGCTGATCGTCACCTCACCGCCCCCGCCGCCGAACGAATCCGCGCCTATCTCACGGCGGCGATGGAGATCGCCCCGCCGGTGGGCTGAAACAATCGCTCCAAAACTATGCCAAGTTTGAATAGAATTTCCCGCTCCCTACGTCCTCGCCCATGGCGGGCTACAACGACGAACGCGACCGTCTCGAGCGCAAGCTCTGCCAACTCCTCATCGAGGCCCGCGAAGCCGCCGGTCTCAACCAGACCCAGCTCGGCAAGGCCGTCGGCCGCTCCCAGAGCTTCGTGTCGAACTACGAGCGGGCGCAGCGGCGGCTGGATCTGCCGGACCTTATCCTGGTGTGCCGCGCGATGGAGGTCGAACCGGTAGAGCTGCTTCGAAAGCTGATTTAACCGCATACTCCGCCCCGATCCTCGCTCCTCAGCTGTCGGCAAGGCAGGAGCTGTCAACCGGCGCGTTCGGCCCGTATGTTCGTTGCTTAGCTATGAACTGCTCGCAGCCGGAGCGCTCCGCTTTGGGATAGAGGTGGAAGCACAGGCCGATGGCGGCGGCGGTCGCGACGATGAGTCCGCCTAGCACCCACAGCCGCCGCCGGGTCCAGCATATGAAGCTGAATATCCCGGTTGCGAAGAGGAGCGCTCCAGCTAGAGCATAGGACCAGATCAGGTTCCACTGCATTCCGGTCACATGCACCGGCTCGGCCAGCCCGGCGAGGATGGTGAGGAATATGAAGCCGAAATAGAGTGCCGCCGTGATCAGCCCCATGCCGAGCACCCACAGCGCGGCCAGGACAGGCCAACTGAGCAGCGGCGACTCGTCCGACCTAGCCACCCCCCAGCCCCTTCGCCGCCAACCGCCGAAGCGCCTCCGGCCGGGAGGGCAAATCGGGCTGCTCGCGGCGCCAGGCGTCTATCTGTTCCATTAGATCGGGTTGGATGCGCGTCGACACCATCTCGCCGCTCTGGCCGGGCCGGCAATTCTTCGCGCTTTTGAATTCAGAAGTTGATCTCGCCATCGACACCCGCTATGTTTCGGACGAACCAGGAGGAAGCGCCAACTTCCCCCTGGCTCTGACCAATGACCACCTATTGTGGAGGTGATGATGGCTGGCTGCGAGCCTAGCATCAGCCGACGGCGTGTCCTAGGCGCCGCGGCTGCAATCCCGCTTCTGCCCTTCGCACCCGTTCGGGCTGAGCCTGTCGAAGCCCCTGCCTACCCTCCTGATCGCGAGCTGTGGGACCGAAACCTGGCCCGCTATCACCGCCTCGCCGCCCGCGCGAAGAAGGCCGAGGAAACCGGCTGGTTCCGAGCCGCCAACGAGCGCTTCTACCGCGAGCGCGCCGATCCCGGCACCGACCGCAAAGCCGCCTTCGCCCGCATGACCCGAGCCGAAAACCTCTACTGGCGGCGCTGCACCGCTCCGATGCAGGAGGCTGCCATTGCGCTCGTCCTTACGCCGCCACCGGACCTGGAGGCGCTACGAGAGAAGCTCACCGTGATCCGCGCATACCAGCTCTATGAGCTGGGGAGTATGGAGCAAGACTGCTTGGAGGTAATGAAGCGGGATGTGGAACGCCTCATCTCGCGAAGCCCATCATGATTTCGGTGCCAGCCACGTCCTTGGCTGCTCGTCATCGCGACTAACGTTCCCGCGTCAAGTCCCGCTGTGTTCTTCGATCCACCGGATCCAATTGACTTCCTCGGACTTCTCCAAGCTAAGTTGCTCGGAAAGGCCGTGGTTGTCGCCATAGATCACGAGGTTTTCGCAGGGCCACCGGGCAGAGGGCACCATCAAACCGTCGCGCTCTAGGAAGCTCGTAACGGCGCCAATCTCCTGGGTACGGGTCGCGGGAGCCTCGCCAGGACGCGCGTACGGCCGACCTTGAAACGTTTGATCGTCAACGCCCAGTCGGTGCAACACCGACATTGGCATCCGCACGATTGCGCTTGCAGTCACACGAAGTGTGTGAACGACAATAGGTTTGGTGGGTCTCGGACTCAGCTCGGACAGGTAAGATGCAACTTCCGCTATAGCGCCATCGCGCTCTAACGATGTGTACAGCGTTTGAACGGGTTGAACATTTGGCGGCGGCGCCCAGCGACCGCCGGCTGTCGAGAATGCTGTTGGATCAGCATTAAGGCGAGTGACACGAAAGAGGACGCCTGAGAACTGCTCCGTGGGCAGTCCAGCAACGGCGTCCACGAGGGCAATGTCATGGTGGCGTCGGCGGCTGTCAGAGATAGACACTGTCTCGCAACCGGTTAACGAGATTCAGCACCTCGTCGATTTTCTCTTCCTTTATCAAATCCGCTGGCGACCTACCATCCAGTAGCTTCTGTCGGGCGAACACAAACTGGCGGGCCTCCGAAGGCTCATAAAAGTCGCTCAATTGATCAATAATATACTCAAGCTCAAGGAGCGCCTTCTCAGTTGATCCGTGCGGATAAGCCTTACCTTGATTCCAGCGAGATACCGTTTCTGGGCGGAGACCCAGGAGGTTAGCCACATCCACATGTCTCATTCCGCCTTTCTGGCGAATGGAATCTAGCTTGCGAGCGACTGCAGTCATAAACATCCCAATCTTAATCGGCCCTCAGCGCTCTTCGCGCTGGGGGCGTGACAGCGGGAGTTGAGCGATCGAACGGGGCTCAAACGTCTCCGCCAAGTTGGACAGCGCGCCGCGTAGTCGGCCCATTGCAATATGTCGATCTTGGAGGGTCGCTGCCAAGCGATTGTCGGCGACGCCTAAGGCCGCCGCACTGGCTACGGCGTCAGACCGCGGGCGGACTACTCGCTCCATCAGATGCTGGACCCTCATGGAGTGAGGAATCGCTCCCAATGCCTCAATCTCACGAGCCCTGCTGTACAGGTAATGCCTAACTGGCTGCTCCAGCATATCACGAGCGCCTCTGGGGCAACAACTCGGGTTTCGGCAGGCATGCTGTCCCTTTACGCGGGTCGAATGATTGAGCAACGCCTCTGCCTGAGCGCGGCTCACCAGCATGTCTAACGCATGGACATAAACCCTATGCGGTGGAGTCCGCGGATTGCCCGAGGGGGGTCGTCGCCAGCTCGATGCCCTGAACCCCTCAAGAACCATAACTCCATGGGACACCCCGCCAGCGGCGCCGAAAGCTACAAGGCTTAGGGCGGGGATGCCTCCGACATGATCAGAGATTATAGGGATGTCGAGCGAATGAAATTCGGCCAAAGCTTCAATATACGCGCGAACCTTCTCGCCAGTGGCGTCTGCTCCAAAGTTTTCTACCTTCAACCAAAGAGCGTCTACGTCGACCCTACGAAGTCCTTCGACGATACGCTGGCGAGCGGCAGAATCGCGAAGCACCTGCATCGACACTGCTAGAGAATAGAAAACGGCAACGTTTGACGGCAGCATCCTCTTAAGTGCTGCTGCGACACTAAGGTCGGCTTCGAACCAAGGATCCTCCGCCCCGGAAATGATATGCGTCGGAGCAAGCACAGCAGAAAAGCCGCGGTCCGACGCGAACTTTGCAATGGCGGCGGCACGGCGCTGCCCCTCAAGACCTTTGAAATCGCTGAGTACGCTTTGACGCCCCGAATGCCACGGCAACCCGCCTAAGGACTCACTAAAACCTCCCACCAGCGCAGCTGGCTGCGTCTTGGGATCGAGGACCACGTCCAAGCCGATGCGAGAGGCCTCAGTCACTAACTCCCGGTGCCGGTGCGCGTGTGGAGCGTCGATGACTAACCCAAGGTAAGCGCGTTCTCCCTCACCCAAGATGTGAGCCACTTCGCGATGCTCATTTCGCCCAACTCTCAGATAATATCCCAGCCGCGATGGCGTGGGGCGAAGCGCCCTTGGCCTCGGCAATCTGATGACATTGCTCATGACGGTTTTCCTGAGTTTATGATCTACTTTATCATTGACATTTTGATTGCGCAAGGGGTAATCGACCGAGTGCGTCGCCTATGTTTTGCATCTCTACCACCGTTGGCTGACCGGTATTGGAGGACTGATGCCTTGCACGAAGCTGGCGCCGAACACCCTCCCTGGGGAATTTCCAATGGTGTCTTTTTCCCAATTCCAACAACTGCATCCTGAGGCACGACGGCTGACGCTTGACCTGTTTGAAGGGTCCGACAGCGACGATCCCTTCTACGGTTTTTCACTGCTGTGGATGTCTTTCAACGGCTGGATGTCGGCGGTTGCCGGCCCTGCTCCGGACGCCCACATGATAAACAACTTGGCTGCTAATCCTCGACTGATGACAGCATTCATTGATCTCGCGAACGAATCGGCCAGATTTCGGGATAGGGTTGAGGAGTTTGCCTCATGGTGGCCCATCTTTGATTCGCAAACTGCCCGAAAGTACCTCCACCGAAGCCTATATGAGGTCCACGACCGAGAGGATTTTTATCAACTGGCCTTTCCGGACGAGCGCATAAGGCGCAGGCCGAGAGACTGGGCTCACGGCAACGCCCCCCGCTGGGGCGACTTATTACAAGCGATCTACCAGGTTCGGTGCAATCTCTTCCACGGGACAAAGTCGCCCGTGAACTGGGGTGACAGCGCTTTGGTGGGGATGTCACACCAGACGCTCCGCATGTTTGTGGCCAGGAGCGGTCTGTACGACTGGGACGATATAGACGCTTAATGCGATTTTTGATGCGATGCGTTTCAGCTATGACACGAGAGGCCAGGGCTCACGCTGCCTAACTCACTCCAAGGAAGACACAGAGCAGGAGGCGACACGGCCCCTTCGCGGCCTTCGCGGCTTCGCGTGAACCAAAAAAAAGGCCCCGCATCGCTGCGGGGCCTTCCGTTTGACTTGACCGGTGAGAGTGGTCGCCCCTCCACCGGCTTCGCTGGCCCCCTCCCCATCTTGCAATGGGGAGGAAAGGCTCAGTCGTCGTCACGGGTCAGGAAGGCCGGGGCGAACTCGAGCTCCGGCCCGTCGTTGCGCTCTGGACGGTCCTCGCGCTCGCGGCCTACGCCCGATCGCCGCGGCCGTCATTCTGAAGGAAAGAGGATACTCGAATAATCCATCGCTCCATGCAGAACATGGATCACAGTCACGGCTTCAGCCTCCACCCGATAGAAGATCAGATAGTTGCCGTGAACGCAGTGGCGGACGCCGCGCCGCTCATAGCGAGGTACCAGCGGAAAGCGCTTTGGAAAGCGCCCGAGGCCGAGGCATCGCTCGCGCAGTTCACGCACGAAGCTCGCCGCGCGCGCGGCATCGTCCGCCGCTGTCCTGTCGCCAATGGCTTCGAGGTCGGCTTCGGCCTCGTCGGCGAGCCGGACGATCACCGGGCCGGCCGAGCCATGTCCCGATATTTGCTCTCGAGCCGGTCGAACACGTCGTCAGCGGACTTCGTTCGGCCCGCGTCGGCGTCGGCCAGGCCCCGGCCGATCGATGCGTCGAGCGCCGCCAGACGCGTCTCGCGCTCGTGGATCAGCCGGACGCCGTCACGGAGGACCTCGCTCTTGCTGTTGTAACGGCCGGTGTCGACCAATTCGGTGACGAAAGCCTCAAGCTGCCTTCCAAGGTCCGCGCTGATCATCCGCCGCCTCCGCAACTGAAGTGCCGGGCTGCGCTTTATCAACTATTATGAAAAGCGGCAAGGCTGGTAGCGGATTGATCGGCACGGTCCAACCAGAAGCTGCAGCCCCTTCGCGGCTTCGCGGCTTCGCGTGAGACCACAAAAAAGGCCCCGCATCTCTGCGGGGCCTTCTCTTTAACCGGCTCCATCTTCCGATGGAGACGAATTCCTCAGTCGTCGTCGCGGGTCAGGAAGGCCGGAGCGAATTCGGGCTCCGGCCCGCCGTCATTGTCGCGCTGCGGACGGTCCTCGCGGTCGCGGCGCGGGCCGCGGTCGCCGCGGTCGGAACGCTCGCCGCCGCCACCCTCGCGGGGGCCCCGGTCACGATCGCCGCCTTCGCCGCGCGGGCCGCGGTCGCGTCCGCCGCCGCCGTCACGGCCGCCGCCGTCGCGCCTCGGGCCGCGATCGCGTCCGCCGCGGTCGCCGCGGCCTTCGCCGTCGCGCCTCGGGCCCCGGTCGCTTCGCTCGCCCCTCGGGCGCTCCTCGCGCGGAGGACGGGTGTCCTCGAGCTCGGCGCCGGTCTCCTGGTCGACGACGCGCATCGACAGTCGGACCTTGCCGCGCGGGTCGATCTCGAGGACCTTGACCTTGACCTCCTGGCCTTCCGAGAGGGCGTCCGAGACCTTCTCGACCCGCTCGTTCCTGATCTCCGAGACGTGGACGAGGCCGTCCTTGCCGCCCATGAAGTTCACGAAGGCGCCGAAGTCGACGAGGTTGACGACCTTGCCGGTATAGACCTTGCCGACCTCGGGCTCCTCGACGATGCCCTGGATCCAGCGGCGCGCCGCCTCGATCTGGCTGACGTCGGACGAGCTGATCTTGATCACGCCCTCGTCGTCGATGTCGACCTTGGCGCCGGTGGTGGCGACGATCTCGCGGATGATCTTGCCCCCCGTTCCGATGACGTCGCGGATCTTGGCCTTGTCGATCTGCATCGTCTCGATGCGGGGCGCGTGCGCCGAGAGCTCGCCGCGGCTGTGGTCGAGCGCCTTGGCCATCTCCTGGAGGATATGGGCCCGGCCCTCGTTCGCCTGGTCGAGGGCGACGCGCATGATCTCCTCGGTGATCCCCGCGATCTTGATGTCCATCTGGAGCGAGGTGATGCCGTTCTCGGTCCCCGCCACCTTGAAGTCCATGTCGCCGAGATGGTCCTCGTCGCCGAGGATGTCGCTGATCACCGCGAAGTCCTTGCCCTCGAGGATGAGGCCCATGGCGATGCCCGAGACCGGGCGCTTGATCGGCACTCCGGCGTCCATCAGGGCGAGGCAGCCGCCGCACACGGTCGCCATCGACGAGGAGCCGTTCGACTCGGTGATGTCGGAGAGGACGCGGATCGTGTAGGGGAATTCCTCGTGGCTCGGGAGGACGGCGTGGAGCGCCCGCCAGGCGAGCTTGCCGTGGCCGACGTCGCGCCTCGAGGGGGCGCCGAAGCGTCCGACCTCTCCCACCGAGTAAGGCGGGAAATTATAGTGGAGCATGAACCGCGAGTAGGAGAGCCCCTCCAGCCCGTCGATCATCTGCTCGGCGTCCTTGGTGCCCAAGGTGGTCGTGCAGATCGCCTGGGTCTCGCCCCGGGTGAACAAAGCCGAGCCGTGGGTGCGCGGAAGGAAGCCGACCATCGCCTCGATCGGGCGGACCGTCTTCGTGTCGCGGCCGTCGATCCGGATGCCGTCCTTGAGGATGGCGCCGCGGACGATCTCGGCCTCGAGCTTCTTCACGAGCTTGAGGGCGCCGAGATAGCCGGCCGGGTCGCTCGCCTCCATGTCGGCGAGGCCTTCGCGGGCCTTGGCCCGGGCTTCGTTGATCGCGGTCTGGCGCTGCTGCTTGTCGGTGAGCTTGTAGGCGCTGGCGAGGTCGGCGCCGATGAGGTCGCGGAGCTTCTGCTTGACCGCCTTGGTGTCGGCCGGCTCCTCGAGCTCCCATGGCTCCTTGGCGGCCTGCTCGGCGAGTCGGATGATGCCCTGGATGACCGGCTGGATCGAGCGATGGGCGAACATGACGGCGCCGAGCATGACGTCCTCGGAAAGCTCCTTGGCCTCCGATTCGACCATCATCACCGCATTGTGGGTTCCGGCGACGACGAGGTCGAGCTCGCCGGTCTGGACCTGCTCCTGGGTCGGGTTGAGGATATAGTCGCCGTCGGCATAGCCGACTCGGGCCGCCGCGATCGGGCCCATGAACGGGATTCCGGAGAGGGTGAGAGCCGCGGACGCGGCGATCATGGCCACGACGTCCGGCTCGTTCTCGCCGTCATAGGACATGACGTGGGCGATCACGAGGACCTCGTTGTAGAAGCCCTCCGGAAACAGCGGCCGAAGCGGCCGGTCGATGAGGCGGCTGGTGAGAGTCTCCTTCTCGGTGGCGCCGCGCTCGCGCTTGAAGAAGCCGCCCGGGATTCGTCCGGCGGCCGAGAATTTTTCCTGATAGTGCACGGTCAGCGGGAAGAAATCCTGCCCCGGCTTGACGTTCTTCGCCGCGGTCACCGCGCAAAGGACGACGGTCTCGCCGAGGGTCGCGAGCACCGCGCCGTCGGCCTGGCGGGCAACCCGGCCCGTTTCGAGAGTGAGCGTCTTGCCGCCCCACTCGATTTCCACTTTCTTCATGTCGAACATTCTGTGTTTCCTTCAACGCCCGCGGCCAGATGCCGCGGGGGCCTATTGTCCGGGCCTCTCGCCCGGCTGTTGGGTCCATATGACCCGGACCGGGCGCCGCCGAATTGCGGGAGCCCGATACGCGAAGCGGCCCCGTTCGGGGGCCGCTCCGGCTTTTACTTGCGAAGCCCGAGCTTCGCGATGAGTGCGAGGTAGCGCTCGTGGTCTTCCTTGCGGATATAATCCAGCAGGGACCGGCGCTTGTTGACCATCATCAGAAGTCCGCGCCGCGAGTGATTGTCCTTCGCGTGGGTCTTGAAATGCTGGGTCAGATTCTGGATCCGCTCGGTGAGGATCGCGACCTGGACCTCGGGGGATCCGGTGTCGCCCTTGTCCCGGGCGTTGTCGTTGATGATTTCCTGCTTGCGCTCGGCGGTAACCGACATCGTGAACTCCTTCGTCTCTAGATGTTGAAGCCCCGCACCACCCGAAGATCACCTTCGGAAAGCTCCACAAGCGCAACCGGAACAGAGCGGTCGGTTGCTAGATGAAGCCCTGGCTTTGCGGCGATCCCGGCCAATTTCCGCCCCTGTCGGAGCAGTCCTGCCTGGTCGGGGGTGACGGGTAGAGCCGGGATGTCGTCCAGCCCCGCCGCCAGCGGCAAGAGTGCCTGTTCAAGCTGCCGCGCCTTAGCGAGTTCCCCCATTTTGTCCAGCGAAATCGCGGATTCGAGGGTGAACGGCCCGGCCTTCAGCCTCCTCAACATAGTGACCTGGCCGACCGTTTCCAAGGCTCGGGCGATGTCGCGGGCGAGGGAGCGGATATAGGTGCCCTTGGAGACGCGGGCGATGAGGGTGATTTCTTCCAATGCTCCCCGGCGGAGGCCGGGACCCAGTTCCGGATGCCGGCCTTCGCCGGGAAGCAAGAGGCTGTGCACCGTCACCCTCCGCGCACTCAGTTCGACCTCCTCTCCGGCCCGCGCCCGCGCGTAGGCTCTTTTCCCCTCTACCTTCAGCGCCGAATAGACCGGCGGCATCTGCTCGATCTCGCCGGTGAACCGACCCAGCACCGCCTCTACCTGCTCCAGTGTCGGCCGAACGTCCGAAGTCGCCGCCACCGCCCCTTCCGCGTCCAGCGTGTCGGTCTCCTCCCCGAACCGGATCGTGAACTCGTACACCTTCTCCGCATCGAGCATCCGCCCGGCCAGCTTGGTCGCCTCGCCCAGCGCCACCGGCAACACTCCGCTCGCCAGCGGATCGAGCGTTCCGCCATGGCCGACCTTGAGCTTCGGATAGCCCCCTTCGCGAACCGCCCGCTTCACCTTCGAGACGATGTCGGTCGACCCCGGCCCGACCGGCTTGTCGATGACCAGCCAGCCGTGCACCGCCTCAGCCGCGGACGAGGCTGAGCCGGAGCTGCTTGGCCTCGGCCTCGCCGATCCGCTCCATGAAATGGCGTCGGCAGAGCGCCAGATAGCGGTCGTTGCCGCCGATCTCGGTCTGGGCGCCGCTCGCCACCGCCCGTCCCTCGTGGTCGACGCGCAGGTTCATCGTCGCCTTGCGCCCGCACTCGCAGATCGCCTTCAGCTCGACGAGCTTGTCGGCCAGCGCGAGCAGGGTGGCGCTGCCCTCGAACAGATTGGCCTGGAAGTCCGTTCTGAGGCCGTAGGCCAGGACCGGGATGTCGAGCTCGTCGCAGATTGAGGCGAGCTGAATTACCTGGGTCCGGCTGAGGAACTGGGCCTCGTCGACCAGGACGCAATGAAGCGGCCTCTTCTCCAGCTCGCCCTCCACCTCCCGACGAAGGTCGGTCGCCGGCTCATAGGCATTGGCCTGGGCCGTGATCCCGATCCGGGAGTCGATGATCCCGAAGCCCGACCGGTCGTGAACCGCCGCGGTCCACAGCATCGCCTCCATTCCGCGCTCGCGATAATTGAACGCGGTCTGGAGAAGCACGGTGGACTTGCCGGCGTTCATCGACGCGTAGTAGAAATAGAGCTTGGCCATGGACCCTTTTAGCGCCGCGGCGCGGCAGCGCCAGCCAGCCGCTAGCCCCCCAGGAACAGCCGCAGCAGCCACTCGACCGGCGGCCTGACCACCCGCTTGACGACGTCCGCTCCCGGCACCAGCGCGGGCAGGATGAGGAGAAGGAAGATCAGCAGCGGAAAGCCGAAGCGCGCCAGCTTGCGGTAATGGCGGGCGAGACGGGGGGGAAGCAGGCCCTCGACGACGTGGCCGCCGTCGAAGGGCGGGATCGGCAGCAGGTTGAAGACCGCGAGGAAGAGATTGATCGCGATGAAGTTGATCAGGTTCGCGAGCAGGAAGAGCATGCCCGCCCCCTCCGGCGGCGTCTCCGGCGCGACCAGCGCCAATAGGATGCCGCCTAACATCGCGAGGATCAGGTTCATCCCGGGTCCGGCCAGGGCGACGATCATCATGTGAACGCGCGGGTTGCGCATCCTTTTCGCAACCACCGGCACCGGCTTGGCCCAGCCGAACACCGGCGCCCCGCTCACCGCGAGCACCAGTGGCAGCAGGACGGTTCCGATCGGGTCGACGTGGCGCAGCGGGTTGGGGCTGAGCCGGCCCAGATCGCGCGCGGTCGGGTCGCCGAAGGCGTTGGCCACCCAGCCGTGCGAGATCTCGTGAAGGACGATCGCCACGACCAGCGGGATCAGCCAGGTCGCCACTTGAAAGACGATATTGTCAGGCGCCACCGGCGGCCTTCCACTCGTCGGCGAGAATAGAGAAGAGGACGGTGTCGCGGACATGGCCGGTCCAGGTGATCCGGTCCTGCCGAAGGATTCCTTCGCGCACGCCGCCGATCTTGGCCATCGCCGCCTGCGACCGGCCGTTGCGCGAGTCGACCCGGAACTCCACCCGCCGGAATCCGCAGCCGAACGCCCGATCCAGCATCAGCTCCTTCACCCGCCGGTTGAACCCTGTGCCGCGAAGCCTCGGCACGTAATAAGTGTTGCCGATCTCGAGCGTCTGGCGCGCCGGGTCGATGCCGAGATAGCAGCTCATCCCGACCAGCTCGGCGCCCAGGACGATCGAGAAGCCGCGCCAGTTGGGCCGCGAGCGGATGAGGTCGAAGGACGCGTCGAAATGGTCCTGGTCGTAGGACGTCGCGTAAATGGACCAGATGTCGAGGTCTTGGGCGCAGGCCGACTTCAGCGCCTCGCGATGGGCCTCCGCCATCGGCTCGAGACGCAAGTCGCCCTCCCGCATCGGCGTGCCGAGGGTGTCGAGATCGAGGCCGGCCTGATCCGTCATCCCGGACCTGATCCGGGATCCATGTCTTCCTGCTCTTCCCTGCCGAGATCCTGAGCCACCTTCGGCGCCCGCAGCAGCTTGTCGATATGGCTGCCTTCATCGAAGCTTTCGTCGAGCAGGAACTTCAGCTTGGCCGCATATTTGGTGTTCACCCGCCGCGCGACCTCGCTCTGCAGATAGGCGGTATGGGTCCGCAACGCCTTGAGCACGCCCTGCGCGTTGGCGCCGAGCAGAGGGATGACGAACGCGGTGGCGTGGCGCAGGTCGGGCGACATCCGCACCTCGGTGACCGAGACGAGATGGCTGGCGAGGGTCTCGTCATGGACGTCGCCCCGCATCAATATGTCGGACAGCGCATGGCGAACCTGCTCGCCGACCCGGAGCAGCCGGACCGAGCGGCCTTCCTTCGATTCATTGGGACGTATCATCATGTCACCCTGGTGAGCAGGAGATAGGCGGGAACGCTCAGCAGCGCGAGCAGTACGGCCGCGCTTCCAAGCGCTTCGACGACGCAGCAGCCCAGATGGCCGACGATCTCCACGGCATCGCCCGCGTTGATGTCGAACGAAGGCGCCGAGCCGTCCCGGTTCGAGATTTGCCCGGGGTCCGAGAGCCTCGATCCGAAGCTCTCGTCCTTCCGCTTGCGGCGGAGCCGCAGCCGCCGCCGGGACGATCGCTCGCTCACAGCGTCCGGGCGCGCTCCTCGACCTCGAAGACCTCGAGATGGTCGCCGGGCTTGATGTCGTTGGTGTCGGCCAGGAGGACTCCGCATTCGAGGCCAGCGCGGACCTCGGCGACATCGTCCTTGAACCGGCGAAGCGACGAGATGGTGGTCTTGGAGACGATGACGTCCTCGCGGGTGAGGCGCGCGTGCACGCCCTTGCGGATGACGCCTTCGAGCACCAGAAGGCCGGCCGCCTTGTCCTTCTTGCCGGCCGGGAAGACCTCCTTGACCTCGGCGCGGCCCATCACCGTCTCGATGATCTCCGGGCCGAGCTCGCCGGCCATCGCCTGCTTCACCCAGTCGGTGAGATGGTAGATGACGTCGTAATAGCGGAACTCGACCTTGTTGCGCTCGGCCACTTCCCGAGCCTTGGCGTTGGGCCGGACGTTGAAGCCGATGATCGGAGCGCCCGACGCGCTCGCCAGGACGACGTCGCTCTCGGTGATCGCGCCGACCCCCGCGTGGAGGATCCGCGCCTTGATGTCCTCGGTCGAGATCCGGTTGATGGCGCTGGCGATCGCCTCGACCGAACCCTGGACGTCGGCCTTGACGACGATCGGGAACTCGATCGCCTGATTGGCCTTGGAAGCGAACATGTTCTCGAGGCTGACGGGAGTGGAGGTGGTGCGCTTCCTGTCGAGAACGCTCTGCCGGTAGGCGGCGACCTCGCGGGCGCGAGCCTCGTTCTCGACCACGGTGAGCGTGTCGCCCGCGGACGGAACTCCGGAAAGGCCGAGCACTTCGACCGGCACGGACGGGCCGGCTTCCTTCACCTGCTTGCCCTTGTCGTCGATCATCGCCCGGACCTTGCCCGGAACGGCGCCGACCACGAAGACGTCGCCGACCCGCAGGGTCCCGCGCTGGACGAGGACGGTGGCGAGCGGGCCGCGGCCCTTGTCGAGCTTGGCCTCGACCACCGCGCCTTCGGCCGCACGGTCGGGGTTGGACTTGAGCTCGAGCAGTTCGGCCTGGAGCGAGATCGCCTCGAGGAGGCCGTCAAGATTGGTCTTCTTGAGCGCCGAGACTTCGACGTCCTGGACCTCGCCGCCCATGTCCTCGACGAGAATCTCGTGCTGGAGAAGCTCCTCGCGGACCTTCTGGGCATTGGCGCCGGGCTTGTCGATCTTGTTGATCGCGACGATCATCGGCACTCCGGCCGCCTTGGTGTGGTTGATCGCCTCCACCGTCTGCGGCTTGAGGCCGTCGTCGGCAGCGACCACCAGCACGACGATGTCGGTGACGTTGGCGCCGCGAGCGCGCATCTCGGTGAAGGCCTCGTGGCCCGGCGTATCGAGGAAGGTGATCTTCGACTTGTCGGGCAGCGCCACCTGATAGGCGCCGATATGCTGGGTGATCCCGCCCGCCTCGCCGGAGACGACGTTGGCGCCGCGGATGGCGTCGAGAAGGCTGGTCTTGCCGTGGTCGACATGGCCCATGATCGTCACCACCGGCGGACGCGGCTGGAGGGTGTCCTCGGGATCGATGTCGGTCTCGGTCTGGATGTCGGCGTCGCTTTCGCTGACCCGCACCATGCGGTGGCCGAATTCCTCGATCAGAAGCTCGGCCGTGTCCTGGTCGATCGTCTCGGTGATCGTGACGGGCGTGCCCATCTTGAAGAGCGCCTTGACGAGGTCGGCGCCGCGCTCGGCCATCCGGTTGGCGAGCTCCTGGACGGTGATCGCCTCGGGGACGACGACGTCGCGGACCTGCTTGGCGGACGGCCCCGACTGCTGATGCGCCCTCTTCTCCTTCTCGCGCGAACGGCGAAGCGCGGCGAGGCTTCGGGCGCGGCTGTCGTCCTCGCCCGAGAGGGCGCGGGTGACGGTGAGCTTGCCGGCGTGGCGGCGGTCGTCGCGGCCGCGGACCGGACGGGCAGGCTCGGGGCGCTTGGGCGCCGGGGCATGGTGGCCCTTGGGCCGGGCGTGGGCCGGCCTGCGGTCCTCGTCCTCCTCGTCGGCGGCGGCGGGCGCCGGAGCCGCTTCGGCGGGGCGCGCGGGCTCCTCGCTCGCCCGGCGCGCTTCAGCCTCGGCGGCGAGGCGCTCGGCTTCGATGCGCTGCTCTTCCGCGCGGCGATTTTCCTCGGCGCGCCGCTTCTCTTCCTCGGTCGCTTCGGCTGCCTGCCTGTCCTCGCGGCGGCGCGCTTCCTCGAGCGCGTTCAGGCGCGATTCCTCGGCCTCGCGCAGCAATTTCTCCTGCAGCTCGCGCCGGGTCGTCGCGTCGTTGGCGGGCCGCTGCGGAGCGGCGGGCCGCGGCGCTGCGGGAGGGGGCGCGGCCGCGGGCGCCGGCTTGGGCGCTTCGACGACCGGCACGGGCGCGGCCTCCTGGCCGCCGCCGTGAGGCCCCAGAATCCGGCGCTTCTTGACCTCGACCACCACCGTGTTGGAGCGGCCGTGGCTGAAGCTCTGCTTGACCTTGCCGGTCTCGACGGTGCGCTTGAGGCCCAGTGGGGCGCGCGCGCCAAGCTTCGGCTTATCTGACGTCTCGCTCATTACTTTCCTTCGCTCACATTCCCAGCCGACGCGTCCGGCAGGCCCGCCGCGGCGGCGCTTAGCCCAGCTTCAGATCCGATAAAAGCGCGCCAGCGCCCGAGCGCATGCTCGACACGCGCGGCGGCGACACGATCAATTATTGCGATATGTACCACATTCTGGCGCCCGAGCGCCAATGACAATATGGTCCTTTCGGCTGGAATCACCAGACCTTGGGCCCGGCCTCCGCCGACCCGCCAGGCCTGATCCAGCTTGCGATTGCCGTCCTCGCCCGCATCGGCGGCGTGGAGGAGGAGGTGGACTTCCCCCTTGCGCGCCGAGTCGACGATGCGTTCGGTGCCGGTAAGAAGCATCCCCGCCCGGGCTTCGAGGCCGAGCCGGTCGAGCGCCGCCTGGCGCAGCGCGGTCTCGATCCGCTCGCCGAGATCCTCGGGGATGGAAAGCGGCGCGCCCTTGAAGGCGCGGGCGAGAGCGCCGCGCAGCCGGCCCTTGGCCAAGGCGGCTTCGAGGGTCCGGCGATCGACCCCGATCCAGGCGCCGCGGCCCGGCGCCTTGGCGCGAACGTCGGGGAGCACCTCGCCGTCCGGCGACAGCGCCAGCCGGATCAGATTGTCCCGCGCGTCATGCTCCCCTGAGAGGATGCACTTGCGCTCGGGGACGTGCCTCCCCTCCCTGGAAGGGAGGGGTTGGGGGTGGGTAGTCGAGCGAAGCGAGACTTCCTGCTGACTCGGAGTTTCGGCCGCCTTCGGCGGACCCACCCCCAGCCCCTCCCTTGGCAGGGAGGGGGACAGGTTTGAGCCTAGCTTATCATTGGGAGGTTTCCGCAACCGCGTCCTCCCCTTCATCCTCGAACCAGTGGGCGCGGGCGGCCATGATGATCTCGTTGCCCTGCTCGTCGGTGAGTCCGTATTCGGCCAGGATGCCGCCTTTGTCCTCGGCCCGGTTGCTCTCGCGCTGCCGCCGCTGCTCGGGCCGCTTCTTCTGCACCAGCTCGTCCGTGGCTAGATCGGCGAGATCGTCGAGAGTCTTGATCCCGGCCTTGCCCAGGGTCACCAGCATCTGCTCGGTGAGATAGGGCATCTCGGCCAGCTCGTCGGAGACGCCGAGCGCCCGGCGCTCCTCGCGCGACGCTTCCTCGCGCCGCTCGAGCGCCTCGGCGGCGCGGCTCTGGAGCTCGGTGGCGAGCTCGTCGTCGAAGCCCTCGATCGAGGCGAGCTCGTCGAGCTCGACATAGGCGACCTCCTCGAGCGCTCCGAAGCCCTCGGCGACGAGGAGCTGGGCGAGCGTCTCGTCGACGTCGAGCTCCTTCTGGAACAGCTCGGACCGCTCGATGAACTCGCGCTGGCGCTTCTCCGAAGCGTCGGCCTCGGTCATGATGTCGATCGCCGAGCCGGTGAGCTGCGAGGCGAGGCGCACGTTCTGGCCGCGGCGGCCGATGGCGAGGCTGAGCTGGTCGTCGGGCACGACCACCTCGATCCGGCCTTCCTCCTCGTCGATGACGACCCGGCTGACCGTCGCCGGCTGCAGGCCGTTGACGACGAAGGTGGCGAGGTCCTCGGACCAGGGGATGATGTCGATCTTCTCGCCCTGAAGCTCCTGGACCACGGCCTGAACCCTCGACCCCTTCATCCCGACGCAGGCGCCGACCGGGTCGATCGAGCTGTCGTAGCTGATCACTCCGATCTTGGCCCGGCTGCCGGGATCGCGCGCCGCCGCCTTGATCTCGATGATTCCGTCATAAATCTCGGGGACTTCCTGGGCGAAGAGCTTCTTCATGAAGTCGGGATGGGCCCGGCTGAGGAAGATCTGCGGCCCGCGGTTCTCGCGGCGGACGGAGAGGATCAGCGAGCGAACCCGGTCGCCGACCCGGACGACCTCGCGCGGGATCTGCTGGTCCCGGCGGATGACTCCCTCGGCGCGGCCGAGGTCGACGACGACGTGGCCGAACTCGACGCGCTTGACGACTCCGGTGATGATCTCGCCGGCCCGCTCCTTGAACTCCTCATACTGGCGCTCCCGCTCGGCGTCGCGGACCTTCTGGAAGATGACCTGCTTGGCGGCCTGGGCGGCGATCCGGCCGAACTCGATCGGCGGCAGCGGGTCGACGATATAATCGCCGACCACCGCGCCCGGCTGGAGCTTCTGGGAGTCCTCGAGGCTGACCTGCTTGAAATAATCGTCGACCGCCTCGACCACCTCGACGACCCGCCACAGGCGAAGGTCGCCCGACACCGGGTCGAGCTTGGCCCGGATGTCGTTCTCGGCGCCGTAGCGGGCTCGGGCGGCGCGCTGGATCGCATCCTCCATCGCCTCGATGACGATCGCCTTGTCGATCAGTTTCTCGCGCGCGACCGCGTCGGCGATGGCGAGCAATTCGGCCTTGTTGGCGGAAACGGCGCCGGGAGCGCCCGGGGCGGTGGTGGCCATGTTCAGTCTTCCTCTGTTTCTTCGATTGCACCCCGGCGCAGGCCGGGGTCCAGTCCTAGTCCGTCATCCGGGCCCCGGCCTTCGCCGGGGTGCGGCTCCACCGCAATTTCGTCGGCGCCTTCCGCGCTGAGCGGGGCGGTCGCCTTGATCAGCCTGTCGGTCATGACGAGCTTGGCCGACTGGATCGCCGCGAACGGCAGGCCCGTTGGCCCGAGCCCCTGCACGTCGACCAGCACCGTGCCTCCTTCAATTCCGGAAAGCTCGCCGCTGAACACCTTGCGCCCGTCGAGCTTCTCGGCGAGCACGATCCGCGCCTCGTGGCCCTTCCAGTCGTCATAATCCTTGAGCCGGGTCAGCGGCCGATCGATCCCCGGCGAGCTGACCTCAAGCCTGTAGGCGTGCGGGATCGGGTCCCGGCCGGAGGTCTCCGCCTCGTCGAGCAGCTCCGACAATCGCCGCGACAGCCGCGCGCAATCCTCGAGCGTGAGCTGCCGGGTATCGGGCCGCTCCGCCATCACCTGCAGGGTCGGGTCCGAAGTCCCGCCGATCATCTTGACGCGCACGAGGCTGAGCCCTTCGGCCTCAGCCGCCGGCTCGATCAGCCTGGTCACTTCGTCGAGATCCGCCACACGCTCTCCGCGCAAAACCAAAACCTTCCGGCGCCGGCCCCGTCCCCGGGACCAGCCTCAACGTCTAACGATGTCGAGGAAGGTGAAGCGCATATAGGCTCGGCCGGGGCGCGGGGCAAGCGGGGATTGGGCTTAGGAGCCTCTATTCGCCCGAAATCATAGGATGTTTGGGAAATTCCCAAACCGCCTTTGACTCATCGCATCAGCGACTCCTTCCCCTAGCCGTCTGTTCCTGTTATGTTCACGAGGAGCCGAATCGGGTCGGCCGATTCGCGGAAGAACTACTTCGCCGGAACGGTGGGGCGTCCGTCCAGGTCGTCCACTTTGCGAACTTCGCCATGGGCGGCACGAAAGGTTCAGCGGGGAAGTTTTTCGTTCTATGGGAAGCCGAAACTTATGAAACTTCCGGCCCCGCCGGACGCCCGAGGAGCCCCGACATGCGAAGCCTGATGCCCCTTCTCCTCCTCGCCGCCTGCAGCGCCTCGGGCCAGGGGGATGCCGCCCCCCGGGCCTCCGGCGCCCGACCCTTCGACGTGCGCCCGGTCGCCACCTTCGAGGAGCCGTGGGCGATGACCTTCCTTCCCGGCACCGGCGGCCAGGCGCTGGTCACCGAGAGGAAGGGCAAATTGAAGCTGCTGTGGAGCGACACCGGCCGGGTCGGGGACGTCGCCGGTGCTCCCAAGGTGGATTATGGCGGCCAGGGCGGCTTCGGCGACGTCGTCCTCCATCCCGGATTCGCGAAGAACCGCCTCGTCTACCTGAGCTGGGTCGAGGCGGGGCCCGGCGACACGCATGGCGCCGTCGTCGGACGGGCGAAGCTTGTCATGGAGGCCGGCGCGGCGCCTCGGCTGGACGGCCTGCGGGTGATCTGGCGCCAGTCGCCCAAGCTCGACGGCCGCGGCCATTTCGGCCACCGGATCGCGTTCGGGCGCGACGGCAAGCTCTACATCAGCTCGGGCGAGCGCCAGCATTTCGATCCGGCTCAGGACATGAACGCCAATCTCGGCAAGGTGCTTCGCCTCAACGACGACGGCACCCTCCCCGCCGACAACCCCTTCGTCTCGCGCGGCGGAGTGACCGCCCAGATCTGGACCTTGGGGCATCGCAATCCGCTCGGCCTCGCCTTCGACGGCTCGGGCCGGCTGTGGGAGATCGAGATGGGGCCCAAGGGCGGCGACGAGCTGAACCTGATCGTGAAGGGTCGCAATTACGGCTATCCGATCGTCTCCAACGGCGATCATTATGACGGCAAGGACATACCCGACCACCCGACCCGGCCGGAGTTCGAGGCGCCCAAGGTCTGGTGGACTCCGGTGATCTCTCCGGGCGACATGATCTTCTATTCGGGCTCGGCCTTCCCGGGCTGGCGCGGCGACATCCTCGTCGCCGGCCTGTCGAGCAAGGCGCTGATCCGGGTCGACGTCAACGGCACCGGCGCCCGCGAGGCCGAGCGCTGGGACATGGGCCAGCGCATCCGCGAGGTCGAGCAGGGGCCGGACGGCTCGGTCTATCTCCTCGAGGACGCGCCCGGCGGCCGACTGCTCAAGCTCACGCCGGCGAAATAAGCCCTCTCCCTGTAGGGGAGAGGGAGGGACCCGCCGCGAAGCGGTGGGAGGGTGAGGGCAAATCCGGCCCTCACCCTGGCGCTTCGCGCCCGTCCCGCTCCCATGCGGGGAGAGGGGTTCCAGCGCTAGAGCCGCCGGTACCTGAAATACCACACCTCGTGCCCCTTCCGGCGCGCCTTGGCCTCGTAGCGCGTCTCCGGCCAGCCGCCCGGGCGGGTGAGGAAGTCCTTCGCGCTTTCGGCCAGCCATTCGAAATCCCGGCGGCCGTTCATCACCATCATCGACCAGCGGCAATAGGTCGGGTCGTCGGTGCCGAGGCGGAACTCGCCGCCCGGCTTGAGCTTGGCGGCGATGAGGTCGAGCGGTCCCGGATTGACCATCCGCCTTTTGGCGTGCCGCGCCTTCGGCCAGGGATCGGGATGGAGCAGATAGACCATGGTCAAAGCCCCGTCCGGCACCCGTTCGAGCACGTCGAGGGCGTCGCCCATATGGAGGCGGACATTGGCGAGCAGCTGGTCGCGGATATGCTGAAGGGCCCCGACGACTCCGTTGAGGAACGGCTCGGCACCGATGAACCCGTGGTCGGGAAGCAGGTCGGCGCGAAAGGCGAGATGCTCGCCCGAGCCGAAGCCGATCTCGAAGTGGAGCGGCCGGGAATCGCCGAACAGGGCCTCGGAGGTGACCGGCCCTTCCTCCGGAACGCTCACCGCCGGCAGCAGCCGCTCTAGCAGCTCGGCCTGCCCGCCGCGAAGCTTGTGCCCGGAGCGCCGGCCGTAGAGCCGGCGAATGGTCGTCGGGTCGTTCACCAGGCGCCTCCCGTCATCCCGGCGAAAGCCGGAATCCATGAACACCGCCGCTGGAGAACGACCTCCGGCATCCCTGTCCATGGATGCCGGATCAGGTCCGGCAAGACGGCTACAGCGCCGCCTTCAGCCTCGCCGCCAGGTCGGTCTTCTCCCAGGGGAAGAAATCCCCTTCCGCGGTCCGGCCGAAATGGCCGTAGGCGGCGGTCTTCTTGTAGATCGGCTTGTTGAGGCCGAGGTGGGTGCGGATCGCGCGCGGGGTGAGGCCGCCCAGATCCTGGATCGACATGATCGCGCGCTCGATCGCGGCATCGTCGGCCCCGTCGCCGGTGCCGTGGGTATCGACATAGAGCGAGAGCGGCGCCGACACCCCGATCGCGTAGGCGAGCTGGATGGTGCAGCGGCGGGCGAGGCCGGCGGCGACGATGTTCTTGGCGAGGTAGCGCGCGATGTAGGCGGCCGAGCGGTCGACCTTGGTCGGATCCTTGCCGGAGAAGGCGCCGCCGCCGTGCGGAGCCGCGCCGCCGTAGGTGTCGACGATGATCTTGCGGCCGGTGAGGCCGGCGTCGCCGTCGGGGCCGCCGATCTCGAAGCTCCCGGTCGGATTGATGTGGTAGACGGTGTCGTCCGAGAGAAGCTCGGCGGGAAGGACGTCGGCGACGACCTTGCGGACATAGGCCTTGAGCTCAGCCTCCTTCTCACCCTCGTCATAGCCCTTGCCGTGCTGGGTCGAGACGACGATCGCGGTGGCTGCGACCGGCTCGCCATTTTCGAAGCGAAGCGTGACCTGGCTCTTGGCGTCCGGCTCGAGGAAGGGCGCCGCGCCGGAATGGCGGTCGGCCGCCATGCGCTCGAGGATCTTGTGGCTGTAGTAGAGGGTCGCCGGCATCAGGTCGGGCGTCTCGTCACAGGCGAATCCGAACATGATGCCCTGGTCGCCGGCGCCCTCGTCCTTGTTGCCCGAGGCGTCGACGCCCTGGGCGATGTGGGCGGACTGGGGATGGAGGTTGTTCGAGAATTCGAGGGTTTCCCAGTGGAAGCCGTCCTGCTCGTAGCCGATGCTCTTCACGGTCTCGCGAACGACCTGCTCGATCTCGTCGCGGACTCCCGGGGCCCAATTTCCCTCCTCGTCCATGATCCCGCGGCCGCGGATCTCGCCGGCGAGGACGACCTTCTGGGTGGTCGTCAGGGTTTCGCAGGCGACCCGCGCCTCCGGATCCTTGGCGAGGAAGAGGTCGACGACGGCGTCGGAAATCTGGTCGGACACCTTGTCGGGATGGCCTTCGGAGACGGATTCGGACGTGAAGAGATAATTGCTGCGCATCGCGGGAAACCGGCCTTCCTGAAATCGGGGGAGAGCAGGATATAAAGATATCCTTATATGTCGCGCTCCCTAGCCCGCTTTTCGGCCGGCTGCAATGCGCTCGGCCACGAAGGCCAGTCCCGCCAGCAGCAAGGCGAAGAGCAGAGGCAGGAGATTGCCCAGACGGGCGAACGGCGTGGGCGGCTTGGGCGCCGGCAGCCGGGCGTCTATGACGCCCGCAGTCCCCAGCTTCAGGCTGTGAAGCAGCCTTCCGTCGGAATCGATAACCGCGGAGATGCCGGTGGGAGTCGCGCGCAGGACCGGAAGGCCCTCCTCGAGCGCTCGCAGCCGCGCCTGGGCGAGATGCTGGGGCGGCCCCCAGGCGCCGAACCAGGCGTCGTTGGAAGGATTGAACAGGAAGGCCGGCCGGTTGCGGCGGTCGACGACCTGGCCGGAGAAGATGATCTCGTAGCAGAGCTGGAAGCCGGCCTTGCCGACGATGGGCAGATCGAGCGTCCGCGCCCCCGGGCCCGGATCGAAATCGACGTCGCCGGGCGCCAGCCGCGACAGTCCGAGCGCGGAGAGGACCGGACGCATCGGCAGATACTCGCCATAAGGGACGAGATGCGCCTTGTCGTAGCGGGCGAGGATCCGGCCGCTGCGGTCGATCGCGAAGACGCTGTTGGTGGCGCTGGTCACGTCGCGGCCGTCGGGCGAGCGCCAGGTGACTCCGCCGGTGAGGAGCAGGTCCTTGTCGCCGAGCATGGCGGCGACGTCGCCGCGGAGCTCGAGCATCTCGATGACATGACCGGGATCGCGAAGCCCGTTCTCGAGCGGCCTCGTCACCGCCGCTTCGGGCCAGAGCAGAAGCCGCGGCTCATCCGAGCCCGAGGTGGAGAGGCGGCGAAGGCGCGCCATGCTCTCCTCCTGGAAACCTTCGCGCCATTTGTCCTGCTGGCCGATATTGGGCTGGACGATGCGCAGCGACGGACCCGCCGGACCCGGCGCAGCGCCACCGGCGAGGAAGCCGGCGAGGCCGAGCGCGACGACACCCGCCGCCACCGCTCCGGCGGACCGCCAGCGGCGAAGGCAGAGCAGCAGCAGGATCCCGGCGATCAGTACGGCGGCGCCGGACAGGCCGTAGCTGCCGACCAGTCGCGCCGAATGGGACACCGGCGTCGCGACGATCGCGGCCCCGAGCGGATTCCAGGCGAAGCCGGTGAACAAGGTGGCGCGCAACCACTCGGTGACGATCCAGGCGGCGGCGAAGACCAGAACGAGAGCAAGGTCGTTCCTCCGCCCCCAGCGCCAGGCGAGGCCGGCCGCGGCGGCCGGGTAGACGGCGAGGTAGAGCGAGAGCAGGACCACCGCCAGATAGCCGAGCGAGGCCGGCATTTCGGCCTGGTAGGTGAAGGCGGTGGCGATCCAGTTGAGGCCGGCGACGAAGTGCCCGACTCCGAACCACCAGCCCCGGGCGAGGGCGCCGCGCAGGCGCGGAGCGCCCCGGACCAGCCACAGCAGCAAAGCGAAAGCGGCGAGCGAGAGCGGCCACAACCCGACCGGCTGGAAGCCGAAGGCGGCGGCGAGGCCGGCGAGGAAGGCGAGGAGGAGTGGCTTCACCCGGCGCTCCTTCGACGGAAATCGGCGAATTTACAATCCACCCAGACCCGTTCGGGCTGAGCCTGTCGAAGCCCTCCCTTCAGACGCCGGACATGGAAAAGTGGTCTTCGACAAGCTCAGCCCGAACGGAATGAGTGGTTCAAATCCGCAGCTGCCTCTAGAGGAGTCCCATGGCCCTTCCCCCCTTCCACCTCGCCTTCCCCGTCCACGATCTCGAAGCGGCCCGCGCTTTCTACGGCGGGCTGCTCGGTTGCGCGGAAGGCCGAAGCGCCGAGGATTGGATCGACTTCGATTTCTTCGGCCACCAGATCGTCGCCCATCTCGATCCCGGCATGGAGCGGCGGCGCCACAGCAATCCTGTCGACGGCCATGACGTTCCCGTGCCCCATTTCGGCGCTGTGCTCGACATGGCGGCCTGGGAAGCCATGGCGCGGAGACTGGAGGCAGCCGGCGCCGGCTTCGTCATCGAGCCCACCGTCCGGTTCCGAGGCGAGCCCGGCGAGCAGGCGACGATGTTCTTCCTCGACCCCTCGGGCAACGCGCTCGAGATCAAGGCCATGGCCGACCCCGACAACCTGTTCGCGAAGTAGTTTTGCCTCCCCATGCGCAGCATGGGGAGGGGGACCACCGAAGGTGGTGGAGGGGTGGCTGGGGGAGGCGCTCGCCATTGAGCACCATCCCCGGCTTCGCCGACAGTTCACCCTTCCACCATGCTACTCATGGTCCCCTCCCCATCTGGCGATGGGGAGGCAAACTATTCCGCCGCCAGCGCCTCGCCCGGTTGCCCGGCGAACCAGGCGACCGTCGCCTCGAGTCCCCGGTCCAGGCCCACTTTCGGCTCCCAGCGGAGCAGCGCCCTGGCGCGGGAGATGTCCGGCCTTCGGCGGCGCGGATCGTCGACCGGGAGCGGGCGATTGACGACGGCGGAGGCCGAGCCCGTGAGCCGAAGGATCCGCTCGACCAGCTCCCGGACCTCGACCTCGTCGGGGTTGCCGAGATTGACGGGACCGCCGGCGTCGCTCTCCATCAACCGGACCAGCCCCGCGACCATGTCGCTGACGTAGCAGAAGCTTCGGCTCTGGCGGCCGTCGCCAAAGACGGTGATGTCGTCGCCGGCGAGCGCCTGGCAGACGATGTTCGGAACCACGCGCCCGTCGTCGGGGCTCATCCGTGGGCCGTAGGTGTTGAACAGGCGCGCCACCCGGACGTCGGCGCGGCCGAGGCGCTGGAAGTCGAAGACAAGCGCCTCCGCTGCCCGTTTCCCTTCGTCGTAGCAGGCGCGAGGCCCAGTGCAGCTCACCGAGCCCCGATAGGGCTCGGGCTGCGGATGGACCTCGGGATCGCCATAGACCTCGCTGGTCGAGGCGAGCAGCAGTCGGGCGCCGGTCGCCTCCGACAGCCGGAGAAGGTTGCGGGTGCCCATCACGTTGGTCAGCATCGTATGCTCGGGATCGGCCTGGTAGGCGAGCGGCGACGCGGCGCTGGCGAGATTGTAGATCCGGGTGGGGCGGGCTCGGGCGAGGCGCTCCGGAAGGGCGTCGATGACGTCCGCCTCGACCAGATCGAAGCGCGGTTCGCGCTCCAGGTGGCGAAGGTTTTGCCGGCGGCCGGTGACGAAGCTGTCGAGGCAGATCACCCGAGCGCCCCCGCCGAGCAGGGCGTCGACGAGGTGCGAGCCGATGAACCCGGCACCGCCGGCGACCAGTGCAACCTCGTTTACCCGTTCACTTTTCACTCGGCGGCTTCCTTCGATGAGCGTCGGGGGCCTTAGCCCGCTTCGGGCTCGGAAGGTAAGGCTCCAGCTCAGGTCCGGCGCGTCAGGCGGCCGCCCTCGCCCACGCCAGCACCGGCCGGTTCACCGCGGGCAGAAGCGAGCGGTAGAGGCTCGCCATCTGCGCCGCCATCGCGTCGGGCGTGTAGAGCGCGGCCCGCTCCCGCGCCGCTCTGCCGAGCACCGCCCGTTCGAAATCGTCGCCGACCAGCTGGGCGATGGTGCGGGTAAAGCCGTCCTCGTCGCTCGGGTCGACGAAGAGGGCGACCTCGTCCCAAAGCTCGCGGAAGGTGGGTATATCGGACAGGATCAGCGGGCAGCCCGCGGCGGCGGCCTCGAGAACGGCGAGGCCGAACGGCTCATAATGCGCGGCGCACACGAAGACCGGTCGAGCGGAGAGCCAGCGGCCCAGCTCCTCCTCGCCGAGTGCGCCGAGGCAATCGATATTGTCGAAGATCACAGTGACGCCGTTGGGGCCGTCGAGCGGGCCGGCGGCCCGTACCGGAACTCCGATCCGGCCGGCGGCGGCGTCGAGCAGTCCGACATTCTTGCCTTCGTCCCACAGTCGCCCCGCGGTGAAGACGAAATCGCGGGGAGCGCCCTGGGCCGCCGCGAGGGGCGAGCGGCCGTTGTGGACGATACGCGGCGATTCCCGGAGACGGTAAAGGCGCTTCACCGCCGCTCCGAAAGCGGCCGTCGGAGCAACGACGGCGTCGGCCGCTTCAAGGCCGGCGCGGACCAGCTCGGCCCGCCAGGCGAATTCGGCGGGAAGCTCGCCGCCCTCGACCGAATCCCACCAGGTGGCGAGACAGCGCTGGTGCGCGGCGATCACCGGCCGCCCGAAATCGGCCAGAGCGGCGAGCGCCGTCGTGTTGAGCTGGACGAGGTCGGCTTCGCGGTCGGCGGCGAGCGCCGCGATCAGCGAGGCCGCGCGACTCAGCGAAGCTTCGTCGGCCGCGAGCGAGTCGAGCGCCAGGCCGGTGTCGACCAGATGCAGGCCGGGGATCTCGGCCGCCGCGCGGACCTGCTCCGCGCTCGGGGCCGGCCCGGTCAACGCCAGCACGGCCTCATGGCCGAGCCGGGCGAGACCGCGGGCGAGCTCGAGTCCATGACCCCATATGCCCGCGGCGGCCGCGCTCTCGATCAGGATTCGCAGGGAGGTTCCCTTCGGACGGCCGCTCCGAGGATGGCCGATTGGCGAAAAAATGGTCACGGTCAGGGGATCCCCAGCTATCCTGCGCCAACCCCCCTGCCGGAAAGTTGTTCCTGCCTGCCTCGCCGCGGCGGAATTTGGCTCCGGCGCGCTCCGGCCATTATTGCCATTCCTCCAATGTCTTAATTGGCGTAGGCGAAAGCGGAAGCTTGCGCCGGCTCTTCCGGCGAGGCAGACGTCCGCGCATGGACATCGTCCGGCGCCTCGGAGTATAATGGCCACCTATGCATTTTTCAGACTTCTGCGCCCGCGAAGGCGCGCGCTCCGCCGTCATCCGGTCTGACCCTCAAGCGGCGACCGCCTGATGAGCCTCCACGACCCCAAGGCGATTCACGTCGCCATCGTCGGCGTCGGCAATTGCGCGAGCTCGCTCGTGCAGGGGCTGGCGCATTATCAAAACGGCGGCGCCAACGACCAGATCGGCCTGATGCACTGGGATCTGGGCGGCTACCGGCCGAAGGACATAAGGATCGTCGCCGCCTGGGACATCGACCGCCGCAAGGTCGGCAAGGACGTCGCCGGGGCGATCTTCGAGAAGCCCAATTGCACCGCCGTGTTCTGCGACCACGTGCCCGAGAGCGGAGTCACGGTCGAGATGGGCCGGACCCTGGACGGCTATTCCGAACATATGGCCGAATGGCCGGACGACCGCACCTTCCTTCCTTCCGACGCCGCCCAGCCCGACAAGGCGGACGTCGTCAGGCGGCTGAAGGAGACGGAGACCGACGTCCTCCTCAACTATCTGCCGGTGGGAAGTCAGGAGGCGACCGAATTCTACGCCGAATGCGCGCTCGAGGCGGGAGTCGCCTTCGTCAACAACATTCCGGTGTTCATCGCCAGCGACGAGGCCTGGGCGGAGCGCTTCCGCAAGGCCGGAGTGCCGATCATCGGCGACGACATCAAGGCGCAATTGGGCGCGACCATCGTCCACCGCGTGCTGACCGACCTGTTCAAGAAGCGCGGCGTGAGGCTCGAGCGCACCTACCAGCTCAACACCGGCGGCAATACCGACTTCCTCAACATGTCGAACCGCAAGCGGCTCGCCTCCAAGAAGATCTCGAAGACCGAGGCGGTGCAGTCCGTCGCCGAACGGCGGATCGACGACGACAACATCCATGTCGGCCCGTCGGACTACGTCGCCTGGCAGAACGACAACAAGGTCTGCTTCCTGAGGATGGAAGGCTCGATGTTCGGAGGCGTGCCGATGAACCTCGAGCTTCGCCTCTCGGTCGAGGACAGCCCCAATTCGGCGGGCGTGGCGATCGACATGATCCGCTGCGCCAAGATCGCCAGGGACCGGGGGCTGGCGGGACCGGTCCATCCCGCGGCGGCCTATTTCTGCAAGCACCCGCCGGTCCAGACCACCGACGACGAGGCCCATGAGGCCCTGGAGCGGTTCATCCGGGGGTGATGCAATCCTCCCAACGTCCTTCGATACGCCGGTTCGACAAGCTCACCGGCTACTCAGGATGAGCCGTTATGCGAGCCTCAACCGCACATCCTGAGTAAGACTGAGTCTGGCGAAGGCCCGGATCGAAGGACCGGTCAACAAGCCCCCCCGTACCTTCCATCCACATAGACCAGCGGATCCACGTCCTCCCTCACCCGCACCTCCTCGACCTCGCCGATGAAGATGGAGTGGGTTCCGTGGGGGAAATGGCGGATTCGCCGGCACAATATCGCCGCCTGGGCGTCGGCGAGCCTCGGCGGGCGGTCGCAATCCACCTCCCACCCCGACGCGAAGCGCATCGCCAGCCGGCTTCGGTCGGCGAACATCGCCGCGATGTCCTGCTGGCTCCTGTGGAGCACGTTGACGCAGAAATGCGACACATCCTCCATCGGGCTGTGAAGCGAAGCGGTCCGGTTGATGCAGATGAGCAGGCTCGGCGGGTCGAGCGACAAGGACGACATGGCGGTCGCGGTGATCCCCATCGGCTCCCCGCCGACGCACACGGTGATGACGTTGACGGTGGAGGCGACGCGACGCATCGCCTGCTTGAAATCCTTGCTGAGGTCGGCAGCGGAGGTCGCCATGTCCTCCGCCCATGGCCGGGAAGCGCCGCGCTGGCAATGGCTTAGCCTTTCGGGAAGCTCGATCGGCAGCGGCAAACCTCGGATTTAACTAGGAAATTACGTGAATTCCGACTAACGTCCCGAGTCGAGGGACGGGGGGAAGATGCTCGAAACGCTCGCCGCTCCGGCGAACCTGCCATTTTCGGTGGCGCTGCTGGTCATGCTGATGATCGGCGCGGTGGAAGCGCTCGGCCTCGGCGCCTCGGCCGTCCATCTCGATCTTCACGCCGACGTCGACGGCGGAGGCGACCTGCTCGGCTGGCTCGGAATCGGGCGAGTGCCGCTGCTCATGCTGCTCGTCGTCTTCCTCGCCTTGTTCGGTCTTGTCGGCCTCGCCCTCCAGCAATTCGCCGGACCCCTGGATTTGTGGATCGCGGCGCCCGCGGCCGCGGCGGCGGCGCTTCCCCTGACCGGCCTCGGCGCGCGCGGCCTGGCCCGGATCATGCCCGGCGACGAGACTACCGCGGTCAGCCTCGACAGCCTCGTCGGCCGTCGCGGAACGATCACGATCGGCACTGCCCGGCGCGGCTCGCCCGCCCAGGCGCGCGTGTCCGACATCCACGGCCAGGTCCATTACGTGATGGTCGAGCCCTATGACGATTCGCATTCGATCGGCGAGGGCGAGACCGTCCGCCTCGATCGCCGCGAGGGCAATATCTTCATAGCGGTCGCCAGGACCGAAAGCATCGCGTCCAATTTCGACGCTCTGCCAACCTTGAACTAGACGTTTCAACCGGGAGAGACTGACATGGTCCAGATGGCCATCTACGCAGGGATCGTTCTGGCCGCCCTGCTCACCTTGGGGCTGATCATTACTCGCCTCTATCGCCGGGCCACCAAGGAGATCGGCTTCGTCCGAACCGGCTTCGGCGGGGAGAAGGTCGTCATTAACGGCGGCGCACTTGTCCTTCCGGTCCTCCACGAGACGATGCCGGTCAACCTCAACACCGTGCGGCTCGCCGTCGAGCGCAAGAACACCGACGCTCTGATCACCCTCGACCGCCTGCGGATCGACGTGAAGGCCGAGTTCTACGTCCGCGTCCGCCCCGACCGCGAGTCGATCGCCATCGCCGCCCAGACGCTCGGCCTTCGCACCATGCATCCCGACAGCCTCAAGGAGCTGATCGAGGGCAAGTTCGTCGACGCCCTTCGCTCGGTCGCGGCCGGAATGACCATGAACCAGCTGCACGAGCAGCGTTCGGAGTTCGTCCAGAAGGTGCAGCAGGTCTCTTCCGCCGACCTGGCAATGAACGGCCTAGAGCTCGAATCGGTGTCGCTGACCGGCCTCGATCAGACCTCGATCGACCATTTCAACGCCAACAACGCCTTCGACGCCGAGGGCCTGACCAAGCTCACCGAGCAGATCCAGCTCCGCAAGAAGGCGCGCAACGACATCGAGCAGGAGACGAGGGTCCAGATCGAGGCGAAGAATCTCGAAGCGGAACGCCGCAGCCTGGAGATTTCGCGGGAGACCGAATTCGCCCGGCTCGAGCAGGAGCGCGAGGTCGAGGTCCGTCGGGCCGCCCAGAACGCCGAGGTCGCCCAGCAGCAGGCCGAGCGGCAGCGCGAGGCGGACGAGGCGAAGATCACGGCGAAACGCCAGGTCGATAGTGCGCAGATAGAGGCCAATAAGGTCGTCGAGCAGGCCAGGATCGCCCAGGCCCAGGCGGTCGAGATCGCCCGCCAGGAGCAGCAGATCGCGGTCCAGAACAAGAGCCGCGAGGAAAGCCAGGCCAAGGCCGAGGCCGACACCGCCCGGGCCGCCGCCGTCGCCGCCGAGGAAAAGGTCGGTACCGCCCGCGAGACCGAGATCGCGGAGCGCGTCAAGCGCATCGAGCTGATCGACGCCGCCCGGGAAGCCGAGCGCAATGCGATCGGAATCAAGGTCCAGGCCGACGCCGAGAAGCAGGCCGCGGCCGACCGCGCGGAGGCGATGCGGCTCTCCGCCGAAGGCGAGGCCGAGGCCGAGAAGCTTCGCGCCGACGCGTCGCGGGTGCGCTTCGAGGTCGAGGCCGCTGGCCAGCGCGCGATCAACGAGGCGGCGAATTTGCTGTCGTCCGACCAGATCTCGCTGCAGACCAAGATGGCTTTGCTCAAGGTGCTGCCCGAGGTCGTTCGCGAGGCGGCCAAGCCGATGGAGGCGATCGATTCGATCAAGATCGTCCAGGTCGAGGGGCTTTCCGGAGGCGCCTCCACGGGGGGCGGCGGCGCAGGCTCGGGCGGCGAGGGCAACCTCGCCTCCAGCGCCGTCGCCGCGGCGCTGCGCTACCGGGCCCAGGCGCCGATCGTCGACGGTCTGATGAAGGAGCTCGGCTTCGACGGCTCGACTCTGGAGAATCTCGTCGCGGGCGCGGGCAACGGCGCGGCGCCGGCGGCGCCGGAGGCCCACGAGCCGCTCGTCGCGGTGCCGGTCGAGCCGAAGGAGTGATTCTGCCTCCCCATCGCAAGATGGGGAGGGGGACCATGCGAAGCATGGTGGAGGGGTGACCTGTTGAGGCCTGAGTCAGATCACCCCTCCACTACCTTCGGTGGTCCCCCTCCCCATTGCTGCGCGATGGGGAGGCAGGTGACGGTCGCCCACCCGTGACCCATCACGACGTCGTCATCGTCGGCGCCGGCCACGCCGGCGCCCAGACCGCGATCCAGCTTCGCCAGCTCGGCTTCGCCGGCTCGGTCGCCCTGGTCGGGGCCGAGGCCGAGCCGCCCTACGAGCGGCCGCCGCTCTCCAAGGAATATCTCGCCGGGGAGAAGGCGTTCGAGCGGATGCTCATCCGCCCCGAGTCCTTCTGGGCCGAACGCGGCGTCGATCTCGTCCTCGGCACGAGCATCGCCGCGATCGATCCGGAAGCGAAAGTCCTCACCGCCGGGAGCGGCGAGCGCCTGGGCTACGGCAAGCTGGTCTGGGCCGCGGGGGGCGAGCCGCGTCTGCTCGGCTGCGAGGGCGGCGACCTCGCCGGGGTCCATGTCGTCAGGCGCAAGGCCGATTCCGATGCGATCCGGGCCGAGCTCGGCGGGGTCGAGTGCGTCGCCGTCGTCGGCGGCGGCTACATCGGCCTCGAGACGGCGGCGGTGCTCCGCAAGCTCGGCAAGAGGGTCGTCCTGCTCGAGGCCCTCGACCGGGTGCTGGCGCGGGTGGCGGGGCCGGAGATATCGAGCTTCTACGAGGCCGAGCACCGCGCCCAGGGGGTCGATGTCAGGCTCGGCGCCACGGTCGCCTCGATCGTCGGCGAGAGCGGCCGGGTGGCCGGAGTCCGGCTCCGGGACGGCGCTTTGGCCGAGGCGCAGATGGTCATCGTCGGGATCGGAGTCGAGGCTGCCGTCGCGCCGTTGCTCGCGGCCGGCGCGGCCGGCGCGAACGGGGTCGACGTCGACTCCTGCTGCCGGACCAGCCTTTCCGACGTCTACGCGATCGGAGATTGCGCGGCGCACGAGAACCGGTTCGCCGGAGGCCTTCGGATCCGCCTCGAATCGGTCCAGAACGCCCACGACCAGGCGGCAACCGCGGCGAGGGCGATCGCCGGGGATCCGGAGCCTTACGAGGCCGTCCCCTGGTTCTGGTCCAACCAATATGATCTCAGGCTTCAGACGGTCGGCCTGTCGGTCGGCTATGACAGCACGGTGGTCCGGGGTCGGACCGAGGAGCGCAGCTTCTCCGTCCTCTATCTGCTCGATGGGCGGGTGATCGCCCTCGACTGCGTCAACTCGACCCGGGACTATGTGCAGGGCCGGAAGCTGGTCATGGAGCGGCGGGTGGTGGAACCGGCGCGGCTGGCGGATGCGGGGGTGGCGCTGAAGGAACCCTGAATCCTCCCTGCGAGCGAAGCTCGTGGGGAGGGGGACCACCCGAAGGGTGGTGGAGGGGTAGCTGCCGTGGAGTCAGAGGATCGAGACCGACACCGCTAAAGCCACCGCCAACTACCCCTCCACCATGCTACGCATGGTCCCCCTCCCCATCTTGCGATGGCGAGGATTTCACCAGATCCGCACCCGATCCTCGGGCTTGAGGTACAGCTTGTCCCCCGGCTTCACCCCGAACGCCTCGTACCAGGCGTCGTGGTTGCGCACCGAGAAGGTCCGGAACCGGCTCGGCGAGTGGAAGTCGCTGAGCACGATCCGCCGGAGCTCGGCGTCGCGGAACCTGACCTTGTTGACCTGCGCCCGGCCCATGAAGAAGCGCTGGTCGCCGGTGAAGCCGCCGAGCAGCGGCGCCGGCTTGCCGCCGAGCGATAGACGATAGGCGTCGTAGGCGACGGCGAGGCCGGCATTGTCGGCAATGTCCTCGCCCAGCGTCTGGTCGGAGCGGATGTGAAGCCCGGGCAGGGGCTCGTAGGCTCCATATTGGGCGGCGAGCCGCGCCGTGCGTTCCTTGAAGCGGGCGAGGTCGCCGTCGGTCCACCATTTCTCCAGCCGCCCGTCGGGCGAATATTTGCTGCCCTGGTCGTCGAAATGATGGCTGATCTCATGGCCGATGACGAAGCCGATCGCCCCATAATTGACCGCGGGATCGGCCGCAGCGTCGAAATGCGGCGCCTGCAGATAGGCGGCGGGGAAGACGATCGCGTTGTTGGCGAAGCTCGCATAGGCGTTGGCGGTGATCGGCATCATCCACCATTCGTCGCGGTCGACGGGCCGGTCGATCCGGGCGAGCCGTCGCTTCCAGTCCCAGCGGCCGGCGCGGACGAGATTGCCGTAGGCGTCGCCGCGGCGCACCTCGAGCCCGTCGTAGCTCAGCCAGGTCGCGGGATAGCCGACCTGCGGGTGGAAAGCGGCCAGCTTGGCTCGTGCCTTCGCCCGGGTCGCCGGCTCCATCCACTCAAGCCTGGCGAGGCGGGCGTCCATCGCCCTGATCACGTTCCCGACCAGCGCGTCCATCGCCTTCTTGGTGGCGGGCGGAAAGTGGCGGTCGATATAGGGTCTGGAGACCGCATCGGTCATCGCGGCGGCGGTCAGCTCGACCGCCTGATCCCAGCGCGGAGGCGCCGCGGCGGTGCCGCGAAGCACGCCGAAGGAGAAAGCGAATTCCTCCTTGGCGAAGCCGGACGGAAGGACCAGGGCCCGGTCCTTGGCGAGACGCAGGGTCACCCAATCCTTGAGCACCGGCAGCGGAGTCGCCGCATAGAGTTTCGCGATGCCGGTAACGGCGCTGGTTTCGCCGACGATGAAGCGCTTGCGGTCGCCCAGGCCCGCCGCCTCGAGATAGGCGGTCCAGGGAAAGCCCGGCGCCCTGGCTTCGAGCTCGGCCCGACTCCAGACATTGTAGGTCTTGTCGTCGTCGCGGCGGTCGGCGAGCGGCCATTGCACCCCGGCCATCGCGCGCTCGAACTCGAAGACCGCCTGCGCCCGCGCATCGACCTCGCCGGCCGGAACGCCCGCGAGCCGCAGAATGTTGGCGATATGACCTCGGTAGGCGGCTGTGACCTTGAGCGAGGCTTCGTCGTCCTTGAGGAAATAGTCGCGGTTCGGAAGCCCGGTCGAGCCTTCGCCGAGATAGGCGGCGTAGGTGTCCGGCGCCTTCGCATCCTGGGTGACGGCGCTGACGACCGGCGAGGGCCAGTAGCGCGGCATCCGGCCGAGCGCGGGAGTCGGGAGGAAGCTCCGGGTGAGATCGCCGATCGCGGCGGCGAGAGCTGCGCGGTCGCGCGCCGCCCGCACCGGCGCCAGCTCGCCGGCGAGCGGAGCGATCCCGCCGGCGTCGATCGCGGTCTGGTCCATCAGCGAGGAATAATAATCGGAGACTCGAAGGTCGTCCCCCTTCAGCGCCGAGCGCCTCCCTGCATATTCGTCGAGTATGTCGCGGACCTGCGACGCGGCGAGCTTGTTGAGTCGGCTGACCTGGCTGAACGCCCCCTGGTCGGCGGGGATCTCGACCGTCTTCGCCCATGTGCCGTTGACGTAGGACCAGAAGTCGTCGCCGGGGCGGACGGACGTATCCATCGACGCCGTGTCGATGCCGAACTCTCCCCAGGCGGGGCGCGGCGCCTGGGCCGAGGCGGCCATGGCGGCGACGGCAAGCGCGGACGCGGCGGCGAAGATGAAGCGCATGCGGTCTGGCCCTCCCGTTCGGTTCGGGAGTGATGCAACGAGTGGGGCGCAGGGGCAATGGCGGGGATTGCTGGATTATCCTCCCTGCCGCGAAGCGGTGGGGAGGGGGACCATGCGAAGCATGGTGGAGGGGTAATTGCCGAAGTCCAGGAGGAAGTGGCGCGGTTCCGCTGAATCCTGCGCCTCCTACCCCTCCACCACCTTCGGCGGTCCCCCTCCCCATCTGCGATGGGGAGGCAGATCAGCGCCCCGCGAACCCCGCGAGCACCTCGCACACCCATCGCCCCGCGGTCAGCGCGGTGATGTCGCTGACGTCGAGGCTCGGGTCGAACTCGGTCAGGTCGACGAGCTTCACCCTCGGCTCGGCGGCGAGCCGCCGCGCCGCGGCGAAGAACATCGACACCGGCATTCCACCGGGGCGGGCGCCGGGGGCTCCGGGGCAGGAGGCGCGATCGATGACGTCTATGTCGAAATCGACCACCAGCGCCTCGAGATGGACGAAGCGGGCGAGGACGTGGTTGAGCACCGCCAGCATCCCGCGCTCCATGCAATGGGCCATAGTGTAGATGCCGATCCCGAAGGCGCGGGCGTCGGCGTGCATCCGCGCCGTGTTGGCGAACGGGGCGAGGCCGATCTGGCAGATGTTGACCCCGGGCAGGCCGTCCTCGATCAGGCAGCGGACGGGATTGCCGTTCATCGGCCCGCCGGCCGTGTCGCGAAGGTCGAAATGGGCGTCGAGCGTGATCAGCCCGACCTTGGCGAGCGGAAGGCCGAGCGCATGGACTGCGGGACGGGTCACCGCGTTGTTGCCGCCGATGAGAAGGGTCAGCCGGTGGTCCGCGACGGCCGCGGCCGCGGCGTCGCGAATCGGAATGAAGCCCTCGGCCGGAGACAGGCTCCGGACGGGCACGTCGCCGAGGTCGCGCACCGGGAAGAACAGCTCCGACCCGGTTTCCACGTTGTAGGTGGAGAAGCGCCCGAGGGCGCGGCGCACGGCTTGTGGGGCAAGGTCGCAGCGGCCCGGAGTCACCGAGCCCGCCTCCATGGGCGCTCCAAGGATCGCGACCTGGCCCTCGCCGCCGATCAAGTCAGCGATGGATTTCCAGCTCATGACGTTGCTCTTAGTCGGGCGAAGGTTAAGAAGCGACCCATGTGGGACCGACTGCTGACGGACTGCCATATCGCGACGATGGATCCGGCCGTGCCGGGTGCGTTCGGAGCGATCGAGGACGGAGCGATCGGAATCCAGGACGGCCGGATCGTCCGAGTCGGCCGCCGGATCGACCTCGCCGGCTACCGGGCACAGCGGGTCGAGCCGATGGGCGGCGCCTGGGTGACTCCCGGGCTGATCGACTGCCACACCCACCTCGTCTTCGGCGGCAACCGGTCGGCCGAGTTCGAGCAGAGGCTGAACGGCGCCAGCTACGAGGAGATCGCCCGTACCGGCGGCGGCATAGTCTCCTCGGTCAAGGCGACCCGGCTCGCCTCCAGGGAGGAGCTGGTCGAGCAGGCACGGCCGCGGCTTCGGGCGCTGATGAAGGGGGGAGTGACGACGGTCGAGATCAAGTCGGGCTACGGCCTCGACGTGGCGAGCGAGCTGAAGATGCTCGAGGCGGCGCGGGCCCTGGGCGACAGCGAGGCGGTGCGGGTGGTCCCGACCCTGCTCGCGCTTCACGCACTGCCGCCCGAGCATAAGGATAGCCGCGAGGCCTTCGTCCACCTCGCCATCGACGAGATGATCCCGGCGGTGGCGGAAGCGGGGCTCGCCACGGCGGTCGACGCCTATTGCGAGGGGATCGGCTTCACCGTCGGCGAGGTTCGGGAGCTGTTCGAGGCGGCGGAAGAGCATGGCCTCAGGGTCAAGCTCCACGCCGAGCAGCTCTCGAACCTCCAGGGAGCGGCGCTCGCGGCCGAGTTCGGAGCGCTCTCCGCGGACCATCTCGAGCATGCCGACGAGGCGGGCGTGGGTGCGATGGCGCGCGCCGGAATGGTCGCCGTCCTGCTCCCGGGCGCCTTCTATGCGCTCCGCGAGACCCGCAAGCCTCCGGTCGACCTGCTCCGCCGTCACGGCGTTCCGATGGCGGTGGCGACCGACTGCAACCCCGGCACCTCGCCGATCCTGTCGCCGACGCTGATGCTGAGCATGGCCTGCACCTTGTTCGGCCTCACGCCGGAGGAGGCGCTGGCCGGGATGACCGTCCATGCGGCGAAGGCGCTTGGGCTGGAGAAGGAGGTCGGCACCGTCAGCACCGGCAAGGCGGCGGACCTGTGCGTGTGGCGGGTGAGCCGCCCGGCCGAGCTCGCTTATTGGATCGGGCATCCGGGACCGGAGCGGCGGATCGTCGCGGGAGTGGATTTCTAGGCTATGCAGGGTTGCCGTTCGGGCTGAGCTTGTCGAAGCCCCTCCCTTCTTTCTAGGGGGAAAGAAGGAAAGCCCTTCGACAGGCTCAGGGCGAACGGGGTAGTGGGTGACGATGCATTCGAGGCGCGACAATTCCCGCTCCATCCAAGCCCGCACCGGGCCGGAGATCCTCGCCAAATCCTGGGCCACCGAGGCGGCCGTGCGGATGCTCCAGAACAATCTCGACCCGGGGGTCGCCGAGGCGCCCGAGGAGCTGGTCGTCTATGGGGGGATCGGCCGGGCGGCGCGGGACTGGGCGAGCTTCGACAGGATCGTCGAGACTCTCGAACGGCTCGAGGAGGACGAGACCCTGCTCGTCCAGTCGGGCAAGCCGGTCGGGGTGTTCCGAACCCATGCCGACGCGCCCCGGGTGCTGATCGCCAATTCCAACCTGGTGCCGAAATGGGCGACTTGGGACCATTTCCACGAGCTCGATAAGAAGGGCCTGATGATGTACGGCCAGATGACGGCCGGATCGTGGATCTACATCGGCACCCAGGGCATCGTTCAGGGCACCTACGAGACCTTCGCCGAGATGGGCCGCCAGCATTATGGCGGCGACCTCAGGGGCCGCTGGATCCTCACCGCGGGCCTGGGCGGAATGGGCGGAGCCCAGCCGCTGGCGGCGGTGATGGCCGGGGCGCATTGCCTGGCGATCGAATGCCAGGAGAGCCGGATCGAGAAGAGGCTCGAGACGCGCTACCTCGACCGCCGCGCCGGTTCGCTCGACGAGGCGCTGGAGATCATCCGGTCGGCCACTCAACCCACTTCGGTGGGGCTTCTCGGGAATGCGGCTGAGGTGCTGCCGGAGATGGTGCGGAGGGGGATCCGGCCGGACGCGGTGACCGACCAGACTTCGGCGCACGACCCGGTTAACGGCTACCTGCCGGCCGGCTGGACGGTCGAAAAATGGATAAATATGCGCGAGCGCGACCCTTCGGCGGTGGAGGCCGCCGCAAAGGAATCCATGGCGGTGCATGTCAACGCGATGCTTGCCTTCCGCGGACAAGGCATCCCGACCTTCGACTATGGCAACAACATCCGCCAGGTCGCCCGGGACGAGGGCGTCGTCCACGCCTTCGATTTCCCCGGCTTCGTCCCGGCCTACGTCCGGCCGCTTTTCTGCCGGGGCGTCGGTCCGTTCCGGTGGTGCGCTCTGTCCGGCGACCCGGAGGACATCTACCGGACCGACGCGAAAGTGAAGGCGCTGATCCCGGACGATCCGCACCTCCACCGCTGGCTCGACATGGCGCGGGAGCGGATCGCGTTCCAGGGGCTTCCGGCGCGGATCTGCTGGGTAGGGCTCGGGCAGCGGCACCGGCTCGGCCTCGCCTTCAACGAAATGGTGGCGAAGGGCGAGCTCAAGGCGCCGGTGGTGATCGGGCGGGACCACCTCGATTCGGGGAGCGTGGCGAGCCCGAACCGGGAGACGGAGGCGATGCGGGACGGGTCGGACGCGGTGTCGGACTGGCCCCTGCTCAACGCGCTCCTGAAC
>DASVQS010000035.1:0-28587 GCA_036389015.1 Allosphingosinicella sp. | reverse complement strand
ACACGCTGAACCAGCAGGCGAACGTGCTTCCACGGCCGGTTCGCGACGCAAGCTTCGCATTCTACGGCACCGCGCTTTCCGGAACACCGCAGCAGCGCCCGCGGGACCAGCTCGCACTCAACAGCGTCAGCAACAATCTCCAGGACGCGGTCGGCAAAGCCTATGTGGAGAAATACTTCCCTGCATCGGCCAAGGCCGAAGTCCAGAAGATGGTCGACAATATCAAGGCCGCCTTCGCCAAGCGCGTCCAGGGGATCGACTGGATGGCGCCTTCGACCAAGCAGGAAGCTTTGAAAAAGGTGCAGTCGATCGTCGTCGGCGTTGGTTACCCTGACACGTGGCGCGATTATTCGGCGCTCCAGATCACCGCCAACAACCCGTACGCGAACCAGAAGAACGCGAGCCTGGCCGAATATCGCAACCAGATCGCGAAGATCGGCAAGCCGATGAACCGCGCCGAATGGTGGATGCCGCCGCAGCTGGTCAACGCGGTCAACCTGCCGGTCCAGAACGCGCTCAACTTCCCCGCCGCGATCCTCCAGCGCCCCTTCTTCGATCCCGCGGCCGACGCGGCGTTCAACTATGGCGCGATCGGCTCGGTAATCGGCCACGAGATCAGCCACAGCTTCGACAATAACGGCGCCTTGTTCGATTCGACCGGGCGCCTGAGGAACTGGTGGACTCCGGCCGACTTCAAGCGGTTCCAGCAGGCCGGCGACGCGCTCGCCGCGCAATATGACACTTACGAGGCGCTCCCGGGCCTCCACGTCAACGGCAAGCTGACGCTGGGCGAGAATATCGCCGACGTCGCCGGCCTCGCCGCCACCTACGACGCCTACCGGGCGTCGCTCGGCGGCAAGGAGGCGCCGGTGATCGACGGCTTCACCGGCGACCAGCGCTTCTTCATCGCCTACGGCCAGGCCTGGGCGACCAAGATGCGCCCCGAATCCCTGCGCCAGCGGGTCCTCACCGACGGCCACGCCCCGGGCCAGTTCCGGGCCCTGACCGTGCGCAACATCGACGCCTGGTACGGGGCGTTCGGGGTTAAGCCGGGCCAGAAGCTGTACCTGGCGCCGGAGAAGAGGGTGAAGGTCTGGTAGCCATAATGCCAGGCGCGGAACCGTGCCGGTTCTGAAAACCCTTTCAAAAACAGGGCTTTCTATGTATTCTTCGGGTCGGACGGCCTGTTGCGGCTGAGGCATGCGCTCGTCCTTCCCAGTGGAGTGGACGATGGCGACCTATACCGGCACCGATAATAGGGACTATCTGTACGGCAGCGCGGTCCCCGACACGATCTACGGCCGCGGCGGCGACGACGAGATTTTCGGCAGCGGCGGCTCGGACTGGCTCTACGGCGAGGACGGGGACGATTTCATAAGCCTCGTCTACTCGATCTCGCCGAGCGACGTCGTCCGCGCCTTCGGCGGCGCCGACAACGACCTCTTCTACATCGGCTTGAACGGTCAGGGCGGAGGCCGACTCGAGGCGGACGGCGGCGACGGCAACGACGTGTGGTGGATGCTCGACCTCCAGTCCGTCAACGCTGTGCTGACGCTCGGCCAGGGGCGCGATTCGATCCGCATCTCGGGCGGCTACCAGGCGCTCGGCGGGGCCATGATCACCGTCACCGATTTCGCCACCGGCGATTCCGGCGACCGCATCGAATGGGATTATTATCTCTGGTACAAGCTCGCGGGCTGGGACCGGGCGGCCAATCCGTTCGCGGCGGGCTATCTGCGCCTCGTCCAGAGCGGCTCCGACACCCTGCTCGATGTCGATTTCGACGGCGCCGCGGGCCCGGGCGCCTTCTTTACCCTCATCACCTTCCAGAACGTGACCGCCTCCGCTCTCACGGCGCAGAATTTGGGCGGCTATTCGTCGGACGGAGCGGCGATCGTCGGCCTGACGCTGGCAGGACGCGAGATCGGCGACGAGATCCGCGGCAGCTCGGCGGGCGACCTGATCGAGGGGCTGGGCGGGGACGACCGGATCCTGGGCGCGCTCGGCGACGACATTCTGGTCGGCGGCGACGGCAATGACAATTTGGGCGGCGAGGAGGGCGACGACACGCTCCGCGGCGGCATCGGCAACGACTCGCTCGTGGCCGGGGCTGGAAACGACGACTTGTTCGGCGGCGAAGGCGACGATCTGATCCAGAGCTTCGACGGGGGAACGGACGAGATTTACGGGGAAGAAGGCAACGACACGATCATCTTCGACCAAAGCAGTTCCAACCCCTCGACCGGGAGCTTCGTCAGCGGCGGCGCCGGCGACGACAAGATCACCGTCCGCTTCTCGGCCGACGGCGGAGTCGCCACCTTCGACGCCGGGGAAGGCGCGGACCTCGTCACGCTGGGCTACGTCTACGAGACGACGATCTCGGTCACGCTCGGCGCCGGGATCGACCGCCTGAGGCTGGAGCCGGGCGTCACCTCCTACTTCGGGAGCACGGTCATCGAGGATTTCGCTCCCGAGGCGGGGGAGACGATCGACTGGCTGCCCTACATCGCTGGGAGCTTCCAATTTTGGGACGGGGACGCCAACCCCTTCGGCAACGGAATGGCCAGGCTGATCCAGGACGGCCCCGACACGCTGATGCAGGTCGATCAATATGGCGGCGGTAGCTGGCATTTCGGGAATTACACCACCATCATCACCTTCAGGAACGTCGACGTGTCGCAGTTCACCGCGGCGACGATGGGCGGATATGCGCCGGACGGAAGCGTTCCGGCGGCGCTGAGCCTCACCGGCACGGTGGCTGACGAGCGGTTCGACGGCGGCGTCGGCGCGGACACCATCGACGGCGCCGGAGGCAAGGATAGCATCTTCGGAAGCGCCGGGCACGACACGCTGCGCGGCGGGGAGGGCGACGACACTCTGAACGGCGAGCTGGGCGACGACTTGCTCGAGGGCGGCGACGGCTCGGACGTGCTCAACGGCGGAACCGGCCGCGACCGCCTCTACGGCGGCGAGGGCGACGACCGTCTCAGCAGCGGTGGCGGGGGAAGCGATCATCTCTACGGCGAAGCAGGCAATGACATCCTGACCCTCTATGCCTGGGACTCGGATCGCGGCGCCATCCTGTACGCCGGCGGAGGCGATGGCGACGACACCATCTTCATCAATATAACCGGCGTCGTGACCGTGGACGGAGGCTCGGGGTCCGACAGGATCGTCGTGCAGGACCTGTGGAGCTCCGCGGCGACTCTGACGCTCGGTGCCGGGCGCGACACGATTCAGCTCTACCCTTATTACCGTCACGAAAATTCCAATGGAGTGACCGTTACGGACTTCGTCGCCGGGCCCGATGGCGACATGGTGGATTGGGACGGTTATCTCGGCATTTCCCTCATCGGCTGGAACAGGATCACCAACCCCTTCGCGCTCGGCTATGTGCGGCTGCTCCAGAGCGGCGGCGACACGCTCGTCCAGATCGACCGCGACGCCGGCGGCTCGCGCTCGTCCTTCGTGACGATACTGACCCTGAAGAACGTCTCCGCCTCGACGCTCGAAGCCGGCAATTTCGACGGCTTCGACCCCCAGGCGCCGCTTCTCGTGACCGGCACCGCAGGCGCCGACACATTGAGCGGGACGCCCGGCCGCGACCAGGTCGACGGCGGCGGTGGCAACGATGTGCTTCGCCTCCACCAGGGCGGCGACGACATAGCCAACGGCGGCGCCGGCAACGACGTCTTCCTGTTCGGAGCGACGATGGACCGGTTCGACTCGGCCGACGGCGGCTCCGGCATCGACCAGATCGCTCTTCAGGGCGGCATCGCCTTCACTTTCGGCGCCGGCGTGGTCGGGATCGAGTCGATCGGCCTTCTGTCGGGCAACGACACCCGCTTCGGCGACACCGCGGGGAATCTCTACAGCTACGACCTCACCACCCGCGACGTGAACGTCGCGGCCGGAGCGATGCTGACGGTCGACGGCGCCAAGCTGCGGGCCGGGGAGAACCTCACCTTCAACGGCTCGGCCGAGACCGACGCCAGCTTCTTCGTCTACGGCGGGCGGGGTGTCGACACCCTCACCGGCGGGTCGAAGAACGATACCTTCCTGTTCGGCTCGGACAACCACTTCGGAGCGGGCGACTTCGTCAACGGCGGGGCCGGAATCGACCAGCTCGCGCTTCGCGGAAGCTACAGCCTGACCTTCGGTGCAGGCCAGCTGATCGGGATCGAGAGCATCGGCCTGCTCTCGGCCCAGGACACCCGATACGGGGCGCTCGGCAGCAGCTACAGCTACAACCTCACCATGAACGACGGCAACGTCGCCGCCGGGGTCCAGATGGTGGTCGACGGCGCCAAGCTGCGTGGGGGCGAGACCCTGGTGTTCAACGGGGCCGCCGAGACGGACGGCTCTTTCCGGATCATCGGCGGAGCCAATGGCGACAACATCACCGGAAGCCAGAATGGCGACATCATGCAGGGCAACGGCGGCGCCGACCAGCTCACCGGCGGCGGCGGAGCGGACACCTTCGCCTACAAACTGGCGACGGATTCGTCCGCAAGCGCGGCCGACCATATCCTCGACTTCACGTCCGGCACCGACAGGATCGACCTCTCGAAGATCGACGCCAACACCGGGCTAGCGGGCGACCAGGCGTTCAGCTGGATCGGCTCCGGAGCCTTCACCAACGTCGCCGGCCAGCTCCGCGCCTACCAGTCGGGCTCGGACTGGTTCGTCGAGGGCGACGTCAACGGCGACGGCGCCGCCGACCTCCTCATCCAGGTCACCGTCACCGGCGGACCGCCCGTCCAGAGCGACTTCCTGCCCTGACCGTCATTCCGGCGAAGGCCGGGGCTCTTACAGGCTCGAACTGTTTCCGCGGGACCGCTCCGTCTGGAAAGGCTCCACCCATCCTTCCGGCCGGAGCTCCGAAAGCCAATTCTCCCCCATCCACTGGTCGGCCGCCGAGCGCAGCCGCTCGGCATATCCGGGCGAATCGAGCCCCGCGAGCGTAAGTCCGAATTCGCGGACGGTGTCGGCGATGTCGGCGTCGTCGAGCCGCCTTCGTCCCGCCGCCACCGAATGCCGGGCGATCTCCAATTCCTGTCCCCAGAAATAGATTCGCGCGGCGCCGACATTGGCCTGAATCCGCCGCACCTCGGCGACCCGGTCGCCGCCGACGATCGGAAGCCAGATGTCGGCCATCAGCAGGTCGACGGGGCGGCCGGGGCGCCAGTCGAAGGCGTCGGCCTGGACGATTCTGACCTTGGCGCCGGCGGCGCCGGGCAGCCGGTCGAAAAGTCCGAGCTCGCCGTGAAGCGCGATCAGCTCGGGGTCGAGCTCCACCACCGTCACGGCCTCGACCTCGGCCTTCAGGGCGCACAGGGCCGCCGACCAGCCCAGGCCGAGGCCTAACACCGCGACGTGGCCGGCGGCGCAACCCACGCCGATCTGCTGGCTTTCGATCTCGACCGGCATAAGCGACATCCAGGTGTCGCTGCCGCGATCGAGGGAGATCACGCCCGACACCGGACGCGCCGGGCTCCAATAGCCACGCAGCGGGATGTCGTTCCCCCAGCGGCGGACGATCCAGCCGCCTCTCTCCATCGGCCGGTACAGGGACCCGACCGTCTCGTGCTGGAGCATGCCTCTCCTCAGCCTGCCCCAATCAGCTCGCGGCCGATCAGCATCCGCCGGATCTCGTTGGTGCCCGCGCCGATGTCGAGCAGCTTGGCGTCGCGCATGAAGCGTTCGACCGGCCAATCCTTGGTATAGCCGGCGCCGCCGAGCGCCTGGATGGCCTCGAGGCTGACCTTTACCGCGCTTTCGGACGCAAGAAGGATCGCGCCCGCGGCGTCGAAACGGGTCGTCTTGCCGGAGTCGCAATTCCTGGCGACGGTGTAGACATAGGCTCGCGCCGAATTGAGCGCGACGTACATGTCGGCGACCTTGGCCTGCATCAGCTGGAAGCCGCCGATCGGCTGCCCGAACTGCTTGCGCTCGCGCACGTACGGAAGGACGACGTCGAGGCAGGCCTGCATGATCCCGAGCTGGATCCCGGCAAGCACCGTCCGCTCGTAGTCGAGGCCGGACATCAGCACTCCGACTCCGCCGTTGACCGGTCCCATCACATTCTCTTCGGGCACCTCGCAATCGTTGAAGACGAGCTCGCCGGTGGGCGAGCCGCGCATCCCCATCTTGTCGAGCTTCTGGCCGAGGCTGAAGCCCGGCATGTCCTTCTCGATCAGGAAGGTGGTGATCCCCCGGCTTCCCTCGCCGGTCCTGGCGTAGACGACGAGCGTGTCTGCATAATGGGCGTTGGTGATCCAGAATTTGGTGCCGTTCAGGACATAGCCGCCCTGCACTCTCTCGGCCTTGAGCTTCATCGAGACGACGTCGGAGCCCGCTCCCGACTCCGACATGGCGAGCGAGCCGACATGCTCGCCCGAGATCAGCTTCGGGAGATATTTCGCCTTCTGCTCTGGGCTCGCCCAGCGGCGGATCTGGTTGATGCACAGGTTGGAATGGGCGCCGTAGGAGAGGCCGATCGAGGCCGACGCCCGGGCCACTTCCTCCTGTGCCACGACATGCTCGAGATAGCCGAGCCCGAGCCCGCCATATTCCTCCTCAACGGTGATCCCGTGGAGCCCGAGCGCGCCCATCTGCGGCCACAGCTCGCGCGGGAACCAGTCCTCCGAGTCGATCCTCGCGGCAAGGGGCGCGATCTTGTCGGCCGCGAAGCGCTCCGTGGTCTCGCGGATCGCGTCCGCCATCTCGCCCAGGGCGAAGTCGAGCCCGATACCGGCCATTATGGTCTCCTGTGTCGGCCGGGCCGTAGCAGAGGCTTCGAAGTTTGAACAAGCGGGGGTGTGACAGCACCCCCACTCCGTTCGGGCTGAGCTTGTCGAAGCCCTCCCCTTGCTTATCTGATGAAGAGAAGGAAAGGGCTTCGACAAGCTCAGCCCGAACGGTTTTGGAGTGTCCCGATGCATACCACCGACCCCATCGTCATCCTCTCCTACGCCCGGACCCCGATGGGCAGCTTCCAGGGCGCCCTCGCCGGCGCCCCCGCCACCGAATTGGGCGCCGCCGCCGTCCGCGCCGCGGTCGAGCGCGCCGGGATCGACGGCGAGGCGGTCGACAAGATCTTCATGGGCTGCGTGCTTCCCGCCGGCCTCGGCCAGGCCCCCGCCCGCCAGGCGGCCCTCGGCGCCGGCCTCCCCCGCTCGACCGAGGCGACGACTATCAACAAGGTCTGCGGCTCGGGCATGCAGGCCGTCATGTTCGCCAACGACATGATCGCGGCCGGCTCGGCCGACCTCATCGTCGCCGGCGGAATGGAGTCGATGTCCAACTCCCCTTACCTGATGAAGAAGCACCGTTCGGGCGCACGGATCGGCCACGACACGGTATACGACCATATGATGCTCGACGGGCTCGAGGACGCCTATGACGCCGGCCGAGCGATGGGCACCTTCGCCGAGGACGCGGCGCGGGAATATCAGTTCACCCGCTCCGACCAGGACGAATATGCGATCGAGTCGCTCCGCCGCGCAACGGAGGCGATCCGATCGGGCGCGTTCGAGCGCGAGATCGTCCCCGTCACCGTCAAGAGCCGCAAGGGCGAGGACGTCGTCGCCGTCGACGAGCAGCCCGGCAAGTCCAACCCGGAGAAGATCCCCGGCCTCAAGCCCGCCTTCGCCAAGGACGGCACGATCACCGCGGCCAACGCCTCGTCCATCTCCGACGGCGCCGCCGCCCTCGTCGTCACCCGCCAGAGTGTCGCGGACCGCCTCGGGGTGAAGCCGGTCGCCCGGATCGTCGCCCACGCCGCCCACGCCCAGGCCCCCAATTTGTTCACCAGCGCCCCCGTCCCCGCCGTCCGCAAGGCGCTCGACAAAGCCGGCTGGAGCGTCGGCGACGTCGACCTCTACGAAGTCAACGAAGCCTTCGCCTGCGTCGCAATGATCGCCATGCGCGACCTCGGAATCCCCCGCGAGGCCCTCAACGTCCACGGCGGCGCCACCGCGCTGGGCCATCCCATCGGGGCGAGCGGCGCGCGGCTGCTGGCGACGCTGCTGAGTGCGCTCGAAACCCACGGCCGCAAACGCGGCCTCGCCACCCTGTGCATCGGCGGCGGCGAAGCGACGGCGATGGCGGTGGAGCTGGTGGATTGATGCGCGGGGCGGGCCCGCCCGCCGCCGATCCGGACGCCTATGTCCACGGCCTCGCCGGCTGGCGGCGCGAGCGCGTGGAGATGCTGAGAGCCGCCGTGCGGCGGGTTCCCGACGTCGATGAGGTCATAAAATGGGGCCATCTCGTCTATCTGGCGAACGGCCCCGCCTTCCTGATCCGAGCCGAGGAGAGCCGGGTGCTGTTCGGCTTCTGGCGCGGCCGGCGGCTGAGGGCGCTCGAGCCGCGCCTCAAGCCCGGCGGCAAATATGAGATGGCGACCCTGGAGCTGCGCGAGGACACGATCCTCGCGACGCTCCCCGAGCGGCTCGCCCGCGAGGCGGTCGCCTTGAATCGAAGCCTCGGCAACCCGACACAGTTGCTGCCCGGCCCGTGACCGCTAGACTCCGAGCAGCGCCTTGAGCTTCTCGCCAAAAAGGATGATAGCGCTGAAGAGGGCGAAGGCGGTCATATTCGAGGTGACGACGAAACCCTTGCTCGGCAGATGGGCCATACGCTCCGTCAGCGTCGCGACCTTCTCCTCCAGAATTGCCACCTTTTCCGTTAAAGTGCGGACCGCTTCCACCAACGCCGCGACCTTCTCGGTCAAGGTGGCAAAGCCGACCCGGAGATCGGCGACGTCGGCACGCGTGGCAGCGCTGTCGGCCCTCAGTATCTCGACATGCGCTTCAAGCCTGACCACGCGGGCGTCCATGCCGTCCGATGTGCCACCTCCGCCCCCCGCCTTCAAGGCGGGAGGACCGGGCGCACTTCGATCGTCGCGGGTACGCGAAGCGCTCATTCTGAAGCGATACCATCAGGAAATTCTGCGTCAGGAGCGATATTATAGCCGATATTCATCGCAAATAGATTAATATGGGAGTGGCGGAAGGCAAGGCCGTTCACGCTTGCCGAAGGCCGCATACGAAGATCGTATGGCGGAATCGATTGCCAGTCGTCGCGATGCTCCCGCTAGCCACCCTCTGCACAGGCGGAGGCGAGGCGGCGACGGTGGACTTGGTTGACGGCTAAGGCCGGTGGTCGAACGCGCGATAGCCCCGGCTGTCGAGGATCGCCCGGGCGGCGTCGTTCCATTTCTGGCTTCCCGAATAGAGGCCGAGGGTCTCCAGCGAAGGAGGCCACTCCCTTCGCACCAGCGCATCGAGGTCGAGCTTCGTCCGCGACACGCGCAATTCTCTTAGCCGGCCAAGGTTGCCGAGTCCTCGGATTTCCTCCAGATTCTTGCAGTTGGACAGTTGCAGAGAGTGCAGCCCGGTCCCTCCGGATACGTCAAGGCAGCGGATCTGCAGCTGGTCCTCTATCTTCAGCCTGCGCAGGCTCGGGAACCGGTGAAGCGAGCCGATGCTCTCGAGTCCGCGCACCCGGACGACGCTCAGCGACTCCAGGTCCGGATGGGCCAGTTCCTCGATCAGGCTCCGCCCGCCCAGGACCAGCGTGAGCGAACGCAGGCCGGCGCAGTCCGCCAGGAAAGCGAGGCTTTGATGCTTCGGCATTGCCCTCAGAGTGAGCGAGTCGAGGTTCGGCAGACCGGCGACAAGCTCGATGTTTCGAACATGGCCCTCGACGTACAGCGTCCGCAGCTCCCGCCATTTCGCGATCGGCGCCAGATCGAGGTTCCGCCTGGCGGTCTCCGTCAGCGTGAGATGGCGAAGCTGCGCTCCGGATAGGGTCTCGAGGAAGGCCGGCCGGTCGAGTTCGTACACGCCGAGGGACAGCCGGGTCAGCGACCTCAGGCCGCCTAGCTCGTCCTCGTTGCGGATTTGAGTCAGGCAATCGACTGAGAGCCACCTCACGTCGGGAAGATGCGCCAGGGCCGAGGCGTCGAAGCAGCTTCCGTAATGCGCGTAGAAGCGGACCTCCAGCGAGTCCCCGAACTCCGCGCAGAGGAGGTTCACCCTGCGCAGCAATTCCGGCGAGTAGACGGCCTTGGAGAATTGGATCGTGGCCGAGCCGCCGGACCCGACAAGGGCTCGAACCATGCCGGCATCGACCTTGGGCGGGTCCGTAATTCGAGGCTCGATCATCCCGCGACCCTACCAGCCGTTGCACCGCCCCCAGACCGCCAGCACCTCCGTCCCGCCTTCGACGACATGGTAGAGCTCATGCGCCGCGGCGGTCATGCAGGCGTGGTTGGGGGCGATCCTGACCTGGGCGCCGATCGGTAGCCGTTCGAAATCCGCCTCGCCGGCCCGCACCAGTCCATGCTCCTGGTTGGTCGAGCCGATGGCGAGCCCCAGCGGCAGCCCGGTTGCCGCGTCCCACAGACTGCCGTAGCTCGGCTTGTCCCGAGCCGGCCCAGCGTCCTTGGACATTGCGAGGCCGCCGGCGTCTACCAGCAGATAGCCGAGGTCGCGGCGGTGACCGATCACTGTCGACAGAACGGACAGCGCGATCTCCTCCTCCACGCAGATGCCGAGGTCCGCCATCACCAGGTCCATGAACATGTAGACCCCCGCGCGGACCTCGGTGACTCCGTCGAGCCGCCCGGCGGAAAGCGCGCCGGGAGTCGATCCCACGCTCACCACCGGCGCCGCAAGGCCGACCGCCCGAAGCGCCTCGGCGGCGGCGACCGCCCTCGCTCGCTCCTGCTCGGCATGCGCCCGAAGTGCCTCCGGCGACCGGCAATTGTAGGACAGGCCGGCATGGGTCATCACGCCGCGAAGCTCGGTGCCCGGCGCCGCGCCGAGGATCCGGCCGATCTCGACCAGCCTGGCGAAATCGTCCGCCGCGACGCCCGCCCGGCCCCCGTCCGTGTCGACCTCGATCAGCACTGGGAAGATCGTCCCCAGCGCCTCCGCCTCAAGCGCGACCGCCCCGGCCATCTCGACGCTGTCGAGGATGATCGTGAGCTCGGCGCCGCGTCGCTGCAGCGCGGCGACATGAGGCAGCTTCGACGGCACGATCCCGACCGCGTAGAGGATGTCGGTGAAGCCGTGGTCGAGGAAATGCTCGGCCTCCCGCAGGGTCGAGACCGTGATCCCGCCGGGCTGACCCTCCACCGCCATCCGGACGACGTCCACCGACTTGGCGGTCTTGACGTGGGGCCGGAGCGGCACGCCCAGCTCGGCAAGGCGGCTGCGCATCCGTCCGATATTCCGGACCAGGCGCTCGCGGTCGACGACCAGGGCGGGCGTCTCGATATCGATCAGCTGCATTCGCGCCCTATATCAGGGAAGTTCGGCCAGGGGATCGGATTTACCAACGATAGGTCAGCTCGGCGGTGAAGCTCCGCTGCGGGAAGGGGTGAAAGAGATAATATTTCTCGTTGGTGAGGTTCTCGACCCCGAAGGCGGCGTTCCAATGCTCGCCGACCCGGAAGTTCGCCCGGGCGTCGGCGACGAGATAGGATTCGAAGCCCTGGAAGGTGTGGGTGACGGAATCGCTGTTGTCGATCGTCCCGAACGAACGGCTGGAATAGCGGCCGGCCAGGGTCAGGCTCGCCGCCTCGGACGCCCGCCAGGTCGCGACCAGCGTCGCCCGCCGCCTCGGCACCTGGGGCAAATCCTTGCCCTCCGCGGCGGGGAAGGCGACATCCTCGATCACCTTGGGCCGGGTCAGAGTGACGCTGCCCGACACGTCGAGCTGGGGCACGGCCAGTCCGCGGCGCTCGAAGGCGAGCTCGAGGCCGCTGGTCCGCACCCGCTCGACATTCTGGACGAAGCTGAACAGCGTGGTCGAGCCCGGCACCAGCGGCGCGGTCTGAGAGATCAACGCGTTCCTGATCGATTCGCGGAAAAGCGACAGCCGGATATGTCCGGAACGGGTATCCCACATTCCGGCCAGCTCCGCGGAGCGCGCGCGCTCGGGCCGCAGGTTGGGATCGGGCACGGTCAGTGTCGGCCCCGTCGAGATCGCCTGGTAGAGCTCGGAGACGGTCGGGAAGCGATAGGCCTGGCCGGCGGAAAGGGTGACGCTCCATTGCCGCGCCGGGAGCCAGCGCAGGCTCGCCTTGGGCGAGATCCCGTCCGCCGACTGGCCGGGCTGGGCGACGTCGAGCGCCGGCGCCAGCGAGAAGTTGCGCCCGTCGAAGGCGCGCCACCATTCGTAGCGGGCGCCCACGGTCAGCTTGACGGAATCGGCGAGGTCCACCTCGTCCTCCGCCCATATGGCGAGGGTGCGCGTGCGTCCCTGCGCCAGCTGATTGAGCGCTCCGGGCGCCCCGCCCCGCCAGTCGGCGGTGGCGAAGCGCCGGCTGTTGAGCCGGAAGCCGTCATAATGCGCCCCGCCCCTGAGCCCGCCGCGGCGAAGCTCGAGGTCGAGGGTTCGCCAGCCGGTCCCGTCCAGCCTGACGATCGAGCCCGGGCCCCCGCCCGCCCCCGCCGGAAGCGCGGTCGACGGCAGGCGCTGCTCATGCTTGTCGAAATCGTAGAGGCTGGCGATCGCCCGCCAGTCCAGCCCCAGCGCCTGCCCTTCCGCGGTGAGTCCGTGAATCCAGTGGCGCTCGTCCTGCAGATAGACGTTATTGCCGAAGGCGGTCGCGGGAACGTTGACCGTTCGGCCGCCGATGTTGAGCGTTCCGGCGAAGATGTTTCCGCTCAGATAGGTTTTCGCTTTCGCCTCGGTGTCGTTGAGGAACAGGCCGCCGCGATAGGTCAGTTTCAGCCCCGGCCCGACCTCCCAGGCGAGCTTGAGCTTGAGATTGTCCTGCTTGTGGTCTTCGAGCCCAGCCGCTCCGAGCACGAAGATCGGCGCTCCCGAGCGGTTGAGGTCGGGAAACGCGCCGGTTACGGGCGTCCCGGCAGCGCCGGGATTGGCCGGCCGGGCCACCGTTGCATAAGCGAGCGGCTGGCTTTTGCTGTCGACATGGCTGGCACCCACGAACCAGGCGAAGGCGCCCTCGCGCCCGCCGAGGGTGGCTCCGGCCTGCCAGGCGGGGAAGGTACCGTCGCTGCCATATTGCTCGAAGCTCTGGACGCTGGTCGAGGCGCTTACCGAACCTTCGCTTCCGCTGGGCAGCTTCGTCGTGATGTTCACCACCGCGCCGATCGAATTGCCCGGATAAGCGGCCGAGAACGGGCCGTAGAGCACGTCGACCCGCTCGATCTCCTCGGGCGAGACCATGCCCCAGCGCGGCGAGGCGCTGGTATTGTTGTTGCCGATCAGCGACGACAGCAAAAGCCCGTCCGCGTAGATCAGGCTTCGGGCGCTCGCTCCCACGCCGGACGTCCGGGTCGCCAGCGGCGACTGGGTGTCGCCGACGTGCCGCTTGCGAACGAACAGGCTGGGCAGATAGCGCAGCGTGTCCTCGGGCGTGATGATCGCCGTCGTCTCCTCGAGCCGCTCGGCCTTGACGCTCTCGACCGTCGCCGGGCCGTGGGTCTTCTGCCCGGTGACGACGATATCCTCCTCGTGGCCGGCCCAGGCCGGGGCCGGCAGGGCCGCGGCGCAGCCCAACAGCATGATGCGCGCCGCCGCGGGCGCGCGAGTCCGTCTGGTCATGGGAATTTCCTGTCTGTCTCGCGAGTGAAGCGGAAGATCAGACGGAGAGCGGCGGCCCCGTGGCCGGAGGCGGCGGAGCAGCCGGAGCGACTCGCACAAGCTCCGTGGCCGCCTGCACATCGGGCGGAGCGATGGCCGCCAGGGCGCGCGGCGGGACTGCGGGGGGCGCGGGCGGAAGCGGCGGAGCGGCCAGCGCCGCGAACGGACAAGGCCGCTCGCCGGGCCTGGAGGGCGACTGATCCGCCGAACCGCCGCCATGTCCGCCGTGACTCACCGGCTTGGCCGCCGGTCGGGCGGGAACCCCGCAAAGCACCAGGGCCGGCCTGCCTCGATGATCGGGGGCGATCATGTAGCCGGAGGGGATCAGCAGCCTGGACAGCAGAAGCAAAGCGAGCAGGAGCGAGACGAATGCGCGCCCTTGCCCGATGCTGCCGACCATGCCCCTCATGCCGCCAACCTAACCCAAGTGCGGCCGGCTGAAAGCCGAATCTTCGGCCAAGCCATTAAAATAGATCGCTTTCGGATTTAAATTTTCAGCGTTCGAGAGGTGCCGGCTATTCTCGGGTTGCTCCTTTCGTCGCATCCAGGCAACGGTTCGTCGCTATATCCGAATCGAACTAATCCTTAGAAACGCGTAATCGAAGCCAAGTGTTCACCCACCTCCCCTCACGGGGCCTGGCCGGCCCCTTCGGGAACCTAGTAGTTTCCGAAAATTAACCGGCTATCCAAGCACTTGCCTACAGGTCCCCGATCATGCTTGAAACGCAAATCGGCGGAAATCCCGTTTCCGTTGCCGCGCGCTTTCAAGAAGAGAGGGCGCAAAGAGGGGGCGTAGTTCTGCTTTCGTGGTCAACGGCGGCAAATTCCTCTTCCCTCTACCCAAAAACGACCGAACGAGGGGAATGTCATGCATCATACCAAAGGAACCTGGCGTAGCAGATCGACTATCCTGAAGGCCGCGGCCTTCGCGACCGCTGTCGGCCTGATCGCCATGCCGGCCGCCGCCGTCCACAGCTGGAACGGCTATCACTGGGCGCGCACCAGCACCCAGATTGCCCCGCCGGTCGTCAACATCACCAATTCGACCTGGTCCGCCCGAGTCGCGACCGCGGTCTCCGACTGGAACCAGTCGACCGTGATCCAGAGCCCGCTCAGCAACAGCACGGGCAACGGCAGGACCTGCAAGCCGCTCGCCGGCAAGATCCTCGTCTGCAACGCCGCCTACGGTCAGACCGGCTGGCTCGGCATCGCCTCGATCTGGCTTTCCAACGGCCACATCAGCCAGGGCACGACGAAGCTCAACGATACCTATTACGCCTTCGCGCAGTACAACACGCCGGCGTGGCGCCAGGCCGTGACCTGCCAGGAAATCGGCCACAATTACGGCCTCGCCCACCAGGACGAGGACTTCAACACCGACGCGACCAGCTCGTGCATGGAATATACGAACATTCCGGAAGGCAACGAGCATGCCGACCAGCACGATTACGACCAGCTGCTGTCGATCTACAACCACACGGACTCCGCTGCCGCCGCGACCGCCTCGCGGACGCTGCCCTCGCAGGCCGCGATCGGCAACACCCGCGCGGATTGGGGCCGTCAGATCGGCGACCACACGTTCGAGCGTGACCTCGGCAATGGCGTCAAGGTCATCACCGACGTCCTTTTCGTCGGCCACGGCCACTAAATAAGGCGTCCGGCCTCGCGGCCGCCACGCGGACAAGCCCCTCCGGCCACCCGGCCGGAGGGGTTTTTCTTTGTCTTTATTGATGCGGCTCGAGGCCGCTCCGACGATTGATCTGTTTCGGATCAAAATATGCGGGAGCCCGCCAAGTATAGCGAAGCAGGCCTTCCGCTCTCTGAATCGTGCCCGCCCAGGCCGGCTCCACTGACCTCGACCACAAAATACAGTTCTGCCAGCCAGTTGCGTCCGTTCAGGGTTCATGCTTGGTGCCGCCATCGGCGGCGACTCCGGCCGCGGCCGCTGCGGCTTCTCAAATAGAGGAGGCGCCAAAGAGGGTCGTACTTCTGCTCTCCGTGGTCATCGGCGGCAAATTCCACTTCCCTCGCAATAAATGGCAATAAAGGGGAACGTCATGATTCATACCAAAGGCCTCTGGCGCAGCAGGTCCACCATCCTGAAGGCAGCCGCCTTCGCAACCGCGGCCGGCCTGCTCGCCACCCCGGTCCTCGCCGTCCACAGCTGGAACGGCTATCACTGGAAGCGCACAACCACCCAGATCAGCCCTCCCGTCGGCGACAACGTCAATTCCACCTGGGACAGCTACGTCGTCACCGCGGTCAACGACTGGAACGCCTCGAGCCGGATCCAGAGCACCCTGACCGCCGGCCAGACGACTCCGTCGACCTGCGCTCCCAAGGCCGGGCGGATCGAGGTATGCAACGCCGCCTACGGCAGCACCGGCTGGCTCGGAATCGCCTCGATCTGGCTCGCGGCCGACGGCCATATCAGCCAGGGGACGACCAAGCTCAACGACAGCTATTACACGTCGGGCAGCGTCTACAACACGCCCGCGTGGCGCGCGGCGGTCACCTGCCAGGAGATCGGCCACGATTACGGCCTCGCCCACCAGGACGAGAATTTCAACACCGACGCGACCAATTCGTGCATGGAATATACCAACATCCCGTCGGGCAACGAGCATCCCGACCAGCACGATTACGACCAGCTCTACTCGATCTACAGCCACGTCCACGCGGCCGCCGGGCTGCCGGAGGCGGTCCAGAACGAGCAGGCGATCGGCAATTCGCGGGCCGACTGGGGCCGGCAGATCGGTCACCACACCTTCGTCAAGGATCTCGGTCAGGGCCGCAAGGTCATCACCGACGTGCTCTTCGTCGAGCACACCCATTAGGAGCTAGGAACGGCCCGTCCCCCAGTGGACGGCCAGTTTCCGAAGGAGCCCCCTCCGGCCATCCCCCGGAGGGGCTTTTTCGCAGGCGCCCGAAGTTGCGACTCGCGTCCACTTCGTCCACTTCGCCCGGATTCGAACACCGGAGCCCGTCAGCCCTTCCGGCTGCGCTCGAGAGCGGTGACGAAGCCCTTGCGCCAGGCGAGCACGTCCTCGCGCTCGACGCTCTCGTTGAGCGCCCGCCAGCGCCTGATCCTTTCCTCGCGGGGCATGTCGAGCGCCTGCAATATGGCGTCCGAAATCTCCTCCTTGCTGTAAGGGTTGACCAGCAGCGCCTCCTTCAGCTGAAGCGCCGCTCCGGCGAAGCGCGAAAGGATCAGGACCCCGGGATCGTCGGGATCCTGCGCCGCCACATATTCCTTTGCGACCAGGTTCATCCCGTCCCTCAGCGGGGTGATCAGCCCGATCTCCGCGGCCCGGTAGAAGCCGGCCAGGTCCTCGCGCGGATAGCCCTGGTTGACGTAGCGGATCGGAACCCAGTCGACCTCGGCGAACTCGCCGTTGATCCGGCCGGAGAGCTCGTCGAGCCGCTCGCGGATCACCTCGTAGGTGGCGACCTCGCCGCGCGAGGGCGGAGCGATCTGCAGCAGGAAAACCTTGCCCTGGCAATCCTCATGATCCTCGAGAAAGCGCCGGTAGCCGAGGAAGCGCTCCTCGAGCCCCTTCGAATAATCCAGCCGGTCGACCCCGATGATCGTCCGCCGGCCGGCCGCGCTGACCCGCATCCGCTCGAAGGCCGCCTGCGCCGTCGAGCTCGCCGCCGCCCTGGTGAACTCCTCATAGTCGATTCCGATCGGATAGGCGCCGGCATGGACCGAGCGCTCGCCGACATGGATGGTGCCGTCGTCGTCGCAATGGCCGCCGAGCTCGCGCTCGACATAATGGCGGAAGCTCTCGAGCCATTCCTCGGTCTGGAAGCCGATCACGTCATAGGCCAGCATCGAGAGCACCAGGCCCTCGTGGAACGGAAGCGACACCATCAGCCGAGCCGGCGGCCAGGGGATGTGCAGGAAGAAGCCGATCCGGTTCTTCACTCCGCGGTCCCGCAATTGCTGGCCGAGCGGGATGAGATGATAGTCGTGCACCCAGATCAGGTCGTCGGCCTCGATCAGCGGCTGCACCGTATCGGCGAAGCGCTCGTTGACGCGCTCGTAGCCCCCGGCGAAGCTCCGGTCATATTCGGCGAGGTCGATCCGATAGTGGAAGAGCGGCCACAGGGTGCGGTTGGCGTAGCCGTTATAATATTCGTCGACGTCCTGCTCCTCGAGGTCGATCGTCGCGGTGGTGACCCCGTCGTGGCGCTGGAGGTCGATATGGCCGGTGAATTCCTCGGCCGTGTCGCCGGACCAGCCGAACCAAAGCCCGCGATGGTCCCGCAGCGCCGCGGCGAGCGCGACGGCGAGGCCGCCCTGGGCCCCCTGCCCCTCGCCGCTCGGCTTGGACACCCGATTGGAGATGACGATCAGTCGGCTCATTCGGTGTCACAACGATGGAAGGCTGAGCGCGAGAACCCCTCCGTTCGCCCTGAGCTTGTCGAAGGGCTTTCCTTTTCTCGCCGGGAGAAGTGAAGGGCTTCGAGAAGCTCAGCCCGAACGGGGAGTATCATCTGACAGCGCTCCACGGCCGCGACAGGAGCACGGCGCAATTGATCAGGCCGACGAGCGAATAGGTTTGCGGGTAGTTCCCCCACAGCTCGCCGGTGGCGAAATCGCTGTCCTCGGAGAGCAGGCCGGCGGGGGTAAGCCGCTCGAGCATATGCTCGTAAAGCTCGCGCGCCTCGTCCTCGCGCCCGGCCATGTGGAGCGCCTCGATCAGCCAGAAAGTGCAGAAATTGAATGCCGTTTCGGGCAGCCCGAAATCGTCCTCGGCCGCGTAGCGGAGCATATGCTCGCCGCGCCTCAGCCCCTTCTCGACGGCTTCGAAAGTGGCGAGGAAGCGGGGATCCCCGGGCTCGAGGAAGCGCATGTCGACGAGCTGGAGAAGGCTGGCGTCGAGCTCGTCGCCGCCGAAGCTGGCGGCGAAGCGGCGCTCCGGGGCGTACCAGGCGGACTCCTCGATCCGCTCGCGGATCGTCGCGGCGCGATCGCGCCACAACGCCGCGCGGTCGTCCAGCCCGAGCACCTCGGCGGCGTTGGCGAGCCGGTCGCAGGCGGCCCAGCTCATCACCGAGCTGTAGGTGTGGACGGCGCTTCGGGTGCGATATTCCCACAGGCCCGCGTCAGGCTGGTCGTGAACCTCCCAGGCGCGCTCGCCGACTCGCTCGAGCGCGTGGAAATCGGCTTCGGTCGCCCTTCTGAACAGCCTTTCGTCGATGAAGGCCTGGACGTTCGACAAAACGATCTGGCCATAGGCGTCGTGCTGGACCTGGGCATGAGCGGCATTGCCGACCCTCACCGGGCCCATTCCGCGATAGCCTGCCAGAGCGTCGGCTTCGCCCTCGTCCAGCCTGGCCTCGCCCGAGACGGCGTAGAGCGGCTGGATCTGGCCGCCTTGCGCGGCGTCGACGATATTCCTCAAATAGCCCAGGTAATTCTCCAGCACATCGAGCGCGCCGAGCCGGTTGAGCGCCTGCACCGTGTAATAGGCGTCGCGGATCCAGCAATAGCGATAGTCCCAGTTGCGGCCGCTGCCCGGCGCTTCGGGGATGGAGGTAGTGAGCGCGGCGACGATCGCCCCGGTTTCCTCGTGCTGGCACAGCTTCAAGGTGATGGCGGCCCGAATCACGATGCGTTGCCATTCGAGCGGAATGGCGAGTCCGCGCACCCAGCCGCGCCATTCGTCGGCCGTTTCGTGAAGCATCGCCGCGAGGCTGTGGCCGACATGGCCGACGAAGGGCTCGTCGGGCCCGAGGAAGAAATGGTGGGCCTGCTCGAGCCGGAAGCTGCGCCCCTCGAGCAGCTGGCCGACCGGAGCGTCGGTGGTGAGCCTGAGCGGCTGCGGCTTGACCAGATAGCGTATGTGATTGGTGCCGCTCGTCCGCTCGGCGTCGCTCGCCCCCCAGCCGGTAGCGGGGTTGAGCGAGACCCGAATCCGCGGCGCGCCGTGCAGAGGCCTCGCGATCCGGGCGAAGGCGACCGGCCGGTACATCCGCCCCGACCGCTCGAAGCGGGGGCAGAAGTCGAAAATCTCGGCGACCGCCCCGTCCGAATCGGTGAGTCGGGTGGTCAGAATGGCCGTGTTGCGCAGATAGCTCTGCTCGGAGGCGACCTGGTTTTCGACCGCGATCCGCCATTCCCCGCGCGGCAGCTCGGACTCGCCTTTGGGTTCGAGCAGCGAGCAGAAAAGCGGATCGCCGTCGACCCGGGGAGCGCAGCCCCAGACGAAGCCGGCCTCCCGGTCGACGAGAGCGCTCACCTGGCAATTGCCGATCGGCCACAGCGACAGGTCACCCATAGGCCGCCGCCTTCAGCCAATCCGTCACGTCCACCACTCCGTCCAGCCGCCACCGCGCGGCGCTCGGCCGGGCGGGGCCGACCAGCACCCCTTCTCCTCCCAGCGCGACTGCAGCCCGGAACGCGTCCTCGTCGGTCAGATCGTCGCCCACGAACACAGGACGCGCGCCGGCGAAAGGTGGTTCCGCCATCAGGCGGCGAACCGCCCCCCCCTTGTCCGAGCCTTCGGGGCGAAGCTCCACGACCATCTTGCCACGCTGCAGGGCGAGGCCGGAGCGCTCGGCGAGCGCTTCGAGAAAGGCATCCGCTTCCTCGGCCCGCTCGGGCGCAAGCCGGTAGTGGAGCGCGACTCCGGCCGGCTTGTCCTCGACCAGAAATCCCTCGCCGCCGGCCGCGAATCGGCGAATCGATTCGCGCGCCTCGGCCAGGCCGGGCGGCGCCGAGACGGGAATGGACCGCCCGTCGGAATAGCTCAGCTCCGCGCCGTGCGAGCCGGAAAGCACCGCGGCGGAGCCGCCGAGATGGCCCTGAAGGTCTTCCAGCGCGCGTCCGCTGACCACCGCCAGCCGTCCCTCCAGCCGAGCCGACAGGCGATCGAGAAGAGGGCCCAGACCGGTGGGAACCGAGATCGCTCCGGGCGCCTCGGCAAGCTCCACCAGAGTCCCGTCGAAGTCGAGAAAAAGCGCGGCGGGCGCGAACCGCGACAAGGGCGGCGGCGGAGAATCGGGCATAACCTGCGTTGGCAACATCGCGGCGAAATCACAACCATTGTCGCTGGTTTTCACTTAAACAATCATCCTTATGCGGCGAGAATCGTGGAAAAATAATTGGTCCGAAACGGTTGATGACTGCAAAAATTGCTGTATCCATTTGGGCCCAGGGGGGACATTGATATGGCTGAACCGTTTCTCGCCGAGATCCGGATTGTCTCGTTCGGCTTCGCGCCAAAAGGCTGGGCGATGACGAACGGCCAGTTGCTGCCGATCAACCAGAATCAGGCGCTGTTCTCCCTGCTCGGGACCACCTTCGGTGGCGACGGCAGGGTCAACTTCGCCTTGCCCGACCTTCGAGCGCGCGTTCCGATCCACTTCGGCGACGGCCATACGCTCGGCGAGAAGGGCGGAGAGCAGGCGCACACGATCACTCAGGCCGAGATGCCGACCCACACCCATATCGTCCAGGGCAGCCAGAATGCCGGCGATAAGCAGACCGCGGTGGGCAACGTGCTGGGCGCGGTGGCATCCCGCATCTATACCGATCCGACTGCGCTGACGACCCTCGTCCCCGCAACGATCACCAACGTCGGCGGGAGCCAGGCTCACCTCAACATGCAGCCGTTTCTGACGCTGACCTACATCATCGCCCTGCAGGGCATTTTCCCGTCGCAGACTTGAGGGGGTAAACGACATGGCTCAGCCATATGTGGGCGAGATCAGGATGTTCGCCGGCAACTTCGCCCCGGCCGGCTGGATGTTCTGCGAAGGCCAGCTGCTTCCGATCTCCGAGAACGAGACCTTGTTCCAGCTGATCGGGACGACCTACGGCGGGGACGGCGAATCGACCTTCGCGCTTCCGGACCTTCGCGGCCGGGTTCCGCTCCACCAGGGCAGCGGCTTCATCCTCGCCGAGACGGGCGGGGCCGAGGAAGTCACCCTGACGATCAACCAGATCCCGAGCCACACCCATGCGATGATCGCTTCGACCAATGCCTCGCAGGACGTCAGTCCCAAGGACAAGGTCGTCGGCCAGGCGGGGGGCGGCGCCCTGCCCTACATCCAGGACAGCCCCGACTCCAACCTCGCCCCGCAGGCGGTCGTTCCGGTCGGCGGGAGCCAGCCACACACGAACTTCCAGCCGTATTTGTGCGTAGATTTCATCATCTCGCTCTTCGGCATCTTTCCAAGCCAAACCTAGGAGATCCTTGCGATGGCCGATCCTTTCGTCGCCGAAATCCGGATTTTCGGGTTCAACTTCGCGCCCAAGGGCTGGGCGTTCTGCAACGGGCAGATCCTGCCGCTGTCGCAGAATACCGCGCTCTTCTCGCTGCTCGGGACCACCTACGGGGGCAACGGCAAGTCAACCTTCGCGCTGCCGGACCTGCAGGGCTCGGTCCCCATGCATCCCGGGCAGGGCCCGGGGCTGAGTCTTCACGACCTCGGCGAAACGGGCGGTTCGGAGACGGTCACCCTGCTCGAATCCGAGATACCGTCCCATACCCATGCGATGCGCGATCACGACCTCGACCTGGGCGAGCTCAACGCTCCGTCGCCGGTCCGCGCGCTCGCGCAGTCGGCCAATTCGAGCTGCTACACGGCGGCCGCGAACCTGGTGGCGATGAACTTCCAGTCCCTGTCGATCGCCGGCGGAAGCTTGCCGCACAACAACATGATGCCGTATCTGACCTTCAACTTCTGCATCGCGCTGCAGGGCGTCTTCCCGCCGCGCAGCTAAGCCCGGAGCCGTGCCGCCGCCCCTCAAGGCCGCCGCACGGCTCGGCCTGAGCTACCGGACCGCCGCCGACGCGGATCTGCCTTTCCTCGCCCTCGTCTATGCCTCGACTCGGATCGAGGAAGTGGCGCAAAGCGGCTGGCCTCTGGAGACCCAGCGGCAGTTCCTCGCCCATCAGTTCGATGCCCAGCACCGCCATTACCGGCAGCATTATCCCGCCGCCGAATGGCTGGTGATCGAGCGCGACGGCATTGCGGCCGGAAGGCTATACATCGAGGAATGGCCCGACCAGATCCGGCTGATCGACATCGCCCTGCTCCCCGACCATCGCGGCGGCGGCGCGGGCAGCGCGATCCTTGCCGACCTCATGGACATGGCCGCCGCGGCGGAAAAGCCGCTCACCATCCACGTCGAGAAGAACAATCCGGCGATGCGGCTGTACCGGAGGCTCGGCTTCACGCCGATCGACGAGCACGGAGTCTACGACCTGATGGAGTGGCGCCCTGCGCGCTGATCGTCCTTCGACGCCGTTTCGCGAAGCTCAACGGCTACCCAGGACGAGCGGTTGGGCGTCACCCCACCCTCTCATCCTGAGCAGGGACTGACCTTGGACTTGATCCGGAGGAAGGCCCGTATCGAAGGACTAGTTGAAAATCGCCTCGTACAGGGTCCCTTGAGCGTCCCGCCCGACAGGCACGATGAACATGTCGAACTCCTCTTCACCCCGCCGGAAGCGGTAGATCGCCTGATCGAGAATGGGTTCGGCCGGGCCGCGCCACTCCAGCCGGAAGGCTCCGGCCTCCCGCATCGAGCGCGGCAGGCCCTGGGCTTTTTCGAGCACGAAAGGCAGCGTTCCGTCCGTGAAGACGATCTCGTGCGGCTCGCCGACGAAGCTTTCGAAATCCGCCAGGCTAAGATCCATTCCCCGCTCCTCAATCCAGAGTTTCGCCGGGCGCCACGCCCCAGATATGATCCTTCCGGACATAGCCCTGGCGGCCGCGCACGTCGAACAGGCACCATTGGCCGGCGCATTTCGAGATTCGTCCGACCACGCCCGGCTCGGCGAGATAGCGGACTTTCGAATTTTCGCCCGGATCCTCGCGCAGCGGCTGCGCGGAATCGCCGGTGATGAGGCCGGTTCTGCGGTCGCTGAGCAGCCTCTGAAGCATCCAGCCGGTCGCGCCGTCCGGGTCGCTGACCTTGCGCCAGTTCGGATAGGTTTCGACCACCCGGATCGGCAGGTCGGCGCGGACGTACAGCCAGGTCGCCGGATAGTTGGTGCCCGGCCCGGTCCGCATCATCGCCTTGCCGGCGCTGATCGAGGCCCAATAAGGGGTGGCGCGTTCCTCCTGCGCCTGCGCCGATCCCACCGCCAGGCCGAGCGCGAGCGCGGCCGCCAGCATGACTCTCCTCGCCATCTCGCGCCTCCTTCCATCGCCTCTTAGGCAGGAGCGGGGCTCCGGTTCAACGCCCATCTACCTTGACGCCTTCCCTCGGCGTTCCCAAGCGGGACGGATGAAAGTGGTAGTCACACGCAGGCTCCCCGACAGCGTCGAGGAGAAGCTCGCCGAGCGCTTCGACACCGAGCTCAACCCGGAAGACTCGACCTTCGACCGCGAGCGGCTCGAGGCGGCGATGCGGCGCTGCGACGTGCTTGCGCCGAGCGTCCGGGATCGCATCGACGCCGAGCTCGTCGCCGGGGCCGGCGATCGGCTCCGGCTCATCGCCAATTTCGGCGCGGGTACCGACAATATCGATCTCGAGGCGGCCAGGGCGCGCGGGATCGCGGTCACCAACACGCCGGACGTGCTGACCGAGGATACGGCCGATCTGGCGATGGCCCTGATCCTGATCGGACCGCGGCGTCTCGGCGAGGGCGAGCGCAACCTGCGCTCCGGCGCGTGGCGCGGCTGGGGGCCGACCGACCAGCTCGGCCGGAGCCTCACCGGAAAGGCGCTCGGCATCGTCGGAATGGGACGGATCGGGCGGTCACTGGCGCGGCGGGCGCGGGCCTTCGGAATGGCGGTCCACTATCACAACCGCCGTCCCGCCGCGGACGAGGAGGCCCGCTACTGGCCTGACCTCGATTCCATGCTGCCCGAGATGGACGTGGTCAGCCTCAACGCCCCCTACGGGCCGGAGACCCACCATCTGATCGACCGGCGGCGGGTGGCGCTGATGAAAAGCAGTGCCTGGCTGATCAACGCCGCCCGCGGCGGACTTGTCGACGAGGAGGCTTTGATCGAAGCCCTGGGCGCGGGCCGGATCGCCGGCGCCGGACTCGACGTCTATCCGAACGAGCCCGAGGTCGATGCGAGGCTCCTCGAGCTGCCTAACCTCGTTCTCCTCCCCCACCTCGGCTCCGCGACCCTGGAGAGCCGGACCGCGATGGGCGAGAAGGTACTGGCCAACATCGTCGCGTTCGCCGAGGGACGCGAATTGCCGGACCGGGTGGCGTAGCCCCTCAATCCCCCGTCAGAATCCGATCCACGAGCTGCTTCACGGTCGGGACGAAACCGTTCGAGTAGAAGGGGTCGTTCTTGAACCGGAAGGCGGCATGCCCCGCGAACATGAGGTTCTGGTCGACCGGCCCGCCATGCGCGATGTCCTGCAGGGTCTTCTGAATGCAGAAGCTGCGCGGATCGGCGAGCCGTCCGGTCGTGTTCTTCTCATTGTCCGCCCAGGAGGAAAAGGCGCACTGGCTGAGGCAGCCCATGCAATCGGCCTGGTCGCGGCGGATCTGGACCTTCTCCTCGGGCGTGACGAAGATCAGGGTCTCGTCCGGGGTCTTCAGCGTTTCGGTGAAGCCCTGGGCGAACCATTCGCGGGCATGGAGCAGGTCGCCCCGGGTAACCCAGAAATTCTTCCTCGTGCCGACGCCTACGTCGAGCTGGAAGCAATGGTCGCCCAGTTCCTCCTTGGTGAACGCGATCTGCCGGTGCGAGCGCGCCTCGAGGCTCCTCAGGAACGGGTTGCGCACCGCCGAGCTGTAGAAACCGGTCGGCGAGAAGCGGTGGAGGAGGATGTCGCCCTCCTCAAGAGTCATCAGCCGCTGCTTCCACCCTTCCGGAATCGGGCTCTCCTTGGTGAGCAACGGGCGGGTCCCGAACTGGAAGACGATTTGCCCGAGCTCCGGATTGTCGATCCAATTCTCCCATTCCCTGAGGTTCCAGACTCCGCCCGCCATGACGATCGGAACGCTGTCGGCGATACCGCCCTCGCGCATCGTCTCCCTGAGCTCCTTGACCCGCGGATAGGGGTCCTGGGGCTTCAGGGGATCCTCGGCATTGGAAAGTCCGTTATGGCCACCCGCCAGCCAGGGGTCCTCGTAGACCACTGCGGCGAGCCATTCTGCGGCCTTGGAATAGGCACGCTTCCACAACGCCCGGAAGGCTCGCCCCGAGCTGATGATCGGCAGGTAATTGACTCCGTAGGAGGCCGCGATCTCGGACAGCTTGTAGGGCATTCCGGCGCCGCAAGTGACTCCCGCCACCAGCCCCTTGGTGCGCTCGAGCACACCGTGCAGGACTCGCTGGGCGCCGCCCATCTCCCAAAGGACGTTGATGTTGATCGCGCCCTGGCCACCCGCGATGTCGTAGGCTTTCTGGACCTGCGCGACGGCGCCGTCGATCGCGTACTGGACGAGCTCCTCGTGCCGCTCGCGGCGCGTGAGGGCGTGGTAAATTTGCGGGATGATCCGGCCTTCCGGGTCGTAGCTGTCGGCATTGACGGCCGAGACCGTGCCGATTCCGCCGGCCGCGGCCCAGGCGCCCGAGCTGGCGTGGTTGGTCGCGGAAACGCCTTTGCCGCCCTCGACCAGAGGCCATACCTCGCGGCCGCCGTACAGGATCGGCTTCAAACCCTTGAACACATGCATCTCCAAAAACGAAAGCGGCTATAGCCCTGATCCCGGCCAAAAGCGCCAGGAGATTCATATCATAGATCAGCGAACGCTCCGGGACGGCAAATGGCTTCCTCATACAGCCGGGCGTAGCGCGCGATCATCTTAGCCTCGTCATATTCCGCCACGGCCTTCTCGCGGTTGGCGCGACCGATCGCCCGCCGCAAATCGGGGCGCTCGGCCAGAGAGTCAAGCGCGGCGGTGAAAGCGGCCTCGTCCTCGGCCTCGACGATCAGCGGCCGGTTGTCGTCGGCGATCATCTGGGCGACGTCGCCGACCGCGGTCGCCACCGCCGGCAGTCCCGCCGCCATGGCCTCGACCAGCGAGATCGGGAATTGCTCGGAATCGGAGGACAAGGCGAAGATGTCGAAGCGGCCGATCCACAGCGCCGGATCGGCCAGGAAGCCGGGCATCAGCAACCGGTCGCCGACCCCGAGGCGGCGCGCCTCGGCCGCGATCCGCTCGCTTTCGGGCCCGGCGCCGACAATGACGAGGCGAGCGTCGCGTGACGTCATGGCGGCGAAAGCGCGAACCAGGCGCGGCAGGTTCTTGACGGCGCGCAGTCCGGCGACGGTGCCGATGACGATCCCGCCGGGCCGCTCGTCGAGCCCTGGAATTTCGCGAGCGGGCGGCGCGGCGTAACGGGGGACGTCGATGCCGTTGGCGATCCGCGCGACCTTGGCGGTGGGCTGAGCCCAGGCCTTGCGGGCGATCGCCTCCAGCCGGGCCGACGGAACCACCAGCCGGTAAGCCGCGGCAAGGCCGAGGCGCCGGTAGAGGTTGCGCTTCAGCTTCAATTCGCCGGCTTCGTCCTGGTTGAAGCCGTCCTCATGGTGGATGAGCGGCGGGCCTCCGAACAGATGGCGCGCCATGACCGCGTCGAACGCGCCCCAATTGTAGGTCAGGACGAGGTCGAAGCGGCGCATGTAGCGTGACAGCCGGAACAGGCGCGGAAGGCCGGGAAGCCCGGCGAGGGGCGGCGCGCCGGCCGGGAAGTCTACCTTGACGCCGGGGTCGAGCGCCTTTCCGGCGCCGAACTCTCCCGGCGTGGCGGAGATCACTTCATGCTCGGCGGCGCTTCCGAAGGCGTTCATCAGCCGGACCGCGCGAGCCTCCTTGCCGCCATGGCCGAAGGTCGAATGGGCGTGAAGGATGCGCACCGGGCTCATGGCGCGGAGCATGGCAGGTGAGGCCCCTCGACGTCACCCCCTCCCCGTCACTTCGTCATCCGCCGCTCCGGTCCCGCGACGGCCAGGATTACTCCGCGGCCATCTGATAAGGATCGGCGGGCTCGGCCAATCGGTCGAACGCGTCGAAATAGGCGCCATATTCCGCCACCTGCCGCCGTCCCCAATCGGCCGGCGCCGGCGCTCGCGGCGCAGGAACCGGGATGGCCGGGATCGAGCGGGGACGCGCGGTCGGGCGGTCGACGACCATCTGGTGGAACCATTCGCCGGCGTAGGTGCCGTCGAAGCGATGGACCCGAGATCCCAAGACCCGGCCCAGAGGGGTTCCGTCGAGGCCGTAGATGGTGGTTTCGAACAGGAAGCCGCGCGGCTCTCCGGTGGTGCTGTAGACATACATCGTCATTACGCTGGCCCCTCTCTGCCCTTTCCCGGCGCATCCGCGGCCGGCTGCGCTCGCCGAAAAGGTTCGCCGGGGCACGGCGGCCGTTCAAGCTCGTACAAACCCGTAGTTAACCCGATACCGCTAAGCCGGTCCTCGAACGGAGGAGCGCGGACAATCGTGAGGCTGATCGTGATGAAGAAGGGCGGAGAGCCCGGCAATGTGGCGATCAATCCCGACAAGGTGACTCACGTCCGCACCGCGTCCGGGCCCTTCACCGACATCTATTTCGGCGAGCACCGGGTCGCGGTCGAAGGCAGCTTCGCCCAGGTCGTCGCCCGTCTCACGGGGCAGGCCGAGACGGACGAAGCGGCGGCCGCCAAGACCTGGTTCCCGGCGCGCTGACGCGCGCCGGGTTCGCAGCCTAGAAGAAGAAGTCGCTCTGGACCGGCGAGCCGTCGTTGACGCTGACCTGGATGACGAGGTCCGCGACTCCGTCGCCGTTGACGTCGCCCTGCACCAGCCAGTCGGTGCCCGACTGGAAGACTCGAAGCTGTCCCGCGACTCCGGTGAACGCGCCGGAGCCGATCCAGGTGAAGGCCTGGTCGCCCGCGAGTCCGGTGTTGGCGTCGATCCTGGAAAGATCGATCTTGTCGGTCCCCGACGTGAAGTCGAGGATATGGTCGGTCGCGCTTGCGGAGGAGTCCGTCACCAGCTTGTAGCGGAAGGAGTCCGCGCCGCCGCCGCCGGTGAGGATGTCGGC
>DASVQS010000034.1:0-57668 GCA_036389015.1 Allosphingosinicella sp. | reverse complement strand
GCGCATGGCGGCGAAGTTGTCGCCCGCGGCACGCTCGCGGACGTGCTCGCCAACGAGAACAGCCTCACCGCCGACTATCTCACCGGCCGCCGCGCCGTGCCGCTCCCCGACAAGCGCCGCAAGGGCAACGGCCGCAAGCTCACCGTCAAGGGCGCCCGCGCCAACAACTTGAAGGACGTCACCGCCTCCATCCCGCTCGGCACCTTCACCTGCATCACCGGGGTCTCCGGCTCGGGCAAGTCGAGCTTCACCATCGATACCCTCTATGCAGGCGCGGCGCGTGCCCTCAACGGCGCCCGCGTCGTCTGCGGCCCGTGCGAGAAGATCAGCGGCCTCGAATATCTCGACAAGGTGATCGACATCGACCAGTCGCCGATCGGCCGCACCCCCCGCTCCAACCCCGCCACCTACACCGGCGCCTTCACCCAGATCCGCGACTGGTTCGCCGGCCTCCCCGAGAGCCAGGCGCGCGGCTACAAGCCCGGCCGCTTCAGCTTCAACGTCAAGGGCGGCCGCTGCGAGGCCTGCAAGGGCGACGGCCTGATCAAGATCGAGATGCACTTCCTCCCCGACGTCTACGTCACCTGCGACGTCTGCCACGGCCACCGCTACAATCGCGAGACCCTGGAAGTGAAGTTCAAGGGCAAGAGCATCGCCGACGTATTGGACATGACCGTCGAGGACGCCCACGAATTCTTCAAAGCGGTGCCGCCGATCCGCGACAAGATGGCGATGCTGGAGGAAGTCGGCCTCGGCTACATCAAGGTCGGCCAGCAGGCGACGACCCTGAGCGGCGGCGAGGCCCAGCGCGTGAAGCTGGCCAAGGAGCTGTCGCGGCGTGCGACGGGGCAGACTTTGTACATATTGGACGAGCCGACCACGGGGTTGCATTTCGAGGACGTGCGCAAGCTCCTCGAGGTGCTTCATGCGCTGGTCGACCAGGGCAATTCGGTGGTCGTGATCGAGCACAATCTCGAGGTGATCAAGACGGCGGACTGGGTGTTGGATCTTGGGCCCGAAGGCGGCGACAAGGGTGGGGAGATTGTTGCGGAAGGGACGCCGGAGCAGGTGGCGGAGGAGCCGCGGTCGTATACCGGCGGCTACCTCAAGCAACTCCTTAACGGCCCGCGGCCCGAACCGGCAACTCCGCGGAGGAAGAAGGCGGGTGCGTCCGCCTCTCTACGCGAGCGTGAGGCCGCTGAATAGGGGAACGGGGTTTCCTTCAATCCAGACCCTGCATTGCGAAAGCGAGGGGCGTCTGGTCAATGTGATTGTCGACACTTGCCCTTTCGGCGGCACGGAGGAATAATTCACTGAATCGTTAGTGAGATGAGAGTGCGCAGCAATCGAAAGCGAGTGTTATCGGACGTCCTCTCGATAGACGCCTGGCATGAGCCGTTTCGGGTCGACGGATCAACGTCGGCGGTCCACGTCGAGCTGAGCTTCACCGAAGGCAGAATTGGCGGATCAGACGTCGATTTTCCTTTCACCTTTAAAGTCAGCCTTAAACGCGCGTTGTTGACTGTAAGGGCTGAGCGTCCCCTAGAAATTGATCGGCGCAGTATAGCACGAAGTGTTCCCGAAGCTGAGATCGAACTCACTAAACTTCGGACCGCGCGTGAAACAGCCGAAGCAAGCCTCTCAGGCAAAGCAACGTTAACTCCGGCGTTATTCGGAGCCGTCCTGACAGGCGCGACTGCACGAGGGGAGCAGCTAACGCAGCAAGACATCTTGAAAATTGTACAGAACGTTCCAGAAGTTCTGGTTTCACCGCGACCTAGGAATCCGCAGGAATACGCATGGGAGCTAGTTCCCACTTACCGTGATGGCCTACGTGGCCAGCCATGGGATCCGATCGACGCGCCGCGCTTGCGGGTGAAACCTTCAACGTCGGTATTACCGCAACTGTTACCTACTATCAGCGTCGGTGTTTCATGTGCTCTCGAAGACCTGCATATAAGCGATATCGTACCCAAGCGTTTGGGATTGAACGAGAAGCTGCGGAAGCTCATCCACAACGACATAAATGAAGCCGCTGCTATACAGCACCTAAAACTTGTTTTGAGGGAAGCCGATTTAGAGCCTCGGGCATTTGATAACAGATTTGCAGAGGTTATTCTCGCTAGTGTGTTAGCGGTGCCGGAATGAAAGACAATTTTTTAACCCTCATCGGCCGGACACTGGAGATACTGGAATGCGATTCCCACTCTCTATCGTGCCTCGCAGAGATGTCAGGACTTGACCGATTCACTTTTTATCGCTCTGCTGATCTATCAGGATTGGACCTTTCAAACCAGGATTTGAGAGGACTTAACTTTGATGGTGCGAATCTAAGAGGATCACGACTCGATGGAGCGCTCTATGATCAAGGCGCGTTCAATGGAAGCAAGCTCGACGCCGCTCAGCAAGGTATGACGGATCACTACGATGTCTACTTAGACGACGTTGACGACGTAGGCCTAAACAGATTGTACCTTTTCGTAGAGTTTCGGGGTACCTCTATTGAGGAAATCATAAGCGCAGTTGGGTTGTCGTATAAACAGGTAGCGGCGGCTGCCAAGCTTAGCTCGTCTACTCTGCGCAAGACTCGGCAGTCTCAACCTGTTGCAATAGAAACTGCCCGAAGCCTTGCTGGCTTCGTGAAGCATCTCCTTTATGACAAGCCACACCGCTTGAGACAGGATTGGACTGTAATCCGTCAGCCAATCGCGCGGTTTCTCGTGTCTGAAAACGACGGGTCTTTCTCCCAAATGCGCCGCAATGACATACCAGAAATACTAGCCATGTCTGACGAACTTCTAAGAGTCAGAAGAGAAGTTTATCCTTCCACTTATACTTTGGAAAGCTGGCGTGATAAGCCGACGAGCATCGCTACATCCCTAAAGTACCTCCGGCCGTCGGCTAGATCAGTCGAATCAGATCGCAGTCCAAGGCCGCCTGTAAAAATTCCTGGCCAAATTGAGTTCAAGTTTCGCAGCCCTAACCGCGATTCATGATCTCCGAGTTGGGGCTTTGGTGCCAACTACGTGCCAGCAACGTTCTTGGCAGCGAGTGCCCCCGGTTTAGGCATTGTCAAGCATCTGGTCCATGAACTGCCCGGTATAACCTTTGTCAGCTACGCCCAACGTCATTTCAAAAATGAGCTGACATATGCGCATCCCCGTTCGCAGACGAATCTTCCGGGTTCCGTGATTTACCACCTCTAGTTGGATTCTACCTCCGAAGCCGGCATGGATCGTAGGTGCCGTGATGTGAACACCGAGTCCGATCCTCGCAAGCGAGCTCTTGCCTTCTACCCGAGCCGCAAGCCGCGTTCGGATTGGAATGTTGATTTTCTCGAGGGTACGCGCAAGAATTAATTGGCGGGGCTCGAGTTCGAAGCCACCATTGCCGATCTGTTGTTCCTCAGCAAGATCGTCGAGCACGTCGCTAAACTTATATCCGGTGGCCGACGGGTCAATGACCCGCTCCACTCCTGGCCTATCGCCTTTGAAGACGTGCAATGTCGCACCGAGCGTCAGGTCGACGCTCGTTGACGCATAGGCCTCGGACGCAGGAGCCGGATCGATCCTAAGCTGCTGTGTCTCTATTGCTATCCGAATCTCGCGATCAGTTAGGATCATGCATTGGCGAACGCCAACTCCTCTTTAGCTACCCATACCCTCCAGCTCCCCCGCGCCGTCTCACGCGGGAGTTCAACGAGCAAGTGGCCATTGGACTTACCTACTGGGCTGCCGACTTCGATTGCGTCCCCTTCCAAGTCGTCCCGATCAAGCATCACCTCTTCTTCGCCGTCCCGGGTCATTACGATGACGAGTATCTCATCCTCGTGGAGACCTCGTCCGATCAGGCGGACTTTTAACTTCATACCGAGCCCTCCTTGGCAAACCAAGAACAAGCATAGGAACCACTCACCTGCAAGCGCGACGACGAACCTTATCCACAATAATGTTACAAGGGGTGCCCCTTCCACGATGAGCGAGCCGAGCGGCCTACGTCGAGGTCAGCCCCTTCTCAATTAGCCGCCGGATCGCTACGGAGCGTGATGGCTTGGGCTCCGGTTGCCGCTCGATCCAGGCAGTGATCGCCGCCTCGAGCTCGGCAGAGAGGCGGATGGTCCTTACCGGATCGGTCCCGGTGGCCGGGCGGCCGCGGCCTCTTTTTTGTATTTCAGCTATTGAACCGCCCCTCAATTATGCGTAACACGAGAAAAGAAGGAAACCGAACCAAGGCGCCCGCCTCGCTTCGGCGCTGGCCAGCAGTTTATCCTGAGCATTGCGAAGCATGAGTCGAAGGAACTCCCGATAAAAGGAGGCGAAGGATGGCTGACGGGCAGCATAGGCTGTCGCGCCGCGCGCTGCTAGGCGCTGTGTGCGCGTCCCCGCTCATCCCCCGTCATCCCGGACTTGATCCGGGATCCATGAACACGGTCGGTAGAGAAGCTGACGCGGCGGTGTTCATGGATCCCGGCCTTCGCCGGGATGACGTATGGGACAAGGCCCTCGCCCGCTTCAACCAGGCCCAGTCCACCCTCGACTCCGCCCGAAGCGAGCCCGATGAGGACGCCTACGATCGCCTCCTCGACTCCCATACCGACGCCCTCAATACCCTCCTCGCCCTCCCGGCCCCCGATCTCCCCGCCCTCGCCGCCAAGCTGGACGTCATCGTCCCGCAACGGGCCTGGCAGCTCACCGGCGCCGAAGACTGCCTCGAGACCCTCCGCCAGGACGCCCACCGTCTCGCCGCGGCCACGCATTGAAATTGTTTCACCCAAAGCACCAAAGAATCAGTGGCCGGCTTATGCGCCGCAGGCATCTCGCCGACTCGGATTGATCTCACAGATGATGGAGGATCGCTTCGCGGTCGCGGCAGGCGGGGCCTCTTTGGGCCTTTGGTGCTTTGGGTGAAATCCACCCGGCCGGCCCGCCCGCACCCGAGTCCTGGAGGAAGGCAGGCGCGGCCGCCGCCTCAAACCGGCGAATCGAACTCGCCCCGCCGCACCCTCGCCTCCATCTCCGCGAGCCCCGCGTGGTAGCAGCCCTGGCGGCCGTAGCTGAGGCGGCCGTCGGTCGAGATCTGCTCGGTCCAGCACGGTTCCCCGGGCGGCGCCCGGTCGCGGGTGGAGGCGATCTCGCCCGGGTCGAAGCGCCGCCAGGCCCAGCAGACGAAAAGCAGCCCCGCCGCCAGGATGACCAGGACCCGGACCGTCTCGCCGCTCATCGTCTCCCCTTACACCCTATCGCCTTCAGTCGTCATCCGCCTCCGCGCCCGTCCCCGCAAGCCTCGCCATCAGCCCGACCATCCGCCGCGCCGAAGCCCCGTCATAGCCGGCGCCCTCGAGCTCGCGGAGCGCCCCCACCTCGTCGCCGCGGCCGACCAGCCCGGCCAGCCGCTCGATCTCCGCCCGGGAGAGCTTCCTCGGCTTGCGCTTCGGCGGCCCGAGCAGGTCCCGGCGCCCGCCGCCGCGAAGCTTGAGGAGGAGCATGAGCAGGGCGGCGGCGCCCAGGGCGGCGAGGAGGAGGACCGGCCAGTTCATCGCCCCCCTCCTACACCCTTCCTCCGCTTCGAACGACTCCGCCGGGATGCCCTGCGCCTGCGCCGCATCCGTCGTCCGATTGTCTCACGCAAAGCCGCAAAGCCGCAAAGAATCAGCGCAACTTCCTGCGCCGCAGGCAATCCCAACGGAGGACCGCGGCCCGCCCGGCACGTGAGGAGCGCTCCGCGCTGGTCGCCTCCACGACCCCTTTGCGTCTTTGCGTCTTTGCGTGAACCCAAAACAGCCTCTCCGCCACGCGACCGGTTGCCGCCCGCCCGCGACCGTCCAGTTCGCCCGCCGCCTCCGCCTTTGCACCGAATCGGAGGCAAATCCCATTGCCGGATAGGAAGTTTCCTGTCAGAAGAGGAAATAGAACATAGATAGAACGAGAGGAAGCCGTGTCCGACCGCGAGATCGTCCCCCTGCTCACCGCCCACATGCCCGAGTTCGTCGACCCGCTCGAGTCCCACGATCTCGACAACGCCTTCAAGGAGACGCGCCGCCTGCGCCACGACGGCTGGACCCCGGAGAAGAAGCGCCTCTTCCTCGAACGCTTCGCCGAATGCGGGGTGATCGTCGAAGCCTGCGAGGCGGCGGGGATGAGCGCCAAGTCCGTCTACAACCTCCGCGACCGGGATCCTTTGTTCGCAGCCGGGCTTGACGCGGCCTGCGTCAAGGCCCGGGCGCCGCTCGCCGACGAGGTCTTTTCGCGCGCCCGCAATGGGGTCATTGAGCGGATCTACAAGGACGGGGTGATCGTCGCCGAGCGCCACCGCTACGACAATCGCCTCACCATGGCCGTGCTCGCCCGCCTCGACTCGAGGATCGACCGCGCCGAGGAGAAGGGCGCCGCCCACCTCAGGGTCGCGGAACGCTGGGAGGATTATCTCGACGCCGTCGGCGAGGACCGCCGCGACGACGGTCTCGCCCTTCTCGCTCCGCCCGAGCCGCCCGCTCCACCGGAGCCGAAGCGGAGCCTGGGGGCAAATTCTGGAGATCGTGAACTTCATGAACTTCACCTCGCCGAAGAGGCCGGAACCGACGACGACGGCGGCCTCCACGTCTGGGAGGACGAGGACGGCTGGTGGACCGATTTCCCTCCGCCGGCGGACTTCGACGGAGTCGAGGATGGCGACTATGGCGACTATGATTATCGCCGCTCGCTCTCGCCGGCGGAGCAGTCGGTCATCGACTCCGACCTGGCGGAGGAGGATGCCGAGGAGGCGGAGGCGATGGCCGAGGAGCGGGCCGCCGCCGAGGCCGAGCGCGACTCCTATTTCGGCTTCGCGCCGGATTCGGTTAGGGAAGAGGCCGAAGGCGAGGAAAGCCCGGTCCCCGGCCCCGCCTCCATGGGAGAACGCCATGCTGAAGGACCATGACAGCGCCGCCATCCTCGCCGTCGCCAACCTCGACCGGGCCCACACCTTCTACGCCGACGTGCTCGGCCTCGAATGCGCCGGGCAGGGCAAGGAGGAGGGCGTCAACGTCTATCGGACGGGCTCCACCCGGCTTCTGGTCTACGAATCCGAATTCGCCGGCACCAACAAGGCCAACGCGGTGGTGTGGGGAGTGGGCGGCGATCTCGACGCGATCGTCGCCGCGCTCGAGGCGAAGGGGGCGACGTTCGAACATTATCCCGGCATCGGCGATCTCCAGGGCAATGTGCACCATGCCGGCGGCGAGAAACTGGTCTGGATCAAGGATCCGGACGGAAACATCCTGCACATCAATTCGATGTAGCCAAGCCGGAGCCGGCGAAGGCCGGCCGGCGGGTCGGCACCACCGAGCCCGTCCGACGCGGCTGGCCGCCCTGCCCGCCCGCCTCCGGCCCCCGTTGCCGCTAATGCCCGCAGCTTTTCGCCCCCGCTTTGACCGCGAATCGCCGAGGCCCCGCGACGCCCGCCGGGGTCGGCAGATCGACGATCGCGACGTCGAGCCTGCAGCCGCGAGCGCTCACCCGGTAGAGGTCGGGCCGGACATATTCGACCCGCTCGATCGGCGCTCCGGCGAAGGCGTCCGCCACGCGAGCGTCGGCGACCACCGCCTTGAGCTCGGCGGCGCGCTGATATTGGGGCGGCAAGGCGGCGGCGGCGGGCGCCGCGAGGAAAGCGCAGGCGGCGAGGGCTGGAATTCGGGCAAGGGATGGCATCGAGATCCTTTCGGCCGTTGCGCCGCCGAGCATGGCCCGGTCGGGGCCGCGACGCACCCCCCTTTCCAACGGCCTCCGCTCGCCGTCGGGGGCCGCCCCGATGCTTGGAATATTCCGAGACCGTCGCCCAGAAACCGCGCCGCGAGTCGCCCGAATTTGCAACCAGCGCCGAAATCGTCCATAAGATCCCGGCTAAAGTCGCATGCGACGGACATTTCCTTCTTCGGTTGGTTTTTCCTTCTCTCTACGCTGCTAAAGCCCGGCGCCGCCCATATCGGCGCTGCCGGCACTCTCGATACCAAAGGAAAAAACCATGCCGATCGGCACCGTAAAATTCTTCAACCTCGACAAGGGCTATGGCTTCATCCAGCCCGAGGGCAGCGGCAACGACGCGTTCGTCCACATCTCGGCCGTCGAGCGCGCGGGAATGACCACTTTGAACAAGGACCAGCGGGTCAGCTACGACCTCGAGCAGGACCAGCGCGGCAAGACCAGCGCGGTCAACCTGCAGAGCGCCTAAGCCTCGGCCATCCAACGAAGGGGCGTCGCTTCGGCGGCGCCCTTTTTTGCGTCGGCGTGCCGCTCACCCCGCTCGCCGCCGGCCATCTACCTTATCGGCAGCCCGTAGAGCTGCTGAACGCTCGAAATGTCCCTGACGGAGAGCCGCCCGCCATTGCCCGAAACGCGGTTGCAATAGTTCATCACCGACTCCGGATCCCAGGGCGTCAGCGGACGATCGCCTACCGTTCCGCTGGCGCGGCGGGCGCAATCGTCGCCGGCGACCTCGCGAGTCTCGGGCCGGTTCTGCTCATGCGCCAGCCCGAGGGCATGGCCAAATTCATGGATCGCAACGATCCGCACGCAGGCTTCAAGTCCGCTCGCCGCGCGGCAGCCACGGTTCCAATTGTTCATCCTGAAGTTTAGCCGCATTCCGTTGCGCATGCCGTCGAGCAGGCTTCCGAGCACTTCGGTCTGCGCGACTTCGTCGGCAATCTGGATGTGCACGCCCGGCGAATTCGAGCCGCAGGCGCCCCAACCGACGAAATCCGCCCGCGAGGCGCTTTCCCAGCTGTCCTCGACCGCCTGCTGGGTCCATCGCCGGCCGTCGGCATCGGCCGGGTCCATCGTCTCCCAGCAGACCTGGATGTCCGGGTTCGACCAGACCGCTTGGGCCAGGACAACTCCGGTAATTTCCGCGCCTGATCGAATCGCCTGAAGCCCGGACGGCGACGCCAGGGAAAAGTCCGCCGAGCGCGCTTCGCGAGCCGCTCCCTCCGTTCCGGCGGCCGCCTTCGAGCCACGGTCGCCCCCGCAGCTGCCCATGACGACAGCCGCGGCGGCTGCCAGAAATATCCGGTTCACCATTCGTCGATCCTCCCGTGGCGGTGCCGGCACCGCGTCCCCGCGGATACCGGTCAATTCGCTCCGGATTCGCTGGTCGTTTCCGACCCCTGGAGCCAGGCCCTGACACCCGTGATTCGCATCGTCGGGCTGGATACCGTCACCGCGCCGGACGCCGGCGTCTCTCCCGCAATCGAATAATCGACGACCATCGAGCCGGAAATGAAGGCGGGTATCCCATTGATCCCGGTCAGCAATCCCTTCTTCGTCGTCGTCGTCAATGCGGCCTTCTGCTGATGGATGTAGAGGATGGGCCGCTTCGCCCCCTCCCTGAACAGCGCTTCCTGCTCGTCGATGACATGGGCCGGCAGAATTCCGGCGAGCGGCGTATAGAGCGTTTTGCGCAGCGTTTCGTAGTCGCTGAGGGCGGTCGCGAGGCTCACCCCAGCAAGCCGCTGCTCCTCCTTCAGATTTTCGGGCTTGCCGCCCTTGCTTTTCAAGAGGTCGAGATATTCGCGATAGGCGATGGCGGCTTCCTCGCTTTGCCGGCTCAGGCCGTCGAGCTGGGTCTGCGAATAGCCCGGCTGTCCGGCGATGCTCCGCGGCGGATCGATCGGGATCCCGCGTTCCCGGAACTCCTGCAGGAGGATGGCTCGAAACTGATCGTTCGGAGTGGCGAGCGCCGCGCCGGCGACGGTGGTGTCGACCTTGAACAGGCTCGCCACGGTGGTGGCGATGGTGACCGCGGTCAAGGGATCGAAGAGATTGGCGCCGCTCGCCGGCACCGCCCCCCGAGCGTTACCCCATTGGCCGACGGCCGTGACGAGATTGGCGCGGAGCCGGTCGATGCCTTTGGCAAAGGCCAGATAATCGGCCACGCTCGGCGGCTGGTCCCCGAAGACGACGACCACATTGCCGGTCCGGCCGCCGTTGCCGGCGCGCCAGGCCAGGAAGTCGGCGGCAATCTTGTCGGCCGCCTTCTCCTGCAGATAGTGGCTGAGCAGTAGACCTTCCGCGGTGAGCTCCGGGCCCGTCACGGCGCCAGTTCCGGCGATACCGGAATTAGCGCCCTTGATCATCTCGATCCGGATCTTTTCCCGCTCCGCGTCGAGCTTGTCGATCTCCGCCTGCGTTTTCTGGTCGGCCAGCGTCGCCTGAGCGTGGACCATCGCCGGCGTTGTCATGAATAGTCCGGCCACGACCAACGTGGGAAGCACCGCGAGCGGGTTGATCCGGCTTCGGCCGCGGAGAATGATTCCATGATTCACTGAGCTGTCTCCCTGTTCAGTGGCGTCGGTCCGAACTTAAAATGGGGCGCGGAGGACCGGCGTGACGGCGATCACGCCGTTTCGGAAGGCCCGCCGCGGCTCGCTCGGGCCAAGGCGGGCCGGCGCCGTTCGTCCAGCTCCGGAAATCAACTTGCCGCCTTCCCTGCCCGCGAACGCAACTTCGGAGCGACCCGCTCATTCTTCCCTGGCGCGCCCCTGCGCGCATCCCGACAGGAGAGTAAGCATGAGTATCTTCGGCAAGATTCGCGACGCCATCTTCGGCAAGGCCAAGGCCGCCCAACCCCAGGCGCAGCAGCCGCAAAACCCGGCGATGCCGCAAATGCAGCCGGCCGCCGCCGCGCCCGCCCAGCCGGTCGACGTCGACGTCGACGCGATCCTCGCCGATCTCGCCGCGGCGAAAAGCGAGAAGCTCAACTACCAGTCGTCGATCGTCGATCTGATGAAGCTTCTCGATCTCGACCCGAGCCTCGCCAACCGCAAGGAGCTCGCCACCGAGCTCGGCTATACCGGCGCCAAGGACGGAAGCGCCGAGATGAACATCTGGCTGCACAAAAGGGTCATCGAGGAGCTCGAGAAGAACGGCGGCAAGGTCTCCGCGTCGCTGAAGGACTAAGCGCCCTTGGAGGCGGGGCGGACGCCCGGTCCCCACCTGGGCGCCGCCCCACCTCCGCCTCGGCCAGTACGCCTGCATGGAAGGCGCGGCCTCGGCCGGCCGAGATGGCGACTCGCTGCCCATAACGCCCGTGACCGGCGTCACGCCCCAACTCAGGTTATGGCGACGCCCACCGGGCTCCTGCCAAGCGCTCCGCGGGGGCGGGCGACAGAGGAAGGCTCGGCGATGCGCGTCCATCATCTCAATTGCGGCACCGACTGCCCGGTCGGCGGCGCCCTGTTCGACGGGCGCAGCCTCGGTCCGCTCGGCCGTCTCGTCTGCCACTGCCTTCTGATAGAGCATGACCGCGGCCTGATCCTCGTCGACACCGGCTACGGCCTCAAGGACGTCGCTCATCCCCACCGGCCGCCGCGCCCGCGCATCACCCGGGTCATGCGCTCCATGCTCAACATCCGGCTGCGGGAGCGCGAGACGGCGGTCCGGCAGATCGAAGCCCTCGGCTTCAAGCCCTCGGACGTCCGCCATATCCTCCTCACCCATCTCGATTTCGACCACGCCGGCGGCCTCGAGGATTTCCCCGCCGCCACCGTCCACGTCATGGCCGAGGAGTTCGCCGCCGCCACCGGCGCCCGGCGCGGCTTCGTCCCGCGCAATCGCTACCGGCCGTCGCAATATGACGAGGTCCGCGACTGGCGGCTCCATGCCGGGCCCGCGGGCGAGCCCTGGTTCGGCTTCGAGGCGGTGCGCGCTCTCGACGGCCTCCCTCCGGAGATATTGATGGTGCCGCTCCCCGGCCACACCTGGGGCCATGCCGGAATCGCGGTCGACCGCGGAGCGGACGGGTGGCTGCTCCACGCCGGCGACGCCTATTTCTACCGCCATGAAGTCCGCCGCCCGGACCGCAAATGCACTCCGGGCCTGCGCGCCTATCAGACGATGATGGAGGTCGACCGCGAGCGCCGCCTCGCCAATCAGGCGAGGCTTCGGGCGCTCTCGGTCGAGCGGGCGGCGGAGGTGAAGCTGGTCTGCGCCCACGATCCGGTCGAGCTGGAGGCCTGCCAGGCCGGCCGCGCCCTCTAGGAATTTCCCCTGCTTCCGGAGGTTCGGACGGCGTGGTAATTGCGGGCCCCGAACCCCGGCAGGAGGAGCCAGATGCCCCGCTACATGGTCGAACGCACTTTCCCCGACGGCCTTCACGTCCCCACCAATGCCGACGGGGCGCAGGCCCTGAGCGGGATCGTCGCCACCAACGCCGAAGAGGGCGTCAGCTGGGTCCATTCCTACGTCTCGGCCGACAAGACGAAGACCTTCTGCGTCTACGACGCGCCTTCGCCGGAGGCGATCCGGAGCGTGGGCGCGAAGAACGGGGTCCCGGTCGACGCCATCCATGAAGTCCGGGTGCTCGACCCCTATTTCTATCATTGAGACACTCGTCGGGCCGACGCTCTGGACTCGGCGGCCGATTCCGGGAAAAAGGCGCGCCATGTCCAGCCAGCTCGATTTCTATCTGGCCCGCGCCGCCGAGGCGCGCGCCGATGCCGAAGCCGCGACCCTCGACAATGTCCGCGACCGCTGCCTGCGCGCCGCCGCGGCCTGGGACGCGATGGCCGCCCGCGCCCATCGCGGCGACGCGATGCGCGCCCGCCAGGAGGCCGACAAGCGCGCCCTCGCCGAAGCCTCGCCGACCGAATAGGGACAGTCGCCCGTCGTCGGCCATCCGGATACCGGTTGCCGCTGCGCATGGCAGATGCTAGCAACCGGGCTCGGCACCCAAGCCGAAGGAGCGACCTTCCTTCCGATCTCGGGCCGAACGCATGAGCCGGCGGTCCTGCCGGCCACCAAGGTTGACGCTGCATGAGGCATTTTTCCCCCCAGACGCTGCCCTCCCGAACGGGGCCGGGCATTGCGGCCGGGGCATATCGGCCGGGCATTTCCGCCGGCCTGCCGCACGCAGCAGAGGCGATTTTTTTCTTTTCAACCCGGACATTGAAGGCGCGCGCCGAGCAGGCCGCGCCTTCGTCCATATTCGAGCGCGCGCCAGCCGCCGCCGCAAGGACGGCACGGCGCGCGTGGAGTGATGTTAATGACGATGCGCATGTTGATCGACGCGCGCCACCAGGAGGAAACTCGGGTGGCCGTGGTCAAGGGAAACCGGATCGAGGAATTTGATTTCGAATCCGCCGAGCACAAGCAGCTCAAGGGGAATATCTATCTAGCCAAGGTCACAAGGGTCGAACCGTCGCTTCAGGCGGCGTTCGTCGACTATGGCGGCAACCGCCACGGCTTCCTGGCTTTTTCGGAAATCCACCCCGATTATTACCAGATCCCGCGCGAGGACCGCGAGGCCCTGCTTCGCGAGGAAGCCGAGCATGCCGCCGAGGAGGAGCGACTGCGCGCCGCCGAGGACGCCCGCTACGAAGGCCGCGACGACCATGACGACGAGCGCGAGGCCGAGGAAGCCGAGGGCCGCTACGACGAGGACGGGGACGGCGAGGAAGGCGAAGGCGCCGACGAGGATGCCCCCGCCCCGCCGGAGTCCGCGGAGAGCGCGCCTGAGGAGAATGCCGCCGACGAGCTGCGCCGAAAGCGCCAGAATCTGCGCCGCCGCTACAAGATCCAGGACGTCATCCGCCGCCGGCAGGTGCTTCTCGTCCAGGTCGTCAAGGAGGAGCGCGGCAACAAGGGCGCGGCCCTGACCACCTATCTCAGCCTCGCCGGCCGCTATTGCGTGCTGATGCCCAACACCAGCCACGGCGGCGGCATCAGCCGGAAGATCTCGAACGGCGCCGACCGCAAGCGCCTCAAGCAGATCATGTCGGACCTCTCGCTGCCCAACTCCATGAGCTGCATCGTCCGCACCGCCGGCCTGTCGCGCACCAAGACCGAGATCAAGCGCGACTTCGACTATCTGGCCAGGCTCTGGGACGAAATCCGCGAGCGCACCCTGGGAAGCTCGGCGCCGGCCCTCATCTACGGGGACAGCGACCTCATCAAACGCGCCATCCGCGACATCTATAACCGCGACATCGACGAGGTCATCGTCGAGGGCGACGAGGGCTACAGGCACGCCCGAGCCTTCATGAAGCTGCTCATGCCGAGCCATGTGAAGCGCGTCCAGAATTACGTCGACACGGTGCCGCTCTTCCAGCGCTACGGCGCCGAGGACCAGCTCGCGGCCATGTATCAGCCGGTCGTCCAGCTCAAGTCCGGCGGCTATCTGGTGATCAACCCGACCGAGGCCCTGGTGTCGATCGACATCAACTCGGGCCGCTCGACGCGCGAGCACAATATCGAGCAGACCGCCTACGCGACCAACATCGAGGCCGCCAACGAGATCGCCCGCCAGCTTCGGCTTCGCGACATGGCCGGCCTCGTCGTCATCGACTTCATCGACATGGAATCGAACGGCCATATCCGTAAGGTCGAGAAAGCGATGAAGGAGGCGCTGAAGAACGATCGCGCCCGAATCCAGGTCGGCCGGATCTCGTCCTTCGGGCTGATGGAGATGAGCCGCCAGCGGCTTCGCACCGGAGTGCTCGAGGCTTCGACCCGCCCCTGCGCGCATTGCGAGGGCACCGGGCTGATGCGCACGGCCTCGTCGGCCGGGCTGTCGGCGCTGCGCATGCTCGAGGAGGAGGCGGGACGCGGCCGCGGGAGCCGGATCGTGCTCCGCGCCGGCCGCGAGGCGGCAGTCTACGTGCTCAACCGCAAGCGCGGCGAGATCGGCGAGATCGAGTCGCGCTACGGAGTCCAGATCGAGGTCCTGATCGAGGAATCGTTCGAGGGCGCCAAGATGGCGGTCGAATCGTTCGGCCCGCCGCCGGCGGTCCGCCCCCGGGTCGAGCGCATCGTCGAGCCGGAGGTGGACGAAGAGGAATTCGCCGAGGATATCGCCGACGAGATGGACGACAGCGAGGAGGCGGGGGAAGCCGAGGAGGAGGAAGCCCGGCCCCGCCGTCCGGAGAATCGCGAGCAGCGCGAACGCCGCGAGGAGAGCGAGGAGCGCGGGCGCAAGCGTCGCCGCCGGCGCGGCCGCCGCGGCGGCCGGCGCAGGGACGGCGAGGAAGGCGGCGAGCCCGGCTCGGCGGAGCCGGAGGCGATTCCCGCGGTCGCGGAGGTACCCGGGGACGCCGAGCCCCAGTACGCGCCGGTGCCCGAGGCCGTGGAGACGGCCGAGGCCGCGCCCGAGGCCCCGGTCGAGGCCCCGGTCGAGGCGGAGGAGAAGCCCAAGGGCCGCCGCCGTCCCCGCGCCCGGCGCAAGGACGAGGCCCCGGAGCCTGCCGCCGAAGCCCCTCAGCGGGCGGAAGCCGGCGAAGCGCCGCCGGCCGAAGCGGAACCGGCTCCCGTAGCGGCCGAAGCCGAACCGGAAGCGCCCGCCAAGCCGAAGCGGACCCGCCGCAAGAAGGCCGTGGAAGCCGAGGCTCCGCCCGAAGCCCCGGCGCCCGAGGCGGCCAACGACCGCGACGGCGCGGCGGCGGACGAGCCGTCCGAGGCGGCCGAAGCCGGCGAGGGCGGGGAGCCGCGTCGGGGCTGGTGGCAGCGCACGTTCGGCGCCTGAACCGAAAGGGCATGGGCGCGCTTGCTCAGGCGGGCGCGCTCATGTCAGGTTCAGCCCCGGAGAGGGATAGGAAGCGGCATGGCTGAAGCTACGTCTACGCTGAGAAGGTGGAGCGCCTTCACCGCCCGCCTCGCATTCCTCGTCATCCTGAGCTTCGGGCTCGCGGCGCGCCCGGCGGCGGCGCAGTCGATCCTTCGCGACGCTGAGACCGAAGCGCTGTTCAAGGACATGTCGCGGCCGATCGTCGAAGCGGCCGGGCTGAGGCCCGACAACGTCCAGGTCATCCTCATCCACGACCGTTCGATCAACGCCTTCGTCGCCGGGGGCCAGATCGTCTACATCCATTCGGGGCTGATCGCCGCCGCCGATTCCGCCAACGAGGTCCAGGGCGTCATCGCCCACGAGGTCGGTCACATCACCGGCGGCCACGTCATCCGGATCCAGGAGGGGATCAAGGTCGCCACCGGGATCATGCTGCTTTCCCTCGTCCTCGGCGCCGCGGCGATGGCGGCCGGCGCGGGCGAGGCCGGAATGGGCGTCATGGCGGCCGGCCAGCAGGCGGCGATGGGCAAGTTCCTCGCCTTCAGCCGGACCCAGGAATCGTCGGCCGACGCCGCCGGCGCCAGCTTCCTCGCCAAGGCGCACGTCAACGGCGCCGGCCTGCTCAGCTTCTTCAAGAAGCTCCAGAACCAGGAGTTCCGCTACGCCATCCCGCAGGACAATGGCTATATGCGCACCCATCCGCTGAACGGGGAGCGGCTCGCCGCGCTCGAGCAGACGGTGAAGAACGCGCCGGGCTGGAATTCTCCCCCCGACACCAGGCTCGAGGCCAAGTTCCAGCGGGTCAAGGCGAAGCTGATGGGCTATGTCGAAGACCCGACCCGGACCCGGGTCGTCTATCCGGAGAGCAACAAGAGCGTCCCCGCCCGCTATGCCCGGGCCTATGCCTGGCACAAGAGCGCCTATCCGGACAAGGCGCTGGCCGAGGCCGAGAGCCTGCTCGCCGAAGCGCCGACCGATCCCTACTTCCTCGAGCTGAAGGGCCAGATCCTGCTCGAATCCGGCCGCCCCGGCGAAGCGCTCGAGGCGCTTCGCCAGTCGGTCAAATACGCTCCGGACCAGCCGCTTATCTCCGCCCTGCTCGGCCATGCGCTGATCGCCACCGAGCGGCCCGACAATTATGAGGAGGCCAAGCGCGTGCTCCGCGCCGCGATCAGCCGCGACAATTCCAATCCCTTCGCCTGGTACCAGCTCGGAATCGTCTACGACCGCGAAGGCGATCCCGGCCGGGCCGCGCTCGCCACCGCCGAGCGCTACAACCTCCAGGGCGAGCCCCGCCTCGCTCTCGTCAACGCCGAGCAGGCGCTGAAGGAGGTCCCCACCGGAACGCCCGACTGGCTTCGCGCCCAGGACATCGCCATGGTGTCGCGGACCGAGGTGGAACGGAAGAAAAAGAATCGTGACAACTGACGCGGTCGGGGCCCGCAGCGGTTTCGGAGGCTGGAAAACGGCGCTGGCGGCGGGGTTGATCGGAGCGCTCGTCGGCGGCGGAGCGGTCGCCTATGTCTCGCGCCAGTCGGTCCGCGACTATCTCCTCGAAAATCCCGAGATACTCCCGGAGGCGATGGACCGGCTTCGCGAACGCCAGTCGGCGCGGGTGGTGTCGGCCAACCGGACCGCGCTCGAAACACCCTTCGCCGGCGCCTGGGCGGGCGCCAAGGACGGCGACGTCGTGCTTGTCGAATTCTTCGATTATGCCTGCGGCTATTGCCGCAAGAGCAATGCCGACGTGGAGCGGCTGCTTCGCGAGGATCCGAGGCTGAAGGTGGTCTGGCGCGAATGGCCGGTGCTAGGTCCCGACAGCGAGGCCGCCGCCCGGGCCAGCCTCGCCGCCGCCCAGGCGGGACGCTTCAAGCCCTTCCACGACCGCCTGTTCGCAGCCGGGCGTCCGACTCCCGAAGCGGTCGGCGAGGCTCGCACCGCGGTCGCGCTCGGAACGGGCGTCCCCGCCGACGTGGCCGACCGGGAGCTGGCGAGGAATTTCGAGCTGGCCCGCGGGCTCGAGGCGAGCGGCACCCCCACCTTCGTCGTCGGCGACCAGGTCCTCCAGGGCGCGGTCGGCTACGAGGCGCTCCGCGACGCGATCAGGGAAGCTCGGGAGCGCAAGAGCTGATTTTGCCTCCCCGTGCGCAGCATGGGGAGGGGGACCATGCGAAGCATGGTGGAGGGGTGACCCGAAGAGGCCTCGTCAGATCACCCCTCCACCACCTTCGGTGGTCCCCCTCCCCACCGCTTCGCGGCAGGGAGGCAAGTGAGCCTCCACTCTTTAAAACCCCTCCCCCACCCGCCATAGTCGGCCCATGCAGGCCTATCTCCAGCTCCTCTCCCGAATCCTCGACGAAGGCTCCGAGCAGAAGGATCGCACCGGAGTCGGCACGCTCTCGGTCTTCGGCCACCAGATGCGCTTCGACCTCGCCGACGGCTTCCCGCTTCTGACCACCAAGAAGCTCCACCTGCGCTCGATCGTCATCGAGCTCCTGTGGTTCCTTCGGGGCGAGACCAACATCGCCTGGCTCAAGGAGAACAGGGTCCGCATCTGGGACGAATGGGCCGACGAAGGCGGCGAGCTCGGCCCGGTCTACGGCAAGCAATGGCGGGACTGGGAAGGCCCCGGCGGAGTCCATGTCGACCAGATCGCCAACCTCATCGACCTGATCAACCGCGACCCGGCCTCGCGCCGCCAGATCGTCTCGGCCTGGAACCCGGCCGAGATCGAGCGGATGGCGCTCGCCCCCTGCCACTGCCTGTTCCAGACCCAGGTCGCCCGCGGCCGCCTCAACCTCCAGCTCTACCAGCGAAGCGCCGACGCCTTCCTGGGCGTGCCGTTCAACATCGCCAGCTACGCCCTGCTCACCCACATGCTCGCCCAGCAATGCGGGCTCGAGCCGGGAGTCTTCGTCTGGACCGGAGGCGACTGCCACCTCTATTCCAACCATCTCGACCAGGCCCGGCTTCAGCTCACCCGCGAGCCGAGGCCCCTGCCCCGACTCAACATCCTCCGCCGCGCCGAGGCGATCGACCGCTACGAATATGAGGATTTCGAGATCACCGGCTACGACGCCCATCCGCACATCAAGGCCGAGGTCGCGGTTTGAGCGTCGTCACGCTCATCGTCGCCCGGGCCGAGAACGGGGTCATCGGCCGGCAGGGCAAGCTTCCCTGGCACCTTCCGGACGACCTCCGCCATTTCAAGGCGCTCACCATGGGCTCGCCGATGGTGATGGGCCGCAAGACTTTCGAAAGCCTGCCCGGCCTGCTGCCGGGGCGCGCGCATATCGTGCTCACCCGCGATCCCGACTGGTCGGCACCGGGCGCCCGGGTCGCCCGCGACCTGGCGGGCGCGATCGCCCTCGGCCACGGGCCCCGCCTCTCGGTGATCGGCGGCGCCGAGATCTTCGACCTCTTCCTGCCTGTCGCCGACCGTATCGAGCTGACGGAGGTTCATGCCCGTCCCGAAGGGGATACCCTCCTCCCCGCCTTCGACCCGGCCGATTGGCGCGAGCTGAGCCGCGAGAGCCACGGGGCGATGGAGGGACGGCCGGCGTACAGCTTTGTGCGGCTGGAGCGAAGGGGATGACCATGCGCAGGATCGTCTACGGGCTGCTCGCCCTGATCGTCGTCGCGGCCGGCGCGTTCCTGGTCTTCGGCCCCGGGATCGTCGAGGGCGGGATGAACAAGGTGGTGGCGACCCCGCTGCCGGCCGTAAGCGAGCGCGCGAAGGCGCTTCACGCCCGGCTCGCCATCGCCGACATGCATGCGGACACCCTTCTTTGGCAGCGAAGCCTGCTCGATCCCTCGACCCGCGGCCAGGTCGACCTGCCGCGTCTCGAGGCCGGCAACGTCGCGCTTCAAATCTTCTCGTCGGTCACCAAGACTCCCAAGGGGCAGAATTACGATTCCAACGGCGCGGACAGCGACAACATCACGACCCTCGCCGTCGCGCAGCTGCAGCCGCCGCGGACCTGGAGGTCGCTGCTCCAGCGCTCGCTCTGGCATGCCGAGAAGCTTCGGAGGGCGGAGGCGGGTTCGAGAGGCCGGCTGCGCATCGTCCGAAGCGGGATCGACGTCCGCCGGCTGCTCGCCGACCGGGCGGCGGGGCGCAAGGTGACCGGCGCGCTGCTTTCGATCGAGGGGCTCCAGAATCTGGAAGGCCGGCTGGGCAATCTCGACCGGCTCCACGCCGCCGGCTTCCGGATGGCGGGCCTCGCCCATTTCTTCGACAACGAGGTGGCGGGCTCGATGCACGGCCTCGCGAAGGGCGGCCTCACCCCGCTGGGCCGCCAGGTCGTGCGGGCGATGGAGGCGAAGGGGATGATCGTCGACATCGCCCATTCCAGCCATGCCACCGTCGCCGAGGTGCTGGCGATGGCGAAACGGCCGGTCGTCTCGAGCCACGGCGGAGTCCAGGCGACCTGCAAGGTGAACCGCAACCTCACCGACGAGGAGATCAGGGGCGTCGCACGCACCGGCGGGCTGGTCGGGATCGGCTATTGGGACGCGGCGGTGTGCGACCTCAGGCCCGCCGCGGTCGCCGCCGCGATCGCCCATGTCCGCGACCTCGTCGGCATCGACCATGTCGGGCTCGGCTCCGACTTCGACGGCGCCGTGACGACCGGCTTCGACACCGCCGGGCTGGTCAACGTGACCCAGACGCTGGTCGATCGCGGCTTCACCGACGAGGAGATCGCCAAGGTGATGGGGGGCAACCTGCTGAGGTTGCTGCAGGGGCTGCCCTGACTTGCCTCCCCATGCGGAGCATGGGGAGGGGGACCATCCGAAGCATGGTGAAGGGGTAGCTGGCGCTGAAGCTGAGGATCGAGTGCAGGAATCGCAGACCTGTGCCCTTTACCCCTCCACCACCTTCGGTGGTCCCCCTCCCCATCTTCGATGGGGAGGCAGTTTACGCTCCCCTCCCCCTCTCCTATACCGCGCCGCATGGAGCGGCTGGACGGCGGCTCGGCGGTTCCGCGGGCGCTTCGCGGGGGCATCGTCGCGCTCGGCAATTTCGACGGTTTTCACTCGGGTCACCAGGCGGTGGTCGGGCGCGCCGTCGAGCGCGCCCGGGCCGAGGGCCGGCCGGTGCTGGTCGCGACCTTCGATCCCCACCCGGTCCGCTTCTTCAGGCCCGCGGCACCGCCCTTCCGGCTGACCAGCCTCGACCAGCGCCAGCGCCTGTTCGAGGCGGCGGGGGCCGATGCGATGGTGGTCTTCCGCTTCGAGGCCGAGCTGGCGCAGACTCCGGCGGACGAGTTCATCTCCAGGAACCTGCTCGAGCTGATCGGCGCGGCGGGGGTGGTGACCGGCGAGGACTTCACCTTCGGCCGCGGGCGCGGCGGCAATGTCGACGTGCTCGCCGAAGCCGGGTCGCGGCTGGGCTTCTCGGTCGATTCGGTGGGCCCGGTATCCGACGAAGCGGCGCCGGTCTCGTCGAGCCGGATCCGCGACGCCCTCCAGGCCGGCGACTGCCGGACGGCGGCGCGGCTGCTCACCCGGCCGTTCGCGATCGAGGGGATCGTTGAGCATGGCGACAAGAGGGGGCGCGAGATCGGCTATCCGACCGCCAACATTGCGCTCGGCCCCTATTTGCGGCCGCGCTTCGGAATCTATGCGGTGAAGGGCCGGCTGGCCGACGGCAGGCTTCTCGACGGCGCCGCCAACCTCGGGGTGCGCCCGACCTTCGAACCGGCCAAGGAGCTGCTCGAGCCCTATTTCTTCGATTTCGAAGGGAATCTGTACGGCCAGAGCGTCGAGGTCGAGCTGGTCGACTTCCTTCGGCCGGAGACCAGATTTGACGACCTCGACTCGCTCAAGGCGCAGATGGCCAGGGATTGCGACGAAGCCCGGCGGAGGCTCGCGGCATGAGGATCTGGCGATGGGTGGGGACGGGCGTCGCGGCGTTCGCGGTCACGGTGTCGCTGATCAACGCGTCCTGGATCGCGCCGAGGGCCAACGGCCCGCTGATCCTGGTCGCCCACCGCGGTATCGCACAGCAGTTTGACCATGAGGGCATCAGCGACGAAACGTGCACCGCGCAACGAATGCTCCCGTCCGAGCACGACTTCATCGACAACACGCTGCGTTCCTTCTCCAACGCGCGCCATTTCGGCGCGGACGCGATCGCGCTCGAAGTGCATCCGACCCGGGACGGCCAGGTGGTGGCCTTTCACGACTGGACGGTCGACTGCCGGACCGAGGGGCACGGCGCCGTCCGAGAGCTTAGCCTGGCTCAGCTCAAGAAGCTGGACGTCGGCTATGGCTACACGCCCGATGGCGGCAAGACCCACCCGCTCCGCGGCAGGGGCGTCGGCGGAATGCCCACGGTCGAGGAGGTGCTTCGCGAAGTGCCGAAGATGCGGCTCATCTTCCATTTCAAGAGCAAGGATCCCGGGGACGCCGACGCGCTCATCGCCGCCCTGCGCCGCGCAGGCGCCGCGATCGACGGTCGGTTCGGCTTCTACGGCGATCCCGCCGTGCTGCGCCGGGTCAAGCAGCTCGAGCCGGACGCCTGGACCTTCGCCGTCGCGGATACGAAAGCGTGCCTCACCGACTATGTGAAGTTCGGATGGACGAGCTACGTCCCCCAGTCGTGCCGCAACACGACGGTAATGGTCCCGCTCAACTATCAGTGGGCGATCTGGGGCTGGCCCAAGCGCTTCCTGGCCCGGATGGAGAGGGTCGGCACCAGGGTCGTCCTGACCGGGGACTATCGGAAAGGCGGCGCGCTGGGCCTCACGCGGGCGGAGCAGCTCGCCAAGGTACCGCGGGACTTCCGCGGCTATCTGTGGATCGAGGATTTCTACTCGGTGGGACGGGCGCTGGAGAATTAGCTCCCCGGCCAAGGCCGGGGCCCAGTGACACCGGCCTGGAAAACCGGGCCCCGGCCTTCGCCGGGGAACTGGGTGTTCCCATTCCCCAGCTTCCCGGCTAATCCCCCGCCAATGTCCGAAAAACCCGATTACCGCGACACGGTCTTCCTTCCGAAGACCGACTTCCCGATGAAAGCCGGCCTCGCAGCGAAGGAGCCGGCCATCCTCGAGCGCTGGGCCGAGATGGGGCTCTACCAGCGCCTCCGCGAGGCCCGCGCCGGGCGCGAGCGATTCATCCTCCACGACGGCCCACCCTACGCCAATGGCGACATCCATATCGGCCATGCGATGATGAAGACGATCAAGGACTTCATCCTCCGCTCGCAGACCCTGCTCGGCAAGGACGCGCCCTTCATTCCCGGCTGGGACTGCCACGGCCTTCCGATCGAGTGGAAGATCGAGGAGCAGTACCGCAAGAAGAAGCTCGACAAGGATCAGGTGCCGCCGCGCGAGTTCCGGGCCGAGTGCCGGGCCTATGCCGAGCATTGGATCCAGGTCCAGCGCGAGCAGTTCATCCGGCTCGGGATCACCGGCGACTGGGACGATCCCTACCGCACCATGGACTTCACCTCCGAGGCCAAGATCGCCGAGGAGCTTCTTAAGCTCGCCGAAGCGGGCAAGATCTACCGAGGTGCCAAGCCGGTGATGTGGAGCCCGGTCGAGAAGACGGCGCTGGCCGAGGCCGAGATCGAATATGAGGACATCGTCTCGACCCAGATCGACGTGGCGTTCGAGATCGTCGAGAGCCCGATAGCGGAGCTGGTCGGCGCCTATGCGGTGATCTGGACGACGACGCCCTGGACCATTCCCGTCAATCAGGCGATCGCATACGCCCCGGACGTAGTTTATTCGGCGTTTTGGGCGTCCTCGGACGAGCGCACGACCCTTGTCCTGGTTGCCAAGGATCTTGTGCCTGCGTTCGAGGCGCGCACCGGCATGCAGAACGAGTCCGGAGACGAACCCTTCTGGGAGTTCAAAGGCTCGGACCTCGCCGGCACCATCGCGCGCCACCCGATGCACAAGCTCGGCGGCTTCTACGCCAGGCCGCGCCCCTTCCTGCCCGGCGATTTCGTCACCACCGACGCCGGCACCGGCCTCGTCCACATGGCGCCCGATCATGGCGAGGACGATTTCCTGCTCTGCAAGGCGAACGGCATTGACCCGGTCTTCGCGGTGGAGGCCGACGGCAAGTATCGCGGGGACTGGGGGTGGCTCGGCGGCCAGGGGTCGGTCATCAACACCAGGTTCAACGCGCCCGACGGCCCGATCTGCACGGACCTGCGCGAGGCCGGCGGGCTGCTCGCCGCAAGCGCGGACTTCGAGCACAGCTACCCGCACAGCTGGCGCTCCAAGGCCAAGGTCATCTTCCGCTGCACCCCGCAATGGTTCATCCCGATGGAGGCACGTCCCTCTCCCTCGAGGGGAGGGGGACAGGGGAGCGAAGCGAGCCAGGGTGAGGGCGCGGCGGATTCAGTAAGCCCTCACCCCAACCCCTCTCCCCTAGAGGGAGAGGGGCTTAGAGCCACCGCCCTCCGAGCCATCGACGACACCCGCTGGGTGCCGGAGAAGTCGAAGAACCGGATGCGCTCGATGGTCGAGGGCCGCCCGGACTGGGTGCTCAGCCGCCAGCGGGCGTGGGGCGTGCCGATACCGCTCTACCTGCACAAGAAGAGCGGCGACTATCTGAGGGACGCGGCGGTCAATTCCCGGATCCTGCGCGCCTTCCACGAGGGGGGCGCCGACGCCTGGTTCGACGCCGACCACCAGGCCCTGCTCGGCAACGGCTACCGGCTCGAGGATTACGAGCCGGTTACCGACATCCTCGACGTCTGGTTCGACAGCGGCTCGACCCACGCCTTCGTGGTCGAGGCCCGCTACGGGCCCGACGTCCGCGCCGACCTCTATTGCGAGGGCTCCGACCAGCATCGTGGCTGGTTCCAGGCGAGCCTGCTCGAAAGCTGCGCGACCCGGGGCCGGGCGCCGTTCGGAGCGGTCCTCACCCACGGCTTCGCGCTCGACCAGAATGGCCGCAAGATGTCGAAGAGCATCGGCAACACGGTCGACCCCATCGCGATCATCCGAGACAGCGGCGCCGACATATTGCGCTTGTGGGTCGCCTCGACCGACTATTTCGAGGATGTGAGGATCGGCAAGGAGATCCTCGCCGGCACCTCGGACGCCTATCGCAAGCTCAGGAACACCTTCCGCTACCTGCTCGGCGCGCTCGCCGGCTTCGACGAGACCGAGCGGGTGGCGGCGGCGCAGATGCCCGAGCTGGAACGCTGGGTCCTCCACCGCCTGGCCGAGATCGACGCCGAGCTGAAGGAGGCCGTCCAGGCGTTCGACTTCAATCGCTACTCGCGGACGATCATGGCTTTCGCCAATGACGACCTGTCCGCCTTCTTCTTCGATATTCGCAAGGACAGCCTCTATTGCGACTCGCCCTCTTCGCCGAAGCGGCGGGCCTATAGGACGGTGCTCGATACTGTCTTCCACGCGCTGGTGCGGTGGATGGCGCCGGTCTTGTGCTTCACCACCGAGGAAGTGTGGCAGACCCGCTATCCGGATGAAGGCGGCTCGGTGCACTTGCTCGAATGGCCGGAGATCGACCCGGACTGGAGGGACGCGGCGCTGGGCTCGAAATGGGCCCTGATCCGGGCCACCCGCGAGAACGTCACCGAGACGATCGAGCCGCTTCGGCGCGAGAAGGTGATCGGCTCCAGCCTCGAGGCGAAGGTGCTCTATCCGGATTCCCAGATCGACCTGCTCGACACCGAGCTGGCCGAGCTGGCCGAAATCTACATCGTCTCCGAAGTCGCCCAGGCGCAGAGCGAGACGATCGAGGTGACCAAGTCCGACTATCTCAAATGCGGCCGCTGCTGGCGGCTGCTTCCGGAAGTGGACGAAGACGGGGGCCTGTGCGCCCGCTGCGAGGGGGTGGTGAATGGCTGATCCGTCACGCGATACGGAGCGAGTGAGAAAGAACCGGAGGACCGGCCTGACGGTCGCGCTCGCCGTCTTCCTGATCGACCAGGCGATGAAATGGGTGGTGACCTATCCGCTTCAGCTGCCCCATCGCCAGACCATCGAGCTGCTCCCTTTCTTCACCCTGCGCTGGCTGAAGAATACCGGGGTGTCGATGGGCCTGCTCAACGCCGGGAGCGAGATGGGCCGGTGGCTGCTCGTCGCCCTCACCGCCGGAATCGCCGCCTTCGTCACCTTCTGGATGTGGCGCGAGAAGCGCCGCGACGACGCGATCGCTCTGGCGCTGGTGCTCGGCGGCGCCCTCGGCAACATCCTCGACCGGGTGCGGCTCGGCTATGTCGTCGACTATGCCGACCTGCATTTCGGCGACATCCACCCCTTTTTGGTCTTTAACGTGGGCGACGCTGCCATTACCATCGGCGTCCTGCTATTGCTGGTCCGGGCGCTGCTGACGCGCGAACGGAAGGTTCCCGAGGAGGAAAAGTGACTATGCGTATCGTGAAGCTCGGCCTTGGCGCCTGCGCGGCCACCCTGGCTCTCGCGGCCTGCGGAACCGGCGGCATCGCCGGCCGCGACCGGCCCGACGAATTCGCGGTCACCCGCAACCAGCCCCTGGTGATCCCGCCCGATTATGCCCTGACTCCGCCGAAGACGGGCGAGCCGACCCCGGTCGGCACCGACGCTCGCACCCAGGCGCTCGACGCCTTGTTCGGCGGCCCCGCCCCGCGCAGCCAGAGCGAGCGCTCGATGCTCAACGCGGCCGGAGCCGACCGCGTCGCCCTGGGCGCGCGCTCGGTGGCCGGCGATCCTTCGACGACGGTCGTCGACAAGGGCGCCGTCACCCAGGCGATCGTCGCCGCCCCCGCCGGAGCCGGCCGCGACGCGACCGTGACCACACCGCAGTAAAACCCCTCTCCCTGACCGGGAGAGGGACAGGCGAGCCAAGCTCGCCAGGGTGAGGGCGCGGCCTCGCTCGCCCAGGCCCTCACCCTCCCACCTGCCTGCGGCAGGTGGGCCCCTCCCTCTCCCCGTGAGGGAGAGGGGTATTAGGCCTTCCTTAGCCCCCGCCCTTTATCCTGCCGCGCATGACGCAGCAGCAGCCGCCTCCCTATGCTCCGGGCCTGGCCGACGCCGGCGCCCAGATCGCCCGGCTGAGGCAGGTGCTCGCCCTGGTCGAAGAGCTGGGCGGCCGAGCCTCGCTGTCGCCGAGGGACGAGCTGCTCGACGAGGCCGCCCGGATCAGCGCCGCTTACGCCAGGGCGCTTCCCATCGATCAGAAAAGGTTCGACGCGCTCGCCGCCGAGACCGCGCGCTGGGCGGCGGCCGGGGTCGGGGCCCTGCTCAAGCTCGACGACGCCGGAATGCCGGTCCGGGCGGCCGCCGAGCGGCTGGCCGAGGAGCTGGAGAAGGGGCTGGCGGAGCTGGGCCGGAGATTGCCGGATTAGAAGAACCCCTCTCCCTGCAGCGGAGAGGGAGGGGCGCGCCGCGAAGCGGTGGGAGGGTGAGGGCCTCACGGACTCGCGACTACAGGCCCTCACCCTCCCTCTCCCCTGCAGGGAGAGGGGTCTGCCCCGGCCAGTCCTTTATGTGCAGGTCCCTCTGCGGGAACGGGAGGTCGATCCCGTTCTCGCGGAACAGCTCCCAGACCCGGTTCAATATCTCCGAGCGGACGCTGCCGACGCCCTGCTCGGGATCGCTGATCCAGACCAGGATCTCGTGGTCGACGCTGCTCTCCCCGAAGGCGGTCAGCCAGACCTTGGGCGGCCGGTTCTTCATCACCCGCTGCGATTCGCCCGCCGCCTGGATCATCAGCTTCTGGGCGAGCGGAAGATCGCAATCGTAGGCGATCCCGACCGGAATGTGGACCCGCACGTCGCGGCTCGAATAGGACCAGTTCTCGACCTCCTGGGTCATCAGGTTCTCGTTGGGGATGAGATGCTCCTTGCCGTCGCGGGTGACGATCGACACGGCGCGGACCCCGATCTTGGTGACGTGGCCGAAGCTCTCGCCGACGACGATGACGTCGCCCGGCTTGATCGAGCGGTCCATCAGCAGGATGATCCCGGCGATGAGGTTGCCGAACGTCTTCTGGAGACCGAAGCCGACCGCCAGCCCGAAGGCGCCGGAGAAGACCGCGAGCGCGGTGAGGTCGATCCCGACCAGGTCGATGCCGATGAAGAAGGCCGCGATCAGGATGGCGACGCTGGCCAGCTTCTGGCCGAGCAGTTGCTGGGTCGCGTCGAGGCTGGTCGCGCGGTGGATCGAGTGGCCGACGATCCGGTTGAGCAGCTTCACCACCGCGTAGAGGGCGACCAGGGTCACCAGCACCTGGGAGACGGTGAGGAGCGAGACTCGGGTCTCGCCGGCGGTGAAGCCGACCCGGTCGAGCGTCTCGGTGATCGGCTTAAGGCCGCCGACGGCTCGGGCGAGCAGGCCGAGGAAGGTCACCCCGGCGAGGAGGGCGGCGACCCAACGAGGCATCTGAAGGCCGCGCACCAGCCCCGAGACCAGCATCGCCGCCCAGGCGGCGAGCGCCACTCCGAGCACGATCGCCCCGAGCGGCCGCCACTGGTCCGAATTGAGGACGAGCGCGATGACGAGCGCCCCGGTCAGATAACGGGTGAGGTCGCACATTCGAAGCGCAAGGGCCTCGCCGCGGCCGCCGGCGCGATGCTCCCAGAAAGCGGCGAGGCGGGGTCCGATCCACCGGCCGGCCAGCCAGGCGAGACCCCAGGCCGCGGCGACGAGGCCGACGGCGATGGCGGCCGCGATCCAGTCGCCATAAGTCGGCCAGGCGACTCCGAAGCGCTCGATCAGGCCCCTCACGCCGAAACTCCACAGCGGGCCAGGCCCGCGGCCAGATCCTCGATCAGATCGTCCGGATCCTCCAGGCCGATCTGGAGCCGGACCAGCGGCCCCTGGGCCTTCCACCGGGTCGCGGTGCGCAGTCGCTCGGGATCGGCCGGGACCACCAGGCTCTCATAGCCCCCCCAGCTGTAGCCGAGGCCGAACAGCTCCAGCCCATCGAGCAGGCGGGTGCGCTCCGCATCGCCGCCGCTCAGAACGAAGGAGAAAAGTCCGGACGAGCCTTTGAAATCCCGGGCCCAGAGGTCGTGGCCCGGGCAATCGGGCAGCGCCGGGTGGAGCACCGCCGCCACCTGCGGCTGCGCCTCGAGCCAGCGGGCGATGCCGAGCGCGCTCGACTCGTGCCGGCGAAGGCGGACGCCCATCGTCCTGAGGCCCCGCGAGCACAGCCAGGCGTCGTCCGGGCTGACCGAGTGGCCGAGGTCCCAGCTCGTCCGCTCGAGCTTCCCGTACCATTGCGGATTGGCCGTGACGGAGCCGAGCATGACGTCGGCGTGGCCGCCGACATATTTGGTTCCGGCGAGGATCGCGAGATCGACTCCGGCGGCGAGGGCCGGGAAGAAGAGTGGAGTCGCCCAGGTGTTGTCGAGCAGGGTCGCCACCCCCCTCGCCTTCGCCGCGGCGCAGATGGCGGGAACGTCCTGGACCTCCATGGTCAGCGAGCCGGGGCTTTCGAGGAAGATCGCCCTGGTGCGCTCGCCGATCAGCGCCGCGATGCCTTCCCCGACGACCGGATCGTAATAGCGCGTGGTCACTCCGTAGCGTTTCAGGAAACCGTCGCAGAAGCGGCGCGTCGGACCGTAGACGCTGTCGGTCATGAGGAGCTCGTCGCCCGCCGAAAGCACCGTCAGCAAGGCCGCCGTCACCGCCGCGAGGCCCGAGGAATAGAGCATCGTCCCGGCCGCTCCAGGCTCGAGCCCGGTGAGCGCCTCCGACAGCGCCCATTGGGTGGGGGTGCCGTGGAGGCCGTAATAAGGCTTGCCGAACTCCGGCGCGGCGGCGCGCATCTCGGCGACGCTGTCGAACAGGATCGTCGAGGCGCGATGCACGGGCGGGTTGACCAGGCGGCCGCGCCACTCCTCGCGGCGGCCGCCGTGGACGAGCTTGGTGTCCGGCCGCCGGTCCTTCACGCCGCCCCCGTCGCCTTGGGAGTCGCGGGATCGGCGCCCCATTCGGACCAGCTGCCGTCGTAGAGCCGGACATCCTCCTTGCCGAGCAGGTGGGCTCCGAACAACAGGACGCAGGCGGTGACGCCCGAGCCGCAGGTCGCGACCATCGGCTTGTCGAGATCCACCCCCGCCGAATCGAAGGCGGCCCGCAAGGCAGCGCCGCGCTTCCAGCTGTTGTCGGCGTTGAACAGCCTGCCCTGCGGCAGGTTCTTCGAGCCGGGGATGTGGCCGGACGCCATTCCCGGCCGGGGCTCGGCTTCCTCGCCGCTGAAGCGGCCGGCGCCGCGAGCGTCGACGATCTCGTGGCGGCCATCCCCGAGCAGGCCGGCCACCGCCGCCTTGTCGGCGACGGCCGCGGCATCGAAGCTCGGGCTGAAATGCCCGTGCCGCACCTGCGGCCGGCCGCTCTCCAGAGGCCGCCCCTCGGCCTTCCATTTCTCAAGGCCGCCATCGAGGATGGCGACGTAATGGGCGCCGAAGCTCCTCAGCATCCACCAGGCCCGGGCGGCGCTGTGCAGCGGGCTGTTATCGTAGACGACGAAGCGCTGGCCGTCGCGAAGTCCGAGCGAAGCCATCCGGCTTGCGAATTTGGGCTCGGGCGGGACCATGTGCGGCACCGGATTGGAGCTGTCCGACACCTCCTCCAAGTCGAGGAAGACGGCGCCGGGGATGTGTCCGGACTCATATTCGGAGCGGGCGTCGCGAGGCTCGCCGGGGAGGAACAGGGTGGCGTCGATCACCTTCAGGTCGCCGGCGCCGAGCTCCCGTTCCAGCCATTCGGTCGTGACAAGCGATTCCATCGCTGCTCCTAACGCCGGAGGATGCCCAGCCGCTCCAGCACCGCGAGATAGGCCGCCACCTCCTCGACCGGCGCCGGCCCGACCGTCGCCGCCAGCTCGTCGCGTATCTGCCGGACGTTGCGGCGGCCGTCGACGAGGTTGAGCGTCTCGTAGCCGAAGCTCGGGCCGTCCCACGCGGGCTGGCGCGACAGCAGGGCCGGACTTTCCAGCCCGGCCTGCTTCAAATGGTCGTCGAACCATGAGTAGCCGAAGCCGTCCATCGGCCCCTTGAGCTTCGAATCGCGCCGATACACGATTCCCCCGGGGCTCGAGGCCGGCTCACCGACGCCCCGGAGAACCATTCCCTCCTCTGGAAGGATTTCGAGCAGCGGCAGGTCGAAGCGCCCGACCGAGCGGCTCAGCGCATCCTCATATCCGGCCCGATGTCCGTCGAGCAGAGCGCGCTCCACGCCCGGATCGGAGCCGAGACCCTGTCGCGCGAGCCCGGCCCCGCGCACGGCCGCTTCGCTCGACAGGACCTCCCTCAACTCGCCCTGATCCCCGGAATCCACGTTCGCCAGATACCAGCCGGAACCGGCGGCGATGAACATCGCCCGCTTCATCTTGGTGGAGTCGAGATTGCCCGGCAGGTCCTTGTTGGTGTGGATGTAGACGTCGGGCCAGTCGGCCAGGTAGATGACCGGCACCCGCCAGCTGCCCTCCGCCCAGACCTGATGGTCCGAGCCTTCCGAGAAGCCGCCGATCTTCGCGTGCAGCGGGTTCTTCGAGCCCTCGGGGTCGAGCAGGGGGAAGGCCGCCGCGCCGGTATCCGCGTAGCGGCTCGACTGCTCGTCGACCCAGCGGCCGATGGCGAAGCCGACGTCGCCGACGAAGCTGGGCAGGCTCGGCGGAGATCCTTCCACCTTGAGCGTGCCGTGGGTGACGTCGGTATTGCCGCCGATCATGTCGAGATGGATGGTCGCCAGCGTGCGCCGGGCGAATTCGGGCCGGGCGTTGAGCAGCGCGATGGTGCACTCGACCTCACACGGCCAGATGAAGCGCAAGGTCCGCTTCGGCTGCGGCAACCGCCCTTCGGCGATCAGCCGCTGGAGGGTGCGGGCGATCTCGAGGATTCCCGAGCAGCCGCTGGCATTGTCGTTGGCGCCGGGCGAGGGATGGTCGAGGTGGCAGGAGAAGACGATCTCCTTCGAGCGGTCCTTGCCGGCGATGATCGCGGTGGGGATGAGATAGGCGCCGGGACTGCGGCCCGCCTTCACTTCAGCGCGCAGGCGCACGGCCTCGCCCTTGGCGAGCCGGGCCTGCCAGGCATGGGCCCGGGCCGGGGAGACCATGAAGGCGAAAGTGGGGTCGTTCCAGGTGCTGAGATGGCCCCAGCGGATCAGACTCTCGTCCTCGCCCCACCAGGCGGATTTCTGGTTCTGGGCCCAAGAGACGATGCCGGCGGCGCCGCGCTCGGTGACGGCGAGGTGGGCGATGTCCCCGGGCTGGGACGAGGTGAGGACGAGCTTGCCGCGGATCTCCTTGCCCGAATAATCGGCGGCGGAGGTACCAGCGCCGACATCGACCAGATCCGTCTCGGCGCGGCCGCCGACGCTGTCTTGGGCGAGCGTGATCGGCTGGTCCGCCCAGGACGCAATTCGCTCGGAATCCTGCCAGCGCCCCCCTTCCGGCCTTTGCTCCCAAAGCTCCGCGAAGCTCGCATTCCAGGCCGGGCGCGAGAGCTGGGTGCCGTAGACGATCTTGCCGTCCGCCGGCAGCGAGATGATGTCGACCTCCTTCAGACCATAGTCGCGCAGGCGATCGCGGATCAGCTCGGCGGCGGCCCTGTAGCCTTCCGAGCCGCGCATCCGGTGGTTGAGCGACAGGGCCTGCACCGTCCGCTTCGCGGACGCACCGGAAAGCTCTCCGGCCAGCGCCTGGGTCTCGGCGGCGGTGAGCAAGGGCGCCGACTGCTGCGCCGCCGCCGGAGCGGCCAGGAGAAGCAAGATCGCGACGGCCCTCATTTCGCGAACCGCCGGAAGAAGCTCTGCGCCCCCCAGCTCGGGCGCTCCGGCGCGTTGGCCACCCTGAGCCCGAGCTCGGCGACGAAATCGTGGAGCCGGATCGCATCCGCCTTCGCGACCGGTTGGGAGAGATCGTCGGACGGCGCGTGGTAGCGGGTTGAGCGCCACTGATGCTCGATCTCGGCTTCCGGGTCCTTCGGGCCGAAGCCGAACTTGAAGGCGAGGGAAGGCACGCCCTCGCGGATGAAGCTGTACTGGTCCGAACGGACGAAGGCGTTGCGGTCGGGGAAGGGGTCCGGCACGAGCGGCAGGCCCTGGGCCCGGCTCACTTCGGCGGCGACGTCGCCGAGGCTGCTTTCGTCGGCGCCGAGCGCGGTCACGCTCTTCAGCGGGAAGATCGGCAAAGCCATGTCGAAATTCATGTCGGCGACGATCGAGCCCTTCGGAACCGTCGGCCGAAGCGCGAAGTAGCGCGAGCCCAGCAGCCCTTTCTCCTCGGCGGTGACGAAGACGAAGAGCAGCGAGCGCTTCGGCTTCGCTCGCCGCGCCTTGTAGTTTCGGGCGATGTCGAGCAGCCCCGCGACTCCCGCGGCATTGTCCATGGCGCCGTTGTAGAGCCCGTCGCCGTTGATCGGCGCGCTCACTCCGAGATGGTCGAGATGGGCGGAGAAGACGACGTTCTCCGCCGCGAGCCGGGGATCGCTGCCGGGCAGCCGGGCGACGACGTTGGACGAGGTGACCGGCCGGTGCCGCATCGCGACCTTCGCGCTCAGCGACGGCTTCAGGTCGAACCTGGGCAGCGGCTTCGACTCGTCGGCGAGCGCCGAAAGCTCGGCGAAGCTGTGGCCCGAGCCGGCGAAGAGCTTCCCGGACGCCTCGGTGGCGAAGCTGGCGCTGAAGAATTCCGTCTTCACGTCGCGCAGGGCAGGGTCGGCGAAATACATCCCGGACTGGCCGGCCTGAGCCATCGAGCGCGACCAGGGCACCTCGACCGCCTTGGCGGTGGTTAGCGAGAGCAGCCCGGCGGCGCCCATCTCGGAGAGCAACCTCGCCCGGTCGCGGCGGGCATGGGCCTTGAGCGCGCCGGAGATGTTCGCGGGGCCGCCGCTGATCACGACCGCGATCTTGCCCTTGAGATCGACGCCTGCGAAATCGTCATGCCCCGCCTCCGGCAGGTGAAGCCCGTAGCCGACGAAGACCAGGGGCGCGTCGATCCGCGCGGGCCGCCGACCGTCGCCGCGGCCGATGATCATCTCGTCCGGGATTGCGAGGGGAGTCCGCCGTCCGTCCGCGACCAGAGCCGCGCTCGATCCGGCGGCGTCGACATATTGCTCTTCGAACGCCACCGGCTGGAAGAAGCCGTCCGTCCCGGCCGGCTCGAGGCCGATCTCCTTCAGCCGGGAGACGACGTAGTCGGCGGCGCGCTGGTAGCCTGGGGTCCCGGTCAGGCGACCCTCCATGGCGTCGGCGGCAAGGGCCGAGACGTCCCCCCACCAACGCTCGGCGCGCTCGGCAGGGGTCGGAGGCGGCGGAACGGTCGCGCAGGCCGCAAGCACGAGGGCGAGAAACGGGGCGAGACGCATCGGCTACTCCGGCGGCGGCAAGGACCCTCCCCCCTTGTCCCGCCGCCGCGGCGATGTCCAGCGTCGCCCCAGCGAAGGCTGGCCCCCAGGGGATGAAAGGTGGCGGCAGTCTTCACCCGCCGGGGCCCCAGCCTTCGCTGGGGCGACGAACCGTCATCGCGCCCGGATGAACTCCCTTATATCCCTCGAAAGCTTCGCCCGGTCCTCATCGCGGACGTACATCATGTGGCCCGAGCCGTAATAATGATAGCCGACCCGGTCCTGCGGAATGCCGGTTCGGGAGAGGGAATATTCGGCGCCGAAGAAGGGCGTGGCGAAATCGAAATAGCCCTGCCCGACGAACACTCGAAGCCCCGAATTCTCGCGCATCGCCCGGCCGATATAGGGGGCGACGTTCTTATAGTATTTCGCGTCGCCGTCCTGGTCCTTGAGGTCCCAGTCCCAGTCGCCGACCCCGCCGATGGTGGAATATTGGCGGTCGGTACGGAACCGGAGGCCGTCGCGGACCCAGGCGTTGAGAGCCGCGGTGTAGCCGGCGTCGATCCCGTAGAAGCTCGGATCGTTGTCGGGTGTCTCCCCCGCATTGTCGTAATCGCGGCCGGTATAGCGGGCGTCGAGGCGGCCGATGGCGAGGCCGCGGTCGCGAAGCAGCTCCTTGTAGAAGCGCTGGTCGCTGACCCTCAGGTCGGCGGATTCGAGGAAGCGCTCGGAGAGGCCGGTGAAGCGGGCGAGGCGCCGGCGGGCCGCGGCCCGCTCCTCGCCCTGAAGCTTCTGGCCCTTGAACAAGGCGGCGGCATAGCCCCCCCCGGCGAAGTCCCGCGCCTCCTGGACGAAAGCCTCCAGGCTGCCGGCATCGGCCGGAGCCTTGCCGTGATGGAAAGCGGCCGCGGCCATCGACGGGAGGTAGAGGATGTAGGGCATCTCGTTGCCCGGCACATAGGCTTGGGCGCCGAAATCGAGGATCGTGGAGATGAGGATAATTCCGTTCAGCGAGACGTCGTTGAAAGCGCCTTCGAGCTGGTTGACGACGGCGGCCGAGCGGGTCGTCCCGTAGCTCTCGCCGCCGAGGAACTTGGGCGAGTTCCAGCGGCCGTTGTCGCCGAGCCAGATTCGGATGAACTCGGCGACCGATTTGGCGTCCTGAGTGACCCCCCAATATTCCTTCGCCTCGGTCTTGCCGAGCGCACGGCTGAAGCCGGTGCCGACGGGATCGATGAAGACGATGTCGGCTGTGTCGAGCAGGCTGTCGGGATTGTCGACCAGAGGGAAGGGCGGCGCCCCGTCGTCGCGCGCGTCGGAGGGGATCGCCACCCTTTTCGGACCGAAGGCGCCCATGTGCAGCCATACCGAGCCCGAACCCGGGCCGCCGTTGAACAGGAAGGCGACGGGCCGGTTCGGATCGCGCGGCTCCTTCACATAGGCGACCGAGAAGATACTGGCCTTGGGGGTGCCGTCGGTGGCCTTGAGATAGGTTTCGGAAGCCGTGGCGGTGTAGGCGACGCGCTGGCCGCCGAAGGTGCCCGTGTGCCGGGTGACGGAGACGAGCGGCGCCGGAATCGGCGCCTCGGCCTCCTTGGCGGCCGGGGCATTCTGGCTGAGGGCGGGAGTGGCGAAGGCCAGGAGCGAGGCGGCGAGGAGGATCTTCTTCATGGCGCGAGCTATGACACGGGTCCGGGGCGAGTCAAAGTGGACGAAGTGGACGCGGGATCGGCCCCCGTGGCTGTTCGGATTCGGACGAAGTGGACGACCTGGACGCGACAGCGCCCGTTTTTCATTTATCGCGAAGCGGCGTGCCTCCCAGCCGGCGGCGGCGGGCGGGACAGCCCTATCGAGAGAAAGCGCCGCGCCGGACGCAGAGAAAGGGCGGTCCCCGAGGGGAGCGATCGTGTCCACAAGGAAACCCCGGCAACCCGCCGCCGCGAAAATGCGGACAAGTCAAGAACATATGAGCCTCGAGTCATCCCCGCAAAGGCCGGGACCCATCACAACATGGCGGTCCGAAATTAGGCACTTCCGCTGTTCATGGATTCCGGGCTTCGCCGAAATGACTGCGCCTTCCCCTGCCGGGCCGCCTCCCGTAAAGCAGCCGCCATGGACCTCACCCATCTCGGCCGTCCCAGCCCCCTTCCGGCTTCGCCGGAGGAGGCGAAGCTCGACTATGTGCCCAATCCGCGGCCGGGAACGCCTTACCTGGTGCGCTTCACGGCGCCGGAGTTCACCTCGCTCTGCCCGGTGACGGGCCAGCCCGATTTCGCCCATCTCGTCATCGATTATGCGCCGGGCGAGACCATCGTCGAATCCAAGTCGCTGAAGCTGTTCCTCGCCGCCTTTCGCAACCATTGCGGATTCCATGAGGATGTGACTGTCGGGATCGCCGAGCGGATGGTGGAGGAGATGAAGCCGTTGTGGCTTCGAATCGGCGGCTATTGGTATCCGCGCGGTGGAATTCCGATCGACGTCTTCTGGCAGTCGGGCGAGCCGCCCGGGGGCCTTTGGGTGCCGGCCCAGGACGTCCCCGGCTATCGCGGGCGGGGGTGAGAATGGCCCTTCGCGACGGGGCTTCGCCAGGCTCGGCCGCTCCTCAGGACGAACGGAGGAGTTTATCCGCTCATGCTGAGGAGGCATTGAGCTTGGCGAAATGCCGTCTCGAAGCACGCACGAGGCGACCATGAACGTCGCGATATTCGGAGCGGGGTCGATCGGCTGCTTCGTCGGCGGGGCGTGGGCGGCGGCGGGCGTTCGGGTCGCCTTCGTCGGGCGCGAGCGGATCGGGCGGGAGATCGGGGAGAACGGGCTCACCCTCACCGATTATTCGGGCTGGCGGGTGCGGCTGGCGCCCGAGCAGGTGGATTTCTCGACCCGGCCCGCCGCTCTCGCCGACGCCGACATCATCGCCTTGTGCGTCAAGAGCACCGGTACCGAGGCGGCCGCGAAGGAGATCGCCCGCCACGCCAGGAATGGGACGCTGGTCGTCAGCTTCCAGAACGGAGTCAGCAACGTCGAGAACCTGAGGGCCGCTTTCAAAGGCCGCTTCGAGGCGGTGGCGGGAATGGTGCCCTACAACGTCGCCGGCCTCGGCCACGGCCGCTTCCACAAGGGCGTCGCCGGCGACCTGCTCGCCGAGGACGTGCCGGCGCTGCGAGCGCTTGCGGAGCGGATCGGCGACGGGCCGGCGCGGCTTCGGCTCTCGACCGACATGGCGGCGATCGCCTGGGGCAAATTGCTCATCAACCTGAACAATGCGGTCAACGCGCTTTCCGGGCGGACCCTGCTCGAGCAGCTCAAGGTCCGCGACTATCGCCGGGTCGTCGCCGCATCGATCGTCGAGGCGCTCGGCCTGCTCGACGCGGCCGGGATCGAGCCGGCGAAGATCGGCCCAGTCCCGCCGAGGCTTCTCCCGCACGTGATCGCCTCGCCCGATTTCATCTTCAACAATCTGTTCCTCAGGATCCAGAAGATCGACTCCCGGGCGCGCTCGTCGATGGCCGACGATCTCAAGGCCGGACGGCCGACCGAAATTGCTTATTTGAACGGCGAAGTGGTGAGCCTGGCGAAGCGGCTGGGGCGCGAGGCGCCGGTCAACCAGGCGATCGTCTCTCTCATTCGCCAGGCGGAGGCCGGAGTCGAGCTCCTCTGGGAGCCGGCCAGGCTTCGGGCCCACGTCCTCGAAGGCCACAAGGCGGCACCGATCTTCGGCTACTGAGTTTGACAAGGTTGGAGCGCCCCCGCAGGAGCGCTGCCACGTCCCACCGGGAGTCCTCCATGCGCCTTTTCGCCACCGTGTCCCTTCTCGCCCTCACCCTCGCCGGACTCGCCGGCACCACCGAGCGCAGCCAAGCCGCCGCGCCAAAGGCGAAGGCCGGGCAAGCCGCCCGGATCCCGACCCAGCTGCCGGCCACCGTCAGGCCTCTCCAATATACGATCTCGGCCAGGCCCGATGCGGCCAAGCTGCGCTTCTCGGGCCGGGTCGACATCGACATCCGGGTCCTTCAGGCGACCGACAGTATCACCCTCAACGCGGCGGACCTCGATTTCGACAGCGTCTCTCTCGGCGGCGGGTCCGGCGCTCCGCTCGCGCTCAACCCGCGCAAGATCGACGTCGACTCGGACAAGCAGACCGCCACCTTCCGCTTCGCGCGAAGGATCGCGCCCGGCCAGTACCGGCTGACGATCAATTACACCGGCAAGATCTACACCCAGGCGGCCGGACTGTTCGCGCTCGACTATGAAAGCGACCAGGGCAAGAAGCGCGCCCTCTTCACCCAATTCGAGGCGCCCGACGCCCGCCGCTTCTTCCCCGGCTGGGACGAGCCGCAATTCCGGACCCCCTACAATCTCAACGTCACCGTTCCCGCCGGCGACGACGTGATCAGCAACATGCCGCAGGCGGCGGTGCAGACCAATTCCGACGGCACCAAGGTCGTCACTTTCCAGACGACACCGGCCATGTCGAGCTACCTGCTCTTCCTCGCGGTCGGCGAGTTCGACCGGATCACCAGGACCTCGGCCAACACCGAGGTCGGAGTCGTCACCAAGCGCGGCGACGGCGAGAAGGGGCGCTGGGCGCTCGAGAGCTCGGCGAAGATCCTGCCCTGGTACAACGACTATTTCGGCACCCCCTACCCCCTCCCCAAGCTCGACAACGTCGCCGGGCCCGGCAGCAGCCAGTTCTTCGGAGCGATGGAGAATTGGGGCGCGATCTTCTCGTTCGAATCGATCCTCCTGGTCGATCCGGCGATCACCACCGAGGGGACGCGCCAGCGCATCTTCGAGGTCGCCGCGCACGAAATGGCCCACCAGTGGTTCGGCGACCTCGTCACCATGGCGTGGTGGGACGATCTCTGGCTGAACGAGGGCTTCGCCTCGTGGATGGCGACGAAGGCGACCACCGCTTTGCACCCGGAATGGGATCCCGAGCTCGGCACCGTCTCCGGCCGGGAAGCGGCGATCGGCCTCGATTCGGTTTCGAGCACCCACCCGGTCGTCCAGCGGATCAGCACCGTCGAGCAGATCAGCCAGGCCTTCGACGCGATCACCTACCAGAAGGGCGAGGCGGTGATCACGATGCTCGAGGATTATGTCGGCGAGGACGCGTGGCGGCGCGGAGTCCAGGATTATATCCGCGCCCACCGGCTCGGGAACACCCAGACCGGCGATCTCTGGCGGGCGGTCGAGCGCGCGGCCGGCAAGCCGGTCACGGCCATCGCCCATGATTTCACGCTCCAGCCGGGCGTTCCGCTGATCCGGGTCGACGATGCGACCTGCCGCGGCGGCAAGACGGCGGTGACTCTTCGCCAGGCCGAGTTCAGCCGCGACCGCAAGGACCAGGCGGGCAAGGCCTGGCGGGTGCCGGTGATCGCCTCGACCGTGGGCGGGACCGAGGTCCGCACTCTGGTCAGCGGCGGCGCCGGAACGCTCAGCGTCCCCGGCTGCAGCCCGGTCGTCGTCAACAGCGGCCAGACCGGCTATTACCGCACGCTCTATTCGCCGGCACTGCTCGAACGTCTGACGGCCAGCTTCCCGAGTCTCAAGCCCATCGACCAGATCGGGCTGCTCGCCGACAATTGGGGGCTCGGCCTCGCGGGCTACCAGTCCGCGGCCGAGGCGCTCGACATGGTCGACAGGATCCCGGCCGGCGCCAATCCGCAGGTGTGGAGCCGGGCCGCGACCATCCTCAGCAGCGTACACAAGATGTACGAGAGCGATCCCGCCCACCGCGCCATGATCGCACGCTACGCTTCGGCCAAGCTGTCGCCGGTGCTCGCGCGGATCGGCTGGGCGCCTAAGGCCGGCGAGTCGCCGACCGTGCCCGTTCTGCGGGCCGACCTGATCGACACGCTCGGCGAGATGGGCGACCCGAAGGTCGTCGGCGAGGCCAATCGCCGACTCGCCGCCGGCGATCCGCTGGCGACGGCCGGACCGCTGCGGAGCACGATCCTCGCCGTCACCGCCCGCAACGTCGACTCCGCGGGCTGGGAGCGCCTCAGGGCGCAGGCGCGCTCGGAGCGAAGCCCGCTGGTCAAGGCCCAGCTCTACCGGCTGCTCGGAAGCGCCGCCGATCCGGCGCTCGCCCAGCGCGCCCTCGACCTCGCCTTGACCGACGAGCCGGGCGCGACGACGAGCTCGGCCATCATCTCGGCGGTGGCCGAGGAGCATCCCGACCTCGCCTTCGATTTCGCGCTGCGCAACCGCGAGAAGGTCGAGGGGCTGGTCGATATCTCGTCGCGCTCGCGCTTCCTCGCCGGCCTCGGCGGCGGCTCGGCCGACCCGGCGATGGTCGCCAAGCTCGAGGATTTCGCGACCCGCTACATGACGGCGCAGTCGCGCGGCCGGGTCGACGTCGCCATCGCCTCGATCCGCGACCGGGTGCGGGTGCGGACGACGAAGCTGCCGGAGATCACGAACTGGCTGGAGGGGAAAAGCTGACTTGCCTCCCCACGGCTAAGCCGTGGGGAGGGGGACCAGGTGAAGCCTGGTGGAGGGGTGACCCGATGAGGCCTCGCCAGGTCACCCCTCCACCACCTTCGATGGTCCCCCTCCCCATCTACGATGGGGAGGCAGCCAGCTTCATCGTCCTTCGATAGAGCCACGCCGCCAGCAGAACGAACAGGATCGTCCCGCCGGCCAAAGCGAACGGCTCGAAATCCTCGCCGACGAGCGCAAGCGGAGCGTCGCTTCCGGAGCCCGCGACCAACCCGGCGAAGACCACGCCCCACAGGCTCTCGCCGACGATCAGGCCGGTGGCGGTGAGCACGCCCATCCGTCGGGCGAACTCGGGCCTGGCGGTGCGGTCGGCCCAGCGGTCGTAATAATAGCCGATCACCGCTCCGATCACGACCGGAAGGATCGCCGCCATCGGCAGATAGATGCCGATCCCGACGGCGAGCGGCGGGAGGCGCAGGATCTTCGCCCGGCCGAGCGCCTCGTCGAGGAGGATCAGCCCGACGCCGGTCAGAGCTCCGTAGCCGATCATCGTCCAGTTGAGGTCGCCGCCGAGAACGCCCTTGGCGAGCGCGGAGATGAGCGCGGCCTGGGGGGCGGGCAAGGCGTCGGGGCCGGCGCCGGGCATCCCGGCGAAGCCGATGCCCGAATAAAGGATCTGAAGCACCGGCGGCACCACAAGCGAGCCGAAGATCACTCCGAAGACCAAGGCGACCTGCTGGCGCCAGGGCGTCGCTCCGACCAGCTGGCCGGTCTTCAGATCCTGGAGATTGTCGTTGGAGATGGTGGCGATCCCGAAGACGATTCCGGTGACGATCAGCGCATAGGCGACCAGCGCCTCCGACGTTCCAGGGGCGGTGTCGCGGCCGAACAGGCCGACCAGCATCAGCGAAGCGGCGACGACGGCGAGAATGCCGATGCCGGAAACGGGGCTGTTCGACGCTCCGATCAGTCCGGCCATGTAGCCGCAGACGGCGGCGATCATCAGGCCGATGACGAGGATGAAGACGAGCGCTCCGGCGATCAGCAGGGCCGCCGATCCGGCCAGCGGCCCGCCGGCGATCACCGACCACAGCAGCCAGGCGATCGGCAGAAGCATGAGCAGCGAGCCGAAGCCGACGATGGCGATCGGCAGGTCGCGCTCCTCCAGCGCGAGCGCCTGGCCGCCGCGCCGGGCCGCGCTCGCCGCCATCGCCGAGCGGATCCCGCCGAGCACCGGACCGGCGATCTTGACCAGCGTCCAGACCGCGGCGACTCCGATCACTCCGGCGCCGAAGAAGCGCACATGCCGGGTGAAGATCGCGCCCGCCCACGCCTCCGGCCCGCCCGGGAGCGGATAATAAGCGGTCAGGATCGGGAGCAATATCCACCAGCCGATGACGAGGCCCAGGAACATCGCGACGCCGACCGAGATTCCGACCAGATGGCCCACGCCCATCAGTGCGAAGGAGAGGCCGCCCGAAATCCCGGTGGCGCCCGAGCCGGCGCGGAAATAGACGGCTGCTTCCGCCGCGGCGGCCTTGGTCTGGGTGAGGATCGCGAACCCGGCCGAGACGAGGCTTCCCCAGAGCAGCACCGACAGCCCCTTGGAGCTCTCATCGGCGCCTTCCTCCGTCCGCGATCCGACCCGGAGGACCTCGGCCGCCGCCCGCCCCTCGGGAAAGGGAAGCGGGCTGTCGACGACCAGCGCCCGTCGCAGCGGCACCGAGAACAAGACGCCCAATATCCCGCCGAGCATGGTGATGGCGGCGGTCGTCACGAACGGGAAGCCCTGCCACCAGCCGATCATGACCAGGCCCGGAAGCACGAAGATGATCGCAGCCAGGGTGCCCGCCGCCGAAGCGACGGTCTGGACGATATTGTTCTCGAGGACGGTCGACGAGCTGAACCAGCGAAGCACCGCCATCGAGATGACGGCGGCCGGGATCGAGGTCGCGAAGGTCAGCCCGACCTTGAGGCCGAGATAGACGTTGGCGGCGGTGAAGACGAGGGTGATGATCCCGCCGAGCAGGACCGCGCGGACGGTGAGCTCCCGAACTGTACCTTCAGCCGCCATGCGTTCGCCTTCCCGATTGCCAGGCGGGCACCTTCGCGGGTGCGGCCGACAGGGGCAAGGAGATTGAGACGAGCCTTTGCCTCCCCATCGCCAGATGGGAGGGGGACCATGCGAAGCATGGTGGAGGGGTAATGGCGCAGGACTTGGTGGATCGAGTGCTAGACGGCCGGAGCCTGCGCCGATTACCCCTCCACCACCCTCCGGGTGGTCCCCCTCCCCATCCGCTTCGCGAATGGGGAGGCAAGGATGCTACCGCCCCCTGAACAATCCCCCGAGCAATCCCCTCAGCAATCGCCCCCCGACCTGGCCTGCCACCTGGCGGCCGACGGAGCTCGCCGCCGACCGGGCGGCAGACTGGACGAGCTTGTCGGTGAAGCTCGGCCTGGCCGCCTCCCGGGCCTGACGCGCCGCCTCACGCTCCGCGGCGATCCGGGCGCGTTCGGCCTCCTTGGCGGCGCGGGCGGCCTCGCGCTCGGCGATCACCCTCTCCTTCTCCGCCTGTTTGGCCTCGGCGGCGTCGAGCCTGGCCTCCTCCTCTTTCGCCTTCGCCTCGGCCGCGGCCGCCTGCGCCTCGCTCGACCTGGCGGCGAGCAGCTCCTGAGCGGACTCCCGGTCTATCGCCTCGTCATATCTGGATGCGATGGCGTCCGTCTGGATGAGCACCGCCCGTTCCTCCGGAGTCACCGGGCCGACCCGGGAACCCGGCACCCGGATCAGGGTCCGCTCGACCGGCGAGGGCGAGCCGTCGGCCTGGAGCAGGGAGACGAGAGCCTCGCCGACCTTGAGCTCGGTGATCGCCGTGGCGACGTCGACTCCCGGATTGGCCCGGAACGTCTCCGCCGCCGAGCGCACCGTTTTCTCGTCCCTCGGCGTGAAGGCGCGAAGCGCGTGCTGGACCCGGTTGCCGAGCTGGCCGGCGACGGCGTCGGGAATGTCGATCGGGTTCTGGGTGATGAAATAGATCCCGACGCCCTTGGAGCGGATCAGCCGGACGACCTGCTCGATCTTCTCGAGCAACGCCGGCGGCGCGCTGCTGAAGAGCAGGTGCGCCTCGTCGAAGAAGAAGACGAGCTTGGGCTTGTCCGGATCGCCGACCTCGGGAAGCTGCTCGAACAGCTCGGAGAGGAGCCACAGCAGGAAGGTGGAATAGAGCTTGGGCGAGGCCATCAGGCGGTCGGCGGCGAGGATGTTGACGAGGCCTCGGCCCCGGTCGTCGAGGCCGATGAGATCGTCGATGTCGAGCGCGGGCTCGCCGAAGAACTTGTCGCCGCCCTGCGAGCGGAGCTGGAGGAGCGAGCGCTGGATGGTGCCGACGCTCGCCTTCGAGACGTTGCCGTAGGTCACCGTCAGCTCGTCGGCGCGGTTGGCGCAATCGGCGAGCATCGCCTGGAGATCGTCGAGATCGAGGAGGAGCAGCCCATCCTTGTCGGCGACGTGGAAGACGATGGTCAGGACTCCTTCCTGGACCTCGTTCAAATCCATCAGCCGGGCCAGCATGAGCGGTCCCATCTCGGAGACGGTGGTCCGGATCGGATGGCCCTGCTGGCCGAGCAGGTCCCAGAACTGGACGGGATTGTCGCCATAGGCCCAGTCCGTATCGCCGATCTCGGCGGCGCGGGCGGAGAAGGCTTCGTGAAGCTTGCCCATCGGCGATCCCGCCATGGCGATTCCGCCGAGATCGCCTTTCACGTCGGCGACGAAGACCGGCACCCCGGCGCGTGAGAAGCCCTCGACCATGCCCTGGAGAGTGACCGTCTTTCCGGTGCCGGTCGCTCCGGCGATCAGGCCGTGGCGGTTGGCGCGCTTGAGCATCAGCCGCTGGGGCTGACCGCCGCCGAGGCCGATGAAGATGGAATTGTCGTCGTCCATGCAGGAGCTCCCGGTTGCGCTCCCGCCCTATCCGATGTGGAGCAGGACACAAAATCCTGCCCAGGCGAAACCTGGGGAAGGGGGACCAAGCGAAGCCTGGTGGAGGTCCCTTCGATACGGGCCTTCGCCAGGCTCAGTCCCTACTCAGGATGAGCGGTCTAGGCTTGCTCTCCGCTCGTCCTGAGTAGCCGCTGAGCGACGTCGAAGCGGCGTATCGAAGGACCCCCACCACCCTTCGGGTGGTCCCCCTCCCATCGCTCTGCGATGGGGAGGCAAGGTCGTCACCGCCCCGCCAGGGCGATCCCGTAATAAGCGGGAGGCGTGTTGCCGCGGCGGATCAGGAGCAGCACGCTGTTGCGGCCGGCCGACCGCGCCGCGGCGACCGCCGCGGCCGCCTCCTCGGGCGTCCGGGTGGCGCGCTGGTTGATCGAGAGGATGATGTCTCCGGGCTGGATGCCCTTGGCGGCGGCGTCGCTGCTCGGGTTGACCGAGGCGATGACGACGCCCCGTGCATTGGCGTCGTTGAGCCGGAGCGAGCGCGCGATCTCCGGAGTGAGGGTCTGGACGGTGACCCCGAGGCTCTCACGCGCCGATTTCTGGCTGGTCGACTGCTGGGCCTCCGCCGGCTCGCGGACGGGAGTCTCGTCCTCGATGCCGTTGAGTCGCGCCAGCTCCTCCTCGGTCGGCCGCTCGCCGATGGCGACGTTGACCGTCTGGCGCCGGCCGTCACGGAAGATCTCGATCGGCACGCGGGAGCCGATCGGCTGGCGCGAAACCAGGTAGGCGAGCGATTCGTCGGGCGTCACCGGACGTCCGCCGACGCTGACGACGACGTCGCCCTGCTGGATTCCGGCCCGAGCGGCGGGCCCGGCAGGGGTGACCGAGCGGATCAGCTCCCCCTGGTTCTTGGGAATTCCGAGCGATGCGGCGATGTCCTCGTCCAGCGCCTGCAGGCTCACTCCGATATAGCCGCGCTGCGGCCGCTGGCCCTTGCGCAGGGAGTCGATGATCGGGGAGACCTGCTCGGCGGGAATGGCGAAGCCGATTCCGACATTGCCCCCGGTCGGCGAGATCAGCGCGGTGTTGATCCCTACGACATTGCCGTTGAGGTCGAACATCGGGCCGCCGCTATTGCCCATGTTGATCGAAGCGTCGGTCTGGATGTAGCGGTCGTAGGTGCCGGCGCCGATATTGCGGTGGAGCGCCGAGACGATTCCGGCGGTGACCGTTCCGCCGAGGCCGAACGGATTGCCGATCGCCACCACCCAGTCGCCGACCCGGACCTGCTTGGAATCGCCGAAGCGGACGAAGGGCAGGTTGTTCCCCTTGATCTTGAGCAGGGCGAGGTCGGAGGCGGTGTCGCGGCCGACGAGCTCGGCCTCGAACTCGCGGCGATCCGAGAGGGTGACGGTGATCTGCTCGACGGTCGCTCCGGTGCGCGCGGGCGAGACGACGTGGTTGTTGGTGACCACATAGCCGTCGGACGAGATCAGGAAGCCCGAGCCCAGCGAGCCGCCGCGCTGGGTGACCGGGGCATCGTCGCCGCCGTCGGGAACGGGCACTCCGAACTGGCGGAAGAAATCCTCGAAGCCCTGCGGGACCTGGCGGCTCCGGCTGACCTGGAGCGACTGCTTGGTCGAGATGTTGACGACGGCGGGCTGGAGCCGGGCGGCCAGATCGGCGAAGCTCATCGGGGCGCCGGCACGGGGCGCCGCGGCGGACATGGCTCCGGGCTCGTTCTGGGCGGTCTGGGCTCCGACGGGGCCCACCGTCAGCGTGGCGGCGGCTCCGCCCAAGAGAATGGCGGCCGAGAGGCCATAGACGTAACGCACGATTGCATTCTCCTCATTGCTTCCGGCCCGGTCGAGCAAATCCGGGCGTCGTCGATCGATTACACTTGTATTTGGTGCGGCTGAACCGGATTTGAATAGCCTCGACCTCCAGATTCGCTCCTGAGCCTGCAAAGCGTTCCCCGGCGACGGCCGGGGTCCAGCGGCACGGCGGAACGATTGGATCCCGGCCTTCGCCGGGAAGCGGCCGATCCGCGCCCCTCCCTACCTGTTCTTCCCCTTGAACTCCTGCAGATACTGGTTGTCCGGCGAGAGGATGATGCTCGACCGGCCCTGGTTCTCGCCCGGGGCGAAGGTCGTCTCGTAGCTCTGCATCGCCCGGTAGAAAGCGTAGAAATCCGGATCCTTGCCATAGGCTTCGGCATAGGTGCTCGCCGCCTCGGCATCCGCCTCGGCCCTGATGATCTGGGCCTGCTTGTAGCCCTGGGCCCGGATCGCCCCGGCCTCCTGCTGGCGAGCGGTGCGCATCCGTCCGTAGGCGGAATCGAGCGGCGTGCCTTCGGGAAGATCGGCCCGCTTGATCCTGACGTCGACGATCTCGGCGCCGTACTGGCGGGCGACCCGGTCCAGCGCCCGCTGGATGTTGGCCATCAGCTGGCCGCGCTCGGGGCTGAGCAAGGCGGCGAACGGGCGCTTGCCGAGCTCGTTGCGGATCGCAGAGCCGAGGATCGGCTTCAGCTGGTCGCTGACCCGGTCCTCGGTCCCGGCCGAGACGTACATCTGCAGCGGATCGACGATCCGGTAGCGGGCGAAGGCGTCGACCTGGAGCCTCAGCTGGTCGGTCGAGAGCACCTGCTGGCGCTCCATCTTGATGCTGAGGATGCGCTTATCGATCCAGACGATCTGCTCCATGAACGGCCAGCGCGCGATCAGGCCCGCGCCGGTGCGGCCGAAATCGACCCCCGGATGATAAGCGTTGATCACCCTTTTCGGCTGGCCGAAGCGCACCACCACCGCCTGCTTGGTCTCGGGGACGCTCGCGAAGGTGCTTCCGGCGAGGACGAGCAGGGCGATCGCTATGAAAGCGATCAGGAGCGGGTTGCGAAGCGAAGGGCTCATCGCGCCGCTCCTTCCTGCGGCTGGCGCTGGACTTGAGGAAGCGGAAGATAGGGGGTCACTCCGGGCGCCTCGATCACCGTCTTGTCGACCTTGGACAGGACCCGCTCCATCGTCTCGTAATACATGCGCCGCCGGGTGACTTCGGGCGCAAGCTTGTACTGGGCATAGACCTTGTCGAACGCGGCGGCGTCGCCCTGCGCCCGGGCGGTCTGCTGCTGGGCATAGGCACGCGCCTGGTTGATGTAGGATTGCGCTTCCTGCTGGGCCGCCGACACCTCCTTGAAGGCATCGTTGACCGCCGCCGGCGGATCGGATTGCTTGATCGCAATGCCCTCGATCCTCACCCCGGCGCCGTAGCGGTCGAGCACCTGCTGCATGACGATCGAGACCCTTTGCTCGATGTCGCTTCGGCCGGCGCCGATCGCGTCGTCGAGCGAGACGGTGGCGAGGACGGCGCGCATCGCGCTTTCGGCGACCTCGGCGATCGTCGCCTCGGGGTCGTTGATCTGGAAGAGGTAGAGATGCGGGTCGCGGATCGTCCATCTCACCGAATAAGCGAGATCGATGATATTCTGGTCGCCGGTAAGGATGAGATTCTCCTGCGAGGCGTCGGGGGAGCCGATGTCGCGGGTGCGGATCTGGCCGACGTCGACCTTCTGAAGCCGCTCGATCGGCAGCGGCAGGGTCATGGCGATGCCGCTGGGCACCGTCCGGCTGTATTTGCCGAACAAAGTGACGACTCCGCGCTCCTGGGGCCCCACGAGGTGGAAGCAGGTGAAGAGCAGCCACAGCAGAAGGAAGACGCCGAGGCCGTAGAGCCAGTAGGGCCGGCCTTCCTGATGCGGAAAGCGGCCACCGAACTTCTCGCGGCTGCGCCTCAGGAAATCGTCGATCGAGCCGACATTGGCGCCGACTCCGGGGGTCCGGCGCTTGCGCGGCGGCTGGCCCCAGGGATTGCGCGGCCCGCCGCCGCCGTCTCCGGACCCGCCGTCGCCCGAGGGACCCCAGGGGCCTCCGCGATTCTCGTTCATCATGGCGCCGAGACGCGCGCCCCACCCGAAAAATCTTGCCATACGCCTTTATAGGTAGCGCTCGGGCGGAAAAACAGTGGCAAGCGGTTCCGCACCGCCTATCTGCGGCGGATGAGCGACGCGGCCGATCCCCTCACCCCCGCCCTGGCCTCCGTCGCCGAGGCCGCCGGTCGCATCGCGGCGCCGCGCTTGCGGGACGGAATTGCCAGCCTCGTTCTCGACGTCGGCGGGCTCTCCGCCGACCAGCGAGCCGCGCTCGAGCGCCGGATCCGCGCCGCGCTGGCCGGGGTCCCCGGCGTGAGCGACGTCCGGATCGCGATGACCGCGGACAAGGTGGAGCGCACCATCATCGCCGTCGGCAGCGGCAAGGGTGGAGTCGGCAAGTCGACCGTCGCGGCCAACCTCGCCGTCGCCTTGGCCCGCTCCGGCCGCAAGGTCGGGCTGGTCGACGCCGACATATACGGCCCGTCCCTGCCCCGGATCATGGGCAATTTCGACCGCCCCGAGCTCAACGAGAAGAGGATCGTCCCGGTCGACGCCCATGGCGTGAAGATGCTGTCGATCGGCCAGCTGGTCGAGCCCGGCACCGCGCTCGCCTGGCGCGGGCCGATGATCGCGAGCGCGCTCGGCCAGCTGATGGAGGGTGACTGGGACGATCGCGAGCTGATGATCGTCGATCTCCCGCCCGGCACCGGCGACATCCAGATGTCGCTCATTCAGAAATGGAAGCCCGCCGGAGCGGTGATCGTCTCGACTCCGCAGGACCTCGCCCTCATCGACGCCACCCGCGCCATCGACCTGTTCCGAAAGATGGACGTGCCCCTGCTCGGCCTCGTCGAGAACATGTCGGGCTACGCCTGCCCCCATTGCGGCGAAGTGTCGGACCCGTTCGGCGCCGGCGGGGCGGAAGCGGCGGCCAAAGTGATGGCGATCCCCTTCCTCGGGCGAATCCCGCTGACGCTGTCGATCCGGCGCGATTCGGACGCGGGCATCCCACCCGCCGCCGGCGAAGGCGAGGCGGCGACGGCCTTTGCTGCGATCGGAGCTCGACTGCTTGCGGCGCTCGCCGTCGCTTAGCGGTGATTGGAATTGCAAAAATCATTTGTTATGAAAAGTGAATGGGCAGGGCTTCCGCGACGCATGCCGCACCGCCTTCCGGTGGAAGAGGCCGGCGGGAACTGTTTATCACGCTGGGCCTCAGCACAACGATCGCGGGTTTGTTCGCGCTGGCGGGCACTCTCATGGATTCAAGGCAGGCAGGCCACGACGAGCGATGCAAGCTTGCTCGGGAAATTGTAGGAGACGAAACGCCGAACCCGGCGTTGAGTAACGAAGCCCATATCCGACTCGGCCGTTTGGCGGTGGCCCGAGTGAGAGAGTGTCTCGGAGAGAGAAAATGATGCTGTTCTCGATTGCGCTGATCTTCGTCGGACTGTCACTTCTGATTTACGGGCTGATCGGGTTCCCAAGCACCGACGCGCGGGCGAATTGACATGCCCCTCACCCGCGACGAAGACCTGTACGAGCTGCTCGCCTCGACCCGCACCATCGCCATGATCGGCGCCTCCGACCGGCCCGACCGGCCGAGCTACGGGGTGATGAAGTTCCTTCAGGACCGGGGCTATCGGGTCCTTCCGGTGAACCCGCAGATCACCGGCGAGCACGTCCACGGCGAATATGTCTGGCGCGAGCTTTCCCAGATCGGCGAGCCGATCGACCTGGTCGACATCTTCCGCCGTCCCCAGGCCGCCGGCGAGGCCGTGGACGAAGCGATCGCGGCCGGCGCCAAGGCGGTCTGGCTGCAGATCGGCGTCATCAACGAAGAAGCCGCCGAGCGAGCCGAGGCGGCCGGGCTCAAGGTGGTGATGAACCGCTGTCCCAAGATCGACATTCCGAGGCTGAAGGTGCCGCGGGTCTCCTAGGTCCTGCCCGCAACGAAGGGCTTCATCGCGAACCGGCCGCCTTCGAGCGCCGATCTCGAGCCCCCCAGCAGCCGCACCCGGCGGTTCGGAAAATCGACCGAGACCCGGTCGAACAGCCTCAGGGCGTCCATTCCCAGCAGCAGGGCCGGCCGATCGCTGAGGCCGAGCTTGGCGAAGGGGTGAACGTCGGCGAAGGCGACCGGCATGTCGTTGATGTCGATCCCGCCGAGGCGGATCCGCTTCACCACCGTCTGGTCGGCCAGCATCTGGCCGCCGGTGACGCTCTGCAGCATGACCGGAATCGTCGTCTTCAGCCGCCCTTTCTGCTCGAGCTTGCGGCGAAGCACGTTGTTGGCGACGGTCGTCTGCGCACCGGTGTCGAGGATAACCCAGACCTTCTGACCGTCGACGGACGCGTCGACCAGCACGAGATGGCCGAGCCGGTTCCGGGCGGTGACGACGATCGTGTCGGCCGGCCAGGATTCCTCCCGCCTGTGGCTGTTGGTGACGGTCATCAGCTGGCGGACGAAATCGAACGACACGCGCTGCGACTGGAGCGAATCGACCCCCAATATCCCTTCGGCGCCGATGTAGCGGCGTTGGAGGGCGGGCGCGTGAATATCGCGGACGCTGCGGCCGCCGACCTCGAGCGCCGGGATGAGCACGGTCTGGATCTGGCTGACCTCGGTCATGCTGTGCAGGCGGGCGCGACGGCCCTGGCCGAGCCGGAGATCGCGAGCCAGCTCCTGGGCGATGGACGTCCGCTCGGCGCCGGTATCGACGACGAAAGCGAAGGGCCCCTCGCTTCCGATATTGACCGGGACCGTCATCCGGGCCCAGCGATCCTCCTCGGTGCCGAGGACGGTTCCGCCTTCTTCCGACAATAAGGCCGGCGCCGGTTCCTGGCCGCTCAGCGGCGCGATCCCGGCCAGAGCGGCGGCGGCGAGGGTCGGAACGAGCAGCCGAAGCTTCATGGAATATCCTCCTGGCGGCTTCTTAGCACCCGAGACGGCGGAACCGAAACGCTCGCTGCGAAGGCCTTGGCCGGCGCGACGAAGACGTCCGTCAGACCTCAGACCAGGTCCATCGCCCGTTCCCGAAGCCGTTCGACCGCGTCCGCATGGATGGCGGGGGTGGCCACGAGAACTCCGAACGCCTCGCCGCTGGCGCTGTTGAAGGCGAGCGGCTGGCCGAGCGCCCCGCTCACCGTCGCGCCCGCTTCGGCGGCGATCAGCGCGGCGGCGGCGATATCCCACTCGAAGCCCCATCGGAGAGTAGCGACGAGATCCGCCTCGCCGGCGGCGACGAGGGCGATTCGGAGCGCGATCGAATTGGGCCGGGCGACGGCGACGAGGTCTCGATCGGGCTCCGCCAGCTGGTCGGCCGGGACTCGGGCCCCGGCCAATACGGTCCGGCCGCTGACGCTCAGAAGCTCACCGTTGCGCCGGGCGCCGCCGCCCCTTCGCGCCGTCCAATGCTCGCCCCGCATCGGAGCGTCGAGGACTCCGATCAAAGGCATTCGCTCCTCGACCAGGGCCACCGACACGCACCAGCCCGGGCGGCCGCGCAGATAGTCGCGGGTGCCGTCGATCGGATCGACCACCCAGAGCCGCTTCCGCTCGATCCTGTCGGACAGGTCGAGCGTCTCCTCCGACAGCCAGCCCGCTTCGGGATCGAGCGCGGTCAGCCGCTCGCGAAGGAAGGCGTCGACCTCCAGGTCGATGTCGCAGACGGGGTGGCCGGGCGCCTTTTCCCAGCGGCCGAAATCGGTGCCGCAGCGGCCGGCGGCGATCGCCCCGGCCTCGCGGACGATCGCCGAGACCGCCTCAAGCACCGGCCACCGTCATTCCGTCGATTCGAAGGGTCGGCACGTTGGCGGTGTAGCGGAACTCGAGATCGTCGGCCGCGGCGAGGTTCGCGAACATGTCGAGGAGATTGCCGGCGATGGTGATCTCCTCGACCGCGGGACCGAGCCTGCCCTGCTCGATGATGAAGCCTGAGGCGCCGCGACTATAGTCGCCGGTGACGGGATTGACGCCCTGGCCGATCAATTGCGTGACGTAGACTCCGCGCTCGACCTCTCCGATCAGCTGCGCCGCCGTCACCGATCCCGGCTCCATGTGGATATTGGTGACTCCGACGCCGGGCGCTCCGCCGGAGCTTCGCAGGGCGTGGCCGGTCGGCGCCCGGCCGAGCTGCCGTGCCGAGGCGCTGTCGAGGAGCCAGCCGGTGAGCCGCCCGGCCTCGACGAGGTTGCTCGGCCGGGTCGGCAGCCCTTCGCCGTCGAACGGCTTCGAGCGAAGGCCTCGCGGTCGGTGCGGATCGTCGCGGACGTTGATTCCCCCGGCGAAGAGGCTTTCCCCCTCCTTGTCGAGAAGGAAGCTGGTCCCGCGGGTGATCGCGGGGCCGCCGATCGCGCTTACCAGATGGCCGAGCAGGCTGTTGCCGACTCGCGGGTGGAACAGCACCGGCATCGCCCCGCTCGGCAGCTTGGCCGGTCCAAGCCGGGCGACGGCGCGCTCGCCCGCGCGCCGGCCCAGAGTCTCGGGATCGTCGAGCTCGGTATAATGGCGGACGCTGTGATAGGCGTAATCGCGCTGCATCCCGCTGCCTTCGCCGGCGATCAGGCTTGCCGAGGACGAATAGCCCGTCGTCGGGTAACCGCGGCAGAAGCCGTGGCTGGTGGCGAGGGCGAAGAGACTTCGGCCCGCGCTTACCCCGGCGCCTTCGCTGTTGGTGATCCCTTCGACGCTTCGGCCGGCATCCTCGATCGCCAGCGAACGGCGCTTTAGCTCGAGCGGCGTGGGATCGGCGCCGTCGTCGCCGTCGACGTCGGGGCCCGGCTCCCGCATCAGCCGGTCTTCCGGGGCGAGGCCGGACCAGGGATCCTCCGGCGCCTCGCGAGCCATGGCGGCGGCCCGCTCGACGAGCGCTGCCAGAGCGTCGTCGGAGAGATCGGAGGAGGACACGCTCGCCGAGCGGCTGCCGACGAAGAGGCGAAGGGCGATGGTCTCGGCCTCGTTGCGGGCGACGTCCTCGAGCTCGCCGAGGCGCACCTGCACCGACGTCGAGGCGTTGGCGTAATAAAGGGCGTCGGCGGCATCGGCGCCGGCCCGCGCGGCACGCTCGACCAGCGCTGCGGCACGCGCCTCGGCTTCTTGGACACTCAGCATTGCAACCACCTAGGGTGGAAGCCCGCCTAAATCTAGGAGGTGCCAACGACGAGGCAGGCGAGGAACAGGATGAAGCCCGCCATCCGGTTCGACCGGAACTTCGCCAGCGCGTCGCCGCCGTCGTCGGGCGAAAGCCTGACCGCCTGCCAGCAAAGGTGACCGGCCGTCGGCAGCAAGGCGATCAGGGCGAGCCCGTCCGGCCGAACCCGCCACAGAGCCGCGGCCCAGAGCGCGAGCGCGATCGCATAGCAGGCCGCCACCCCAGCCCGGGCATGGCGGCCGAGAGCGAGCGCGGATGATTTCACCCCGACGAGAGCGTCGTCCTCGCGGTCCTGCAGCGCGTAGATCGTGTCGTAGCCGATCACCCAGAAGACCGATCCGGCCCACAGGATCATTGGGGTGAAGCCCAGCTCGCCGCGCACTGCGGGCCAGCCGACCAGAGCCCCCCAGGAGAAGACGAGGCCGAGCCAGGCCTGGGGCCACCAGGTGATCCGCTTCATGAAAGGATAGGCGGCCACCGGCGCCAGGCTGGCGAGAGCGACGATCTGGGCGGTCCGGCCGAGCTGGAGAAGGACGACGAGGCCGATCAGGCAGAGGCTGGCGAGCAGCGCCCAGGCCCACGCGAGGCTGGCTCGACCGCTCGCCAGCGGCCGAAGCCGGGTGCGCTCGACCCTGGAATCGAGGTCGCGGTCGACGACGTCGTTCCAGACGCAGCCGGCGCTTCGCATCGCCCAGGCGCCGAGCGCCAGCCACAGGATCAGCATCGGGCCGTTCGGCCCCATTCCGGCCAGAGCGACGCTCCACGCGCACGGCCAGAACAGCAGCCACGCGCCGATCGGCCGGTCGAGCCGCATCAGCGAGGCGTAGGGCCTGAGCGGCCGCGGCAAGGCGCCGATCAGGCCGCGACGCTCGGAATCGGGGACGATGTCGTCATCGGAGCTGCTCGCCATCACGCGACCCTATCCGTTCGCCCCGAGCGAAGTCGAGGGGCGCTCCCGAGCGAAGCCGAGGGCAAGGGTGTTTCGGCTTCGCTCGACGGGGCGTCTCGACTTCGCTCGACGCGAACGGTTAGGTGCGCCGATGCCTGCAACCCCCGCCTGGCCGCCCGCAAGCCTTCCGCGCCTGTTCGTGGACCAGCCGCTTTCGGAAAGCATGAGCCTGGCTCTCGATGGTCCGCCCGCCAATTATCTGGGCAACGTCCTCCGGCTTGGTCCGGGCGCCGAGATCAAGCTCTTCGACGACCATACTGGCGAGTGGCTTGCCCACATAGTCGAGGCCGGAAAAAGAAGAGTCACGCTCGCCGTCACCCGTCATCTTCGGCCCCGCGAGCCTGTCCCCGATCTCTGGCTTCTGTTCGCGCCGATCAAGCGCGGCCGGATCGACTGGCTGGTCGAGAAGGCGACCGAGCTGGGAGTCGCCCGGCTCGTCCCGGTCATCACCCGCCGGACGATCGTCGAGCGCCTCAACCTCCACCGGCTCCGCGCCCACATCGTCGAAGCCGCCGAGCAATGCGAGCGGACCGCGCTCAGCGAACTGGCCGAGCCGCGAAAGCTCGGCGCGCTGCTCGCCGACTGGCCGGCGGAGCGGATGTTGTACTTCGCGGACGAAGCGGGAGGCGAACCGCTCACCGCCGCGCCGGGCCCGGCAGCGATCCTCATCGGCCCGGAAGGCGGCTTTACTGACGAGGAACGGGCGGCGATCCGGAAGCTGGAGCAAGCCAGGCCGATCGGTCTCGGCCCCCGAATCTTGCGGGCCGACACCGCCGCGCTCGCCGCTATCGCTTTATGGATGCGCTCGGCGGGCGACTGGTCGTCCTAATTGGTGCCAGGCACCGATTTCCCGTCTTGGCGGGAATGACGGAAGTTCATCCATTCCGGTTTCGTTCGGCAACGGGAAGAGGCTGGCGGGATTTCGCCGCCGCCGCTAGAGGGCGGCGATGACGACCCGGACCGAAACCGCGCGCGTGGACCCGCCGATCGAGAGCCGCGAGGACCTGCTTGCCCCGTTCGTCCGCGGCGAGAAGCCGGAGGACGGCTGGCGGATCGGCACCGAGCACGAGAAGTTCGTCTATCGCCGGGCCGACCATCGCGCGCCTTCCTATGACGAGCCCGGCGGGATCCGCGACCTGCTCGCCGCCCTGACCGAATATGGCTGGGAGCCCGTCGAGGAAGGCGGCAAGGTCATCGCCCTGTCGGGCAAGGACGGCAACGTCAGCCTGGAGCCGGCCGGACAGCTCGAGCTGTCCGGTGCGGCGCTCGAGAACCTCCACCAGACCTGCGCCGAGGCGGGCCGCCATCTCGACCAGGTCAAGCAGGTCGGCGACAAGCTCGGCCTCGGCTTCCTCGGCCTCGGCATGTGGCCCGACAAGAGCCGCTCCGAGCTGCCCCGAATGCCCAAGGGCCGCTACGAGATCATGCTTCGCCACATGCCCCGGGTCGGCAGCCTCGGACTCGACATGATGCTTCGCACCTGTACCATTCAGGTTAATCTCGATTATAGCTCGGAAGCCGATATGGCGCAGAAGTTCCGGGTGGGCCTCGCTTTGCAACCGCTTGCCACCGCCTTGTTCGCCAACTCGCCCTTCACCGAAGGCAAGCCCAACGGCTTCCTTTCCTTCCGAAGCCACATCTGGTCCGACACCGATCCGCACCGCACCGGAATGCTGCCTTTCGTGTTCGAAGACGGCTTCGGCTACGAGCGCTATCTCGACTATGCGCTCGATGTGCCGATGTACTTCGTCTATCGCGAAGGCCGCTATATCGACGCCGCCGGCCTCTCCTTCCGGGACTTCCTCAAGGGCGAGCTGTCGGCCCTGCCGGGCGAGAAGCCACGGCTCTCCGACTGGACAGACCATCTCTCGACCGCCTTCCCGGAGGTCCGGCTCAAGAGCTTCCTCGAGATGCGCGGCGCCGACGGCGGACGCTGGAGCAAGATCTGCGCACTCCCCGCCCTGTGGGTCGGGCTGCTCTACGACCGGACCGCGCTCGACGCCGCCTGGGACGAGGTCAGGCACTGGTCGCTCGACGAGCGCCAGCGGCTTCGCGACGAGGTGCCCAGGCTCGGCCTCGCAGCCCGCACGCCGGGAGGCGAGAGCCTTCGCGACCTCGGCGAGCGAGTGCTCGCCATCGCCGAGGGCGGGCTCAAGGCCCGCGCCAGGCTCAACGGCGCCGGCGACAGCGAGAGCGGTTTTCTCGATCCCCTGCGCGAAATCGTCGCGCGCGGGACGACGCCGGCCGAGATGCTGCTCGAACGCTACCACGGCGAGTGGCAGGGCGACGTCTCGCGCATCTATGACGAGATGAGCTTCTAGTTCCCCGGCGAAGGCCGGGGCTCAGCGGTGCCGGCAGAGCGCCTGGGTCCCGGCCTTCGCCGGGACACAATGAAGACGGAGAGCACATGTCCGAGCTACGCACCCTCTACCCCGCCATCGAGCCCTACGAATCCGGTCGTCTCGAGGTCGGCGACGGCCACAGCCTCTATTGGGAGCGCTGCGGTACTCCGGGCGCCAAGCCCGTCGTCTTCCTTCACGGCGGCCCCGGCGCCGGCTGCAGCCCCGACCACCGCCGCCAGTTCGACCCGGAGCGCTACGATATCCTCCTGTTCGACCAGCGCGGCTGCGGCCGCTCGACGCCCCACGCCAGCCTCGAGGCCAACACCACCTGGCATCTCGTTGACGATCTCGAGCGGCTTCGCGAGCGGGCGGGCCACGAACGCTGGATGGTCTTCGGAGGCTCCTGGGGCTCGACCCTCGCCCTCGCTTATGCGCAGGCCCATCCGGACCGGGTCACCGAGCTCGTGCTTCGCGGGATCTTCACCTTCCGGCAGAATGAGCTTGACTGGCTCTACCGCTACGGCGCTTCCGAGGTCTATCCGGACAAGTGGCGGGAGTTCCTGGCGCCGATCCCGCAAGCGGAGCACGGAGACCTCGTCGCCGCCTACCAGCGCCGGCTGACCGATTCGGATCCATCGACACGGCTTGCCGCCGCCAAGGCCTGGAGCCGATGGGAGGGCGAGACCGTCACCCTCCTGCCCAGCCCGGCGACGATCGAGCATTTCACGAGCGACGACGTGGCGATCGCCGTCGCAAGGATAGAGAATCACTACATGATCAACCGCGGCTGGCTTGAGGAGGGCCAGCTGATCGCCAATGCCGGGCGGCTGAAGTCGATTCCGGCGGTGATCGTCCAGGGCCGCTACGACATGTGCACTCCGCCCGCCGCCGCCTGGGATCTGCACGAGGCCTGGCCCGAGGCGAAGCTCGAGATCGTCCATGGCGGCCACCTGTTCAGCGAGCCGGCGGTGCTCGACGGGCTGATCCGGGCCAGCGACGGCTTTGCGTCCTGATCTGCCTGCCTGACGCGAAGCGGTGGGGAGGCCGCTATTGACCCGGCCTGTACACCCGCTCGGTGTGCCCCTTGAGCTGCTCGGGATAGAAATAGACCTCGCGCAG